>CBDUZW010000032.1:0-50068 GCA_965371805.1 uncultured bacterium | reverse complement strand
AATAACTCAAGGAGGTTTGGACTTTTGAGACAGCCTCCGCGAAACGCCCCTACAGATTCTATTAATATAATAAAATTTCTTCCATTTTATTCCAATATTCTTTATTTTTAATATTTATTTTTTTTTCTATCTCAGAGAATGGGATATCAGATTCGATACTTTCTCTTATTGATGACGATCCGCATATCATATCAATGGGAGGCCTTTTATATTCATATTCATAAGGCGGTTTTTTCCATTTAAAACCCTCAGGATATGTTCTATATACCCATCTAATGATTTCATAATATACTTCAAAACTTCTAAATGTATTCCTGTTAGTGACAGAAACTAAAATCCCATTACATATCTCATTTGAAAATTTTGAAAACTCCGGTTTAAAAAAAATTGGTATAAAATGTACACCATTAAATTTTTTACTATTCATATGATCTGCAAGTGAAAGAGCATTTACAAAAGGTGCTCCAACAAATTCAAATGGCCTTGTAGTTCCTCTTCCTTCTGATAAATTTACACCTTCCATCATGACTGCACCCGGATAAACAATTGCCGTATTATACACAGGCATATTTGGAGATGGATATGTCCATAAAGGCTCAAATAAATCTCTATTCCAATTCTCTATTTTTATTATTTCAAGTGATATGTCAATTTTATAATATTTCTTTGCAAATAAAAGATACTCTCCAACTGTTAATCCATGACGCATTGGGACAGGCAGCTCCCCTACAATGCTAAAATACTCTTTTTCAGCCAGGTTTCCCTCTATTATTCTTCCACCCAGTGGATTGGGTCTATCAAGAACAATAATTTCAATCTTTTCACCTGAATAAGACCTCATTATTTTTATTATATGGTTAACGAATGTATAAACCCGTGTTCCTACGTCAAAAATATCTACAATTATAGCATCTATTCCTTCTATCCAGTTTTTTTTCGGGAGTAATGTTGCACCATACAGGCTTCTTACATCAATATCTAACTCTTCCCAATAGAATGGTTCCGAAAAAATCATATTGTCCTGTTTATCAATAAAAAAACCATGCTGTAGTGACCAAATTGATTTTAAATTTTCTCCTGCAAGTTCCTTTATTTTTTTAAAAACAGGTTGACCGGAACTATCAGCATTTGAACTCCCTGTAATCAGGGCTATTTTCTTTTTTTTTAGATTTAAACTAAAACTTTCTTCTATTTTATCCACTCCATTTATAATCATAGCAACCCCTTAATCATTAATATTAAACCACTTACTAATAAGGAAATAGATGTAATTTTTTTGAATATATTTTCTGAAATTTTATCATGAGCGATATTTCCCAAATATAGTCCTAAAAAAGAGAATGGCAATATAGGAATTAAACTTATAAATATCTGTTCTGTATAGAGTCCAAAATAAGAGTATGAAATAATCTTTAAAAAGCCCATCATTAGAAATATACTTAGTAATATAACCCTGAAATAACTTTTATTGACTTTTTTTGTTTTAAAATAAATAATTAGTGGAGGTCCGGCAATCCCGAACATTGATCCAAAAATACCTGAGATTAACCCAAAAACAGGCAACCAAAGCTTACTTTTAAAGGTGAATTTGACTCTCTCTTCAAAAAACAGATAGTAGGATCCAAGAGCAACAATAATTAGACTTAATAATAAAACAACCCCTTTGCCTGAAAAACTCTTTAATAAATACGTCCCCAAAAATATAGCTGGAGTGATATATATGAGAAATTTATAAATTTCCTTAAAATCAATCTTTTTTCTATCTTTATAAGTAACAAAAATTTCTACAGGAAGACAGAGAAGTAAAAAAAACGGAACAAAGATTTTGACATTTCCAAATAATATAGCATAAAGAGATATGGCCATCATACCAGCTCCGAATCCAATAGAGGCATACATAAATTGTCCAATAAGAACTATAATGCCAACAATTAAAATCTGTTCAATCGAAACAAAAAAAGTTGATTCAATAATATTCATTAACAATTTTATCATTTTTTTAAGTATATGTGTTATAAATCATGAAAAACATAGATTTTGTTTTTATTAAATATTCAAAAAATTCACAGTCCTTTGTTTAAACATAATTTAAAACTTTACTAATATTTTTCTTTATATTATAATTTTTTATGAAAAATAATAACACACACAAAAAAATACTTTTGGGAATAATAGTTGGAATTATATTAGGAGTCCTTTTCGGAGGATTTTTACCTGGATTATCAAAGAATTTTGCGATACTGGGAGATATTTTCTTAAACCTGCTAATGATGATTGTTGTTCCTCTTGTAATTTTATCAATTATTGTAGGAATTACAAATTTAGGTGATATTAGAAATATAGGCTCAATAGGAAAAAGAACAATTATTTATTACCTTGCAACAACAGGTTTATCAGTTTTTATAGGTTTAGTACTTGTAAATATAATAAATCCAGGTGAAGGTGTCACGCCTGGAGAAAAAATTCCTGAATTAAAATATAAAATAGAAATAAATAATGATAAAAAAGTTATTTTTGAAAGTAATTCTATTAATCTAAAAAGATATAATAAACGTTATCATATAGTTCTTACTGACCAGAAAATAATAGGGAAAATAATTAAAACAGGAAAGAACTCTATTACAGTCGGCTCCTGGGAGAGACAGGAAAAAGGGGAAACCATCTATCTAAAGAGAAGAAATGGAGAATTTATTCCAATAAAAAAAATGGATGAAACATTATTATTCGATAAAATTATACCTAAAAATGAAGGAAATGGAATTGAGATAGTTTTACTTTTGGTAAAAAATATTCAAAAAAACAAGAATAGGGATGCTGTGGATACTATAAAAGAGGTTTTTATTGGAAATAAAGCTGATAAAAGGGAAGGAATGATTCCGAGGAATTTATTTAATGCAATGCAGAAAATGGCAATTCTGCCTTTAATCTTTTTTTCACTTTTATTTGGAGCTGCATTATCAGTCCTGGGAGAAAATGGAAAAAAAGTAATAGATATTATTTCAATATTAAATGATGCAGTTATGAAAATTGTAGGTTGGATAATGTTTATAGCACCAATTGGGATTTTTGGGATTATTTCTGCAAGGATAGGAAATGCCGGAGGATTTAAGGAATTCTTACCGGAATTAATTGCAGTTGGCAAGTATAGTTTTACAGTTATATTAGGATTGACTATTCACTCTGTTTTAGTCCTGTCAGCAATCCTTTATTTTATTGGAAAGAGAAATCCTTATATATTTATGAAAGGGGTTGGGGCTGCTTTATTAAATGCTTTTTCAACTGCTTCAAGTTCGGCAACACTTCCCTTAACAATGGAAACAATAGAAAAACAAAACGGGATATCAAAACGTACCGGAAGTTTTGTTCTACCCATTGGCGCTACAATTAATATGGATGGTACAGCTCTATACGAAGCTGTTGCTGTTATGTTCATTGCTCAGGTTTATGGAATCTCCCTAGGTCCTGTAGAACAGGTTATTGTATTCTTAACTGCAACACTTGCAGCTGTTGGTGCAGCAGGGATTCCAGAAGCAGGACTTGTTACCATGGTTATAGTATTAAAGGCAGTAAATCTTCCAATAGAAGGTATTGGATTAATACTGACCATTGATTGGCTTCTTGATAGATTTAGAACCACAGTAAATGTTTGGGGGGATAGCGTTGGAGCGGGTGTTATTGAGACTCTGGAAAATAAAGATAAATAAATTTAGTTAAAACTATCTCATATTTAGAATAGTTTTCTTCATTTTAAATAATATTATATTTTAAGTACTTCAACTTTGAATTTTTCTTAATTTTTCAATTAGGGTAGTTCTTTTTATATTCAATAATTTTGCTGCTTTCTGTTTATTCCATGACGTTTTCTCTAGGCTCTGCATAATATATTTACGTTCAATATTCTTTAATATATCATTGAGAGGTATCCCCTCTTCAGGTATTAAAGAAATATCTGTATCAATAAATTTTCCTCCAATATTTTCTGAGACAATCTCCTCAGGTATATCTTTTGGAGATAACATTGGCGCATCAGGATTTAATACAACCATTCTCTCAATGGTATTTTCAAGATGTCTTATATTTCCTGGCCAGGAGAATTCTTTTAATATCTTGATTGCGGACATTGAAATTGTCTTTTGCTTAAATTCATTCAAATTACAGTATTTCTTTAAAAAATAATTTGCAAGAAGAGGAATATCTGCTTTCCTTTCTCTCAACGGTGGAATTTTAATTGGGATTACATTCAACCTGAAATATAGATCCTCTCTAAAATCACCATTTTTAATCATCTCTTCTAAATTTATATTTGTTGCAGCAACAACTCTAACATCGATCTGAACAGTATTATTATCTCCAACCCTTTCAAATTCCCTTTCCTGAAGTATCCTCAATAATTTTACCTGCAATGAATGAGGCATATTTGATATCTCATCAAGAAAAATAGTCCCTTTATGCGCATGCTCGAATTTACCTTTTCTGTCTTTTAAAGCTGAAGTAAAGGCACCCTTAACATGTCCAAATAACTCACTCTCAAGAAGATTCTCGGGAATTGCCCCGGTATTTATTCCAACAAAATTCTGCCCACTTCTTTTGCTGAAGTGATGGATACTTTTTGCTATTAGTTCTTTTCCTGTTCCACTTTCCCCGGTTATTAAAACACTTGAATTAGATCTGCTGACTTTTTCAATAACTGAAAAAATTTCAGCCATTTTTAGACTATTTGAGATAATTCCTATTTCCATAAACTGACTTACGAGATTATTATAAAAATTTAAACTTGATTCGTCACTCCCGGAGCTATATCTTTTCAGCAATTGTTCAATATATTCTTTGTCATTAACTGAGGTGCAATCTGCAATTCCGGTTTTAAAATAATCCCCGAGAACTCTATTCTCAATCTGAGTCTCATAAAAAATAATAATAATAAGTCCTGGATTAAAAAAAACTATTTTTTCCATTACCTCATATTTAATATCCAGATTATCTTCAAAAAAAAGGATGGAATTATTAAACTTTTCATTTTTTTCCAGGAATTCATCTATTGTAATAATTTCTATCTGAGTATTTACATTATCTTTTAAAGTATTTGAGTTTTTGGACTCAATAACAAATATATTCGAATTATTAGCCATTATTGGTTTTTATAACATATAAGGGGTTTTTTTTCAAGACAAAACAGAAAAAACCATTTATTCATGTTTTAATTTTAAATGAATATACCTAAGTTGAGCGATTGTTTTGGATGTAGAGATTAAGAATGTTGTTGCCAGAAGGTTTACAAAAACCGCAAATGTACTAATGAGTACATTGAGGATTTTTGAAAATCCTTATGGTGCAACAAGCTTTGATCTATCCGCCGAAAGAATCACTCAATTTAGGATAAAATTTCATTTGACAAAATACTACTTTTTAATTAATAATAAATTCATGAAAGCTAAAATAATTGAATTCAAACTTCCTGTTGGATATAATGACAGTGATCTTGAAGATAAAATAAAAAAAAACCATTCAAAATATGATGGTTTTACAATCTTGAATAAAAGTTTAGATGCTAGAAACAAAAATAATATATTCTGGAATATTAGAGTTGAAACTTTTTTAAATATAAATCAAAAAAACAATTCACCTGATGAACCAATACTAAATATTAAGTATAAAAAAAACAATAAGAAAATACTAATTATAGGCAGTGGACCTGCAGGTTTTTTTTCTGGCTTAATTCTTCAAAAAAGTGGATTTAATGTTGAGATAATTGAGCAGGGTGATCATGTTGATCAGAGAATAAACGATATAATTAATTTTGAAACAACAGGAATATTAAATGAGAAAAGTAATTATGCAAATGGTGAGGGAGGTGCTGGGACTTTTTCTGATGGCAAACTCACCGCAAGGTCTAAAAAAATTAAAAAGGAAAAGCAGTTTATTTTTGACACTTATATAGATGCGGGTGCTCCTGAAGAAATCAAATATTTATCAAACCCTCATCTTGGTTCAGATAATCTAAAAATAATTGTCAAAAATCTTAGAAGTAAATTTATTGATTTTGGAGGTGTAATCCATTTTAATACAGAATTTATTAGTTTTGAAAACCAAAAAAAAAGAGTAATATCTATTAAGACTAATAAAAATCAAATAGAATGTGATTATTTAATGCTTGCAATAGGCCACTCTTCATATAACACATATAGAACCCTTATAGATAGTTGCGTGCCATTCAGGACTAAACCTTTTGCAATAGGAAGCAGAGTTGAACATCAGCAGGAAACAATAAATAAATCTCAATGGGGAAAGTCCTCTTTACCGGGAATGAAAGCAGCTGAATACAGACTTACTTTTAAATCAGATCATAACCTGCCGGTTTATTCTTTTTGTATGTGTCCTGGCGGTAGAATTGTTCCTTCATCATCAAATGAAAAGACAAATATAGTCAACGGCATGAGTAATTATAATAGAGGTTCTAAGTTTGCAAATTCTGCAATTGTTGCTGCAGTTGATCTGAATAAAATCTTAAACAAAGAAGTAGAACCTAATGAAGCCTTAGACTGGTTATATAAACTTGAAAATAATTTTTTTAACATAAAAAAAAATTATTCCGCCCCGGCAAATAAGATATCAGATCTATTAATTGGTAGACAATCTTCTAATCTTCCAAAATCAAGCTATCCCTTTGACCTTTACAGTTATGATTTCAAAGAATTGTTTCCTTCCAATATTTATAATTCTCTTATCTCAGGCATAAAAGATTTCACAAAAAAAATATCCGGATTTGAAGAGGGAATAATTTTGGGGCTTGAAAGCAAAACATCATCCCCAATCCAGGTCAAAAGAGATAAACAAGGAAAGGTCGATGATTTTGACAATTTATATATGATCGGTGAAGGAAGCGGTTTTGCAGGTGGCATTGTATCTTCAGCAGTAGATGGTATAAAGGCTGCTCTGGATATTATTGACCGGAACTAATGTAATAGTATTGGTTCCTTGTCAGAGACTATGCTAGTTTATATTTAGACTATAGCATAATCTTTTTTATTTAGAACCTTTTTTTAATATGAGTAGTGTTGGCTTTGTATTCTCTTGACAGCCTGTGTATTAATTTTGAATGGATTTTCTTTTTTTGGGGGAAGACTAAGTCCTTCTATATAAAAAGGAATCGATTTAAGTTTTTTATTATAAGCTTCTATCATTAAATATTCTAGATTCAATACATCCTCAATATTGTAAGAGAGTAGAGTTTCTAAAGAATCTTCATTTTTATTTTTTTTATAATCATTCCATAATGAGATAGCCAAAAAACCATCAACATCTGCAAGATCACCAGTTCTTCCAATCCCGAATTGTCTTTCACATGATTTTAATCCACCTGAAAACCCTAAACTTTGTAATATATATCTTAAATCCAGATGAGCTTGAGACAAATTCAATCTAAAATGATTTTCTATAAAAGGGATATCAAATGTTTTCCCATTAAATGTAACAATAACTTTATATTTTTGAATGTCATTTTTAAAATCATCCAGATTTTTCCCATTTATATAGTACTTGATCTCCTTTCCATCATACAATGCAATTGTTGTTATTGTATTCCATGCTATATTAAGACCTGTAGTTTCAATATCAAGATAGACGGTTGACTCCTGGTGCTCTTTAAATAAACGCCAATGTTCTTTTGACGGCAGGTTGTCATAAAAGTATTGAACATCCTTACATTTTATCTTTTCTTTTGATAAGTGAATATAATCATCAATTTTTCTTTGTTTATTTAATGAAAGAAATGCAGGAGATGAATTGAGAAATTCATCCATTGTTGTGACCCCACTATCCCATATTTTTTTTTCAGTCGATAAGCCAACAGATGGTATATGTGAAAAACAACTATTAATCATAAATCACTCCTTATTAATACAATTGTACAATGTAATTTAAATATTGTTGTATCTTATATTATTTCAATATAAAAAACAAGAAATATTAATCAATAAAAACAGAATTTTTAACTTCTTAATAATTGAATTCTTATTAATTTGTAAAAAATATTGTTATATGTTAACTTCTTTTTTTAACAATAAATTTTGAAAGGAGATATATAATGAAAATTTTTTTACTTATTTTAGTCGTTTTTACTTTTTTACTATCACCATTTGTATATCCAGTAACACCGAGTTCAGGTCTACCGGGAATTGCGGTATCACCTGATGGCAAAACTATTGCTTTAGGTGGAATTTCCAGAGTTATTTATATTCTGGATGCAAAAACATTTAAAGTTATAAAAAGAATTTGGGTAAAAACACAAGTTTTAAATCTTGCCTTTAATAAAACCGGATCAACACTTGTCTCTGAAAACAGGGATGCAACGTTGAATTTTATTAATATGGCTGATTACAGTCTAATAAAAAGTTATGACAAAGTAGCTGGTCTAACAGTTTCTCCAATAAGTAATGAAGCTATTGTTCATACATACAGGGCAAAACCATATTCCATAAACGTTTACTCTATGACAGAGGGCACATTATTAAGATCTATACCGGTTGATAAGAAGATCCAGTTATGTGGAATTGATGCTGATGGTAAAAGGTTAATTGTTTTAACCAGATCAGAAAAAAAAATAGAAAAAAAGATTCCCCGGAATATGATACCAAAAAATCTTAAAGGAATTGAGAGAGAAGAATTTATTCAAAAAAATGATGGTAAAGTATCTGAAATAATAGAATTTAATCCAAAATCAGGTAAATTAATTTCCAGGTCCACTATCTTTTTCACAAATTCTCAATACGCAAAAATGGCTGTTACAAGTAAGGCTGTTTACATCTTTAATTATGGAAATGTAAATGCAAATATTTCAAAAGACGGTAAAGTAAAAATATTCAGACCCGCCAATCAATATAATTATGGAATAGGAATATCTACTGACAATAAAACAATAGCCGGTGGTGGATTACGCAATGGGTCGATATATGATATAAAATCAGAGAAGACTATAAAATTTAAAATTTCTTCAATACCGGGATGGCCTGAATATTTCAAAGGATTTGCATTTGCAAAAGATGGAAAATTTTATGCAGGAACATCTGCATTCAGAATAATTGAATTTGATAGTAGTGGAAAAAAACTAAGAGCAGTACCGATCTATTAAAATTGTATCAATTTCTATATTGGTAATGAAAAATAAAGTCCCCCTACCCGGGGGACCTTATATCTTTTGAGCTCCATAAAAAAATGAAGCGTCGTAGGGGGAGAACTGTTTAATTATTTAATTTCTTTTTCAAACCATTTTGACCTATCCGGATCTTTTGGAGCCTTCGGCCTTTTATGTGTTTTTTTCTTTAATTCTTCCAATAGATATTCAACCGCTTTTTCCAGACTTGGATCCTGCCCTTTTGCTACAAGATCAGATCGGTCAATTACTTCAAAACCGGCATCAGGATAAATCCCAACACCTTCAACTGAATATTCCCCATCTGTTCCAACAATTCCAAACGTTGGAATTGCGAACCTCGGACCATCAACAAGTCTTGGTGTACCAGTATATCCAACAAGTCCACCCCAGGTTCTGGTTCCGATCAATTTCCCCAGCTTTAATTTCTTAAAAAGATCTGGAAACCAATCACCACCTGATGAAGAATAATGATTTATTAACATAACCTTAGGTCCATTAATTGCAAAACCGGGTGCCTGTCTCAAATTCAAACCTCTTCGTGCCCAATAACTTGTTGTCTTCTGAGTTAATCTTGCAATCATTTTTGAAGGATCCCAGCCACCACCATTATATCTATCATCTATAATATAAGCTTTCTTATTACTATAAGCATAGAGTCCTTTAAAGAATTCTCTATTTCCATTAATAGCAGTATCAGGAACATGAATATATGCAATTTTTCCATTAGATAATTTATCAACCATTGCTCTTCTTGTTTTAACCCAATTATGATAGAAAAGCCCTAATTCGCTTTTTACAGGCTTGATCCAATATTTTTTTGCATTAGTTCCATCAGCTTTTTTACATACAGTTATACTGATTTTTTTACCAACAGTATTTTCAAGATACTTATAGAAATTTACATTAGTTGTTACTGAAATACCATTAATCTTCAGTATATAATCATTCTCAATTACATTTATACCCAATTCTGTTAAAGGTGATCTTGTTCTCTCATTCCAGTTTTCGCCTATGTAAATCTTCTTGATTTTATACTTTTTTACTTTATAATCAGCAACTATGTCGGCTCCAAGTAATCCGGTATCAACTCTTTTAACTCTTTTGAAATCACCCCAGTTTACATAAGTATGGCCAACATTAATCTCACCCACCATCTCTCCAAAAATATAATCAAGATCAAATCTATGACTTAAATTCTGAAGTAATTTAGAGTATTTTTTTCTCATTCCTTTCCAATCGACGCCATGCATATTTGACACATAGAAAAAGTCTCTATAGAGTCTCCATCCATCATTAAAGATCTGTTTCCATTCTTTTTGAGGATCAATCTTCATAACTAAATTACTAAGGTTAAGTGTATCTTTTCCTACTTTCTGTTTTGGTTTAATGTCAACTATACCCCATTTTCCTTTAGCACTGTATAAAAGTTTTTTATTATCTGCTGATATTGCGGCAGCTCTAGCTCCGGTTATAACAACATTGTCTTTTTTTGTTTTAATATCAAATAATCTTATTGCTCTATTTTTGAAGTATAGAACTTTACCATCAATATCAACAATTAAGGATATCCCACCATTAGAGATAGGGAAGGCTGCAATTCTTTCATTAATACCATTTAAATCGAACTTAACTTTTTTTATTTTTTTTTTGTCTTTTTCTTTTTTATCTTTCTTCTTATCTTTAGATTTTGAATCTTTTTTATCACCCTTTTTTTCTATATCTTCAAGATCATTTTTTTCTTTAAATAAATCAGGTGCATCCTTTGTTAATGCAATAGCATACATTCTTGAAGTATTTGTCATTACAAAATCAAATTCCATACTCGAAAAACCCTTTTGGAAGTTCATGATAAAATCTCTATCTGAAACAAAATAAATATACTTACCACAACTTGAAAAAATGGGTGAATTATCATTATATTTTGCATCTGTAATGGAAAATGCTTTATTTTTCTCAATTGAATATACCCATAAAGAAGACAAGCCGTTACTGTTATTCTTACTATAAGTTACCCATTGCGAATCTTTTGACCAGCTATAATCATTTATATTACCACTATTATCCTTATCAACGGTTGTTATTTTTTTTGTTTTGATATTCAGCAATTGAAGTTTTCTATCCATAGTATATAAAATAAATTTACTATCATTTGACCATGTAACAGATGATTTCCATATTTTATCATTTGTAAGCTGAATAGAAGCTTTTTTGCCTTTTGGATCAAGAATATAAATTTCATTATTTCCTGTTTTATCTGAAATATATGCAATCCATTTCTCATCAGGTGACCATTCAGGCGATGTTTCTCTTATACCCTGTGTATTGGTTAAATTAACGGTTATACCTTTTTTACCGGGTACAGAAAAGAGATCGCCTCTTGCTTCAAAAACAGTTCTTTTACCACCATTATTAATTGTAGACCCATAAATAAATCCCTTTACGTTTTTATAATAAGGAAGTAAATTTGGATTATCAAAGGTAATGTTTATAGGCACTTTTTCAGACTTTTCTGTGTCAAGATCAAGTTTATAGATATGTCCTCCATTTTCAAAAGCAACAAAACCATTGCTTCCTGATGGCCACATAACATCATATTCTTTAAAGTTAGTTATTTTTTTAGGATTTTGACCATCTTGATATTTATATATATTAAGTTTCAAATCTCTATCGGAGACAAAATAAATCCCATTTTTATACCAGAATGGAAGATGATCGGTTCCATTAAATTTTGTAAGTCTTTTTGTTATATTTTTTTTAAGATCATAGGTCCAGACATCCGCTGCTCTACCACCCTTTGTCCTTTTCCAGGTTCTGAATTCTCTTGAAATAGGTGTATAAACAATTTTATTTCCATCTGGTGAAAATGTTCCAAATCCTGCTTCAGGTATCTGAAGAGCTTTTTCATAACCACCATCTTTACTTATTAAAAAATACTTTCCATTTCTTTGTCCATATGCAGTTCTATTAGATCTAAACATTATGTTTTTGCTGTCCGGAGTCCAATCCAGAATAATGTTATCCCAACCACCTCTTGGAGGCATTATTCCAACATCATTATAATAAGTTAGCTGCGTTGGAACTCCCCCATTTGCCGAAATAACATAGACTTGTCTTGATCCGGAATATTCTCCAGAAAAAGCGATCCATTTTCCATCTGGAGATATTTTAGGATATATTTCCAATCCAATATGAGATGTCAGTCGTTTTGCATCACCACCGTCAGAGGAAACTGACCAGATATCCCCTGCATAAACAAAAACTATAAGGTCATTATTTATATCAGGCATTCTTAATAACCGCACATCTTTAACGGCAAATGAATTAAATGATATTAGAAATACCATAATTACTACAAAAAAAAATTTTTTCATTAAATCCTCCAATTTTTTATTTAATTATTATTGAATATATACGATATTGTATAAAAAAAGTTTAATTAAAACTACTTTAAATTATCTTAATAGATAACAGTTTCTATATTTGATTATTAACTAACTTTTGTAGTTTTAATCAATACTATCAATTCACCTCTGTTTTTGAGTCTCATTTTCCTTAAAATACTATAAATATGGTTATTGACTGTACTTAATGAAATATAGAGTTCGTTTTCAATCTCTCTACTGCTTTTTCCTTTTACAACTAAATCAATTACTTCCCGTTCTCTCTTTGAAATATTATACTTAAACATAATCTTATTAATGGCATTTTCCTTTTCATATTTAGATTCAAGACTTTTTGTTCTCATTCTAAAAAACTGAATCAAAATAAGCAAAATAATTATAATTAATATCCCCTTAAACCATAAAGTTGCCCAAAATGGAGCCAGAATAGTTATTGTTAATTCTGCAGCTTTTTCACTCCATATACCGGCGTTATTTGAGCCTCGAACTAATAGTCTATATTCACCTGGAGCTAAATTTGTTAGAACTACTTCATTACTATTCCCTAAATGAATCCATTCTTTGTTAATTCCTTTAATTTTGTAAGAATATTTATTTTTGGTAGAATTTGAAAAATCAAGAGAATTAAAATGAAGCATTACATTATTTAATTTGTATGGGAGAGTAATTTCATTCGACTCAGAAATATCATCTTTCAGAAATGAGTTACTACCGGGTTTAAACTCTTTTCCATTTATTTTTATTTTTGTAAACACAATTGAAGGTGCATGTAAATTAATTTTAATATTATTTGTATCTATAATATTATAACCTTCAGTTGACCCAAAATAAATTATGTTTTTGTTATATTTACTCTTTAAGGCAGCTCCTGAATTAAACTCTCCATCAACCAGGCCATTTCTTTTATTAAAGAAGATAAAATCATTAGTAATTGGATCAAATCTTGACAGCCTGTTTCCTGCAAGCCAAATCTTGAGATTATTATCTTCAATAATCTCATAAACCGGCTGGTTCAAATATCCCTCTGCATTTGTATACCTATAAAAGACCTCTTTTTTGGTATCAAATTTACTAAATCCATTTGTAGTTCCAACCCATATTATATTATCATCCCCAATCCTTATTGCTAGAACAGTATTTGAATTAATTGAAGCTTTATCACCAGGAATTTTCATATATCTTTTTATTTTTTTTGTTTTTGGGTCAAGCCTATTTAGACCTCCTTCAAATGTTCCAATCCAGATCATCCCAGATTTACCTTCTTTAATTACAGAAGTAATATTATTTCCTATGGAATTAATATCCTCAGGATCATATGTAACATTGTGTAATTTATTCCTCTCTTTGTTTATCTTGATTACACCATTTTGATTAGTTGTAAACCATAAATTGCCTTTACTGTCCTCAATGCCGTTTTTAATGATTAATGTTTTTAATAATGTATTATAATTTTCTACGAAGTTATAATTGAAAAATTTATTTTTCTTCTTGTCAAATGTATACATACCATTAGGTGACGTTCCTATCCAAAACACTCCATTACTGTCATCTAGAACAGATACAATAGAGACTTCTGTGTTTTTTACTTTAAGATCCTTTTTAATATAAAATGGGGTATATTTATTTTTTATATTGTCATATTTAACTAAACCGCTTCCTGTTATTATCCATAAGATATTTTCATTTTCTTCAATAAACCTCCATACAACATTATGATTTTTATAGTTTTTTTCATAAACACTTATGTTTTTTTTAAGAAACCTAGTTCTTTCTGGGACATAAATATTAATCCCTTTGTCAGCAGTTCCCATCCATATAAGACCATTTCTATCTTTATATACATCTAAAAATGAATTTGAATTTAATGAATCTGATTTTTTTTGATCTTTAATAAATGCATCAACCTGCTTACTTGTTTTATTTAGAATTTTTATGCCATCATTATTAGTTGTTATCAATATTTCATTATCATTAATATCTATTATTCCTGTAATTGATGAATTCTCTTTATTACTGTTTTTTTTGTTTAAATTATACTTTATAAAAGTTCCGTCCCTCTCATTAAATTTAAAAATCCCATTTCTCCAAGTACCTATCCATAGATCATTTGATTTATCAAAATACAAAGAAGTTACAATATTCGCAATAATATCTTTATTATCACTAAAGTTCTTGTAAACAATAGATTTTTCTGTAATTCTATTAAACTTTATTAACCCATTTTTTGTTCCTATCCACAAAAAACCCTCTTTATCCTCTATTATTTTTTTTACAATTTCACCATTAATACTATTTTTACTATTAGAAATATTCATAAATCTCTTAAATTTCCCTTCCTTTTTTTTAAGAAGATTTAATCCATTTCTAGTTCCAACCCAAATATTCCCTTCACTATCCTCAAATAAAGATCTAATACTATTATTACTTAAACTATCCTTAACACCTTTAATATTCTTATAGTGAATAAATACATTATTTTTCCTATCAAATCTGTTAAGTCCACCTTCTGAGGTACCAACCCACAAATCCCCTTCTTTATCTTCAAGGATTTCTTGTATGAACGAATTACTAATACTGCCAGGAATATCAGAGTCATGACGGTAAACTATAAAATCCTTTCCATCATACCTGTTTAATCCATCGAACGTACCTATCCATATAAAACCTTTTTTATCCTGATATATTGAAGTTACAGTTACCTGTGAGAGTCCCTCATTAAATGAAATATGATCAAAAGAGTATTGTTTTTCATTTAATCCGGATGCAAAAACAGAAACTCCAATAAGGCATACTAGTAATATCAAATTAATGATTCTTTTTATATCATTAAGCATATTATTATTGCTCCTAAAAGATTTGATTCACTTAGTTTTAAAAATCTATTTTAAAAACTATTTACCTGAGAGTTAATGTAGATGATCCTCAAAAACAATCTGTTTTTCAAAACTAATATCCCATCTTTTTACCTTTTCATGCAAAGTAGTATACTTAATTTTTAGAAGTGAAGCAACTTTTCTTTGATTTCCATTAAAAACAAACAGGGCTTTTGTAATAATAAGCTTTTCAAGTTCTTTCATAGTTTTGTCCAAAGAATTAACATGTCCATTAAGATTTTGTTTTAAGAAGAGATTTGCAACATTGTCAAACATTTTTTCACTACTCATTTTTTCACTACTCATTTTTTCCTCAATCATAATTTCATTTTCCATTTTTTCTCCATCAGTTTTCATATCCATATAATTGTATGAATATCCATTTTTTTCAATAGTGAAAACACCTGTTTTCAGAAATAGGACTTTATACCTAGACAAAATGCCCTAAAAATTACCTCTATTAGAATCATATTTATTGAAAAAATATTTCGTTTTAAATATTATTGTAAAAATTGTTATATTTATTTAAGATTTTTTACAAAAGTGGGAATGTGTCCGAAGCTTTTATTTGACAATAATATGATAACCTGATCTTTTTCAAAATTACAATTTGATATCCAGTCTTTGATATTATCAAAGTCTTCAAATATATGAACTTTTTTGCCCATTTTATTTAACTTGGATTTAAATGCATTTAAATCCAGACGGTCCTTTTTTTCTCCGGTATCAGAGAAAGGATTCTTAACTATTATTTCGTCAGCATTTTGAAAACTATCTATAAGGTCATCCTGATAAGTATTTAGTTTTATACTAAAACTCCCGGGTTCAAATAAGACTATCTTTTTTTTATCTGGATAAATCTCACTTAAACTATTAATTACATTTTTAATCGCAGTATGATGATGAGCAAAATCCTCTAAGAAAACAGTGTTTTTTAAAACTTTTATTTTGTTTAAACGACGTTCTACACCTTTAAATTTACTGACAGCTTCCTCAATTACTTTTTCTGACAAACCATTATTCAGCCCAAAAATAATCCCGGCTGATAGATTCCATATATTATATTTTCCTAATAATGGGGTTTTATATTTAAAAACTTTATTCAGGTTCTTTAATTCAAAATTATATCCATTATTCTTAAATTCAATATTTCTAATAATATAGTCAGACTCTTTGCTTCCATAAGAAATAGTTTTTGCAAAAGAGTTTTGAACAACATCCTGATTCATTTTAAAATCAGCATTAAAGATAATTGAGCCCTTTGAGGGAACCTGATTAACAAGATTCTTAAATGCAGATATATATTGGTTTTCAGTCTTAAAAAAATCAAGATGATCATATTCGAGCGAAGTTAAAATCAATTGGTCCGGGAAATATTTTAAAAATTTAGAAGATCTGTCAAAAAAAGATGTCTCATACTCATCACCTTCTGAGACAAAATATTCTCCATCTCCCAATTTATAATTTGATGAGAGGTCAAACGGTTTTCCTCCAATAAAATATCCTGGTCTGTTTTTAGAATACTCCAGCAAAAAAGCAAGAAAGGAAGAAATTGTAGTTTTACCATGAGTTCCTGCAACTACAATTGATTTTTTTTTTTTTATAAAGAATTTATATAGAGCATCTGCCATTGAGTAGTAAGCTATTTTATTATCCAGAATATACTCTGCTTCTGGATTCCCTCTTGAAATAATATTACCAATAACACAAAAGTCTATATTTTCCGGTATATTTTCTGCATTATAACCTTCAAATAAATCTACCCCCATACTTTCCAGTATTTTATCTATTGGAGGATAAAAATTGCTGTCTGATCCTGAAACTAAATAACCTGAGTCTTTAAAGAGACCAGCTAGAGAACTCATTCCGGTTCCAGCAATTCCATTTAAGAATACTTTGTTTCGTTTCATACTTGAAGGCTTTATATCAACAACAAATTGCAGGTTTTAATAAAATTCACTTGGATTTATCTTCTTCCCGTCCAATATGTTTATAAAGTATCGTTCGCCGGCATCACTTAAAATTTGTGAAATTATCATATTTTGATATCTATGTGTCATGAAAACATCTTTTATGTCATAAAATGGACCCGAGAAGAATTTTTTATTAAAAGTATCTATAAAGTAGGTTTCATTCTTTTTTGTAGTAGCTTTTGCCACTTTCTGACTACCAATTTCATCAGTATATAGATCAGCTATATCACTTGGCTGGCAAATAACTTTTTTATTTGTAAGATCAACAATATATAGGTTATCATCCATTTTATTATTTGCAAGAACTATCTCTCTGTTTACTTCCTTGAAAGGTTTTCCAATAGGTTTAAGTTTTAATGTAGTTTTCTTTTTTTCTTGAATTGAGCCGTTAACATTAGACTTAAACTGATCATTCATTATGATACCATTCTTATTACCATTTTGTTTAGATTGAGCTCTCTCTTTTGCTTCTCTTTCAGAGATCATTTTTTTTATACTCTCCAGGTCAAACACACCCGTTTTACCTCTTAATTGAAAATCATCTAATAGTTCTCTTAAATAGTGGTCTCCTCTACTTGCATTATAATCAATTCCCTTGACAATTTCACTTATGAATCTTTTATGGTCCCCTATATCATTTGCTCTGTACAACATTTTTACATTTTCAATATCTTCTTTAATTCCTTTTATCTTTAACCAAATTAATTTTAAATTCTCATGAACTTGAATAGAAGATATAATTTTTTTATCAGTCATTTCATTTTTCATTTGATTGTGCGAACTGGTAACACTATCCATTGTCGGTATTTTTCCAAAATCATCCATAAATCTTCCCCTATCGCAAGTTTCTTTTATAAAAAAACTTACAAATCATATACTTTTTTATCAAATATATAGAATAAAGTCAAGTAACTTGACATAGTTATAAAAAACTATAAAATAGTATAAATGGATATATCAACTTTAAATGTACTTATAGAATCTTTAAAAAGTGACCTTACGGTAAATAATATACAGATAAGTGATAGCAGGAAAGATAAGAGAACTGGAATTGTTATGGATTTATGTAAAAAAAAGAAGATACTTTATAAAATGGTTCCATCTAATGTGAT
This sequence comes from uncultured bacterium, assembly GCA_965371805.1. Taxonomy (GTDB): domain Bacteria; phylum Acidobacteriota; class Aminicenantia; order UBA2199; family UBA2199; genus JAOZTV01. The sequence continues at coordinate 31,558 of CBDUZW010000032.1, read as the reverse complement.
TGACAAAAAAATTGGGAAAGAAAACCAGGGAGTATTTGCTGAAATATCACCTATTACTTTTTATTCCACAGAAGATCTCATTGCAAATTCTAAAAAAGGTTTAATTCTTATTTTAGATAAAATAAATGACACAGGAAATCTTGGTGCAATTATCAGAACTGCCGCAGGAGCAGACGTTGATGGTATTATTATTTCACAAAGAGGTACTGCCCCAATAAATGAAACTGTATTAAAAGCATCTGCAGGAGGTCTTCTAAAAGTAAAGATAGCTCAAACTGTAAACTTAAACTCAGAAATAGAAAAATTGAAAAAAAACGGTTTTTGGATCGCAAGTACAGTGATGGAAGGGAACACAAATTATTATGATTATGATTTTAATTATAAGACTGCTATTATTCTTGGAAATGAGCATAATGGAGTCTCTGAATTATTAAAAAAAAATTCTGACTATCTCTTATCGATTCCTCACTCAGATAATATTGAATCGTTAAATGTTTCAGTTGCAACTTCTATAGTTTTATTCGAAGCAATTAGACAAAAATCAAAAAATATTACGGGATGATAATTGACATTTTTTCAAACAATCGATATAATCTTATCCTATGAATGAGATAAATTATCAGCAAGATCTATCAAAGAGCTTTTTAAAATATCTACAAAAAAATTCAAAACTAATTGAAGCTTCCTTTAAAACTAATATTTCTATTAGAGGTGATAAATTTATGATAGACGAAAGCTATTCTGGAAGCGAGACTTTAAAAGAATATATAAAAGAGATCTGCATCCTTGAAAAGAGTAGAGGTTTTTTAGATGATAATGACTATTTAATAGCATTAAAATTGGCTGAAAATGGTCTGACAAAAGATATATCAATAGATATTTTAAATAAAGTTTTTATTAAAGTGAATGCCAAAACTGTTTTTCCGAAATCAATAAATCAGAAAAAATATATCAAGTCTATTGAAAAAAATGACATTATTTTCAGTTTAGGCCCTGCTGGTACAGGCAAGACATTCCTTGCAATAGCTATGGGGCTTAACTTATTATTAAATAAAGATGTTGACAGAATTGTATTAACAAGACCTGTTGTTGAAGCAGGAGAAAACCTTGGGTTTTTGCCTGGTGATATTCATCAAAAAGTCAATCCTTATTTCAGACCTCTTTATGATTCTTTATATGCCCTGATTGGAATGGAGAAAACTTCTGATTTAATTGAAAAAGGAGTAATAGAACTTGCCCCACTTGCCTATATGAGAGGCAGAACAATAAATAATGCTTTTATTATTCTTGATGAAGGACAAAACACTGTGAACTCCCAAATGAAGATGTTCTTAACAAGAATAGGTCAGAAGTCAAAAGTAATAATTACTGCTGATGACACGCAGATAGATCTACCCGATCCAAGAAAATCAGGAATCTTTACTGCAGTAAAGATTTTAGATAAGATAAAAGGTATAAAAATAATTCGTTTATCTAAAGAAGATGTAATCCGCCATGCCCTTGTAAAAAGAATAATAGAAGCATATGATTCTTTAAAAAAGGATAAAAAAAGATGAAATTTAAACTAAAATTTATTAAAATGAAAAATCTGTCAGATGAAGAACATAAAAGTACTTTCTCTTATTATAAATTTCTGACAATTTTTGTATTTACTCTACTCATATCATATTTGTTATATATCCCTCAGAAAGATGCTTTATCTTCTTTCAATATTGAATTAGGTAAAATTGTTAATGAGGACATTATGTTTCAAAAGGACGTAATAGTTGAAGATAAAAATAAAACAGAGAAAGTAAGATCAGAGCTTATAAAAAATTTAGTTCCAGTTTATACTATAACTAATAATGAAGAAAAAACAAAAAAACTTATAAATGATATTTTCAGTCTATTGAGAAAAGAAAGGAATAACATTTCCAAAAGTAAAAACAGAGGATTTGCAGTTCAAAAAGAGATAAAATCAAAATTTGGATTAAATTTGTCGGTATCAAAAATTTTAAAAATTGTAAATTCAAAGTTTTTTATGAAAATAAATTTAACTGATCTCATGGAGCTTATTGGAACCTTTGAATCAAGAGGGATCCTATATTCAAAAAGTGGGCTTAGAAAAAGTAGAAACGGTAGGATAAATACAATATCGGATAATAAAAAAATTATGCTTAGAGAAATAAGCAGTTTTTTAGATATGAAGGATGTTAAAATAAGATTAATCAATTTTTTTAATAATCAGGATCTTTCAGCGAAAAACTCAAAATTCATTGCTGAAATACTTTTAGAATTTATTGAAATAAATGTATCTTATTCAGATAATGAATCAAAAAAAGAAAAAGAAAATATTATAGCTAGTGTAAATCCAGTTTTTGAAAAATATAAAAAGGAAACAGTATTTCTATCAAAAAATAATAAAGCTTCTTTAAGAGATATAATAATTCTTAAACAAATAAAAAGTTTTAATGATCTGGAAAAAAACAAAGTCTCAGATTTCTATATAATATTTATTATTCTTTTTGCATTATTCTTATTTAGTAATAAATTTTATAAATCTTTTGAACAAAATCTTCTTAATAGTAAAAAACTGTTTTTTGTGACACTTTCAACATTATTATTGAGCGCTCTTATATATAGAATATCAGTATTTCTGGTTCCGGTAATCCTGGATAGTATCAAATTAAATTTTGCCTATACTGACAGTTCAATTTTCTATGCGATCCCATTTGGATTTTCAAGCTTGATAATCGCTTTCATTTTTAACTTGCAAAGTTCAGTTATTTTTTCATTTCTAAATGCAATTATTAGTGCAATGATCTGTAATTGGGATTTTCAGATAGCTTTATATGTTTTAATTGGAAATCTTTCAGTAAGTTTTGGAATTGAATACTATCAAAGATTAAAAAGATCTCCTGTATTTAAGGCAGGATTATTATGGTTACTCCCTTCTAATTTAATCCTGATAACACTTTTCAATATAAACAATCCACAAATAGATTTTTCAATATTGATTGTAAATGTAATTCTCGGAGTTTTTTCGGCAATAATGGCTCCTTTTCTTGCCAATTTCATAATTCCATTATGGGAAAGTTTTTTCGGGCTCATTACGGAGCTGAAACTAAATGAACTTAACAATCTTAACCTTCCTGTTTTTCGGGAAATGATGGAAAAAGCACCAGGAACATACCATCATTCTCAAATGGTAGCATCACTTGCTGAATCAGCAGCAAATGATCTTGATATACCACAAATGATACTAACTTCTATGGGACTTTATCATGATATTGGAAAAATAGATAATCCTGACTTTTTTACTGAAAACCACTCAATGTATCAGAATCCACACTTAAAGATCTCAGCAAAAGAGAGTGCAAAGATGATAAAGCAGCACATTAGTGATGGGGTTGAAAGATCAAAAAAATTAAAGTTACCTGAAGAAGTTGCTGATTCAATTTTACAGCACCACGGGACAAAAGTTATCAAGTTTTTCTTCGATAAAGCAAAAGAGGATGATTCTGTTGAAACAGATAAAGTACTTATAAAAGATTATAGATACCTGGGAATTAAACCTCAGAATATTGAAAATGGAATAATAATGCTGGCAGATCAGGTTGAAGCAGCATCTAAAAGCCTCTCTGCTCCAACAGAAAAAGAGATTAAGAATGTAATTAGAAAAATTATTGATTCAAATATTGCAGAAAACCAGTTTGATGAATGTGAAGGAATGACACTCAAATCTATTAATATAATTGGAATTAGCTTTCTAAAGAAACTATCCTCTATATATCATACAAGGATATCATATCCAGGATTTGATTTTCAGGAGAAAAAATGATTGATATAATCAGCGATAATTATGAGATCAACTCTGAATATTTCAAAAAACTTGTTTTTTTTGTATCTACTCAAATAAAACTTACTGGTAATGCAACAATCAAAATTGGAGATGAAAAGGAATCAAGAGATTTGAATAATAGATATCGGAATAAAGATTATCCCACCGATGTATTAACTTTTCCTCTAAATGAACAGTTTCCGGATAGTTTCTATTTGGGAGACATATTTATCTGTTCTGAGGTTTTAAAAGAACAGGCAAAAGAAGCTAGCATATCCGAGAATGATGAGCTAGCAACTCTGATAGTACACGGCCTTTTACATCTTAAAGGATATGATCATGAGAGTGATTCCGGAGAGATGTTAAAACTTCAAGAGGATCTACTTATAAAAATAAAAGAGAGTGTTAAATAATCCACAACTATTCTATGGAACAGCTGGTTGGAGTTATAAAGACTGGAATGGAACAGTCTACCCTCAAATAAAACCCAGGAATTTTAATCCGCTTGAGTTTCTATCAGAAAAATTCAATTTTGTAGAAGTCAATACAACTTTTTACAGAATTCCAACAATTAAACTCTGTGAAGGTTGGATAAAAAAAACAGAAAATTTGCAAAATTTTGGATTCTGGATCAAAATAAACCAAAATTGCACTCATAAATATACATTGTTTAAATCGGAAGTTGATGCATTTATAAGTGCTTTACAACCATTAATAAAAGAAAGAAAACTATTTGGCCTTTTAGCACAATTTCCCTACTCTTTTAAATTAAATGAGAAAAATTTCCATTATCTTGTGAATATTATTAAAATATTTAAACATTATAATTTAGCAATTGAATTCAGACATAATAGCTGGAATAGAAATGATATTATAGAGAACTTTAAAAACTCTGGTATTATCTGGACAAATATTGACCAACCTCTGATATCACTTTCTCTTCCAATCACATCAATTGTCACAAATATTGATACTGCATATTTTAGATTACACGGCAGAAATAGAGAACACTGGTTCGCAAATTCAGGAAGAGATGCCAGATACAACTATAATTATGATTTAAAAGAACTGACAGAAATTTCAGTAGAAATTATAAAACTGAAAAAATTGGCAAAAAGAATATTTATTTCTGGAAACAACCATTATAAAGGAGCAGCTGTGAAGAATCTAATAGAATTGAAAAATATTTTAGAATCACAACCCGCTGAAACTTACATTCTCGAAAAGTAATGATGGTGTTCTATAGGATGAATACAGATAGGGATCATTTCCAATCTCACAAAGATTCTCAAATAGAGAGATCGCATTTCCGGTTATGTTCATCTCATTTACCGGGATGGTCAACATTCCTTTTTCTATTAGAACTCCATTGATGCCAAATGAGAAATCTCCTGTTGCACTATTAAAATTTCCACCAAGAAAACCAGTCACAAAAACTCCACTGGAACATATTTTTACTAATTCAGATATATCCATTTTACCAGTTTCAAAAAGAATATTATTTGTTGATCCTGTTGTTGGAGAAACCTTCATTTTCTTACTAAAATAATTATTGATTAAATACCTGTTTAGAACCCCTTTTTCAATAATTGTATGTTTTTTTGTTTTGAATCCATCTCCATCAAAGTGTTTGGAACCTAAACCTTTTTTCAAGTGAGGGTCATCAATAAGTGTAAACTTATCCGAAAAAATCTTCTTATTTAGTTTTCCATCTAGAAATGAATTTTTATTCCATAATTTGCTTCCGGTTAATGATGACAATATCATTCCAATCAGTTTGGATGATGCCCTGTTAGAGACAATCATATCATAAATTCCAGAAGCTGTTTTTTGTTGTCCTATCTTTCTCTCCGCCATTTTTACAGCTTTTTCAGCAATTATATCCAGGTTGGGAATATCATCAAAATACCTTGTATATGAATAATACCAGTCTGAAGGTAATGCTCCATTATTTCCTCTGACCACCACCTCTGAACCTAAAGAGAATGCAGTACTCTTCTTTTCGCCAATAAACCCATTACTATTGATCTTTAATAACTCTGAATATGAATCTGAATAATTAGAAGTAACTGAGACTATTTTGCTGCTTAATGATCTTGTTTTGCTTTCAAGACTCAAAGCAATATCCCTTTTTGTTTCAGGCTTCAATTCAAAATATTTTTTATCCTTAATAAATAAATCAGCTTTACTACCTTTCCAATAAAGGTCTGGATCAGGGAGTGACCGATATTCGTCCTTGTTTATCTGTTTTGTTATCTCGATAGAATTATTTATAAATTCCTCTAATGATTTTTTGTCAAGAATACTTGTCTGATTAACAGAATATCTATTGTTAATATATAATGAAAGTGAAAGGTTTGATTGATCAGCCCCTTCGAGAAGATCAATTTTCCCATTTCTGATTTCAATTGTAGATTGTTTGTCTTTTGAGATGATTACTGAAACCTCATCAGCTCCAAGTTTTTTTGCTAAATCAATGACCTGATTTGCAATATTAAATTTTTCTTTTTTATCCATCTATTCAGATTTAGAAAAAACCCTCATCCAATGGTCAATCTCATTATTGGATACTTCAACATCAATTTTTTTTGTGTTTTTTTCAACTTTATTGGCAATCTTATAAGTTCGTTTCAACTCATAATAAAACTCTATTGAGTTAATAGTTTTTGCACCCTTTTTTTTTGCAAAAGTCTTTAGTTCCCTGTCAGATGAGATTAGAATAACATCTTTGAAATCATTATACTCTTTTAAAATATTTTTAATCAATTCATCAGCTGACATTCCAAATCTTGGATATAGAATTTTGAATTTATTATTTACTATATTTTCGTATGCTGATTCTTTTGGTTCACCATCAAATACAAGAATAACATTATTTTTCTTTCTATTTTGAAATTTCTCTGACAATAATATAATTTTTTCTCTTCCATCACTGTCTTCAATTGCAATATCCGGTGAACTGCCAATTAGATTATTACCATCAATGATATAGGGCATAATATATCCTCTCTTTTATTCTATCCAGGAGGCCATTGTAATTCTCTTCCTCCAATTATATGTACATGTAAGTGAAAAACACTCTGTCCCGCCTTCTCTCCTTTATTTACAATAATACGATAATCTTCTAAGCCTTTAGATTTTGCAATTTCTGGGACTTTTGAAAAAAGATGTGAAAAAATATCAGAATTTTTAACATCTGCAATTGTTTCAAAATGTTCTCTTGGAATAACAAGAATATGTTCTGGCGCAACTGGGAAAGCATCATTGAATGCAATAATTTTAGAATCTTCATATATCAACTCGCTTTTTATTTCACGACTAACAATCTTACAAAAAATACAATCTGACATCTTCTCCTCCATTAATTTATAACATTAATATCTGCACCAAGTTTAGAAAGTTTGCCTGGAAGATCCTCGTATCCTCTAAATAGTTGTGATGCATTATTTATTCTGGTTGTGCCATCTGCTATTAAAGCACCTATCACCAAAGCAGCAGATGCTCTTAGATCAGTTGCAAAGATAGATTCATTTCCTTTTAAATGAGTAATCCCCTTAATTTCTGCAATATCATTTCTTATTTTTATATTTGCTCCCATCTTATTAAGTTCATTCGCATGATTAAAACGATTATTAAAAATGGATTCCTTTATATGAGATATCCCATTTGTTTGAGTTAATAGTACCATCAACTGCGCCTGTAAATCTGTTGGAAAATCTGGATATGGAGCAGTTTCAATATCAACAGGCAACATATCACTACCTGGTTTAACAATTATATCATTATTATTGATCATTACACTTACGCCCATTTTTTTAAGTAAATTAAGTAAGTTTTTTATCAATTCAGGTTGTGCATTCCTAACCCTGATATCATTATTGCCAAGACATCCAGCAATTACGTATGTACCCATTTCTATTCTATCAGGAATTAATACATGGGCTGCACCATCAAGAGAAGTTTTCCCCTTTATATTTATGTCATCAAGTCCAGCCCTCGAGACTTCCGCTCCCATTTTGTTTAATAATTCAATCAGATCGTCTATCTCCGGCTCCAGAGCACAGTTTCTAAGTATAGTATCGCCATCTGCAAGAGTAGCTGCCATAATAAGATTCTCGGTCCCTGTGACAGTCTTACCCGGAAATCTATAGTCAATACCTGATAACCTATTCGCGCGACCTATGATATCATTTTCAGTGATCTCAATTGACGCACCCATTTTTCTCAATCCTTCAAAATGAAAATCGACTCCCCTATGCCCAATGGGGCAACCTCCAGGCTGAGAGACCTTGACATAACCATTTCTAGCTAACATTGGTCCAAGAAAAAGAATTGAAGCTCTTATACTTCCTACTATCTTACCAGATAATACACCTGAATTAATGTTTTTGACTTCTCCATAAAAAGTATTTGAATCAAAATTTATTTCACTTCCAATACTTCTAAGTGCTTTTATCATTATCAAAACATCATTTACCTCAGGAACATTAGAAATTTCAATTTTTTTTGAACTTAGTAAAGATGCTGCAAGTCCAGGAAGTGCAGCATTTTTCGCTCCAGAAATAGTAACATCACCCTCTAATCTGTTTTTGCCAATTATTTTTAATACTTTATTATCCATTTATCTTGTATTATACGAATATTTTTATTATTTTTCAAGTCAGTCAATTACAAAAATATTGAAAAAGAGTAATTTTTAATCTATAATACGACATTATGGAAAAAAAAAACAAATTATCGATAATCATTCCTGTTTACAACGAAGAAAAAAACATTATTTCCACAGTAAAAAGAGTTAATGATACTCTTAAGAAAGAAGTAAATTCTTTAGAAATAATTATTGTAAATGATGGGTCCACAGATAGAACAAAAGAGTTATTGACAAAAAGTGATTTAAATTTTTCTGTTATTGAACATGATTGTAACAGAGGTTATGGTGCATCATTAAAATCTGGTATAAAGAAAAGTAAATTTGACCTTATAGCAATTGTTGATGCCGACGGAACATACCCTATTGAGCAATTTCCAACACTTCTTAAAGAGATATCAGACTTTGATATGGTGATCGGAACAAGAACCACAAAGAAGAGAAAAATTCCAATTATTAGAAGACCGGCAAAATGGTTGTTGAATAAATTCGCCTCTTTCATAGTAAAAAAAAAAATTAAAGATGTAAATTCAGGAATGAGAATATTTAAGAAGCAGGAAGCAGAAAAATACTGGAACTTATATCCGGAAGGGTTCTCTTTTACAACAACTATAACAATGTCATTTATAATGGATCAATTGAAAATCAAAAACATCCCAATAGACTATTTTAAAAGAACAGGCGTATCAAAGATCAGTCCAATTAAAGATAGTTATAATTTTTTACTTTTAATTTTACGAATATCAATGCTGTTTAATCCTCTCAGGATATTTATGCCCGTGTTCTTTTTGACTTCATTTTTTACAACAATCTCAATTGGAAGAGATCTTTATCTATTAAATTTAACAGATACAACAGCTATTCTATTTATTTTTTCAATACTGATTTTAATGATGGGATTATTGGCTGATTTGATAAATAAGAGATTTAAATAATTCTGTGGCAAAAATAGTATTAGCATTAGTTGAATTTATTCTTATTATTGGTGCTGCATACGGCTTTTCATTTTTCTTAAAAGAAAAACATTTTAATTTCTCAATAATGGATAATGTGATTTTTAGAATTGTCTTAGGATTTGGAATTATTTCTATGATAACTCTTTTAATTGCATCATTACATTTACTAAACATATATATGTTTGTCATAATACTTATTATTGGAAATCTTTTATTAATTTCAGATACAGCTCTTTTGAAAAAACTAAAATTTGAAAGGAAATCATCTATTTGGTGGTATTTTCTGCTTTTTTTCTTTTTAGTCAATCTGTTTTACAGTCTATTCCCTCCAACTTTTTATGATTCAATGATGTACCACCTTGCTGTTCCAAATTATTATTTATTAAATGATGGGATCGTATCATGGAATACAAACTTTGTTTCCAATCTGCCCTTAAATGTTGAAATGTTGTTCCTTTTCTCATTATTAGGAAAGACTGTGTTAATACCAAAGTTAATATCATTAGTATCAGGGTTATTAATTATTTTACTTATGTTATTCTGGGGGAAAGATTTTACATCAAAGCTTATAATTTATTTACCATTATTTCTATTCTATACTATCCCACAGGTCGGTTTCTTATCATCTTCTTCTAAAATAGATCTGATTGGAATGTTATTTGCGTTTTCAGCTATACGGGTCTTTTTTTATTATATTGAAGATAATAAACGACCATATCTGATCCTTTCTGGTGTATTTTGGGGACTTGCAATTGGAAGCAAGTATATCTTTGGTTTTTATATGATTGGATTTTTCATTGCAATTCTATTTATGCAGAATTCAAATTTAAGAAAAAAATTTATTATTATAATAGTAATATCTACCATGGTTATGATATTGATGACACCATGGCTCATTAAAAACACAATCATTACTGGAAATCCTCTCTACCCATACTTAAACAGTCTTTTTAACAGTAATTCCTGGACAGAAGCCCAAAGTTTAAGTTTTTCAACAGGTATTCAGCGGGGAGCAAATCATTCATTTCTAGAATATCTATACTATCCTCTTGAACTCTTTTTAAAACCATATAGTTATGGAATAACGGCTGTATATGGTATTTTCTTTCTTCTCCTTCTTCCATTTATTTTTTTTAGTCAGAAAAAACACTATATCCAAATATTAAAAATTTCAGGGATAGCTGCATTTATAATAATTATGCCATTTTCGTTAGTTCCTAGATATTTTCTAATGAGTTTTTTGCTTTTATCAATCCCTATTGCCTCAGGAGTAAAAAATGTTTTAAAAAAATTCCCGTTTATAAAAAAATATCTCATCATTATTATTGTGGGATTAATATTACAAAATCTAATTATGCAGATATCATTACAGGAAAAATTGATTCAGGGATACTCATATTTAAAGATTAAATTAAAAAGCAATAATAATAAAATTAAATATCTTTATACATTACCATACTATAGATCAGTTGAATTTCTTAACAATAATTTGTCTGATAAGGAAAAAGTTCTTTTCCTGGGTGAAGACCGATCTTTTTATTTAAAAAAAAAATTCTATTTAAGTTCCTTTAATGATAGTAACAAATTGATAGATCTAATTAAAAAAAATAAAGATTCCAGGTTAATATTAGAGAAGATGAGAAAAGATAATATTTCACATATCCTATTTTCAGAAAAAGGATTGAAAAGAATGGGAAAAATGTCTTCTATTTATCAACTTTCTAATTTACAGAGAAAAAATCTTTTATCTTTTTTTTCAGATTTACAGATTATCTTTGAAGATAATCTCTATAAAATATACAAAATCAATAATTAATTCTAAAAATTGAAGAGTGAGATGTGGGTATACTCCCACATCTCACAAACTATTCTATTTCTTGAAATACAGTTTAACTTTATTTCCAATAAAATACATAGCAGGTACAAGGATCAAAGTTAGAAAAGTTGCAAAGGTAAGCCCGAATATTACAGTCCATGCCATCGGTCCCCAGAATACTGCATTATCACCTCCAACATATAGTTGAGGGTTAAAGCTCGAGAGTAGTGTCCCAAAATTAATATTTAATCCAATAGCCATTGGGATCAGACCGAGGATAGTCGTTATTGCAGTTAAAAGAACAGGTCTCAACCTTGTTTTACCACCTTGAATTATACATTCAAGAGAATCCTCTATAGACAGATCTCTTGTTCTATCAATTCCTAACTCTTTTTTCTTATTGGATTTTAAGAGATCAATATAATCTATTAATACGATCGCATTATTTACAACAACACCGGCAAGAGATATAATTCCAATACCAGTCATTATTATAATGAAATCCATTTTAAAAATCGCGATGCCTCCAAAAACGCCAATTGTACTAAAAAATACAGAAGTCATTATTATGAAAGTCTTTGCAAGCGAATTGAATTGAGTTACCATTATAATAATAATTAGAGACAATGCAATCAATAAGGCTTTAAAGAGAAAATCAGTTGTTTCCTTCTGATCCTCCTGTTCTCCTGTAAACTTATAAGTGTAACCCGTAGGCATTTCAAATTCTTCCATTGCCTTTTGAAGATCTTTATTAATAATCGCTCCGTTATATCCTTCTATAAGATTTGAATAAATGGTTATAACCCTATCCATATCCTTTCTTTTGATTGAATCATATGTAGTACTGTATCTTGCTGAAGCAACTGCTGATATTGGAATCTGAATTATTTTTCCACTCGTCTGATCTCTAAAAGTGATGTTCTGGTTCAAAATATCTGTAGAGTTATAACGGTGTTTACTATTAAATCTTAAAACAATGTCATATTTATCTTCATTCTCTTTAAAATCAGAGATATCCTTCCCAAAAAGAGCTGTTCTGATAGTGCTTGCAATCTGGGCAGTAGATAGCCCGAACCTTCTTGCTTTATCACGGTCAATATCAACAATCATCTCCGGTTTTCCTGTATCCATATCTATTTTCAACTCTTCGATACCTTCAACTTTCAAATTATTTAAATAAGTTTTGATCCTTTCAGTTAAGTCAATTAGTTGTTCAAAATCGACTCCTGTGATCTCAAGATTTACAGGTTTTCCTGTTGGAGGTCCCATATTACTTTTTACGATAGATATATTTATCCCAGGATAGACGCCATTAAGATTTTTACTTAATAATTTCATTGAATCTGAAGTTCTGGGGTTTATTCTATCCTCATAATCAACAAAAGTAATAGTCATCATAGCCTTGTTAGGCGTATTTCCAGTTGGGGCCATTTCATTTTCTCCAGCGACACCCTTCCCAATAGTTGTAAGAATGGATTTTATATCCTTACTCATTGGCTTCAGAATTTCAAAAACTCTATCTTCAAGCTTATACAAAAATTGATTAGTTGCAGAAATATCTGACCCGACAGGCAATTCTACCATCATATTTACAAAACTTGGTTCATTTACGGGAAAGAGTTCAACTCTTGGTTTTCGTATCCCAAAGAAGATCATAACCATAACAAAAAGCACAACCGTGCCAAGTAGAATAAGAATTGGTTTTTTTCCTTTTAAAGTTTTTTTTAATAAATTTAAATAAAAGTTTTCCATTTTTTCAAGAAAAACATTTTGAAACCATGAAACAACAGAAAACAGTACTATTAAATTTAAAGTAATAAGTAGAGCAACTATCAGCAGTAAACTTCCAATTATATTCAATCCCACAAGGTATGATATGATTGCAAGTGCTGTAATAATCATAATATTTCTTTTATTTTTCTTTTTATCCGGTTTTCTATCTTTATCATCTTTTTTTATAAATTGGGCAGCAAAAACTGGAATTATTATTAAGGCAACTACTAGAGAGGAGGATAGAACAATTATCAGAGTTATTGGAAGATGTTTCATAAACTCTCCCATCATTCCAGTCCAGAAAATCAATGGGAAAAAAGCAGCAAGTGTTGTAGCTGTAGATGCAATAATTGGAACTGCTATTTCGCCAACGGCCCTTTTCGCAGCATTAAATACCGGGTATCCCTGATCAACAAATCTATACATATTTTCAACAACTACTATAGCATTATCGACAAGCATTCCAAGTGCCAATACAAGACTAAAAAGTGTCATCATATTGATTGTTGACCCAATAAGGCTTAGAATTATAAAAGAGAGGAACATAGACATTGGAATTGCCATTCCAACTAATATAGAATTTTTAAAACCCAGAAAGAAGAAAAGAACCAAAACTACAAAAATAACCCCCATTATTATACTGTTTTCAAGGTTACTTACCATATTTTTAACCATATCAGACTGGTCATTTGTAATATCAATTCTTAAATTTTTGGGTATTGAACCATCTTTTTTTGATTTTTCAAGTAATTTAAATATTTTATCTGTAGCATTAATCAAATTCTCTCCACTCTTTTTTATTACCTGAAGAGAAACAACCGGCTGTTTATCGAGCCTTGCATAACTCATAGAATCTTCAAATCCATCAATTACTTCCGCAACATCCTTTAAATAAACAATATTACCTTTTTCATGTTTGATTATAATGTTCCTGATATCGTCCATGTTTTTGAATTCGCCAATAGTTCTAATAGTACGACTTGTACCATCTACTATCAGATCTCCCCCGGATATTGACACATTCTCAGAAGCAACTGCATCCTCAATATTCTGAAAGCTTAATTCATTTGCAGATAATTTAAATGGGTCTACGTTAATTTGAATCTCTCTTTGATCCAGCCCTTTTATCTCTACCTTAGAAATTTCCATAAAACCTTCAATCTCATCTTCAAGATACTCTGCATACTCTTTTAATTCGTTAAGTCCGAAATCTCCGGATAAATTTATATTCACAATGGGGAATTCATTAAAATCAATTTCCATGACAATCGGGTCAAGTGTTAGATCTTCTGGAAGCTCACTTTTAGCCTTATCAACAGCATCTTTGACATCCTGTAAGGCTTTCTCAATATCAACATCAGAATTAAATTCTACATTAATATCAGAATTATCCTGAGAAGAGGTAGAAAGCAATTTTTTTATACCTTGAATTGAATGAATCTCCTTTTCCAGGGGTCTGGTGATCAGATTTTCCATATCTACCGGTGGGTTTCCAGGATAGATGGTTTTAACAAAAACATATGGCATTTCTACTTCAGGGAAACTCTCCCTCGGCATAGAATTATATGCAAATATTCCGAATATTACAAGTAATCCTGCTATTAGAAACATAGTACTCTTGTTTCTTAATGCAATTGTTGTAAGTTTAAATTCTCTGTTTATTTTATTCCCAATCTTATTTTCCATATTTTTTTCCTATTTTGTATTTTCAATCATATCTAAAGCAAAATATTAATGTATTATTTTCTGGCCAGTTCTTTTTTCATCATTTTCTGGTGCTGTGTTAATTTTTACCTCAATACCATTTTTGACCAAATTATAACCTTTTAAAATAACTTTTTCTCCAGTTTTTAGACCTTTCAGTACCATAGTATCACCACCCTCTGATAGACCTGTTTTTATATACTGTTTCTTTGCCATTTTTTTTCCCTCTATTGTTTTAACGATATATACATAATCCCCTTTCATATCACGTTTTACTATAACTGAAGGAATAACAATCGCTGTATCAGAGATAAAATCTTTAAGTTTTATTAATGCAATATTATTTGGTTTTAAAAGTCCATCAATATTATCAATTAGAACCTTTAATTTGAATGTTCTATTCTTTACATTTATACTGTTTCCTGTTAAGTAGACCTTATCGATTTTTTTTAAATTTGGATACGAGGGAAAGGATAATCCAACCCAGTCACCTTTTTTTAAAGCAGGGAGATAAGTTTCTGAAATATCTGAATTTATATATAATTTACTTAAATTAATTAGCTGAATTAATTGAATTCCTGGAGAGGCAAGTTCTCCCACTTTAGGAATAACATTTTCAATATACCCATCCAATGGTGCTTTTATCAATGACATATCCAATTGTGCATTTAAAGTCTGCAATTTGTTTTTTAATGAGTCCATATTTGTTTTAGATTCAAGATACTGAATTTCTGATCCAATCTTTTTATCCCATAATCCTTTCCTTTTTTCAAAGATTGTTTTTGCAAGTTTTAAAGCAGTTTTTAATTCTCTAATATTACCTTCAATAATACTGGAATTTAATTTAATTAGAAGTTTGCCTTTTTTTACAAAATCTCCCTCTTTTACAAAAATTTTCTTTATTTGTCCATTCATTTCAGCACTTACAAAGGCTGAGTTTACAGCTTCAATTGAACCATTTTGTGTTATATAATGAACGAATTTCTCATATTTTAACTGCTTAATGTTAACTAATAACCTAATATCTTTTTTATCTTTTTTAGGAGTCGCTTTATTAATCTTTTCTTCTATGACCTTTATCTCTTTTTTTATTGTGCTGATATTAGTCTTTTTTTCAGCTATCTCTTTTTTAAGCTCATTTATTGAATTTTCTGAACTGCCACAATTTACCAGAAATCCTATAAAAACTGTAACCATTAGTATAAAATAAATTTTTTTCATTTTTTCCCCTTTTTTCTTTACTTATAATTTATTCAAGTATTTATCTATTTTTGTCTTTGCATTTAACATTGAAATAATATTCTGAATATAATTTGACTGAGACTTCAAGTATTGATTATGAGCCTGGATCAGATCCATACTTGAGACAGTCCCCTGTTTATATTTCTGCTTATTTTTATCAAAAATTCTTTGTGCTAAAGATACACTCTCTTTTGTATTCTTTAATTTATTCAATTCATCTATAAAAGCAGATCTAGATCTTTCCCATTCCACCTTCAAACCCTTTTTTGCATATATTTTAGAGTTTTGGACTTTACGAAGTTCCAATTTTGCCTGACCTATTCTTGCCAACTTCATCCCTGAATCAAATATTGGTATATCAATATTTAACCCGATAATAGTTGAAGAGAACCATTTATCATTCGTTTTTTTAAAAAAATTGAATTCATCACGCATCGCACTGGATTTCTGTAGAAAAAATGCAGATACTTTTGGTAAAAATGCTGCCTTCTCATTTTTTAATAGAAGCTTTTTTGAAACTTCCTCAGTATTAAGCATTATAAAATCTATATAGTTTGCGACATTAAACTCTTTCGATAACAATTTTTTATAATTTACATTTTTTAATATTAGATTTAAATTCTCAGACAACATAATCTTTTCATCCAGATCAATTCCTATCTGAAATTTAAATAATCTATATGATATGTTTTTCTGTCTCTTAATAGAACTTAAACTATTCTTTAGATCGGTAATTGAGAGCTTTATCTGATCAACATCAGTTTCTTCAAGAAATCCAGATTTATATAATTCAGTAGTTTCAAAAAGAGTTTTTTCAATATTAACAATACTTTGATCAAGTATTTTTTCTGTTTCTTCAGCAAGCAGTATCAAATAATAAGTATTTGTGACTACTTCTTTGATATCCTCTTCAGACTTTTTTAATAAATCCTGAGATAGCTTCAAATATATCTTTGATGCCTGCAAGCCAACTATATAACTTCCATTAAAGATCATTTGATCTACTGTAAAAGATAAATTTGCATTATGTTGAGTACCAAATTTTAATTCAGAGAATTCTCCTTCTGCAGCATTTGGATCGAAGATCTTTGATGGTATTAAAGTTGTAGGAATATTTGGAATATCCTGATACTCAATTTTTGCGCTTATCTGAGGCAAACCAATTGCTGTTGTTTCCCAGATTTTCTTTTTTGCAATCCGTACATCAAGTTTCGCATTTTTTACGTTAGTATTATATTCAAGAGCCATATCTTTTGCTTCTTTTAAAGAAATTTTTCTAACTGAAGCAGAAGCTAAAGTAAATGCAAAACTAAATAAACATACAATAATAAATAATTTTTTAATCATTTCTAACACTTTCCTCTATTTTATTTTTTAATTCCATTTTTAAATACAACCAAAATATCACTGACAAAATCTTTTGCATTGATATCTTCTTTTTTAAAAATTATTTTGAAAAACACCTCGTGTATAATCCCCATAATAAACAAACTTATAAATTCAGAATTGAGATCTTTATTGACGATACCATCTTTTTTTCCCATCTCAAAAAATGCTACCATAGCTGCTATTCTTTTCTCTTTATTTTTTAAAACATAATTTTCTTTACATTTAATAAAATTCAAATGAACTTTAGAATCAAAAAATGCAATTCTAACGATTTCTTTATTCTCTTTTACAAATTCTATTAGTTTATAAAACAGTTTTTCTAATTTAACAAAAAAATCTATATCAGAATTAAAAATGGGAAATACGTCTTCATCAAGTTGAGTATCTATTGATTTTATAACTTCAAGAAAAACATCTTCTTTTCCTGGAAAATAATTATAAAATGTAGGAATAGATATTGACGATGCTTTTGCAATATCTTCAATAGTAGTATTCTTGAATCCTTTCTTTTCAAAGATTTGCTTTGCTTTTTCAATCATAAATTTTTTTATAGCTTCTTTCACTTTTTTTCACCAGCATAAATATTCTTTAATGTCATTAAAGTATTTTAAACCCAACTAAAGGTTTTGTCAAGTTCAAAAACTTTCCAGGAATAACATAATTATCTTCCATGTATCTTTATACGAAAAAAACTAATAAAGTTCATTACTTATTCGGCAAATAGTTTCTTTTTATCGGTAAATGGTTAAATAATAATTAAATAATAGTTAAATAAACAAGGATTCCTTTTCAAAATAATTAATAAGCTCACTAATTGGATACTCCATTAGTAGTCTGACTTTAGAAATTGAACCCTTATTCTTTTCTAAAATTTTATTTAGCTCCATGATACAATTTTCCTCAAATCCTGCATCTGGTAATATTTTATCAATTAATCCAAGCGTTTTCGCTTCATGAACATCTATTTCTTCTCTACAGTAAATGATCTCATTCTGTTTAGTCCAATTCACAAAGTGTTTGAGAAGATATGGAAGTGCACCTGACGGATGTAGTCCAAATTTTCTATGGTCTAAAGAATACTTCATATTTTCAGTAGCAAACCTGAAATTTGCAGATAGACTTAATCCAAAAAAAGGAGTAACAACATCGGCTGCAAGACCAAAAACAATAACCTTTTTGAAATCTACAAACTTTAGTATTACCCTCTTTAAGACATTTATCTCTCTAGTCCTGTTAATAGTTACATTATGACTCTTAAATCTTAGCTCACCCCTGCTATTCCTATCTCCAGCGACTTTGTCCAATATAAACTTCTCATATTCAACACACCCAAGTGTTCCTGGCTCATTGATAAGCAAAAGAGCATCAATTTCCTTGTGATTATTTATTTCACTTAGTATATCAAAGAATTTATCACTATTCACAAAATTCACAACCTCATCAAAAACATTCTGTTTTAGTTTTATAACAGAGATTTTTCCTGTGACATAACTGGAAATATTATCATTTTCGAAAGTAATTTTTTCAAACATTTAATCCTCCTTAAAAAAATATATTCAATAAAAAAAATCTTAATTAACAAATTTACCATACATCTAGAGGTTCTAAAGTTTATTACTATAAATATAATATGTTTTTAATAAAAAAAAATCAACAAAAAAATATTTTTATAAAAACAAGAACTTTGATCAAAGTTACTCTTTTTCATATTTTAATTATTAAAATAGAATATATCACAGTAATTATTCCCCAATAAAGATAGAATCCCCATAAATAGGTGAAATAAGCCAGAGGACCATAAGAAGGATATGTATATTCTTTTTCCATTACCCAGAATACTATGCTGAAGTATATTGAAAGAATTCCCAAAACTAAGATGATCACATATCCATATAGTTCTCCAGATATAACACCTATATTACATATAGCTAAAAGCGGCATAATAACAAGCCAATCTGCCCAGGCAAATGCATAAGCAGATTTGAAATGTGTTTTGTCCCTCCACTGTTTGCCTTTACCTATCAAAATGTCTCTTGTTTTTTGACTGTCCGGTTTAAGTATAATAGTTAATTGCGCCATCAACAACACAAAAATATCAGATCGCCAAATGCTAAGAGAATCCAGCTTATTATTGTTGGTTTGATCATTTACACTACCTCTAATCCGATTTTTTTTGTTTTTATTTTATGAGTGACTCATCACCGTAAAAAACATCCTTACAATCCAGACAAATCGTATGGGTAAGATCTGCTTCTGTGTGCCTTCTTACATATTCATCTATTGGCCACCACTTTCCACGCTTATCTCGTATTCTTTTGCAGCCACTGCAAATTGGCAAAAGCCCACTCAAGACCTTTACTTCTTTTAGTAGTATTTCTTTTTCAGCCAATACTTCAGTAAGTTTTTTAATTAAATCATCTTGCTGTTGTTCATTTTTTTTTGTCTACTTATTTCTCTTGTTACTCCATGAATTTTTAAAGATTTCCCTTCTGTGAACAACTTTGCTCTAAGTTCAGCCCAATAGAGAGTCCCGTTTTTATGGATTAATTCGACTTCAACTGTTCGGGCAGTTATTATACCTCTTTTAAACCTTGGTATTTCTTCTGCTACCATTGCCTTAACTTTCTGAAAGGATTCAGGAGTGAATCTATTTTCTATAGAAGAATTTAAATATTCATCTACGCTGAATCCACTTATCTTTTCAATTGATCCAGTAATATATTCAAATTTCATTGTTTCAACATCTACAGTCCAAATAGCATCAATTAAATTATCTGAAACGTAACGATGTGTTTTCTCCAATTCTTCGATTTGTTTTTTAACTTTAGTTGTCATGAATGAACTCCTTTAGTAAACCCATAAATAAACATAATAAAATTTTAACAAAATAAAAAAAATAATTCTATAAAAAATCTGTCAATCGAAAATAATTATTTATAAATATAAAGAAAAAATTAAATAATTGAGATAATTTTGGTTTTTTCTTATTCTATTAATAAAGAATAAATAAATAGAGTGTTTTATTTTTTATTAATATTATATAGGAGAATATAATGAAGAAAATTGTAATTGGAGTTTGTTGTTTTATTTTTTTTATCGGTTTATCATATTCACAGAGTATCCATTCTGTAAGAGTAGGATATGAAGCGCCTATTGAAGGACCTTTTCCAACAGCTGTAGTTTTTAGAGGTGATACAGTCATTATTTCATGGCAATCAACCGGTATTTCCGGAACTATTGACTTTGAGATTAGAAAAACCAATAATTCTTATTCTGGAATTATAATTAACAACTATCCTTATAATGACCTGCCAAAAAGTTACAAAATCCCTTCCCATCTAACTTCCGGCAAATACGTTATTCGTATAAAACAGGGAGCACTTTTTAGTGATTCAAATGTATTTACTATAAAAGCGCCTAGATCAATTGGCTGGGTTAACGTTTTTCTTGAAGGCAAACCGACTCCCCCTTCAGGTTTTACCATTGGTCAGACATTAGCAATAAGCTGGGACAACTCAAATATTTCTGGAAATGGAAATATAGTTTTAAAAAAGGCAACAACTCCCTTCACTACTTTAACTGTCAGTAATAACCGACCATTAAGTGATATTCCAGCAACAATTCTGCTTAATAATTCAATTGTGCCTGGAACATATTATGCAGAAGTAAGACAGAATACACTTTCAAAAAAGAGCAGCAATTTTATAATAAAGCCAAAACTAGTATTTATACCCCTTCCTGATTTGGCTTTTTTTAATATTAAATGGAAATATTATTCTATTCCTCAAAAATTTAATCCAAATTTTTTAATTCTTGAAGGAAAGGTTATTAATAAAAACAAAATAATCCTTTTAAATAGAATAAAATATGCCATTGATCTTATTTTATTTGATTCAAATTCAAAAAAAATATATGTTAAAACAATATATAAATCGGGATCGAATTCATTATTTAAATTTAAGATTCTAAATAGTGCAATTAAACATAAAATAAAAAACCCAAATAATTTGTCATTTAAACTAATTTTGGATAAAAACAGAAAAGTAAAAGAGTCAAACAAGAAAAACAACATTTATGGACCAAAAAAATTACAAAAAAGGTTCAAAGTATTAAAGATCAAATAGGAGAATACAACTTATCTGATCATAAAAACAATTGTACACCTGAAAACCACTATATTTTTTAATTTACACAACTTTCATATGCCTTTGTTTAAAAAACCATGCTCCCGCAAAAAAGTAGACGATAGTTAAAAATATTATCACAGAGATTTCAGGAATTATATCTAATATACCCATTTTCATAATAAGGATTTTGTTTAGAGCATTAATAGCGTGTGTTGGAGACATGAGTCCCTGCAGTGTTATTCCATATCCTGCAACTGAAAAGAGCAATTCCCCCTTTAATGGAAATGCTGCTCCTGTAAAAAACATAAATAAAAAAAGTGGAAAATTCCCTATTACCAACACTTCATTAGCCGATCTTGTTGCAGCTGCAATAATCATACTGAATGCAATTATTGAGATACTTGTTAAAACTGCAATGAATAATAATATGATAAATGAATATAAATCTATTTTGTAACCAAGCATTAATGCAGATGCTAGAGTCAGCAATATTGAGATAATACCAATAATTATCTGAATAAAACTTACTCCGATAAGAAATTCAAATGTTGTCATTTGTGATAGTTTCAGCCGTGTAATAGTCTTATTTTCAACCTCTGTAATAAAAGCAATTGAAGCTGAAAACATCAGCATTATTAATGAAAGTATCAGAATGCCCGGAATAAAAACGTCAAATTCTCTTATTTTATCTGAAGTTCCGGCACCTGTTTCTGTCAGATTAAAAATTTTATCAATTTCTAGAATTGAATATATATAATTTTCGAATATAGCATTTCCCCAGACAGCTGCAATAAGATATCTAAAATTTGTTTTATCCCCGACAAACTCAACATTAATTTTCTCTCTCTTTTTCCCTGACAGAATAGTCTGGATATTCTCAGAAAACTTCTCAGGAAAAATAACTAGAACATCTGTTTTTTTATTTTTTATATCTAATATACCAATTGATCTGCTTTTTACCGTTTTTAAACTAAATGGAATTTCACTCTCTTTTGAAATGTATCCTTTTGCCGAATTTAAGAATTTTTTTCCATAATATATTTTCACACCGTTTACAACTACTCCCTTATCATTATTACATATCATAATATTATATTCGGGTTTTGTTGTTTCATTAATCAGATAATATACAAAAACGAAAAAAGGTGCCATCGTCACAATAAGTATAAATACCCAGAAGTTCCTTTTTTGTTCTAAAAAACTTTTTTTTATTACAGCCAATATCTTCATGATCTTAATTTACGTCCTGTAAGAGATATAAAGACATCCTCCAGCGTATTTTCACTCATGCTTATTCCATTAGTTTTAATTCCTTTTTGTTTTAGTTTATCTGTAATTACAGTAATTTTTTCAATCAGGTTTTTCTCTTTTATAATTAAAACCCCGGAACCCCCTGTTTCATCTTTACTAAAACTAATAGATCTATCTTTATGTCTAAGCATTGTTTTCAGTTCTTTGAATTGATTTATTTCGTTTAATTCGACCTTGATTCTAAGAATATCCCCTTCACCGATAGATTTTTTTAGATTTTCAACTGTATCAATTTTCAAGAGTTTTCCAAAATCAATTATAGCAACTCTATCAGACATCCGTTCCGCTTCGTCCATATTATGGGTAGTAAGGATTATGGTCTTCTCTCTAGCAAGATTTTTAATATAATTTCTAACAAGGATACGGCTCTGGGGATCAAGTCCAGCCTCAGGTTCATCCAGTATTAAAATTTCCGGATCGTTGATTAATGCTAGGGCCAGGCAGAGTCTTCTTTTCATCCCTCCGGATAATTTAGCTGCGATCACTTTTTTTTTAACATCCAATCCTAGAAATTTCAAAAGTTCGCTTCCTCTTTCTTTTGATTGTCTTGCATCCAAGCCATACATTCTACCCATGAATTCAAGTTGTTCAATACAGCTGAGTTTCGGCCATATTATATTTTCCTGAGGACAAACACCAATGGTGTTTTTTATAGATCCCGATTCATTTATCCTATGACCATTTAAAAGAATATCTCCGCTATCCGGTTTTATCAATCCGCACAACATATTGATAGTCGTTGTTTTCCCAGCACCATTAGGTCCCAGAAAACCAAACACCTCTCCCTTCCGAACATCAAAAGAAAGATCATCAACTGCTGTTAGACTACCGAATTTTTTTGAGATCCCTCTAACTTTTAAGGATACTTTATCTACTGGAAAAATGCTTTGATCCATTATGTGCAACTATCCTTTGAAATTAGCACCAAATTTATACGATTTTTGATTTTCATTTAAGAAACATTATAGATGTTTTAATTTCAAAAAACAAATTAATAATTAATAGATCTTTATTGATAAAAAAAAACAGAATTAAATAGTATTAAAAAACCTTTATTCTACTTATTTTTAAAATTATGTTTTGAGGTCCTATTAGTCATTTTTTTTTGTATATATCCTGATATTGGGTTTATCCTATAGGAAGATATTTGATTACTAAAATTTAATTTAAAAAGATTATAAAATGACCCTCCTGGCTTTCCCATTAGCTCTAACTGTTTCCCTTTAAAATTATCAAGTTCATATAAGATTAATTTATACCCCTCTCTAATCCATACAGAATTAATTTTATTATTCCAGTCAATTGAAATATTGCTATAATTCCCTAAATTTGATTTATACGGAATACCTATCTGACTGAACTCCTTATAAAAGAAACAAAACTCATTAGGATTATATATAGGTTGTATGCCGGCATTCCTGTCGAATACTTTAAGAGAGGAAATCCTGTCATTCCAATTTCCGTTTGCACCTTGAAAAAATGTTTTCATATCAGAAATATGATCTTTAATAATGGTACTGGAACCTTGAAAATCATCATGGTCATAAATTTCTACAATTCCACTAGTCATCAGCTTTATCGAAGATATCTTGTCATTAAAATTAAGATCTCTCAAACTCCTGATGTTTTGTCCGATGGGAATGAATTTATAGGGACCTTGAAAATTAGCATGTTTATAAACAGTGATCCCCGTAGTTTCAGCACTGCCCATTAAGGTAATCGACGATAATAATAATATAAAAATTACAAGAAGTGAAATAATCGTTTTATTCATTTTGTCCTCCATTTTTTAGTCACTCATATTATATTATATAAAAAAAATTATTTAAATATCTCACTTTTAAAAATTATTTCTTTTTTTTTAAAAAAAATATTTTTATTATATACCATTTATTTCTTAAGCAAGATACATCCATTATGTCATTAAATGGATTTTAATGGGTATAAAAGGAGTTTAAAATGAAATGTAGAGGGATATTAACTACTGAAAGTTTTATTTTAATTAATTTGATTGTAACTTTTCTGTATTAAAATCGTAATAAATATATGTAATTAAATTAAAAGAATTAATGTTTTTTTACAAAAAGGAGAAAAAATGACTGATTTAAAAAAGCATTCTTCAGAAATGAATACTCCAGAAGTAGTACAATTGCCACATAATCCAATTGCTGGGGAAGAGCGCATTGTGGTACTGGATATACTGAGAGGATTGGCAATATTCGGAATACTGATTATGAATATACAGTTTTTCAGTTATCCTGATTATGGAAAGCTGTCATTTAGTGAGTTTTATCCGGGGATACTAAATCAATTGGTTGATTGGCTAACAGCATTTTTTATTCAGTCCAAATTCTATTCAATGTTCTCATTTCTATTTGGAATTGGAATGGCAGTCCTATTCGATAGAAGCTTGCAGAAAAACATAAAATTTACACCATTTTTCTCCAGACGTTTGCTCATACTATTATGTATAGGATTATTTCATGGATTTGTAATCTGGGATGGGGATATTCTGATGACTTATGCTGCAATCGGTTTTGCTCTACTGGCCTTTAAGAAACGTAAGCAGAAGACTATTATGATATGGGCAATTTCATGCCTTATGGTTCCAGTAATCATGATGATTGTTGGATTTACAGTGATGAAATTTGTTAAACCAGAAATGTTTAAACAGGCTAATATTGTCAAGGAAATGAAAGAACAGAAAGAAAAAAGAATAAAAAATGCAAAAGAGGGATTAAAGATATATAGTGAAGGAAGTTTTAGCGAACAGATAAATAAACGTGTAAAAACAACATTAAACAGACAAATGGGAGTTGTTTTTTATGGATGGCGTATCTTAGGAATGTTTTTATTAGGTCTCTGGGCTTGGAGAAAAAAAATATTTCATGACACAGAAAGCCATATCCCATTAATAAAAAAAATATTTAAATTTGGATTAATTATAGGTGTCATTGCTAACTTATTATATGTGGCCGCTTTAGCCCTTGCAAGCCCTACTTCCCCTTTATTGTTTATTGTTGCTATGATCAGTGAACAATTTGGAGCCCCTGCACTATGTCTTTTTTATATTTCAGCTATATTACTACTAATCAGAAATCCTGGATTTAAAAAACTAATCTCTCCCTTTGCTCCAATCGGACGGATGGCACTAAGCAATTATTTATTCCATACATTAATCTTTACTACTATATTTTACAGCTATGGTTTTGGCTTATATGGGAAATTTGGTCCTGCAAAAAGCCTTATATTTGTAGTACTCATGTATTTCATTCAAATGCCATTAAGTAATTGGTGGTTAAAAAGGTTTAGGTTCGGCCCGGTCGAATGGCTATGGAGATCACTGACATATGGCAAAAAACAACCAATGAAATTGCCTAAAGAGAACAATTGATCATTTCCATTATTAATTTCTTAAAGTAAGACTACCTCTGTAATTAAAACTCCTAAAGAGATACACTACAGCGGTATCTTTCAATTCTCTCTATTATTTCTGCTTGTGAAAATATAATTTTTTGAAACCTTCAAGTAATTTTCTTAATACTTTAATATGTCCCAGGTCTATGGTTTGTTTAGATTTCATTGTATAGAAAGTAATGCTGTGTAAATACTCAAGAGATTTGAAGTATTTTTTCCTTAGATTCTTATCATCTTTTACATATGGTTTTATTCGTTGAGCCAAAAAATAATAGGAAACTATATTACTGAGTTCTTCTGCATGTTTTTCCTTATTCGAGACCCATCTAACGATCTGATTAAAGTTTTTATTTTGTTCTCTAGAAAGTTTTATGATCATTTTCATAGCTTTCTCCATTGTAGTAATGTGTTCAGATATTTGTTTTATTCTCAAATTATCATCATAAATACCACATGGCACCTGACAATGTGAAAAGAGCATTGAGTTTGCCATTAAAAGTAAAACTGTAGTTAATACCAGCAATTTAAACATATTTTTTTTTAACATAATATTCTCCTTATTTTTATTGGATTTTTTTCATACATTATCCAATCTAAAATATTTAGTAAAAACCATATTATCAGCAAAAAAAATAATAATCAAATTCGTGAATTTTTAAATTTATTAATTTAATCATTTATCGTTTATATAGTGTTTTACAATAACTTATTATGACGATTTTGTAATGTTATTTTTTACAGCTAACTTTACACTGAAGAATAAGACAATGATAGATAGAATAATCCAAAAAATCCCTATTGGAATTGACAAACTTGTGCTTCCAATCATTTCTGCAATTTTATCTGCATCACTTCCAACGCCACACCGATCTATTAGGTCTGATTTAATATCAGTTATAACGTATAGACAAGAGCTTAAGCCTAGAAATTTCAAAAATATATCATGAAATTTATCAGAAAACCATTTGATTGAAATTATGATAAAAACAGTGAAGGTAATGCAGAAAACAATTCCGAAGAATTCTCCTGATCTTATAACGAAGAATGTTAGTATCCCCATAAAAAAAGCGATTATTGCAGAGATAATCCTGTCATTTTTCATTCTTGATGAGACAATGAAAATTAATGCTCCCCAAAACATACTGCCTAAATAGCCTGCTGAAGTAATCAATAATTTATATATAAAAGGTGTATTGTGAGGTATCATATATACACAATACCCACCAATTTGAGGATCAATTTTAATTTTACTTATCTGCCCGCCAAAAAATACTGCCGTAAATCCATGACTAAGTTCATGAAGCGAGACTACAAATAATTTAACAGGATACATTAAAAATGTGTTCCAAAGAAGAAGAGAAAAAACAAAAATGGCTATTATGATTGTCAAATCTTTTTTTAAATTTTGTTGAGTATTAATTTCTTCACTATTTAAAGTCATTCAATTTTACTCCATATGAATTTGGAAACAATATTCTAATAAAAAAAGAATATATTTACAACTAGAATCCTATTATATGTCTTAACATATTTATTATTAAATATGTTAAAAAAATCAAAGACTATTTCATTTTTTTTTTAATCATACTTTATAATCCATATATTATTTTTTACTTTACTATTTTTTTCATTAAAATAATGATAAGATAAGTGTGTTTTAAAAGGAGCAAAATGTCTATAAACACATCAGAGTTAATAAAAACTGCATTAAATTGCAGGAAAGACTTTATTCAGGAACTTCAGCTTGAGGGTACTGACTCATTGAGATTATTTCATGGAATTAATGAGGGTTATCCTGGAATTGCAATTGATAAATATGGCGATCAGATTATTATACAAACATTCAGAAAACCTATTGAAACAGAAGAAATTGAATTAATTAAGAAAACAGTCAAAAGTTTTTTCAACTATGATCTCTTTTTCAGTTACAGGCACAGAGAAAAAAATAAATCTCAATTACTTTATATTGATAAAGAGAATGTTAATAGAGAATTTAATTGTTCTGAAATGGGATTGGCTTACGAAGTTTTAGATTTTAAGCAGGGACTTGATCCCCTCTTATTTTTAGATCTAAGAGCAGGACGCAGATACTTATCTAACATATGCAAAGAGAAAACAGTTCTCAATCTATTTTCATATACCTGTAGTGCAGGAGTTACAGCTGCAGCAAATGGCGCAAATTTTGTTGTAAATGTTGATTTTTCAAAAACCTGGCTTAATTATGGAAAAATAAATGCAGAAAAAAACAATATTTCTAAAGATAAGATCAGATTTATAGAAGAAGATTTCTTTCCTGTCATGAGACAGTTTTCCGGCTTAGAAGTAAAAGGCAGGGGAACTAGAAAAAAATATAAAAAATTAAATAAACAAAAATTTGATATTATTTTCATGGATCCGCCAACCTTTGCAAAAAGTAATTTTGGAGCAGTTGACATAATCAATGACTATCAAAGTTTATTTAAACCTGCAATATTGAGTTTAAATGATAATGGTGAGATTATTTGTACAAATCATACCTCTTCAGTTGAAATGGATTCATGGATTGAGACATTAAAAAGATGTGCTATCAAAGCTGGAAAACCAATTAAGGAAATTTCTAAAATAACTCCTGATGAAGATTTTCCAAGTCCAGACAAAAAACATCCATTAAAAATATTATCTATAAAATTCTGAGAATAGCGGAGACGAATAAGAGTATCTCCTCTATTCTCAAATTATGATTAAGTCCTAAAACAGGCTTAATCTATGATCTTGTTAAATATCTATATTTAATCCTTTTTGGAATCAGAGAATCGACTCCAAGCCTTTTTTTCTTATCATCTTCATATTCGCTATAATTACCTTCAAACCAGTTAATTTCAGATTCACCTTCAAAAGACAGAATATGAGTTGCGATCCTGTCTAAGAACCACCTGTCATGACTTATAACTACAACGCTTCCTGCAAAATCAAGTATCCCCTCTTCAAGTGCTCTTAAAGTATTTATATCCAGATCATTTGTAGGTTCATCAAGTAGAAGTACATTCGCTTCTGATTTAAGCATCAGGGCTAGATTTACTCTATTCCGTTCTCCCCCGGAAAGAACACCCATTTTTTTCTGTTGATCTCCCCCTTTAAAGTTAAAACGGGAAACAAAAGCTCTTGAATTTATTTCTCTATTTCCAAGCATCATAATCTCATTTCCACCAGATATCTGCTCCCAAATTGACTTATCTTCATCAAGGAGACTACGATTTTGATCAGCATAGGCTAATTTTACCGTTTGACCTAGTACAATCTTTCCTGAATCGGGTTTTTCTTCTTCAGTAATCATTCTGAAAAGTGTTGTCTTTCCGGCTCCATTTGGACCAATAATACCAAGAATTGCTCCTGGAGGTAATGTAAAACTAAGATTCTCTATAAGAATTTTATCATCGTATCCCTTATTCAAGTTCTCAGTATTTATCACAATATCTCCAAGTCTTGGACCCGGTGGTATATATATCTGCATCTCTTCAATTTTTGCTTTCTGATCCTGATTTAGTAAGGATTCGTAGGCATTAATTCTGGATTTTGATTTCCCCTGCCGGCCTCTTGGACTCATTTTTACCCATTCAAGTTCTCTCTGAAGAGTTCTACTTCTTTCTGAAGCATGCTTACCCTCTACTGAAAGTCGATTCTCTTTCTGTTCCAACCATGATGAATAGTTTCCCTTCCATGGTATCCCCTCTCCTCTATCCAATTCAAGTATCCATCCTGCAACATTATCCAGAAAATACCTGTCATGAGTTACAGCAATAACAGTCCCCTCATACCCGTTTAAGTGATGCTCCAGCCAGGCAACAGTTTCGGCATCAAGATGGTTTGTAGGTTCATCCAATAGAAGAATATCCGGTTTTTTCAGTAAGAGCCTGCAAAGTGCAACACGTCTTACCTCTCCACCGGACAAGGTTCCAATCTTTTGATCTTCAGGTGGACATCTTAATGCATCCATAGCCATCTCCAGTCTTGAGTCAAGCTCCCAGGCATCTAAAACATCCAACCTCTCCTGAACATTCCCCTGCTTTTCCAATAATTTTTCCATCTCCTTATCTTCCATAGGTTCAGAAAATTTTAAATTTATTTCATCAAATTCAGCAAGAAGATCAACTGTTTCCTGAGCACCTTCGGATACAATCTCTTTAACTGTTTTTTCAGGATCAAGTTGTGGCTCCTGTTCAAGATACCCAAGAGTATAACCAGGAGTAATAGCGACATCCCCATCAAACTCTGTATCCACACCTGCCATTATCTTTAATAATGTTGATTTTCCAGATCCGTTTAATCCCAGTACACCTATTTTTGCTCCATAAAAATAAGATAGTGATATATCTTTTATAAGAACTCTCTGTTGTATTTTTTTACTAACTCTCATCATAGAGTATATTATTTTTGGATTTTCTTCGGCCATTTATGCCTCCTATAAAAAGACATTATACCTGAGTTAAAGGTTTTCTGGAAGCCTTTTAGTGTAATAGATTTGAATTAATTACCAGTAGAATTAATTACCAGTAGAATTAATTCATTAGATTTATTGAAAACTTATTTTTTAGCAAATAATGATGGTAGCATTCTTGCCAAAACACCCTTAATTTTATCTTTGGGACTGATTATTGGCCCGGTTATTTCTTCCAGTTTTTTTTTTGCAAGAACATGTTTTGGCTCAAGTTCAAGAGCTCTTCTAAAATATGATTCAGCTTTATTTTTAAATCTAGCAGAATAATACATTAAGCCCAATGCAGCTAAAGGTTCAGCATTCCAATCTTCTAATTCAAAAGCCGTTAATAGATTTTTTTCTGCATCTCGTATTTTTTCCGGTATTTTTGCCTGGCTTTGTCCCAATAACAAATAATATGATGCTTTTTCAGAATCTAAACTTATTGCTTCATTTAAAGTAATAATCGCCAAATCATATCTCTGGCTATTATAAAGAACTTTTGCCTTCCCAAATAGAGTTCTTCCCTTCCCAATAGGGTCTTCTTCCTTTGGGCTCTTAGGAGCATCCTCAGAATATCCATTTTTTTCATATGTCATCTTCAGGTTATAATCACCAAGAACCTTAAATGCACGTTTACCTTTTTCTTCTAAAAATTTTGCTTTCTTTTTATATATTTCATTTTCAATTTTTTCTATATTTTCAACTGAAAAAACCTTAATAAACTCTTCGTATGCCAATTCAATATCTTTAAATGTTGAAGTTGTATTTATCCGTAACAAATCAAAATAATTAAGCTCATCTGATACAGTTTTATCATATAATAAATCAATTTGTTCTTCAATACTATGTACGAGTCCATAACATATTAGATTTAAAAGAATTTTTAATCACCATATTCG
>CBDUZW010000031.1:0-52016 GCA_965371805.1 uncultured bacterium | reverse complement strand
ATATTTTACTACATTTGGTCAGCTTTTACTTCAAGTTTTTATAGGACAGTAATGGAAAAAAACATAAAATCATTAAGTTTAACAGACCAGGAAAGCCGGATGATGAAAAACCATTCTTCAATAGATTATTGTTATAATGCTCAAAGTGTCGTTGATGAAAAAAATCAGCTAGTAGTAGGAGCAAAGGTAACAAATGAGGCGGCAGATAGTCATCAGATGGTTATTATGCTTGATGAAGCTAGCTTTAACTGCAATAAAAAGTCTAAAGAGACTGTGTTAGATGGAGGTTACTTTACAGGCTCAGAGTTAAAGAAAGCAGAAGAGAAAGGGTACTCAGTTCTAACACCCCCTATGCAAACTGTAGGACAAAGTAAAAAAGTAAAAAACACTCAGAGTTCAGAATTCACAAAAAATAATTTTAAATATAATTCAAAGGAAGATGTCTATATATGTCCAGAAGGAATAAGATTAGGATATCTGGGCACGATGAAACGAAAATCGAGAGACTATCCTATAAGAAGATATGGTTGCAAAGATCATATTAACTGCAAATCAAAAGATAAATGTACTATAGATAAAACTGGCAGAAAAATAGATAGAACTCCTTATGAAGATGTAATGCTTCGACAGAATAAAAAAAA
Organism: uncultured bacterium; assembly: GCA_965371805.1. GTDB lineage: Bacteria > Acidobacteriota > Aminicenantia > UBA2199 > UBA2199 > JAOZTV01. The sequence continues at coordinate 51,375 of CBDUZW010000031.1, read as the reverse complement.
CAATTTAGAAGAAAATATAAATATCTATAAAAAGAGAAAACATATAATAGAACCTTTATTTGGATGGATCAAACATAATAATGGATTTAATAAATGGCTTTTTAGAGGGATAAATAATGTTGATGCTCAGTGGAATATGGTATGTACAGGTATCAATTTATACAAACTTTTTAATGTTTGGAAGAAAAATGACTTAGTTTTTGAATAAAAATTAGTATTAAATAATGAAACATTAAGCTAATATTGAAGAGAATACTCAGAATATAGATTTTTAAATTGGAAATCCGAAAAATTAATAGATTTGAATCAAAACAATGAATTATTAGCTTAAAAATACTAAATTTAAAATAGTTAAGAGACAGCCACATGTTATGGACTCGTACAATAATTTGACTTTTAAAAAAAAACAACATATAGTTAAATTGAGTGATAATTGGATAATCACTCAATTTAGGAATTATATAATAGTAAAGGAATTGCAATGAAAAACAAACTCTTTAAATGTGTAAATTTGCTTCTTTTTTTTTTATATCTCCCTATTTTAGCTCAGATTGAATTTAAAGATTTTAAGGAATTGGACATTAAGGACCTTTTAAACAGTGATGTACAGATTGCAACAAAAACTATATTAAAACTTGATGAAGCTCCTTCAATTGTTTCAGTTATATCCGACAAAGAAATCAAAAACATGGGAGCAAGAGACCTGCGGGATGTTTTAAGGACTATTCCAGGATTTGAATTGGGAATAAGGTACTTTGGGTACAACAAATTTGGGGTTCGTGGGATTTTTACAGATAATACTGAAAAGATAAAACTTTTAATAGATGGACTTCCAGTAAACGAACATCTCGAAGGAAGTGGGACTATTGTTTTTGCTGATATTTCGCTGGACAATATAAAAAAAATTGAGATAATCAGAGGTCCCGGTTCAGCCCTATATGGGGCTAATGCTTTTTTATCAGTAATTAATGTAATAACAAAGAGTGGTGAAGATATTGAAGGCGTAAATTTAAAACTTAAAGGTGGAAGTAATAAATTTAAGGAAGCAAGTTTACTTTTTGGAAAAAAGAATGGAGATTTCTCCTATTCAGGATATCTAAATTTTTTAGACACAGATGGCCCTAGAATGTTTATTAAAAGTGATGCATTATCTCTAGACCCTCTCAACTCAGATATCTCTCTAGCAGGAACAGATCTAGGTTATACAGATCTTCATAGGAAAAAAATGACATTCTCATTAAATTTAAAATATAAAACACTCTCATTTAACGGATATTTCATTGATTCTAAAAAAGGCTCTTATCTAGGTGCAGGTTTTGCAGTAAACCGGGAATCTGAAGCTCATCCATCACAATTACAAGGAATTATCAGGTATGAATTTAAATTGGGAAAACTTGATGGGGAAGTGAAAATATACAGTTTAAAGTACGAAGCTGATAATTTGTGGAATTTATATCCATCAGGTTATAAAGAACAGGGTAATAACGAAATAATTACTTATCATAATGGATATTTTCAATTAAATGGAGGTAAACAGAAAACTATCGGATCTCAGATTAAATTTTTATATACACTAAGAAAAATACATCAGCTTATTTTTGGTTTTTCCTATGAAAATATAAAACTGTATGATATAAACATCAAGGAAAGTTTGCCGGATGGGAACAAATTTAATATGATTGACTCTCCATCTATAATGCTTAAAGAACCTACAAGAAAAATCTTTTCCGCCTATATTCAAGAACATGCCACATTAAATAGTAAATTGTCTCTAACTGCAGGCTTAAGATTTGATAATTATAGTGATGCCGGCACATCTTTATCACCTAGACTCGGACTTGTTTTCAAACCTTTAAATAGAATATCATTCAAACTGCTTTATGCAGAGGCATTCAGAGCGCCAACTTTTGTTGAATCATACCTTCATGCTTTGGGAGGTTTTGTATTAGGAAATGAGAAAAATAAACCGGAAACAATAAAAACCCTTGAGTTTGAAACCTCTTTTGAGCTTTCCAATTCTGCAATATTCAGGATTAATCTCTTCTATAATAAAATCAAAAATCTATTAACTCTATTCCCGTTTGAAACACATCTTGAATATATTAATACTGAAGAAGAAATTAATTTTTTTGGAATAGAATCAGAAATAAAAATGGCCTTATCTAATGGAATTTATGGGTTTTTGAATTACTCATATAATTATGGAAAATCCAAAACATCAAACAGCCGAGTAATAGGTTCAGCAAATCATATCGGAAATATCGGAATAAATGCAGAGATCAGCAAAAATATTAATTTCAACAGCATTTTGACTTTTGTTAGTAAGAGAGCAAGAGATAAGAGCTCAGAACTATCTGATCTGCATGGATATATTTTTGGGACTGTCTCTATTATTATCAAAAATATTATTGAAGGGCTTGATTTCAATATATCAGCTTATAATTTTTTAAATCAAAACTTCAGAGTTCCAGACACAACTGGTTTCTTTAGATATGATTACCCTCTTGAATCAAGAAGTTTTGTAATTGGAGTAAATTATAATATAAAATGAAAAATTTTTTATCAATAATAATTTTATTAACTTTAATAAATTCCTCATTATTATCTATTTATTCAAATGAAAAAATTTATAAAAATCTACCAATAAAAAAACAAATTATACTTATATTGACTGTTTTTAAATATAATAAAAATTTTTTAAGAAAGCTTGATGATAAGATCAGAATTGGACTTTTTTATAAAAATAAAAGTAAATCAGTGCAGTACAAAAATAAGTTTATGAAAATATTTATAGAGAATTTTTCAAAAAAAACATTTTTTAACAAAAAAATTGAAATAATTCCAATCAACAGCCTTAAGAAAATAGAGAAAAGTAGATTTAATATAGTAATTTTGGCGCCAAAAACAAGAGATAAAATACCTGAGCTCCTGAAGATTACAGAAAAAAAAAACATATCATCAGCAACTGGTATTTGCGAATATTTGAATACCGGTATTTCTATTGTTGTCGGGACTAAAGAACATAAAAACCTTCTTGCAATAAATGTAAAAACTTCAATTAAAGAAAATTGTTGTTTTAGTGCAAAATTACTTCAACTTGCCTATCTGATAAAAAATGAAAATTAAATTTTCTTTAAGGAAAAAAATTCTGATAATTCTTTTATCTATAATGACTTCTATAGTCATTTTATTTGGAACTTATATTATTATAAATTATAAAAATTCGAGACTATCTAGTTTTGTGGAGAGATGCAATAATTTGTCAATAATTACACTTTCTAATATTGTACCTGGCGTAGAATTTGGACAAAAAGACTTTATAGAAAAAATATTCTTTAACTTGGAGTCTGACAATAATTTCTTATCAGGAATTATTTATGATACACAAGGAAAAATATTTGTGAACTATTCCGTAAAGGAAAGAAACTCTTCAAAACAAGACTTTAATAAAAATTCTGAAAACACAATCTCTTTTAGATTAAAAATCAACTCAGAAGTGCAGGGCGAATTGGGTTTTCTAGTGCTTTTATTTTCTAAAACAAGATTATTAACAGACATAAATATAGTATTAAAATACTTTATATTATTATTTAGTTTCTTAATTATTATAATGGTATTGTCAGTTTTTCTTATAATTGAGAAAATTATTTTAAAACCAATTCGTAAATTGCATGATGGAACTGAAAATGTCTCAAAAGGTGAATTACAAACAAGTGTTATTGTTAACACAAGTGATGAGTTAGGTGTATTAGCAAACAACTTTAATCTAATGACAAAAAATCTTTATAACTCATTTTCTAAACTTGAAACAAACAAAAATGCAATAGAGAAACTCCAACAATATCTTGAAAGTATTATCGAAAATAGCCCTAATAATATTATCACAATTGACAATAAATTTAATATTGTCAAGATAAATAAGACAGCTATCGAGGAATTCAATTTATCAAATGCGGAGTATTTTGGAAATAGTATTTTTAATTATTTTCCATTCTTCAAAAAATATGAGTTTAAACTTAATAAACTACTTTCTAACACAAAACCAATAAAAATAAATATGGAAACTGTTGATATAAATGGGAAAGAGAAACTTATTGATATCGTTATGTATCAAATAGAGACAGAGGAAAAAAAGGGAATTGTTATTATTATTATAGATAAAACAGATATTGCTTTACTAGAAAATCAATTGATACAGTCCCAAAAAATGGACGCTATTGGAACTCTTGCCGGAGGACTTGCTCATGATTTTAATAATGTTTTAGGCATGATAATAGGGACTTTATCCTTGATTGAACAAAAAAAAAAACGCGGCCAATTATCTGAGGATAAAATAGAAAAATATCTTAGTTATATTTCAGAATCAGCTTATAGGGCATCAGACATAGTGAAAAATTTATTAACTTTATCAAGAAAAGAAGAACTGCAAATCAAAAGTGCCGATCTGATAGTGTTAGTAAAGCGAGTTGTAAAATTAATAAAGAATACATTCGATAAAAGTATTAAGATAAATCTCAAAATTTCTATTCTTAAATCTTCCATTAAAGTAGATGTTACCCAAATTGAACAGGCAATTTTAAATATCTGTGTTAATGCAGCACATTCGATGACTATAATGAGGGATAACAGTAAAAAATGGGGCGGTAAATTATCAATAGAAATAGATAGATTTTTTGCAGATGATCTTTTCATTTCAAAAAATATCATCACTGAAAGTGGTTTTTACTATTCTATTACTATTAGAGATGAAGGAATAGGTATTAATAATAAAAGTATTTCAAAAATATTTGCTCCCTTTTATACTACAAAAGAAAAAAATGACGGTACCGGGTTAGGACTGGCGATGGTGTATAATATTGTAAGAAAACACGAAGGTTTTGTCGATGTTTATTCTGAGCTAGGGAAAGGGTCTAATTTTGTCATATATCTACCTGAAAGAAAAAGTCCAATTGATAGAGTAGAAGATCCAAAAGAAAAAAAAAAAACTCCTCAAGGTGAAGGAACAATTCTAGTAGTAGAAGATGAAAAAGTACTTCAGGTAGTTGCAAAAGCAATTTTAAAAAGCTCTGGCTATTCTGTAATTGAAGCTAGTGATGGTGATGAGGCAATATCATTATATAAAAAATATCATAAGAAAATTGATCTGGTACTACTAGATATGCAATTACCAAAAAAATCCGGCAAAGAGGTTTATTATGAATTAAAAAAAATAAATAACAATGTAAAGGTCCTATTAACTTCCGGGTTTAAACGAGATGAACGAATCGAAGAACTTTTGAGTAAAGAAGTTAAATATTTTATAGAAAAACCTTATAATTTTGATACATTAGCAATCAAAGTTCATGAAATATTAAAACATTAAATAAGAAGAAATGGAATATTATTTTTCTATTGGGACTAATATCGGGGATAGATTAAAGAATTTATATTGTTCCACAGACTACCTAAAAGAACATATGAAAATAATTTCTTTTTCCTCGATATATGAAACCGCGCCGGTAAATATGAAACCTGGAACAGGTTCATTTCTAAATATGGTTATAAGAGCTGAAAGTTCTATTAATTCCTTTAAAATGTTAACAATAGTAAAAAATATTGAAAAAAAAATGGGGCGGGGAGAAAAAACACTCAGTAAGAATGAGCTTTATGAAGACAGGGTAATCGACATAGATATCTTACTTGCTGGAAATGAAATAATAAATTCAGAAGATCTAATTATTCCCCATAAAGAGATGATTTATCGTGCATTTGTCCTAATTCCTTTATGTGAAATACAAAAGGACCTATATCATCCGGTTTATAAAAAACCAATTTCCAGTTTTATAGAATCCATAACTGGCAAAAAAGGAATTGTTAAAATTGATTGCAAAAACCACCCATTTTAGGTACAATCACATATGGAAAATATGAGAACAATTAAGGCTGTAATACTTGCTGCCGGTCAGTCAACACGGATGAAATCATCAAAATCAAAGATACTTCACAAGATACTTGGAAAAGAAATAATTAATTTTACTCTGGACGCAGTGTTAAATGCAGGAATTACTGAAGAGAATATTATTATAATTGCCGGGGAAAACAGAGATGAATTGGAAAAAGTGGTTGATAAAAAAGTACAATATGTTATTCAGGAAGAGAAACTGGGTACAGCTCATGCCTTATTGTCTGCCTATGAATTATTAAAAGATAAAGAATGTGACACCCTGGTTCTTGTCGGAGACAATCCCTATATAACCACAGAAGAGATCAACAAGCTTATCAGCTTTCATTCCAGCAAAAACTCAGATGCAACATTAATAACAGCTGTTTTCCCGGAGACACCTCCTCCGTATGGCAGAATCATTAGAGACGAACACGATTCAATTAGAGGAATAGTTGAAGAAATTGATGCAACAGAAGAGCAAAAAAATATTCGGGAAGTAAATGCATCGATCTACCTTTTTAAAAATGAAGTAGTTCTTGAACAGTTAAAAAAAATAGACAATAAAAACAAAAAGGGGGAATACTACCTGACAGATATAGTTGAAATCCTAAGAACTGGCAAAAACAGGGTTCTGGGCGTAAAGGCCGGTGATCATAGAATTTCAATTGGAATAAATGACAGGTGGGATCTTCAAAATGCGAATAATTATTTTAATTTAAAAAAGATGAGACAAATCTCTCTGGAAAATGGAGTTACATTTCTTGATCCATCATCAACTACTATTGAACTGGATGTATCCATAGGAAAAGATACAATCATTTATCCTTCAACATATATATCAAAAGGATCTATAATTGGAGAGAATTGTAAAATTGGTCCTTTTGCTTTTATAAAGAACAGTGAGATCGAATCAAATAGTACAGTAGAGTATAAGATGGTTGGGAAATAATAAAATATGAACATTGGATCAATAAAAATAAATGAGATAGAAAATGATGAAGGAAATTTTCTGTCCTACCCAATAGATATTTCAAAATGTAAAAAACTGCTCACGGCATTTCCATTCACCAACTTTGTACTGATTGACAAAGATAATAATATAATTTTTGGATTTGAATTCATTGAGTTTTTTAAGAAACAAATGAAAGAAGAGATCGAAGTAGTAAGAACTGATATTTCAAATAAAGAAGCATTGATATCCGCTTATAATTATAAAGAAAAATTCTTTGGTTTTAACACCTATGAAAAACTGGTCTTTATAAAGAAAGCTCTATTTTTTTTTTCAATTCCGGAATTATATGAAAGAATCGATATAGATATCTCAATAAATAATGAATTAAAAAATAATCTCGACATTATTCTAAATGCAGAGTTTAAAAACAGTCTTATTTTAGATAAAATAAATTTAAAAAGTGTTCTACAGGTCTGTAAATGGAAAAAAAATGACAGCAAAATAATAATAGATTTCTTATCACAGATCCCATTTTCAAAAAGCCAGCAATTAATTATCATTGAGATGTTTGAAGAACTGATATTTAAGGAAAAAACCAATGCAGGATCAATATTAAAAAAACTAAGTTTAGAAAATCTCTTTGAACAGGAAAAACCTCAAAAGAAGATAATTGAAAAAATATTTTCCTACAGGTACCCTAATTATCAGAAAGAGGCCGCCTTATGGGAACAAAATATAAAAAAATTAAAGCTTCCTCCAAATGTTAAAGTGACTCACTTCCCATTTTTTGAAAAAAAAGATATCGAACTAAAAATAAGTGTAAAAAAAAAAGAGGATATTGAGAAAATTGTTCAATTTATAAAAAACAATATTTGATTAACCCTTGATTTATCATTTATTATATATATAATAAGTCAGGAGGTAAATATGAAAAAATTTTCAATTTTTATAGTAGTTTTGGTTCTATTGGTTTTTTCACTTAATCTTGGTGCAGCAAAAGTAATCTTCGGCTCTTTTCCCATACCTTTAATGGTTATTGATAATAATAACGGAGTATTTGTCGAACTAACCAAAGCTATTGCTAAGGAAGCTGGTTTTGAGCTTGAGATATCTATAAAACCTGCCAAAAGAATAGGTGGTGAATTTATGGAAGGAAAAGTAGACTCTATATTTCCAGCACTTGATGTAATGTTTCCGCCAGGCAAAATCTTAAAATCAAGCGAGAATATTTATGTAAAACAGGATTTTGTATTTACAAAAAAAGGTTCACCCATTTTAAAAACAATTAAAGATCTTGAGGGTAAAAATGTTGGAATTACCCGTGGATATCCTTATGTAAAAGAACTCATAGACAATAAAAACATAAAACTCCAGATTGTCAGTAAAGATGAAATGAATACAAAGAAACTGATTGCAGGTAGAATAGACGCATTTGTTGTTGAGGAAAAATCTGGGATTAAAGCCTTTTCGAATTCCGGTTTGAATGGGCAATTTCAATATGACAAAACTGTACCTCTTTCAAAACAGGATGTTTATTATGCATTTCAGAATAATGAAAAAGGTAAGAAACTGGAAGCCGCCTTCTCAATCGCATTAAAAAAAATTAAAGAGAACGGAACATTTGGTAAAATAATGAGTAAAGCCAAATAGGGATAAAATATAACCAAAAAACTTTTAGACGGCGGTCAGATTAAATTCTTGACCGCCTTACATCAAATTAAGTCAATCTAAATTGGCTTATCAGATCTTGAAGGGCGACAGCACTGGATTGTAAACTCTTTCCCGTTTCAGACATCTTCTCAACAAAGGAAGCATTCTGATTACTTACACTATCCATTTGAGTAATTGTTATATTTATTTGTTCAATTCCAGTAGCCTGCTCCCTTGACCCGGTTGTTATTGTGTTAATTTTATTGACAATATCATTCAAAACATTTACGATCTTAGAAAAAAGCTCAGATGTTTCTTTAACAAGCTCCATCCCTTTAGTTGTAGAACTTACATTTGCAGTCACAATCTCCTGAATTGACTTTGAGGACTCCGCTGTTTTTCCAGCAAGATTTCTTACTTCAGAGGCAACAACTGCAAAACCTCTGCCTGCATCTCCAGCTCTAGCTGCTTCAACAGCTGCATTTAAAGCGAGGAGATTTGTCTGAAAACTTATATCATTAATCACCGAGACAAGACTGTCTATCTTTTTCGATGAATCAGAAATCTCTTTCATAGTATTTGTAACATTATCTATCAGTTCACTTTTGACTTGAATCTCCCTATTGAACTCTGTTAAAATTTTATCAGCTTCCTCTGAATTTTCAGTATTTACTTTAACAAGAGCTGTAAACTCTTCCATAGTTGTAGAGGTCTCTGTTATAGAGGCGGCAAGTTCATTTGTTCTTGTAGAAAGGTCCTCATTCCCATTTGAAATTTCCTCTGCAGAACTAAAAACCTCTTCAGTTCCATCCTTTACACCACTTATTATATTCTGCATCCTTTCAATAAATTTATTAAATAGATCTATGCCTAAACCTATCTCATCATCTCTTTCTTTAGTTAAGCGCTGGGTAAGATCTGCATCCCCTTCTGAAAGATCCTTTAATGCAATATTCATATTATTAATAGGCTTCATAACTACAGCTTTAAGAGAGAAGTACAGGACTGCAACAATTGTTAAGAATATTATTAGATATATGATTATCTGAGTAGTTGAAAACTTAGAGATAATTACATCAATGGTATCATAGCTGTAATATATCTCTATATTACCAAGTTTATCCTTTTTATAATTTATTTCTATATCCTTTTTTATCCCCTTTTTTACTGGTTTTTTTTCAGATCCAAGTTTTCCATCAATATTCGCAATTGAATATACAGTTTTTCCCTTTTTATCAATCACAATAATTTCATTTAAATTATTATATTTTACTGCATTATCAATAGTAATTTTTATGTTCTCTGTTTGAAAATCCCAAATTGCTACAGCTATAGACGGAGTAATATAGCTTCCAATATCATTTATACGCTTATCCTCCTGAAACTTAAAATTAGAGCTTATAAAGTAAATTTGATATATGACAGATAAAATTGAGATAACTAATAAAGGTATAATAATATAAGTCAATGTCCTCTGTGTTAAATTTGGTTTTTTAAAACTGAAGTCTTTAAAAAATTTCATGTAGTTCCTCCAAGTCCTGAATATTACAAATGTTCTCAATGTAATAATCCGTATATTTATTTATCCAGTGTAAAGTATCATTCTTCTATACGATTTGAGTGTAATTAAAAAAAAATAAATAGTCAATGAATTAAACACACAATTTCCCATTCTAATTACACTTAAGTCCATATAGTTTCTATAATATTAATCTTCCGTCTCATTCAGATCAGTAATCTGATTTTCTATTTTAAAAAAAGATATAATTGATTGAAGATATTGAGCTTGAGATGACAACTCCTCAGCAGTTGATGCCATCTCTTCAGATGATCCTGCATTTTGTTGAATAATATCATCAAGTTCACTTATTGCATTATTTATATTAGCAGCACCCTGGTTTTGCTCTACACTGGCAGAGGTTATCTCTGATATAAGTTCCGCAGTCTTTCCTATATCAGGCACCAATGTATTCAGCATCTCAACTGCATTCTCTGAAACTTTAAGGCTGTTTTTTGTTAGATTTGTAATTTCTTCAGCTGCATTTTGACTTCTCTCAGCCAGTTTTCTCACCTCTGAAGCTACAACCGCAAATCCCTTCCCATGTTCCCCAGCCCTAGCTGCCTCTATAGCTGCATTTAAGGCAAGCAAATTTGTCTGCCTTGCAATCTCTTGTATTATATTGATTTTCCCAGTTATCTCTTTCATAGCAGTCGTTGCCTCATTAACAGCGTTTCCACTCTCTTGGGCCTTACTGGATGCTTTTGCAGAAAGGTTCTCTGTTTGCTGGGCATTATCCGTGTTTTGTTGAATATTTACACTCATCTCCTTCATTGAGGAGGAAATCTTTTCAGCAGAAGTTGCCTGTCCAGCAGCCCCTTGTGATAACGCCTGTGCGGAAGAACTTAACTCCTGACTGCCAGAAGCGACTGATATAGAGGCCCCCTGAAGTTTGGAGACTATTTCTCTAAGATTATCAGCCATCTTTTGCATAGATTCATTTAATTGTCCAATCTCATCTTTCCTGTTTTTAACTAAATATTGGGTGATAACAGTTTCACCCTCTGAAAGTTCCTTCATTGCGAGATTCATATTCTTTATAGGCCTGATTATTACAAATTTTATTGAAAAATATAGAATTACAACATTAATCAAAATAATTATAAAAAATATGATTGTCTGAGTCGTCGAAAACTTGGTTATAATTTTATTAATGGCATTATAACTATAGTAAATCTCAATCAAACCCAGTTTTTCTTTTTCATGAAGTATATCTATTTCCTTTTTTATTCCTTTTCTAACCGGTTTCTTTTCAGAACCCAATGTCCCATTATTATTAGCAATTGAATATATAATTGCCCCTTTTTTATCAATAATTATAATTTCATCTAACTTATTATATTTAACAGAATTATCAACAATAATCTTAATATTCTCAGTCTGAAAATCCCATACAGAAAGCGCAATTGAAGGCGCTATATAATTTCCCAAATCAATTATACGTTTATCTTCTTGAGATTTAAAATTTGAACTTATAAAGTATACCTGATATATCAAGGATATAATTGAAACTAATAACAAGGGTATAAGAACATAAGTCAATGTCCTTCTAGTTAAATTTGTATTGCCGAAAATAACGTTTTTTACATCCTGCATTTTCTCTCCTCAAAATCCCTTATAATACATAACGGCCCATAACAAAGGGAACAAAGCACTATTATGTAGGATTCTACAAAAAAAAGTCTAATAAAAAATAGAAAAAAAGTCAATCATATAGTTGATAATAAAAAAAATTTATGCTAAAGTATGCCCACAGCCAAAATAGCTGTTTGTAGGACTCGAACAAAGGAGGAGTTTATGAAATTTAATTTAAAGAAAGCAGTTATTCTGTTACTAGCCTTATCACTATCGTTTTCGTTTATACTGAGCGGAAAAACAATGAAAGCCAGCCTTGCAAAGATGCCCGGTTATGCAGAAAGTGTAGATAAAGGAGTGCTTGTTGACCTTGTAAAAGCAATTGAGAAAATTCTTGGAGAAAAAATTGAAAGGTTTGTTGTCCCATTCGCAAGGTCTATGAGTAATATAATTGAAGGTGAAGTAGACTTCCATATGCCACTTATTAAACTTCCTGAGAGTAAAAGCAAAAAACTACCATATGATTATTCAACTGAAACAATATTTCATGTAAATTTTGTACTCTATTCGAATAAGAAAAAATTGCTTGACCTAAATAACCTTAAAAACTTTAAAATTGAAACAGACAGGGCACATGTCAACTATTTTGAATTTCCGATAACACCTTCATCCGGAATCGAAAATAGTCTAAAAAAACTTTCTGTCGGTAGAATTGATGGTTTCATTTTTGCAGATTTTGCAACAGATCCAATTTTGAAACAATTAAAATTCCAGAATATCAAAAGAGAGCTTTTTAAGGTTTATGATGTGAAAATTATTTTATCCAAAGGTGCAAGGGACGGAGATATCGACAAAAAACTCACTGAAGCCATCTCTAAATTAAGAAAAAGTGGGGAATTTGACAAGATTATGTCGACAATTGATAAAAGCTTTGATAACTGGCAAATGTAATATCCAATTTACTAGGATAATTCTATTTCAGAATATAATTTTGTAAAAATTGAAAAATACTGTATAATTATATTATGGAAAAGAAAAAAGATGTAGAAAAGTGTAATACAAACCCAATTGGGAAATATACAAGAATAGCCCTCTCTTTATTTGTTATTGGATTCGGATTGTATTATAAGAACCCGATCGGCCTTCTTGGTTTTTTGACTTTATACACCGCTATATCTGGCAATTGTGGATTTTCTATAAAACTTAATAAGTCAAAACATCAAAACAAATCAAATATGATAAAAAACATAAAAATATGGGAACCGGAAAAAAAGTCCAAGTAATTTTTTTTTAATTTTTGATCTTTTTTTTTATTTCAGGCTTATTGACCAGGAATACACCGAATAAAATTACTCCCATCCACGCTAATTGGAGTGGATTTACTGTTTCGCCATCAATCATTCCCCACATAATTGCAAAAATGGGAATAAGATAAGTAACTGAAACTGAAAAAAGAAGCGGTGTATGCTTAATAAGATTATTAAAAAGAATCAAAGCAAGTACAGAGCTGAACAAAGCTAAAATCACAACATAGCCAAGATTAACAAAAACCTTTTCATCAGTTTTAATATCAGGAAATTTTGTGAAAAGAAGATATATGCCTGCAAAAGGACCCGTAAATAAAAAGCTGAACATAGTAATCTTCAGTCCATCAAGTTCTTTCAAATTTGCTTTTATTTCATTTGCAGTAATACCATAGCATATTGTGGCCAGAACAATTAGAAGTGAGAATACATCAATAACATTAATTGAATTTGAACCTTTATATATAAGTCCTATTGCTCCTATCAAACCTAAAAACATACCCGAAATTTTTCTTGTATTTATTTTGCTCTTATAAAACAGCCAACCAATTATTAGAGTAAACAAAGGCACTAAAGAGTTGAGCATCCCGGCTAAGGAGCTATTTATAACTGTTTGAGCTTTTGTAAAAAGAAAAGCTGGAATAGCCGTTCCAACAAAACCCGCAATGAGTAATGATTTTAAATTTTTCCTATTAATAAATTTTAAGTTTTTAAAAAAGAAAGGGAAGAAAAAAATGAAGGACGCAAAGATACGAATACTTGCAACCTGAGAATTTGAGAAAGATTCAAGACCTTTTTTCATCAGGATAAAAGAGGTACCCCAAATGAAGGCAAGAATAAAAAGTGCAATCCATTGCCATAATCTGTTCTTTAAATATTTTTCTATCATTATCAATTGTAAATGAAAACTATGGTTTAGTAAATAGAGTTGACACAATCTAAACTTTTTGATATATAATCCTGGTAATTATCGAAAAGAAAATTACAGAGAGAGTTTTATTCAATCTCTCAACAGGAGAAGAAATGAAAGATAAAAAAATAGTTGTCGCTCTAGGTGGTAATGCAATAATTGCTCCAGGACAAAAAGGATCAATTACAGAACAATTTGAAAACACGAGGTCATCCCTTGATGGAATAATAAAATTAATAAAAGATGATTATAAAATGGTGATAACCCATGGTAATGGGCCACAGGCAGGAGCAATGCTTTTAAGAGTTGAGGCTGGTATACAGTATAATGTTGCCGATAGGCCTCTTGGTGTTATTGTTGCTGACACACAGGGTGGTATGGGTTATATGATTGAACAATCTCTGCAGAATAGATTGACTTTAGAAAATATTGACAGAGACGTAGTCTCAATACTAAGTCAGGTTGTAGTTGATAAAAATGATCCACAAATGAAAGATCCATCAAAACCGGTTGGACCTTTTTATTCTGAAGAAGATGCAAAAAAAATAGAAAAAGAAAAAAACTGGAAAATGTTTGAAGATGCAGGAAGAGGATGGAGACGTTTAGTCCCTTCACCAATTCCTCAGACTGTAGTTGAAAAAAAAGTCATAAAATCTCTTGTAGAAGCAGGCAATATAGTTATTGCAGGTGGTGGTGGTGGTATTCCAGTCTATATAAAAGAGGATGGAACTTATGAAGGTGTTGATGGTGTTGTTGATAAGGATTTTGCGACAGCAGTTATTGCAAAAGAAATCGGGGCAAAAATACTGGTTATTTCTACCGGAGTAGAAAAGGTTGCAATTAATTTTGGAAAACCTGATCAAACAGAAGTTGCAAGGATGACTGTTGCTGAATGTAAAAAACATCTTGCTGATGGTCAGTTTCCTAAAGGAAGTATGGGCCCGAAGATTAGAGCGGCAGTATCATTTATCGAACTAGGAGGAGAAAAGGTTTATATTACATCTCCAAATAAAATTGCTGAAGCACTTGATGAAAAAACAGGAACTTTAATCACAGCTTAATTCAACAAAAAAAGTTGAATCAATTGTTTTATTAAAAAAAAAGGTAGCCATAATAACATGGCAAGTATTGCTGTAGATCTTAATATCGGCATTGCTTTCATATTAAGTTCAGCAATAAAAGTCGGTTCTACTATAAAGTCATAATAGGGGAAGAGTGTTCCTCCCCTACTATATTATATTTTTGACTTATTTTAAAATTTATAAGTAAATGATACTGTTGGTACCAGCATTGTCATTCCATGTGTTCCAGGCATTGCCATTCCAGTTGATGGATCTGCAACTCTATCTGTTCCATTTAAATATTCAAAACCAACATCTAAATTTATCTTGTCTGAGCTATATCCAAATCCTACAGTATAAACACTATATGTAATACTTGGTAATAGAATATTCAAAGTATTTGCCGGAGATGGAGCCGGGTCGCTATAATATCCCGCCCTTACAGCAAAGGTTTCAGATAATAGATATTCAAGTCCTACTCTTATTTGTACAGCATCTTCCCAAAATAATTCAAAAGCTGAACCATCTTCCACTGATCCTGCACCCAGATCCATTTTCCATGCTGCTTCATCAAATTCAATAGGAACCTCATCGAGCTTTTTCCAGTTTGTATATTGAACATCAAAAGTAATAGTTAACTTCTCCGTTGGTTTTATGGCAATTCCGCCTCCCAACCACATTGGCCATGTCATCTCTCTTGTCGCAGCAGATGTACCTGGCATACCAAAATTTGCTAAAGCCGGCATATCGGATTCACCAGTCATTTTGATCTTCTGTGGAGTCTTGTATGTAAGACCAAATGAAAAAGCATCCGATAATTTATAAAACAATCCAAGAGTTGCACCAAAACCAACTCCAGTCAGGCTTTCAGTATATTGACCCATTGGAGGCGCCGGTCTTTCCATATCCAGCATACCATAAACTATATTTAAGGTAAGTCCAATAGATAAAGAATCACTTACTTTATAGGCAACAACCGGAGAGAATGTAATCCCGCCAATCTTACTTTTCCATATAAAATCCCCACCGCCAAATGGAATTAGCTGAGTTCCACCCCACTCTGCACCGGAACCTGCAGTCGCATATGCAGCAAGTCCAATAACAAGCTTATCTGAGATAGGTTTAAAATAAGTAAACGCTGGAGCTGGAAATACAGCACTTTCAGTTTCTAAATTAATTCCAGCCGGAGCATATTCATATGTTCCTGTTGGCATAATAAATGATGAAAATACTGAAAGATTTGCTTCTTTCATCTGTGTTAATCCAGCTGGATTCCAAAACACTGCACTGAAGTCATCTGCGAGTCCGATAAAAGCTCCACCCATTGATATTGCCTTTGTTCCCATTCCATTCAAATTTAACCCATTAGCAAAAGCACCCACTGTTAAGCCTGAAATTAAAATTGTAACCAATAAAATCTTCTTTAATAAATTCATTAATCCTCCTTTTTAGTTAAAATATAATTATTTTTAAAAATAATTATATAAGATAAAAATAAGTTTTGCAATAAAATTTAATAGATTAACAATTAAAAAACTATCACGTTTGACTTTTACTAATATTTAATAACATGTTAAAATTTTATTGATGACATACAAAATCCTAAAAAACAAAGAGATAGAATTAATTGCTCTCCAAATTGTAAAAGACCTGAAAAATGCCGGCCATAAAGAGACTTATTTTGTTGGCGGATATGTTAGAGATAAATTGCTGTCCATTAAGTCTGAAAAAACCATGGATATTGATATCGCGACCGAAGCGAGACCAAATGAAATTAAAGAGGTCTTTAAAAAAGAAAAATTCCTTGAAATTGGGGAGGCATTTAACATTATTATTCTTATCATAAAAGGATATAAGTTTGAGATTGCCACATTTCGGGAAGATATCTTTGAAAATGATAGAACAAAATGGGATGGCAGATACCCAAAGGCGGTTACTTATGCAACTTCAGAGGATGATGCAAAGAGACGAGATTTTACAGTTAATGCAATCTTCTTTGATCCTATAGAAAAAAAACATCTTGATTTTGTAGGAGGGATGAAGGATATAAACAACAAAATAATTAGAACAATTGGAGAACCGCAGGAGAGATTCAGAGAAGATTATCTGAGAATGCTGAGGGCTATTCGTTTTGCAGTGGAAAAAAGTTTTAGGATTGATCAGGTACTTTTTAATACAATAAAAAAATATTCAGATAAAATCATTTCTATCTCAAAAGAGAGAATATATTCAGAACTCACAAAAATTTTTATGTCTGCAAGTCCTTCTGAAGGTCTACTTTTTTTAAACGAAACTAAACTTTTAAAATGGATCTATTTATATAATAATAAAAAAAGAGAATATGTAGTTCTTAATAATGAAACATTGGATTTCTCGACCAGATGTTTAGATAATGCACCCGAAAAATTATTGATCCGCTGGGTGATCTTTTTCCATCTTCTAAATATGTATATCAAAAACATTTCGGAAATCAAAAATAAAATGATTGAAAATAAATTTGATAATAAAACCATTGGAAAAATAATCTGGATATTAGAAAACAAAATAAGTATTGACAATTGGGAAAGAATATCAAAATATGAAAAGATGGAAATTGCTGCCCATTCTCAATTCGAAAATTTGTTTTTATTTTTTAAAGTAGAAGAGAAAACAAAAGAGGAGACAATCGTCAATTATATCTCAAGTAATCCCATAAAAAAAATAGAAGAGTCTTATAAAAATTTCAAAAAAGACAAAACGAGATGGGATCAGATGAAAAAATTTACTGTTATAAATGGCAATGATTTGCTTAAGATTGGAATCGAAGGTAAAAAAATCGGTAATATTTTAAAAGAAGTAAAAAAGAAATATATGTTAGAAGAGTTGGAAGATAGAGAAGCAATCATAAAGTATATAAATGATATTAAGTAAAACATTCTCTAAAGAAACTCTTAAAGCCTTTTTATCAGACTTTAAAGATAATTCCAAAAACAAACTTCCTTCACAGAGGCAAATTGACATCCAGAATATTCCAGAAGATTTTATTGAACTAATTATTGGAGGCTTATCTGTCAAAACTAAAAAAAACATTATCTGGATAAATAAAGAAAATGCTGACCTGGTTAAATTCAAAATCAAATTGGAAAAATGGCTTGATTTATTTTCAATTCAAATAAATGTTATCACATATACTATTCCATTTAGTGACCCATATATATCAAACCAGATAAATAACAATTTTTATATTGAAAAAAACGATTTAATTAAAGCGGTAAATGATCGAAGACAAACTATAATTATAACAACTCTTGCAGCATTGAACATAAAGTGTGAAGATCCGGTTAATGGATCGGATCTATTTATTAATATCAGCATAGGAGACAAAATAGATAGAGATCTTCTTTTGTCAGAATTAGTATTAAGCGGTTATAAATTTGAGCCATTTGTTGAGAATATTGGTGAAATGGCAAAGAGAGGAGGGGTGGTTGATATATTTCCACCTGGATTTGAAGAACCAGTTAGAATTGAATTGTTTGGCAATGAAGTATCAGGAATTACTGTATTCAATCTTGAATCAAGAGCATCAATTGGTGCAATAAAAAGTTGTTCAATTCCATCCGGTGATATTTTCAATAATACTAAATATTCCGATTACTATTTTAAAAATGATTTGAAATATATTTCAGACATCTTACCAGATAATAAAATAATAGTTTCAGATATTAATAAAGTTATGAGTGAATTTTCGGGTCTTTTGCAAAATTATAAAAGGCTTTTCTCTTTAACAGAAAAGGAAGAGCTGCTACCCGATCCAAAAGATATTTTTGCTCTAAATCTGTATAAAACAGGTTTTTTAAATATTCCATTTTTATTTGATAATATAAGAGGTGAAACAGAATTCAAGAAATTGAAAAACAATCTGAATAATTTTAACCAGAAGGACATTAATGAATTAAAATACAAAAATAAAGAGAATTTATTCATCTTTTCAAATGATGCAAAATTAATTAAAAAATTAAGAGAAGAAGGATTGGTGTTTTCTCTTATTGAATCAACAATCCCCTTTTCATTTGAAAACACCTCAACAGAAACACTCTTTTTAACTGAGAAGGAGATCATTTTTAAAAGAGGTATTGCCGCTAGAAGCCTTGTAAAGAAAGAAGATATCTCAAACTCTATTAAAATTGGTGAATTCATTGTCCATGAGAAACATGGAATCGGAATTTTTTCCGGGTTTTTTATGTTAGCAACAGGACAGGTAGGAAAAAATGAACAGGAATTTTTGAAAATTGAGTTTGCAAATAAAGACATCCTATATGTCCCGACCTATGATGCTGATGTTTTAACAAAATACTCTTTATTTGAAGGAACACCTCCAAAATTGGACAAGATCGGTGGAAAAACATGGAGTTTAAAAAAATCAAGGGCAAAAAGCAGTATCCTTGTTTTTGCTCAAGAACTTCTTGATATATATGCATTGAGAAAATCGATCAAAGGACATTCATATAGTGGAGATCCTGAATTAGAGAATAAGTTGCAATACTCTTTCCCATATATTGAAACCCCTGATCAGGAGAAAGCAATAAAAGAGGTTTTGTCAGATATGAGTAAAGCATATCCAATGGAGAGATTGGTTTGTGGTGATGTCAGTTTTGGAAAAACAGAAGTTGCAATCAGAGCAGCATTTAGAGTTGTATTGGAGGGAAAACAGGTTGCAATACTTTGTCCAACTACAATACTTTCAGAGCAGCACCATAAAACCTTCACGGAGCGATTAAAGGACTTTCCATTAAAAATAGAAAAACTGTCTCGGATGGTTCCTGCAAAAAAAAGAAAACAGATCAGTGATGAAGTTAAAACCGGTAAAATTGATATATTAATTGGCACTCACGCTATAATCTCAAAATCTATCGAATTTAAAAATCTTGGGCTTTTTGTTGTTGACGAAGAGCAGAGATTTGGCGTTTTTCAAAAAGAAAAGATGAAAAAAAACAGAGAGAATGTCGATGTTCTCATCCTTTCTGCAACCCCTATACCAAGAACTTTATCCATGTCATTTGCCGGACTTGCAGATATCTCAACAATAGCAACACCCCCTCCGGGCAGGATGTCTATTAAAAACTATATAGGCAGGTATTCAAAAAAAATCATTATTTCCGCAGTATTAAATGAAATAGAGAGAGGTGGATCGGTTTTTATTGTTTATAATTCAATAAACAAGCTATACTCATTTAAAGAGGAACTCAGTGGCTGGCTTGATAATATTTCAATAGCAGTAATTCATGCAAAGATGAGAACCACTGAAATAGATAAAAACTTATCTGATTTTATTGAAGGTAAACACCATATACTTCTTTCAACTACAATTATAGAAAATGGAATTGATATTAATAATGTAAATACTATGATAGTTATTGATGCCGATAATTTTGGATTAACTCAATTATATCAATTACGGGGCAGAATCGGTAGAGGTAAACGACAGGCATATGCATATTTTCTTATAAAAAAAGAGAATTTAACGGAAAAAGCTCAATTAAGACTAGAAGGAATCCGGGAATTTTCAAGTATTGGATCAGGCTTTAAACTGGCAGAATACGATCTTAAACTCAGAGGAGCAGGTGCATTACTTGGAAACAAACAACATGGACATATCGAAGCACTTGGCTTTGAGTATTATAATAATATGTTAAAAAGAACAATAGAAGAGCTTAAAGGGGAAAAACATAAAGATTGGGAAGGAAAAATAAATATAAATTTCAATTATGCAATTGATAAGGGATATATAGAAAACAGTTTAGAGAGGATGAAGTTTTATTCAGAAATTGCTGAAGCCCAATCTTTTTCAGATATAGACAGAATAAAGACAAATATCTCAAACATATATGGCTCACCAGGAAAAGAGATCGAAAAAATATTCTTTATTGGAAAAGTCAAACTGCTTTCAAAACAATTTAACTGCGAAAGGGTTGATATCAGTACAACAAACATCGTTTTTAAATTCTCAGACTTAGATTTAACCAAAATAAGATTCTCTCAAGATTTTATAGAAAGCTATACTCCTGTAGTAAAGGAAGATAAAACTTTATCATTTAGTTTTATTAATTACGATACTTTTCTTAATGAACTTAAAGAAAACTTAAGCATAGAGACAGAGAAAACTAATTAAGAGAATTGTAATTTCCGAAAAAGCCCTTCGGCAAAACGACAAAAAACTTTAGCAAAAATAAATATTTCTCGTATTATTGTTGAATTTTATATATTTTTGTATTATAAATATGTTGGGAGAAGAAGTATTATGGGTGTTTCCGGTTATTATGCTGATCAACTGAATAGCAATGCCATTAAACCGTATTCTAAGAATTATGTTGGTGGTATACAACTAATTGAAAAATCCGGATTCGATCCATTCAAAAAAAAAAGCCCGCTTAATTCGACCCTTAACCAGATATTTGAAGAGTTTAAAGAAAAAACAGGGTTCGAAGTTGATGTAAAGGAATTAAAGGATGAGTTCTTAGATAAAAACCCACCGACCAGAAATGCACTGAATCTATATAATTCCCTGGAAAGCACTTTCTCTGGCAATCTTGCAGATCCATCTGCAATAGAAAGTTTCCTAAATGAAAAAATAGATGAATATGTTTCAAAAAATGATACAGATGATGACATGGCTCTGAGTACCAGAGAATCAGATTTGGAGACAACACTTTTTACAGACATTGACAAGAATAAAGATGATAAAATCGATACAAATGAAATGAAGAGCAACTTCTATGATAAATTTGACTCATTAAAAAACATACTCAACTATTTTAAGACAAACCCGGGAACACTTATTGATAAATATGCCTGATATATTTTCCTGATCTATCATTTACATCCTCCATGAATAATTATCGAATATAATCACGCTTTATTTCAAGATATTTCAGTAAAATATACTTTTCTAATTTGCAAAATACTGCAAAATCTATTAAAATCCCTAAATGGAAAAAGCAAAAGAGATTAAAAGTGAAGGATTCCCCCGGAGTTTTTGGACAGCAAATTTAACTGAATTATTTGAAAGAGGCGCATACTATGCAATGGCGAGTTTTGTTGTTCTTTATTTAGGACAATTGGGATTTGGAGCTTACTGGCCCAGTTTTCTCAGCAGTAGTGTGTTGTGGGGCCTAGTCTATTTCCTGCCGATACTGTCAGGAACTATTGCAGATAACATCGGTTTTAAAAAATCCTTACTAATTGCCTTCGTACTTCTTGCAGCTGGATATTTTGGAATGGGATATCCGGTCTGGTTTGGAGGAGAAGTTTTAAACAATATAATTGGCAGTGAGGTTACAGCCAGCCTAAATGTTATTCTTCCTATTATTTTTGGAATTTTCATGATTGGAGTCGGTGGATCAATCATAAAACCATGTATCTCAGGAACTGTACAAAAAACAGCCGGTGCAAGAGCAACACTTGGTTTCGGTATTTTCTATATGGTGATCAATATCGGTTCACTCTTCGGTAGAGGAATTAGTTTTATTATGAGAAAACAGTATGATCTTAGTTATATATTTGCTGTCTCTGTATTTTTCTCAGTTCTGGCATTTTTTGCTGTCTTATTTTTATATACAGATCCTGACAAAGAACTCGGACAATCAAAAACTGAAAAGAAACCCAAAAAATCCTTATTCAGAATATTGGCAGATATGGTACTTGTCCTAAAAAACCTTAGGTTCGTAATGTTTCTATTAGTCTCAAGCGGTTTTTTCTTCATCTACTCTCAAGTTTATAATGTATTACCTCTTTATTTGAAAAGAGTCGTTGAACTAGATCCGGCTGTAGATCTTATTACGATGGCAAATCCATTTGTTATTGTTTTTTTCCAATTATTGGTAACTAAAAAATTCGGTAAAATGAAACCAATTAATTCAATTATCGTGGGGATTGTTATTATTGGAGTTGCAATGGTAATAAACCTTATCCCTATCTTTATGAGTGGCGGCGTCAGGTCTCTTTCACTTTTAGAGTTTCTTCCCTTGGGATCAATATTCATTACATTGACAGTTGGATTAATCGCATTTGGAGAATTGTTTACCGCTGCAAGAACCTATGAATATATAGGTGCATTGGCTCCAAAGGGCCAGGAAGGTTTATTTCTTGGATACGCTAACCTGCCAATGGCAATTGGTGCTATTATCGGTGGACCTGCAGGAGCATTTATTTTTAACGAAATAATGTGTAAAGGAGCGGTTAAACTTGAATCCGGTCTATTGGAATTAAATCCCCTTTGGAATTCAGCCGGCTGGCTTATTCTTATGGGCATTGGTATTGCCTCCGCATTCAGTATGTGGATTTATAATAAATGGTTAAAAAACAACCCAATTTAAGGAGAAAATAAATGAAATCCAAATATATTAAAATAATCACTTTATACACAAGTTTAATGGTACTGTTTCTATTAAGTTCATCATGTAAGCCCGTTGCCAAGGTTGTTTTGAATGAAGTATATGCCAACGCAACAAAAATAACGGGGGAAGATAAAACTAATTTTTCCGCATATGTCAGTATATTCAATTCAACTACCGGCATAGAGGTAGACATAAAATCCTGGAGTTTCCAGGTTTATTCTGAAAACGTATTACTGTTTGAAGTGACTAATGTAAATTATCAGAGTTTTGAATATAATGTTGCTTATTCCTCACCTCCCCCCAGTTATTATACAAATAATTTACTTATTCTGACCATTGGAATCCCTGCATATAATTCATATGTAGTTGATCAGGATATTTTTAACGGTACTGTACCGGATAGAATGGATTTCGCCTGTGTTATAGAAGATATCAATGGAAATACGACTGATATTTCAAATTCAGGTCCCATAATATTTAAAGAGGTTGATTCTGTTGTAAATTAATTAAAAATAAAATTTTTTTTTCTACAATCTATTGGATAGAAATTCAATTTTTTGGATATTTTTAACCTGTCCATAAACCCTATAGCCTTTATTACCAGCAAATAATATATAAGTTTGGAGTTGGCACAAAACATGCAATATATTATTGTAATTTAAAAAAATAGGAGGATAAATGAAAAAATTACTAATTGTATTTTGTATGCTCTCATTACTCTCAGTTTTTTCCTTTGCACAGGGAACAACTGGTGAGTTACACGGAGTAGTAAAAACAGCAGACGGACAGATTATTCCGGGTGCGATGATCACTATTATTCATCAGAGTGGCTTGAAAAAAGTTGCTGTTTCTAATGAAAGCGGTAAATTCAGAGTGGCGAACTTAGCTCCGGGTATCTATACAGTAATTGCTGAGCTTGAAGGTTTTAAAAAATCTACTCAGAGAAATGTTTCAGTTAATCTTTCAAAAGTAACTACTGTTGCTGTAACTTTTGAATTAGGAACTATTACAGAAAATATTACAGTTGAAGGTAAAGCTCCAGCAGTTGATATTGTTAACTCAAGTACATCAACAAACGTTAGAAAAGAATTCTTTGACGGACTACCAAAAGCCAGAGGATATCAATCATTTGTTATGATGGCTCCTTCAGTTCAGGAAGATCCTTATGGACAGTCCTTTGCTGGTGCTACCGGTGTTGAAAATATGTTTGTTATTGACGGTGTTAACGTAACAGATGTTGAACTCGGTGGTGGAGATGATTCCAAAACAACGAATGTTGTTTATGAATTCATCGAAGAAGTTGAAGTAAAAACAGGTGGATATGAAGCAGAATATGCCGGTGCTCTCGGTGGTGTTGTAAACATCATTACAAAGAGTGGTGGAAATGAGTTTCATGGTAGTGTTATTGCAAACTTTGCAAGCGAAGCTTTAGTTGGTGAAAGAAAAGTAACCTACTGGGGTGTTGGTGCGATTGATACAGATTCTCAGTATGACCTTGGTTTTGGAATGGGTGGATATATCATCAAAGATAAATTATGGTTCTTCGCAGCTGCTACACCAACTTTCAGAACAAGAGAATGGACAGTTAATAACGTTTACACAGGAATGGATCAATCCAGTGAACAGACAGACAATACATTTAACTTTTCAGGAAAATTGACTTTTGCTTTAGCAAAAAATCATGTACTCAACCTCAGTGTATTTGGAGATCCAAGACTAACTGAAGGTGGAAGACTCACAACATTAGATGATGTAAATAGAGATTATAAGACTCAAGAAAATGGCGGGACCTATAACTTCTCATTTAAGTATGAAGGTTCATTCGGAAGTGACCTCTATGCTTCAATTATGATTGGAAAATATTCAAACAAAGTTACAATTCAACCTCTAAGCGGTGACATTGACAATCCTAGGGTATATATTAACAGTGGTGCTAACCCATTAGGTTACCCAAATGGATATTCACTTGGTGGATTCGGATATATGTCAGATCCTAATCAAACTGGTCGTTTAACTTTAAAAGCGGATCTTACAAAATTCTGGGGAAATCATACCATCAAATTAGGATTTAACATGTATAAGTCAACCATGGATTCAAATGACCTGTATACCGGTGGATATTATTCACAGTTATATGGTGGTTTTTGGAGACAAAGATATAGAACAACTCAAGGCGACTCTTATACAGACATAATGGCAATCTATTTACAGGATTCAATCACCATTGGCAGACTTCACCTTAATATAGGTGTCAGAGCAGAAGCTCAGTCATGTCACGGAACATCACCAAACCTGAACTTTGAAGATCATTATAACTTCTTTGACTGGGGATTTGGAGATCAGCTTGCGCCACGTTTAGGATTCTCCTATGATGTATTCGGAGATTTTACAACTAAAATATTCGGTTCATATGCAAGATACTTTGAAATGATCCCATTGGACATGAACTCAAGAACTTTTGGTAATGAATTTGATAAGATGTGGTACTATGATTATCCTTATGACCCAACAGTTACAAGAGACGACAATGTTCATTATGGCACAAGACAGTATGGTTTATATCCATCATTAATTCAGGACGGAATCAAACCTCCATTTCAGGAAGAATTTATTTTTGGTTTTGAAAGACAGTTAAATGAAGATCTCTCTGTCAGCATAAGAGGCGTTTACAAAAGTCTTGGAAGAATTGTTGAAGACGGTTCATTTGACGGTGGGTCAGAATATTTCCTATTTAACCCAGGAGACTGGCTACCAGATCCATTAATAATTCCAGATGACTATATGAGAGCTCCAGAAGAATACAGAACTTTCCCAAAAGCTGAAAGAACATATAAAGCTGTTGAAGTCGTATTCAAAAAAAGATTCTCTCATAACTATCAGTTCATGTTATCTTATACATATGGAAGAGCAAAAGGAAACATCAATGGTTTAGCATTTGAAGAATATGGTCAGGTTGATCCTAATATCACAGCTGCATTTGATTTTCCAGAACTTTTATTCAATGCAAATGGATACTTACCAACAGACATCAAACATGCTTTCAAATTTGATGGTTCATATGTATTTGATTTTGGTTTAAATGTAGGACTTTCCATGAGATATAGAAGTGGTCGTCCATATACTGACATGGGTGAAAACCTATGGTATGGTTACATGGCATATCTGGACCAGAGAGGAACATCCGGAAGACTGGATGATATGTTAACAGCTGATGTACATTTTTCATATACATTCAAACTTGGTCAAAAAATGAAACTATCTGTATTTTCAGATATATTCAATATAACAAACAACACCAAGACAACCAGAATATATACACGTTATGATAATGTAAATTTCTATGGTTTTTCAGATGACCCATCAACCATCATGCCAGAATGGACAAAACCAGCAAGTCCAACTCATGAAAATTATGGTAAATCAACAAGATACAATCTCCCAATCAGAGCTTCACTTGGGCTTAAATTAGAATTCTAATTTTTCTAATTTAAATTTTATATATTAAGAGAGGGCACAATTTTTTTGTGCCCTTTTTTATTTACATTAAAAGTTAGTTAATGTATAATAAATTATGAAAAAAATTAAAAACACAATCCTACTGTTTGTTCTTTTTTATTTTATTTTAAACATCTCTTTTATCCAGGCTAAATCAAAAAACACAAAAAACCTTAAAAGTGAATTTAAAAAATTCCTGAATGAGGTCAATCCTATTATAACGCCAAAAGAGAAAAAGATTTTTTATGCCTTAAAATCAAATAAAGAAAGAACCGAGTTTATTGCACTTTTTTGGGGTCAACGTGATCCCACACCTTTAACAAAAGAAAATGAATTTAAGTCAAAATACCTGGACAGACTCATTTATGTCAACCAGAGATTTGGGAGAGAAGAGGGAAAACCCGGATGGGCAACTGAGCGGGGAAGGTACTATTTAGTCCTTGGTAAACCAAAAACGCTTGACAGATTTGATGGTGCAGGGAAGTTATACCCTACTGAAGTCTGGTTTTATAACTTGACTCCCGAGCATGGGGTCCCACCAAATTTCAGACTTGTATTTTTTGCTCAAAATGGTAATGACTTTAAATTATACAACCCGAACCACGATGGTCCATCAGCTTTAATAGGTGCGTTTTCAGGAGATGTAAACGATACGTATACCGCTTACGAATATTTAAAAATGTGGGAGCCCTCTTTAGCACCTGCCGCTATATCACTTATTCCATCTGTACGGGGAGCAAATAACCATACCCCTCCAATGGAAAATATAACTTTAATTACAAATATCCAGGCAATGCCACAGAAGCGAATTGATGATAATTATGCAGAGATGTATTATAAGTTAAAATATAAGGTTGATGTTGATGTGTCATTACATTTTGTTAAATCAAAAACCACTACTTTTGTCTCCTATGGTAGAGATAAAAAAATGGTTTATTTAAACTTTGTTATTCAACCGGACAAATTTTCAATAGAAAGATATGAAGACAAGTATTACACAAAATTAAATATTTTGTTTAATCTTTATGAGAAGAAAACAGGAAAAAGAATTTTTTCTCTTACCAAGAACCAATATATGCCGATGGGCGAAAAACTTGTAAAAAAAATATTGAAGAAAAAAATTAATATTGCACTAAAATATCCTATTGCCTCAAATAAAGAACTTAAATATTTATTATATATAAAAAATCTTGCATCAAAAGAATATTTCATGCATGAATCTGAAATCATTATGCCGGAGGATGAGAAGCAGCCATATATAGTAGACATGGTTTTATCCAATTCATTTAAAGAGATAAAACGTTATGCAGTAAACAGGCCTTTTCAATTAAATAACAGAAACATATTTCCCTCTATCGGAAATATTTTTAGAAAAGGTGATAAACCATTTGTCACAATTGGAGTCAATAATCCAACTCAGAATGATCTTGATGTAAAAGTGTTACTAATTGATCAAAAGACAAATGCCAAATCTATGTTAGCTAAATTAGTTGCAAAAAAAAATAATGTGTCCAGTTTTTTTGTAAATCTAAGTTCAGACAATAATAAATATGGGTATAAAACAATAAGAGTGGAATTAAAAAAAGATAATATCGCCATAGATACAAAAGAATATACCATATTATATTCAGCATTAAAAAAATCTTATAATAACCCGCTGTCAATATCAATTAATTACCCTGATTTTGATTTATCAAGTATGTATTATTATTTCAGTACTCAATATGACAAACTTGATAACGCAAATAAAGCTGAATATTTTATAAATAAATCTTTAAATATAAAAAAATCAAGTAAAGCCGTTTTATTAAAAGTGGAATTACTTTATAAGAAAAAACAATTTAGTAAGGGACTTGAGTATTTAAAAGCAAATACAAATGAAAATGACCTTGACACTGAAACTGAATTCCTTATGTTTAAAGGATATTATGAGACAAAAAACTTAATAGAAGCAGAAAAATATGGAAATAAACTTGTAAATAGTAATTATAGACATGTAAATTTTCTAAACATGATGGGCTACCTTTCTATTGAAAAGGGCAATATATCTGATGCCAGGTTATATTTTAGAAATTCTTTAAAATTAAAAAAAGATCAAAAAATTATAAAGGATAAATTAAATGAGCTCTCCAAAACAAATTGACCAAAAGGTTTATTTATTAGTTTTCATTTTAACAACTATTTTTTTAACTGGTTGTTTTAACATTACTAAACATGTCAGGAAGCTTGATCCAGAAGGAAGAACTTTTTATTTTGATGTTCAGCCGATAATGACAAAACAGGAACGTGATATATATTTTTCACTCACCAAAAAGGAAAGAGTCGAATTTGAAAAAGAATTTTGGAAAATTAGAGATCTATCTGACCATACAGAAGAGAATGAATTTAAAACAATTTATTATGAAAGAATTGCTATCGCAAAGAAGGCATTTTGGACTGATGGAATGGGACTTCTGGGAGATCGCAGCAGGGTTTATTTATTACTGGGACCACCGGATAATTCCCAAGATTACCCTGTAATTCAGAGCTCTCGATTCAGAGCGCTTCAAAAATGGATTTATAATAGAAAGGGACTGGTAATCCATTTTGCAGATAGATATGGAATTGGTAAATATGAGCTATACAATCCGCCACCTCAATTATTAGTCTATTTAGACAATTCACAGAATAGTATTTTTGCAATAGACAAAGACAAAAAGTGGATTAATTTTAAAATAAAAAGAAATAAAGAAAACCTGACAGTGAAAGTTGAGACTGATGCAATAGAGTACAAAGAAGAAGCTGGTGATATGAAATACTCCATAACCGTAAAAATTACTGCTCCGGGACAAGTTGTATACCAAAAAGTATATGACGGGGCTTTTCATAATAAAGATTTGGGACAGATTCAAAATGTTCTGGAATTCAAAATTCCATACAGTAAAATGTCTAATAAATACTCCTATTTTTATTTCACAGTCGTTGATAATATCGGAAATAATATAGGCAGCAGGATTATAAAGAAAAAAACATTGAATAAATAGAGAGGTGAAATAAAATGAATAAGAAAATTTCCAAAATAATAGTTATTTTAGTTTTATGCGGTTTAACATCTATTATGCTCCATTCTCAGGCAGGAAGAGGAAAGGGCAGAGTTACCGGTATCGTTTTCGATGAAGAGGGTAAACCACTGGAAGGTGTTGTAATTAAGGTAAAAGGGTTAGCTGTCAGTCGGGAAATGGACACTAAAACCAATAAAAAAGGTGCATTTGCCGTCTTAGGGCTTGGTACCGGAAAGTGGAGAATCAGTACAAAAATTAAGGGATATTTACCTAAATTTATGGACAAAAATGTCAGTCAATTTGAGCAGTCTAAAGCGATGGAATTTAATTTAAAAAAAGCCCCAGAGAACACAATTACAGATAATACCGTTATGAAGGCTGTTCAAAAAGCAAAAGGTTTTTATGAAAAGAAGAATTATAAAGAAGCCCTGGCCTTGTATCAAACGATCTTAAAGGACAACGTAGATTTATTCTTTTTAAAGATTAATATTGCAAATTGTTATAAAGATATGGGGAATACAGAAAAAGCAGTTTCAAGCTTTCATGAAATAATTACTGAATTGAAAAATAAAAAAGAATCCTATATACAAGATGTAATAAGCCGTGCATATGTATTTATAGCAGGACATTATGCAGGAAAAAAAGACTACAAAAAAGCTGAAATTTATTTTGAGAAAGCAACAGTAATTATTAAAAAAGATGAAAACCTTTTTTATAACCTGGGTGAGCTGTATATAAACAGTAATAAAACAGATAAGGCAATAATTGCATTTAAAACAGCTACTGAGATTAACCCGGGTTGGGGAGCACCTCTCGGAAAATTAGGCTATGCTTACCTGGGACTGGGTAAAATGGCAGAAGCAGTTACTGTTTTTGATAAATACATCAAGAATTTTCCGGAAAGCAAAGATAAGAAAGATATTGAGGCAATGTTACCGGAATTAAGAAAAATGGTTCCCAAAAAGTAATAATAGAATAAACTTAATAGATCCTTTTATAAAAAGTTAAGTAGATTAAAATTTTATTTTTATAGGAGTAGAAATGAAAAAAGAATATAGTAAAAAGATTTTTAATCAAACAAAAATTTTGACTTTTGTTCTAATAGTTTTGTTTTCCTTTATTAAAAGTCCTCTATTAATGGGCCAAAGACTTAATGCTGGTTATACAAATGAAAAACTCTATGCGAAAGATTTCAAACGGTCAAATGGATTCTTTCTGAAAGGTAAAGTTAATTTTGAGAAGGGAAATTTTGAAAAATCAGAAAAATTACTAAAAGAATGTTTGAATATTTTCCCTGCCCATGATCAGGCAAATTATTATTTATCTATACTATTATATAATCAGGGAAAGTATGAGTTTGCTGAAAAATGTATCAGTGAAGCAGAAAAATACTTTGTATTGAAAGTTAAAATATGGGAAAACCTATATATGGATCATATGACACAGCTAAAAAGTGAAAGGAGTATACTAAGAGGTAAAATGGATTCCTCTGAAGCAGAAGTCAGAAGAATTCAAGATCTGAATGGTCGAATAAATGATTCCGGGTATAAAAAAGAGACTTTACCAGCTGGATATCCATACATCCATGGCAATATTTTTCTAAAGTTAAAAAAGCATAAAGAGGCTCACGGCAAATATCTCGAAGCCTTAAAGATTAACCCGAACCATGGTAAAGCATCAAATAATATTGCATCTTTATTTTATATGATTAAAAACTATGATAAAGCCCTTAAATATCTGAATAATGCAGAGAAAAACGGCATAAAAATAAATCCAAAATTTAAAGAAGCCATTAATAAAGCTTTAAAAAAATAAAAACTAAAGTAAAGTTTAGAGCAAATTCTATTTGTTAGAATTTGCTTTGGCCTTATCAATCAATTGTTGAATTTGCATTTTATTTTTATCTGACATTTTTGATAAGTATAAAGATTTAAATTTGTGAAAAAATTCCAGTGCTTTTTTATTATTCCCCATATCAAGATATGCGATTCCTAATTCAACTAAAAGTGATCCATTATCTATATTCACCTCAAGCCCCTTATTCAAACAGGAGATTGCTTTATTAATTTCGCCATTCCGCTTATAAGAAGTGGATAAGAGCAGATAGTTTTTTACAATTTTAGGGTCAAATTCAATAACCTTTTTAAAATTTAAAATTGCAGCCGGAAGAGAACTTCGATCTTTACTTATATAAAATTTAGTCAAATATATTATGCCACGATTCAGATATGCAGCGGTATTATCCGGATCAAGCTCAATAGATAGACTATAGTTTCTAAGGGCTAAATCTAAGTTTTGCAATTTATAATAGGCAATTCCAAGGTGATTATATATATCAGGATTAAAATCTTCAAGTTTAATGCATTTTTTTAATACGGATATTGCCTGTTTATAATTCCCTGATTTAGACAATAAAATACCAAATTTTGAAAGAAGCATAATATCATCAGGATTTACCTTTAATCCTTTTTCGAGTATTGAAAGGGCATCTTTTGTTTTACCCTGTTCTGTATATATCATTGCCAGGTTTTTATAAACAAGGCTGAACATTGGATGTGTTAATAGCACATCAGATAACATATTAATACTCTTATCAATATCCCCTTTATGAAAATAAGCCATTGCTGAATATGTTTTATTATAAATAGGCAAAAGTTTTTTTAAGTCATCCGTTTCTTTATATAATTTTTTTTTGGAGACAGACCGGCCACCAGAGATATAACCCAGTGATTCAATAGTTTTAATCGTTTTTTTATCTAATTTATTTAATCTAGATAGTTTGACTTTATTACTATTCTTTGCAATTAATTTTTTAAGAATTCTCTTAAGAGATTTAGACTTTGTATCATTAATGATATTATTCAATTCCATTGGATCTTTTTTCAGGTTATATATTTCGGGTATTGGAAGATCTATAAATTTTATATTATCTTTAACTATTCCACGTAATGGAGCCCATCCAATATTTAGATAGGGAGATAAGGATTCAAAATAGAGACCTTCTCTATTCAGTTTTTCCCCGGAAATAAGCGGAATTAATGATTTTCCCTGAATATGCTTTGGAATTGATATTCCTATTTGCTCACATATAGTCGGAAACAGATCAATATGTCCTACATTTTCACTAATCAACTTAAATTGTTTCCCGGGAATATATATTATTAAAGGGACATGAATAGTATTATTATAAGCAAAATATCCGTGAGTCCTTTCTCCCTTTTCTCCTAATGCCTCTCCATGATCAGACGTAATAATTATAATTGTATTTTGCGAATAGTTTTGGTCCTGTAGAAAATCAAAAAATTCTCCCAATTGATGGTCCAGATATGCAACTTCTCCTGAATATAAATCATCTTTATATCTTTCCTTAAATGGTGCAGGAGGTACATATGGCTGATGAGGTTCAAAAAAATGAAGCCAGGTAAACCATTTACTTTTCTGTCTGGAAATCCACTTTATTGCCGGATCAATTACTCTTTCAGCTGATCTCTCTACAAACATAAAGCTTGAATCCTTTTGGGAACCGTAATTATCGTCATATAAGTCAAAACCCTGGTCCAATCCAAACCGTGAATCAAGTGGAAAAGCGCCGATAAAGGCTGCTGTTTTATAATTATTCGATTTCAATAGTTCTGCGATTGTAAGAAATTTATCATCAAGTTTATACCTGGTGTTATCAGATATTCCATGATAAAGAGGATATGTACCCGTTAAAATATTTATATGAGATGGCAGGGTCAAGGGATTATGTGCAAATGCCCTATTAAATATAATTGATTTTTTTGCTATTTTATCAATATTTGGCGTTTGAACATATTTGTCAGAATATGTAGAAAGCCTGTCAAACCGGAGTGTATCGATTGTTATCAGAACAATGTTTATATTATTTATGTTTTTCTTAGAATTTATTTTTATTTTATTTTTTTCCAGTATGGTCTTTTTTTCTATGCTTTTTTTTTTACTGTTTTCGCATCCTATTATACTAAACAAAATAATAATTAATAATAAATAGTGACTCGTGTTTTTAAGCATAATATAATCCTTTTTTTTATATAAGACTAATTCTTTTTCAATCGAGAAATTATTTCTTTAAATTTTTTTTCATTTTTTATTGATCTAAAATCTTTATCATTTTCTATATAATCAATATTTTTAAATCCATTATTAACTGCATGTTCTAATGCAGTTATCGACTTTTTTGTTTTATTGTCTAGCGCGTATATACAGGCTAAATTATAAAGGGAAGACGCCTTATTTTTGTCAATTTTAACAAGAAGTTCATAAAGAACTGATGCATTATTATATATTTTTTTTTGTATAAAACTATTAGCTGTTTTAATTATATCTATTCTAAAAAAAGCAAGCAGCCTGATAGCTGAATATTTATCATAAATATTTTTATTCATTCTTTTTTTGACAAGTTCTTTAATAGGTAAATCCAGTAAAACTTTTTTAGTCCGTATGTCATAAAACGAAGGATTTTTTGTAAGAGCAGCTGCTTTATAGAATTGATTTAAATAATGCCTTTCTTTTTTTTCTATTGATTTTTTATCCTTTCTATATTTTTTAAAAACCTTTCCTTTTTCCAAATTAGATCTTGCCAATTTAACATCTTCTGTATCATGCAATCCACTAAAAAGTTCCTCAGTTGCTTTATAATTCTCAAAGGCTTGAAATACTCTATTATCAAATTCAAATTTTTGTGCAATAGATAACTCCTTTTTATATAAGGAGTTGATGAGTTTTTGATCTTTTTTTCTTGACTTTTTTAAAGCCTGTATTTCCATCCATTCAATTGCCCGTCTACATATTTCCTCAGGAGGCCAGGTATGTCGTCCTTCATAAATAAGAAACCTATTAATTGTTTTAGCTTTGTCGAGTTTTTTTCTTAATCCTTTCATTTCAAAATAATTAAAGTCCCCCATTCCGACGACAGCAAAATAGTTGACAGAAGCAATATCTTTAGGTCTGACTATTAAAGATAATCCGGCACCGCATGCAATAATTCCAGCACAGGATTTTCGAGTCATGTAGTGAAATCGTGTACTTGCTCTCGCGCCTCCAGAAAATCCAGCTGAATAAATCCGCTTAGGATAATGGAAAAGCGTTTATGACTGTCAATCCACATTGCCTTTATTGCGTTAACAATATTTTTTGAGGGTCCATTCCTTGAATTATTTGAGCATAAAAGTATATACTTATATTTCTCAGCAGCTTCTTTAAATAGTCTCATGGGTATCAATGATCTTGCAGCTGGTTCAAATATATATATAATTGACCACTTTTTTTCTACAGAATAATCACTCGGCAAATAAAGAGCATAACTTTGTTCAGTGTCAATTTCACAAATAACTTTTGGAATTATTCTGCCTTTTTCTAATAAAATACTTGTACCTTGAGCAATTTGTGATTGAATATTAATAAAAAAAATTAATAATGCTAAAAAACAAAAATTATATCTTATTTTTTTTTTATCCATATAAAACATTATTCTATATATTGATTGAAATGTCAATATCACTTGAATTTTTGTCAGTTTTAGTATATAAATTGGTGTATGATTATGGAGAATAAATGTTTGAAGATGTATGGTTAGATTCTGATTCAAAAGAAGAAGCTTTTAAAAGATGGGGCATTTTTTCACTATCTTTTATTATTCACTCTTCAATAATCATTTTTGTTTTATTTGGACATTTAATTAATACAGAAACATTACCTGACCTGAAAGTAATTGATGTTTATCTTGCTCATAAGGTACCAGTACCGCCCGTTTCTATGAGAGCGGCAAAAAGAAAAACTCAAAAAAAAACAAAATTAGTAAAAAAAGATGAAAATATCACAAAAAAAGAGACCATTTCAGAAAGTGCCTTGATTGTTCCAATTGAAATTCCAGGTGAGATAACCGATGAGGATGATGAGTATCTTGTAAGTGACATAGATTTCGGTTCCGGTGGTGGCATTGAAGGTGGTACTGAAGGTGGAGAAGAGGGTGGTGTAATTGGCGGAAGTATACTTGGTGAATTTGTTGAAAATGAAATCAAACCAGTTAGAATCACCGGCAAACTGCCTAAACTGATAAAATATGTGAAACCGGAATACCCCGAGGAAGCACTGAAGTTTAGAAGAACAGGCAGTGTTATTATTGAAGCAACTGTTAACCCCTTTGGCAAAGTAATAAAATGGCGGGTGCTATTAGTTATTGGACATCCAATATTTAAACAGTCCGCAATCGATGCGATAAAACAATGGGAATACGAACCATACTTAATAGCTGGTGCACCAACACCTTTTATCATTACTGCAACTGTAACATTTGATAGAATACAATAATAAACAGTCATAAACTAAATATATTCAAACTGAGCTCACTATTCTTGACGTATATACATTTAATGATATAATTAACATTTAAACATTTAAACATTTAAACACAAATTGGAGGAAAAATGGCTAGAATTGAACCTTTTATGGGAGTAAGACCAAGTAAAGAATTAGCGGCAAAAGTTGCATCTCATCCTTATGATGTACTAAATTCAGAGGAAGCAAGAGAAATTGTAAAAAACAATAAACACTCATTTTTAAGAATCGTAAAACCTGAAGTTGATCTTAATGAGAATATTGATCTATATTCAGAGAAAGTATATCAAAAAGCTAAGGAAAATTTTTCTACTTTTATTAAAGACTCAATCTTGATACAAGATAAAACGAAAAATTTATATCTATATAAACAGATATGGGGAGACCATGTTCAGGTGGGATTAGTAGCAGGTGCATCTGCTCAGGATTATCAGAACGATATAATAAAAAAACATGAGTTGACTAGAGAAACAAAAGAAAAAGACAGGATAAATCATATCAAAGCAATAAATGCCAATTCAGGGCCAGTCTTTTTAACTTTCAGGCAAAAGGATGAAGTGGATACTCTATTTAATAAAGTGATGGAACAAAGACCAGAATATGATTTTACAACTGATGATGGTGTCAGACACATATTCTTTGTTATTTCAGATACTGGTATAATTACAAAAATAAAAGAGTGCTTTAAGGAGATTGATTACCTTTATGTTGCAGATGGGCACCATAGGTCAGCTTCAGGTACAAAAATAAAAATAGAAAGGGAAAAAGATAATAAAAACCATACTGGAGATGAGGAATATAATTTTTTCTTATCTGTTATCTTTCCACATAACCAAATGAAAATTCTACCATATAATAGAGTTGTAACAGATCTAAATGGAAATTCAAAAGAAGAATTTTTTAAAAAAATAGAAAAATTATTTACATTGACAGAAACAAATATAAAAGAACCGGAATCAACACAAATTTTTTGTATGTATATTGACAATAAATGGTATAAATTAGAAGCCAAAGAAGGTTCCTTTGATCAGAGTGATGCTGTAGAATCATTAGATGTCGCAATCCTTCAGAATAACCTGCTTGATCCAATTTTAGGAATAAAGAATCCGCGTACAGACAACAAAATTGATTTTATTGGAGGAATCAGAGGGACTAAGGAGCTAGAGAAGATTATAGATAATAAGAAATTTACTGTGGCATTTTCACTTTTCCCTACAACCATTGAACAATTATTCGCTGTTGCAGACTCCGGCAAAATAATGCCACCAAAATCTACATGGTTTGAGCCCAAGTTGAGAAGCGGGTTAATAACACATCTACTTGATTAATGATGGAAATTCTTGATGGCAAATTAGTTGCAAAAAATATTATAGAAAAAGTAAAAAATGAAATTTCTACTATAATTGAAAAAACGGGAAAAACCCCTGGATTAACTGTCGTAATCGTAGGTGATGACCCTGCTTCACAGGTATATGTAAAATCAAAGGATAAACTTGCAAATAAAGTTGGAATAATATCAAAACTTGAAATCTTAGATGAAGATGTTTCAGAAAAGGAGCTTATAGAAAAAATTAGACTTCTTAATAAAGACACCAATGTAAACGGAGTTCTTGTTCAACTACCTCTTCCAGATAAATTTGATACATGGAAGATCTTAAGTGAACTATCGCCTGAGAAGGATGTTGATTGCTTTCTCCCTCAAAGTGTAGGCAATATAATCCTGAATAGATCCGAAATTTTTCCCTGTACACCATCAGGAATTGTAAAGATTCTTGACCATTATAATCTTGATATTCAAGGCAAAAATGTTGTTGTGTTAGGCAGAAGTTTCATTGTTGGAAAACCTATTGCAGCAATGCTAACAAATAGAAATGCTACTGTTACTATCTGCCATTCAAAAACAGAAAACCTTTCAAGCCACTTAAAGGGCGCCGATATTATTATTGCAGCTATAGGTATTCCTGGCTTCATTAAAGGAGATATGGTTAAGGATGGCGTTATATTGGTAGATGTGGGAATAAATAGATTAGAAAAAAAAGAAGAAATAATTGAAATGTGCTCTGAGAAACAAATAGCATTATTTGATAAAAAAGGATATGGAATCACTGGAGACATACATAAGTCAGCTTTTGCAAAATCTTCATTTTATACCCCTGTACCTGGAGGTATAGGAAAGATGACCGTAGCAGTTCTCATGCAGAATACTCTTCATTTATTCAAACATCAAAACAATCTCCTTCTCTAGACAAATGAATTCTGTTTTCATTACAGGAGCCTCCGGACTTTTAGGTTCAGAAGTTGTAAAACAACTTTCAGAAGATGGTGTATTTGTTCTTGGACAGTATTATAAAAACAGGCCATCAAATCTGCAAAATTGCAAATGGATCAATGGAAACTTTAAGACTTTAAAATCAGTAAGGCAATTTCTTCAAGAAAACAATGATGAAATAGCTAAATGTAATTATTTTATAAATTGTTATGGTCCTATCACCTATAAAAACATAAAGGATTTGAAACCTGAGCATTTTAAAGTTGAATTTTTTTCTAATGTTTTAATTCCAATTGAAATTATAAGTTTTTTCTTAAAACTAAAAGAGATCAGATTGAAATCTGTGCTAAACATTGGATTTGAATTGTCAGGTAAATTTATCCCTGTGAAAAATGTCTTACCATATATAATGGCGAAAAACGCTTTACTCCAATATTCTATTTCTCTTGCAGATGCTTATAAAGAAATAAACTTTAATATGGTTTCTCCAAAATCCCTTGAAGGAGCGAAATTTCCATCAAAAAAAGGAAATACAATTTCACCATATATTGCTGCAAGATCTATTATCAAAACACTATTTGGAAAAAATAGTGGTAAGAATCATTTAATATAACTCTATTTTAAATTCAGTTCCATCAGGACTTGTTTTAATTATACTTATATCTCCGTTCAAATAGTGAAGAGATTTTTTTACCAAGGCAAGACCCATCCCTGTACCTTTTGTTTTGGTTGTAAAAAAAGGAAACCATATTCTGTCAATATTTGCACTATCAATCCCTCTTCCATTATCATTAATAGAAAAAGTTAATCTATCCTCATTTTCTATTTTTACTTTAATTTCTGATGCAGAAGCTTCGACAGCATTTCTAAAAAGATTTGAAAAAACAGTTTCCAATTGAATCGAATCTATTTTAAGTGAGATTTTTTCCCCAGACTGGAAAATCTTAATCTCATATTTTTCAGCAATTCTTTCAATCATAAGATTAATATCTATTTCAATTTTTTTCTCCTCTTTGAGAGGCTTTGAAAAATTGAGAAATCTCTCCATCATTTCTGTCAGAAATATAATCTCCTTATTTACCTTTTCTATTTTCTCTACTTCCTTTTCAATAGTTCTTGTATAGCCAAATATGACTCCAAGTGAATTCCTAACTTCGTGAACAAGAAAAGCTGCCATTTCTCCAAGCATAATAAAGTTTCTATTCTTTTGTATTATTGCCTCTCTTTTTTTTTCATCAGTTATATCATCAAAGATCAAAAGAGTACCAATATTTACCATTTTAATTAATTCAATTTTAAAAAATCTCTTATTAGAAGCCAATTCAAAGAAAGCTCTGTTTTCATTAATATTATTATTAATGATTTCTATTATCTCTTTATAGTCAGATAATACTGTTTCATAACAATTGTTTTTTGCTAATGCAAATGTTTTATTAAATATCTTTTCAGCTGTTTTGTTAAATATTTCAATTTTATTTCCACTATTAATAAGTATTACAGCTACATCCATTGAATTAATAATATTTTTGCTGATTTCATCGGAGCTAAGAACTTTCTTTTTTTGCTGTTCAACAAGACTTTTTAATTGCATCTCATTATCCTTTAGCTGGAATAAGTAATTCTGCAATTGAGGGATCTCAGGAGTTTCAATTTTCTTTTTCTTGGATGAAAGAGTATAAACCAAATATCCACCGGTTAACAAAATGAATATTGCCATAATTACTACCAGGTAGGAAAATATCTTATTAACAGTTTTTATTACATTTAATGATTGCACTGAGATCTTATTCTTTACCTCAATTTGATTCAGTTCAGTTTTTTCAACCTTCTCCAGAAGTGAATTTATATTGCTGAATAAAAATAATAAAGTTATTTGTATTATCAGAAGAAACACTATCATACTTTTGCGCATTTTTTACCTCATAAAATAACTACATGAATAATTGCAGTTTTTTTCTTATTTTAAACTCAGACTACAATAGATCTAATAAACAATAACACTCTTTCTCCCCAGAATAAAGAAACAAAACTTCCGAATCCAAGAAATGTCCCAAACGGTAAAGCAAATTTCATATTTTTCTTATAGAATGCAATAAAAAACACTCCTACAATCAAACCTGTAAATGACGCTAACATTATTGCAACAACAGTTTTTGCAACCCCCAGAAATGCTCCAAGAAACAGCATCATCTTCACATCACCAAAGCCCAACCCTTCAATTTTTCTCACTTTTAGATAAAAAAAATACATTCCTGCAAAGAAAAGTGCACTGCCGAAAGCTGTGCCAAAAGAATTTAATACGGTTAATCTCGGATTAAAAAATGAGTATATTAAAAACAATATACCGCCACCAAGAGTTAACTCATCCGGCAATATCATATGGAATAAATCTATAAAAGTAAGTGAAATCAATATTGTTAGAAATATTATAGTAAAAACAGTATAATGAATATAAGGTATCGAATAATCAAAAAACCTTATATAAGACAGCCAGAATGAAAATGCTGTAAAAATTTCTACTATTGGGTGTATTATAGGAATCGTTGTTTTACAATTCCGGCATCTACCCATTAACAATAAATAACTTAAAACAGGTATATTGTCATAAGCCTTTACAGGAGAATTACATGATGCACAATAAGAGCCAGGTTTTATAAGACTTTTATTAAGGGGCAATCTATAAATAACTACATTTAGAAAACTGCCAATAATAAGGCCAAAAATAATTACAAAAATTTCTTCCAAGTTTCCTCCATTTCTAAAATAATTTTTCCATTATTTGGGTCATATTTATATTCATTACCTATATAATCTATTGGAATTGTTTTTACTTTAAGTCTATTTTTTAATTCTTTCAATGAATAAGGAACTCTATTATACAATTGCTTAAATATTAAGATCAATTTATCTATTTCTACCTTATCCAAATTATATTTAATTTGAAGCAAATGAGCAGTTGCAGATTCTTTTTTACTTTTCCACGTTACGTTCTTCTCAATTTCTTTCCATATTTCAAAAGCTTTTTTTTGATCTGCAACTTTATCAACTATTTTAATATCCATATTAATCCAAAATTCTTTTAATATATCAGGAAGGGATTCATATTTGCTCAATTCCTTATAATATTTTTTAGCAAGTTTATAGTCCTTTAAATAAAACCAGGCAAAGTATCCAGAATCGTAATCAAAAAAATAATTGTCTTTAATATGAATTTTCCCTTTTTGAAGTAATTCTATAGCTTTTTTTGGCTTTTTTGCATTCAATCCAATGATTGTAGAACCAATATCATAAGGAGGTTCAAATCTTGGATTTAGATCTGTTATGATATTGAAGATCTGAACAGCATAATCAAACCTGTTTTTTATCGACTCTGTAGCAAAAAATTGAATTGCCCAAATATATATGAGATCTGCTATCAAATTTACATTTCCAAAGGATACAATTTTCAGTGTTTTTGCAGTGGGAATCATCAAATGTTTGTTTTTTCCAAAAAAAAGGTCTGTATTCTTGTCATACTTATTCTGTGAAAAAATAACGAGCAGAATTGATAAAACAAGAATAATTACAATTTTAATTTTCACTATTTAAATTCTCTCTTCTTAAAAATAATAATGGTTACAACTAAAATAACAATTGTATAAAATACGCCATATATACTGGAATATAAAAAATTAGCATGATCTATAGTTCCATTGGTCACAATATCATTTTTTATATTAAATTTATCTAAATTTGGAAAAATATAATATATTGGGTATACAATAGCTTTTGCAACCGGAGAAGTAACCAAATGTCTAAAATAATTAAAGGTCCATGTAACATGACCTACAAGATAAATGGTTATAGTAAAAATTGATGAAAGAATCGGTGTTGAAAAAGAGGAAAAAAGTAAGGAAATTGATATGAGTACCAGTAGTTCAAAATATAAAAGAATAAAAAAATAAACTATATTTAAATCAATTGTCCCAATTGAAATATAAAGAAACAAAAAGAAAATTATAGCCATTAAAAACAATGAAATAAACATTGTATATGCCAGACCTAAAAATTTCCCAATTATAAAATTTTCTCTTGATACAGGTTTACTTAAAATATTATAAACTGTTTTTTTATCTATTTCTTTATATACAAGATTAATACCTGTAAATATTGCAATTAAAACCGAAAAAAAACTTATTGCTGCCAATCCGACATCTTTTAGGATCTTTTCATCACCACCAATAGATAGTAAGCTGATTATATAAGAACTAAGTGCAAAAAATATCCCAAGGAAAAAGAGTAAATATAGAAATCTATTCCTTATTGCCTCTTTAAAGGTGTTCAATGCAATTGATTTTATTATCATCGTTGTATCTCCTTTAGAAAGACATCTTCAAGAGTTTGCCCCATCTGTGTAATTGAGTTGAGTTTTCCTTTATTCATAATTAAAAACTCTACTAATTCATTAACTCTCTCATTTGAGCTTGATTTAATAATATATTTCGCATCCCTCTTAGAAAATTTATATTTATTGCTTTTAAGTATATCCTCTGCAACACCTGTAAAAACAGTTTCATAAAAATCAACTTTCTTGTGAACCATTTCAGAGAGTTTTCCTTCTTTTATTATCACACCATCTAGAATAATCCCAACCCTGTCAACAATCATCTCCATATCCTGTAGGATATGGGATGAAAAAAAAACAGTTTTTCCACCATCCTTTAAAGAAAGAATTATATCCCTCACTTCCTTTCGACCAATTGGGTCAAGTCCCGAAAAAGGTTCATCCAATATTAAAACTTTCGGATCATTAATTAATGCCTGAGCAAGCCCAATCCTTTGAATCATTCCTTTTGAAAGTTTTCTCAGTTTTAATTTTTCCTTCCCCTTCATTCCAACCTTTTCTATAAGACGTTTTATTCTGTCATTAGCAATTGTTTTTTTTATTCCAAAGAGTTTACTTGTAAACATAAGAAGCTCTTCTACAGTTAAATAATCATAGAAATATGGATGCTCAGGCAGGAATCCAATATTTTCCCTACCCTTAACACTATGTGAAACCTCATCAAAAAGAAACATTTTTCCACTATCTGCCTTAATTAAACCTAATAAACATTTTATGGTGGTTGTCTTTCCAGCTCCATTCTGTCCTAGAAATCCGTATATTTCTCCTTGATTAACAGATAACGAAAGCCCATTCAGGACCCTGGTCCTTTTAATCATAAAATCTGAAACAAAAGACTTATTTAGATCCTGAATTTTTATAGCTTCCATTTTCTAAATATCTAGTTTTTTTTTATATTAGCCTGAGCTGCAGCAAGTCTTGCAATTGGCACTCTAAATGGAGAACAACTTACATAATTCATCCCAACCTCATCACAAAATTCAACTGAATTTGGTTCACCACCATGCTCACCACATATGCCTACTTTCAAATCAGGTCTTACTGAACGTCCCTTTTCTGTTCCCATTTTAACTAATTGCCCAACTCCAGTTTGATCCAAAACCTGGAAAGGATCATTTTTTAAAAGACCTTTTTCTATATAAATTTGCAGAAATTTACCCGCATCATCTCTTGAATATCCAAAAGTCATTTGAGTTAAGTCATTGGTCCCAAATGAAAAGAACTCAGCATCTGCAGCGACTTCATCAGCAATTAGAGCAGCCCTTGGGATTTCTATCATTGTTCCAACAAGAAATTCAATTTCATCTCCTCTCTCAGCAAAAACTTTTTTTATGGTATCTCTGACTATATTTTCCTGCATTTTAAATTCTTTTTTGGTTCCAATCAATGGAATCATAATTTCTGGAATAGCCTTTATTCCCTTCTTTTTAAGATTTAATGCAGCCTCAATAATTGCTCTTGCCTGCATAACTGTAATCTCAGGATATGTGTTTCCCAGTCTGCAGCCTCTATGACCCAGCATTGGGTTAACTTCAGATAAACTCTCGATTTTATCTTTGATATCTTCAATTGAAACCCCCATTACATCTGCCATCTCTTTCTGTCCCTTTTCATCATGTGGAACAAACTCATGTAATGGCGGATCCAACAACCTTACTGTTACCGGCAAATCATGCATAGCTGCAAATATTCCTTCAAAATCAGCACGTTGAATAGGCAACAATTTTTCTAATGCCTTAATTCTACCTGCTTCATCTTCAGCAAGTATCATCTCTCTCATTGCAATTATTCTGTCACCCTCGAAAAACATATGTTCTGTTCTACAAAGCCCAATACCCTGGGCACCAAACTTTCTGGCAACTTCTG
Source organism: uncultured bacterium (assembly GCA_965371805.1). GTDB lineage: Bacteria > Acidobacteriota > Aminicenantia > UBA2199 > UBA2199 > JAOZTV01. The sequence goes on along the minus strand of CBDUZW010000031.1, from coordinate 6,658 downwards.
CATCATGTGGAGTATCAGCATTAGTTCTTACATTCATTCGAGTATATTTATCTGCGAGTTCCATCAATTGTCCAAAATATCCACTAAGTTGAGGGTCAATTGTCTTGATTTTATCGTTGTAAACTTCACCTGATGTTCCATTTAGTGAGATCCAATCTCCTTCTTTAAAGATATCATCTCCGATTTTCATTGTTTTTGCTTTATAATCTATTCTTATTTTACCTGCTCCGGATATGCAACACTTACCCATTCCTCTAGCAACAACTGCAGCATGTGAAGTCATTCCGCCTCTTGCTGTTAAAATACCATTGGCAACATTCATACCTTTTAAATCTTCCGGAGAAGTCTCTGTCCTGACTAAAATAGTCTCTTTACCATCTTCAGCCCATTTTTCTGCATCATCAGCACTAAATACAATCTGACCTGTTGCAGCTCCAGGAGAAGCTGGTAAACCTCTGGTAAGAACTACTGCATCATCAATTGCAACCTTATCAAATTCAGGGTGTAAAAGTTCATTAAGTTTATTAGGTTCAACTCTCAAAATGGCTGTTTTTTCATCAATCATACCCTCTTTCATCATATCTATTGCAATTTTAATCATTGCACCACCAGTTCGTTTCCCACTCCTGGTCTGAAGTATCCACATTTTCCCATCCTGAATTGTAAACTCAAGATCCTGCATATCTTTATAATAATCCTCAAGTTTTTTCTGCATTTCAAATAATTCTTTGTACATTTCAGGCATTGCCTCTTCAAGAGAAGAAAACTTTGATGCTCTTTCTGACTCAGAAACATTTTGCAGTTTTGCCCATCTTAAAGAACCTTCTTTTGTAATCTCCTGAGGTGTTCTGGTGCCGGCAACAACATCCTCTCCCTGAGCATTTATAAGGTATTCACCATTAAATAGATTTTCACCTGTTGCAGCATCTCTGGTAAAGGCAACACCCGTACCAGAAGTGTTTCCCATATTTCCATAAACCATTGTTTGGACATTTACAGCAGTTCCAAGATCTTCAGGGATTTGGTTCAATCTTCTATAATAAACAGCCCTATCTGTATTCCAACTATTAAATACGGCGTCAATTCCACCCCATAATTGTTCCATAGGATCTATTGGAAAGTTTTTCCCAGTAACCTTTTTTACTGCTTCTTTAAAATTTGATATCAATAATTTCAGATCATCTATCGATAGTTCAGAGTCTGATTCAATATTCTTTTTTTTCTTTACTTCTTCAATTATTACTTCAAAAGGATCTTCGTCCCCATCATTTTCAGGTTTCATTCCCAAAACCACATCGCCATACATTTGGATAAATCTTCTATATGAGTCATATGCAAACCACTCATTTTTAGAAACTTTTGCGAGCCCTTTTACAGATTCATCATTTAAGCCAAGATTTAAAACAGTGTCCATCATTCCAGGCATTGATACTGCTGCACCTGATCTAACTGAAACCAATAAAGGATCGTTTGGATCTCCAAGTTTTTTTCCCAATAATTTTTCAATCTTCAATAGATTTTCTTCAACCTCAGTTTTAATCTTTTGAGGATAAGATTTATTATTAGCATAATAAATTTTACAAACATCTGTTGTTACAGTAAATCCCGGGGGAATTGGCAGTCCAATATTACACATTTCTGCTAAATTAGCTCCCTTTCCGCCAAGAGTTTCTTTTAGATCTTTATTCCCATCAGTATTATCTTTTGAAAAAAAGTAAACATTTCTTTCTAACATATTTATTTCTCCTTAGTAGTTTCTATTCTTTCATTAACTAAACGTCTGAATCTCATTAATTCAAAAGGTTTTTTTAGAAACTTTATTTTATTTTTCTTTAAAAATTTAGCAATCTCATTGATATATGGATTTCCTGTAACCATGAGTAACCTATCCTCAATTCCTTTGGATTTGAGATGGTTAAATATATCTATCCCATTAATACCAGGCATTTGAATATCTGAGATAATTAAATCAAATTTATTTTCATTAATTAGTTGTATTGCATCTGCTCCCTTTGTTACTGTAAATATATTAAGGTTAGTATGAATTTGCAGGATCTCTTTCATTAAAATCACCAATGGTTCTTCATCATCAAGTATCAGGATATTTAATCCTGTGCCACTGGAGACATCTCTTTTTTGATGCTGTTGTTTTTCATCTACATCATCTAATGGAAATTCTGCTGTGAATTCAGTAAACACACCCACTTCTGAATTAAAACTATACTTTGCATGATGATTCATAAGTACTCTTTCGCAGGCAGTTAAGCCAATCCCCGCTTTAATCTCATATTTCGAATAAAATGGAGACCAAATTTTCAGTAAATCTTCGTCAGCAATTCCTTTTCCATTATCTCTAATTATAAGTTTTACTATATTATCGGACGAAAAAGTTTTAATTTCGATTTTTTTTGATTTTTCATCTTTATCCTGTAATGCATCAACTGAATTCTCAACCAAATTCATTACCATATTAATGATCTGTCCCCTACTCAGGAGAAAGTTTTTTATTGAATGATCCAAACTAAATTCAATAGAAATTTTCTTACTTTCTTCAATTGATAAGAAAAAAGGCTCCATTTTATTCAGTATTTCATTTAGATTTTCATTTTTTTTAGCCAGCTCTTCAGATTTGAACCCATGACTCATACAATCAATAATACTTGTTAGTTCATTGGCATTTCTTTCAATTCTTTTTAGTTTCTCCACTATACTATTGTTTTCAGATAGGTTTACAAGCAACTGGCTATATCCCAATATTGGTGTCAACTTATTCTTTAGTTTATGAAAAATTACCGGTAAAATTTCCTCTAAGACGTTACTCCTACTCAGAATAGTTTCATTCAGTTCATAGTTTAATAATTTTTTATCATTCGTTATTAATTCATTTGCTATTTTTTCCTTTTTATCTTTTTCTTTTTTAAGATTGACAAAACTCAAATAGTTTTGAAAGGAATTTGCAATTATATTTGAAATAATTCTCAGATAAGAGATCACATAATCAATATTCTTCATTAAGCTATTATCTGCACCTAATATTAAAAATCCAAAATTAGTCTTATGATAGGATACGGGAAACACAATCTGATTCAATTCTGGTTCTAAACCCAATGCAAGTACTTCATCCCTGGAGGCAAACAAAGGCTCATCCTTTTTTTTAGACTCTGTTAATATTGTTGCCGAATCCTCTTCTATCAATCTTCCATTTAGCTTTTTATCATCGCAAAAATATGTAAGATCTTTATTTTGCGGATTTCTATATAGGACCTTTACCTTATACTCAATTAAATTTTTATCAAAATAGTCTGTCAAAATAGCAATCATTTTATCCGGTTGAAGAAGAACTGAAAATTCTTTCGATAAATTAAGCATATGGGTTATAAATTGTTTTTCTTTGGAAATATGCTTTTCCCTTCCTATTTGTTCTTTTGATTGAAGAACTAGATCCAACTCCTTTTTCATTAAATTAATAATAATCTCAGATGAGGTGTTGATAATCTTATTGAGTTCCGATTGGACCTCTGGAAAATCAGTCATGAAGGTGTCCATCATTAAAGGGAGGTCTTTTATAGTATTATTTATGTCTTCCATGGATAAGTCTAAAATATCCTTTACCTCTTTTTCTAAAGAGCTAAATTGTATTTTCTTCTCTTTTTTAGTATCAGTTAAAAGAAAATCCGTTATCCCTCTAGTAATATAAATAATTTTATTTAATTCTGTCTTCTCAGATAATTTGAACTGGTTATTTATAGCAGATTCAAGAAAAAATGGTAATCCTTCTCTTTTACAAAAGGCGATTCCAATTTCCATGAAATTTATTCCAAACTCTTTTTTTTCCTTAAGTAATAAATCTTTATCTTGAGTAAAAATTTTAGAGTATTTTTTTGGTGAGTAGAGAAAAAGAAGGATCTGTCCTAAATTTGCAACTAATCCTGAAATATATAGTTCATCAGAATTGTGATAGTCTTTATTTTTTGCAATAATCCCTGCCACAGAACTCATCATTGAAGATCTCTTCAAGATTGATTTGAAGACTTTTCCATACCCTTTGGAATAATTAATCTTTTTTATAAAATCAAAAATTGAAAAAGAGAATGCGATATTTCTTATTTGGGTAGACCCTAATAAACTAACCGCATGAGATATAGACCTCACACTCTTTGCAAATCCATGCAGTGGAGAATTAGCAATCTTCATTATATGAACAGATAAAAGAGGATCCTTCTCTATTATCTTTATTAAATCATTAAAAATAGAAACAGGATTATTTTTTTCTAGTTCAATGATCTCATTTAGAGTTTTTGAGAGAGTTGGAAGTTTAATGTTTTCTAAAATTTTATCAACACTCATTTATCTATTCCTCCAAATTTTTATTTTTTACTAAAATAATCTTAGATTATAAATCATTTTATTTTTAAAAACAATATTTTAAGGGATATAAACATTCAACATAAGTATTCCCCTTTTATTATAGTCAGCGATATAATCAGAGCCAAAATAAGTTAATTGGAGAAAAATCTTTTTTGATGAAATTTTTAGAATATATACAACCTTGAACGGAGTTAATTTGTCGCCCTCTATGAAACGTGATAATACAATTTTTTTACTACAAATATTATAAGCTTTTACTATTTTTTTAATTTCATCTTTGCTATCCGGAAACCTTTTGTTTCTAATAAAAAACTGACTGATCCTTACATTTAATCCATATTTGATCTCATTTTCAATTAAATTAGATGCAGTTTCTGTAGAGAGTATTAATTGATTAAATAATATCCATCCAACTAATAGTATAGAAAGAATCAATAATAAATAATTATAACGACTCATTGATATTATCAAGTATTTCCAGCATCTCTAAAATGTTTTGATATCGCATTTCAACATCTTTCTTTATTGCCTTCATTAAAAAAATATCAATAAAATTTTTTGTTCTTTTATCTATATCATCCGGTATATTTATTTTGTTTTCTTTTAGAAGAATTTCTTTTGTAACAATACTATCTAAGTCAAAATTAAATGGAAACCTTCCTGTTAGCATTTGATATATAGTTATCCCTAACGAATATATATCTGATCTAAAATCAGAAGAAAGACCAAGGATTTGTTCAGGAGAAGCATAAGTTGGTGTCCCATACCATTGCTCATCTTCCTTTTTTGATGCCATTCCAAATAATTGAGAAATTCCAAAATCTGTAATTTTAATAATATTAGAATTTGTTATCATTATATTTGAGGGTTTTATATCAAAGTGGACAATATTTCTCAAATGAGCATAATGTAAACCTCTTAGAATCTGTTTTATATATTCTATGCATGGATCAAGTTTTATTCTTATCTCTGTATCTAAAACAAATTTCAGAGAATTTCCTTCAACAAATTCAAAAATAATATAATAGACTGGCCCAACTTTATCAAAACTATAAATAGACACAATATTAGGATGATTAATTTGACCTTGAGTTATAGCTCCTTTTTTTATAAGAGAAAGGATTTGTTTGTCATTGCTTAAATTCGAATCAATTAGTTTTATTGCAACTTTTCTGTTTAAAGATGTGTCAATTCCAGAGTATATTTCTCCAAATCCACCTCTACCTATTTTTTCTCCAATTAGGATCTTGCCAATTTTTTTATTTTTATTCATTTTATACAATACTAATTATATTAAAGTAAAAATAATAATATAACAATTAAAAAAAATAAAGCTATTCCAATCCAGACTAGATAACTTTTATTATCTCTTAAGTCTAATACATTTAATGGTTCTGTTTTATCCTGAGCAGAAACATTACCAAAATGTATAATTTGAATAGTAACATTATCTGTTCCCCCCTTACTATTTGCAAGATCTATCAGTTCATTAACAGCTTTTTCAGGAGTATATAATAGACAATACTCTTTTAAAGAGGAATCTTCAACCATTGTATTTAAACCATCTGAGCACATTAAAAATGCATCTTTTTCAAAAACATCAAAACCCTCTAGAATCTGAGGCGTCAAACTATCTTTTGCTCCAAGAGAAAAATATAAAATATTTCTATGAGGATGGACCCTTGCTTCTTTTTCAGTAATTCTGCCTTCTTCTACCATTTTTTCAACAAAAGTATGGTCTTTTGTCAAACGTTCAATATTATTTTCTCTAATTAAATAAATACGTGAATCGCCAATATGAATAATATATCCTTTGTTTTTCTGAACAACGAGTGCAGAAAAAGTAGTACCCATTCCTTTTTTTTCAGGTTCTTTTATCGCTTTATTTAAAATTGTTGTATTTGCTTTATGTAAAGCCAGGCTTAAAGCATTTGATATGGATTCTCCGGAAGACCTCAGTTTTTTGAAGCTTTTTGCAAAAGCAATTGTCCCTAGGCTTGAAGCGACATCTCCAGCCTGATGCCCTCCCATACCATCTGCAACAATAAATAGGTGCTCTTCATCATCAATTTTTTTATAGAGATAGTAATCTTCATTGTTTTTTCTAACTCTTCCTACATCAGACTTCCCAAAATATTCAAACATTCCATTCCTTATAAAAACACTATAGAAAATATTTACTGTTTTCAGAACTAACTATAATATTTTTACATATCAATATTTTTTTGTCAAATATCTGTACGAGTCCATAACATATTAGATTTAAAAGAATTTTTAATCACCATATTCG
>CBDUZW010000030.1:0-52805 GCA_965371805.1 uncultured bacterium | reverse complement strand
CCGTGAGGGTGGTAGAACAATCGGTGCCGGTTCTGTAACTGATATTGTTGAATAATAAATATAAAGAGCAAAACGAAATAAAATGGCTAAAAGTGATAAGAGAATAAAGATAAACCTTAAGTGTAAGGATTGTAATGAGAAGAATTATTCAAAGTTTAAGAATAAACAAAATACTACAGATAAACTTCTCCTTAATAAATTCTGCCCGAGATGCAGAAAGCATACCGAGCATAAGGAGGTAAAATAGGTCAGTAGCTCAATTGGTAGAGCACCGGTCTCCAAAACCGGTTGTCGGGGGTTCGAGGCCCTCCTGACCTGTTTAATATAAAGATGAAAAAAGAAAATATTTTTAATAGAATTAGAAACTACCTGATTGAGATCAAAGGTGAACTCAAGAAGGTAACATGGCCTGTGAAAGCTGATATCCAAAAGACTTCAATTGCAGTAATTGTGTCTTCACTAATTTTTGGTATTTACCTTTTTGGAATTGACCAATTTTTTGGAATCATAATTCAAAATATTATGAACGTTTTTTAGAGTTGAATATAGAAAAGGATAGAATAGGATAATTATGGCGAAAGAGTGGTATATAATTCATGTGTTCTCTGGATCTGAAGAGTTTGTTGTAAAAGCACTTGACGATAAGATTAAAAAGTACAAACTAGAAGATCAGATAGAGGAGATTGTTGTTCCTAAAGAAAATGTGGTTGAAATTAAAGATGGTAAAAAGGTTGTAAGTAAAAAAAGATCATTTCCAGGATACATTCTTGTTAAATTGGAAATGAATGATAAAAATTGGTATTTTATCAGAAATACACCTAAGGTTACCGGATTTGTTGGTGCTGGTAAAAAACCAAAGCCACTCTCTGAAAAGGAAGTTTCAACTATTTTAAATCATATTGAAGCAACTGAACAACAGCCAAAACCAAAATACCATTTTGAAGCTGGAGAAGCAGTCAAGATAATTGATGGTCCTTTTCTGAATTTTAATGGAATTGTTGATTCTGTTCTAGAGGATAAAAGTACTTTAAAAGTTACTGTTACTATTTTCGGGAGACCAACTCCCGTAGATTTGAATTTTTTACAGGTTGAAAAAATATAGGAGAAAGAAAATGGCAAGTCCGAAAAAGAAAAAACCAATTGTAACTACATTTAAATTGCAGTTACCAGCTGGTAAAGCAACACCGGCCCCACCGGTAGGTCCTGCATTAAGTCAGCATCAGCTGAATATAATGGAGTTTGTTAATCAGTTTAACAAAGCTACTGCAAAAATGGAAGATGGAATGATTGTACCTGCAGAAGTTGCAGTACATCCTGATAAAACATTTACTTTAACATTAAAAACGCCTCCAGCTTCTTATTTATTAAGAAAAGCTGCTGGTGTTCTGAAAGGTTCAGGTGAACCGAACAAAGAAAAAGTTGGAAAATTAACAGATAAGCAGCTTGGAGAGATTGCTACGATTAAACTTCCTGATTTAAATACTAATGATCTGGAAATGGCAAAACGTATTGTAGCCGGATCAGCTAGAAGTATGGGTTTGGAGACAAAATAATGGGAAGTAAAAGAAGTAAAGCTTATAATGAAGCTAAATCAAAAATTGAAGAAAGACCATATGAATTAACTGACGCTGTCAGTCTAATAAAAGGATTCAATATGGCCAAATTTGACGAAGGAATAGATATTTCTATGAGACTGGGGGTTGACCCTAAATATCCTGATCAAATGGTCAGAGGAACTGTTGTATTACCCAATGGAACTGGAAAGGTTACAAGGGTTTTAGTAATAGCTTCTGGTGAAAAGCAAAAAGAAGCAGAAGAAGCTGGTGCAGATTTTGTTGGTGGTGAAGAAATTATTAATAAAATTAAAACCGAAAACTGGCTTGATTTTGATGTAATTGTTGCTGCCCCGGATATGATGAGACACCTAGGAAAAATAGGTAAAATGCTTGGACCGAAAGGATTGATGCCAAGCCCAAAAGCAGGAACGGTTACTATGAATATGAAAGAAACTGTAAATGAGATAAAAAAGGGAAGGGTTGAGTTTAGAGTAGATAAGACTGGAATAGTAAATTCAAGTATCGGCAAGAAATCCTTTACAGAAGCACAAATAACAGAAAATGTAACAGATTTTGTTACTGCTGTTTTAAAGGTAAGACCTATTACATTGAAAGGTAAATATGTTCATACTTTAAGCATAAGCTCTACGATGAGCCCATCAATAAAAATGAACATAAGTGATTTTGAGAAATAGTAGAAGGAGATTCAAATGGCTGGAATTATAGGGTTAGAGAGAAATAAAAAATCTGTTGAAGAATTAGCTGATATTTTTACTAAAAATGGTGTGTTTTTAATCGACTACCGTGGATTAAGTGTACCTGAAATGGAAACTTTGAGAGGACAGATACGTAATATAGACGGACAGTTCAAAGTAATTAAAAACAGATTTGCTATCCAATATTTTAAGAATGAAAAAAAAGAAGAAATTGGAAGGGAAGTTTTTAGGGGTCCTATTGCAGTTGCATATTCGGAAGAAAAATATGTAGAACTTGCAAAGGTAATAGCTGAATTTGAAAAAGAGACACAAAAAATTACAATTAAATCAGGTTTTTTAGAAAAAAAACTGGTTGATAAGAATACAATTATTAGTATTTCCAAATTACCATCTAAAGATCAATTAATGTCGCAAATTGCATTTTCAATAGCAATGCCAGTTAAAAAGATGGGAATGGCACTTACTGCGCCAATTAAGAATGTATTAGTTTTAATGAATAATTTAAAAGATAAAAAAGAAAAAGAAGGAGAAAGATAATGGCTGAAATTAAAAAGGAAGATTTTTTCAAACATTTAGACAAATTGACAGTATTGGATTTAGCTGACTACATTAAAGAGTTTGAAGAAAGATATGGTATTAAAGCAGAAATGGCAGCAATGCCCGCAGCAGGCGTTGCAGTAGCAGGTGCTCCAGCAGCAGAAGCAGAAGAAGAGAAAACAGATTTTGATGTTATCTTAAAAGGTGTTGGTGCAAAAAAGATCAATGTTATTAAAGCTGTAAGAGAAGTAACTGACTTAGGCTTAAAAGAAGCAAAGGAAGTTGTTGATAAGGCTCCAGGAACTATAAAAGAGGGCGTATCAAAAGAAGAAGCTGAAGAAATTAAGAAAAAGTTTGAAGAAGCTGGAGCAGAAATAGAGATCAAGTAGTGATAAAATTCATTATAAGCAGGCAAAATAAATATATAGGATAAGTATGCAAAAAAATCATTATATTGACCGTATTAGTTTTTCTGAAAATGTAAGTCCAATTGATATTCCGGATCTTCTTGAGGTCCAGAAAAAATCATATATGACTTTTTTACAGATTAATGAATTTCCGGAAAGTCGGAAAACTATTGGGATACAGGCTGCATTTAAGTCAATATTTCCTATCACAGATTTTAAAGAAACCGCAATCATTGACTATGATTCATACAGTATTGGTGAATGGTCATGTAAATGTGGACAATTGCAGGGGGTTGCAGAATCAAAACCTTATTGTTCACATTGTGGATCTGTGTTGAACTCAGAGATAAAAACAGGAAAAGACTCAGTTTGTCCGGAATGTATCACTAAAAATAACGTTAAGAATAAAATATGTCCTAAATGTGGTGACAAGGTTCGACTAAAAATAAAATACTCACCTGAAGAATGTCTTGATAAGGGATTTGATTATACCATTCCTTTGACTGTCAAACTTCGTTTATCATTATTTGATGAAGATAAAGATGGAGAAAAATTTATTAAAGACGTTAAAGAACAGGAAATGTATTTTGGAGAGATTCCATACATTACTGATAGAGCAACATTTATTATAAATGGTACTGAAAGAGCTGTTGTTTCTCAGTTACAAAGATCTCCAGGAGTATATTTTCTTCCTGGCAAATCCAGGGGTGAATATTCTGCAAAGATTATTCCTGCTAGAGGCGCATGGATTGAATTTGAAGAAAAACTAAGTTTACTTCAATTAAGATTGGATAAAAAAACAAAGCGTGTCAATATAACAACTTTTTTAAAAGCGATGGGAATGTTCGAAGATTTGGATATTCTTAAAGAATTCTATACAATTTTTAATGCTAAAGTTGAGAATGGAATATTTTATATTCAAAATTCAAGAAATCTTAAAGATATCAATGTTATAAAAACTGTAGTTGATAAAGACGGAAATGAATTACTTGCATCCGGTTCAAAAATTAAAATCAAAGATGTTGAAATGATGGCAAAGGCTGGAATTGATTATGTTCCAGTTGATATAGACATGTTTGATGAATTATATGCGGCAGATGATTATGAAGAGATTTTAAGAGGAAATGAATTAATAAGTTCTATACAAATTAGAAAACTTAGAAAGATTAACGCAGAGTTCACTATATTATTTCCTGAGGGTGATGATGCGGAATTTGGTCCTATGATTGCATATACTCTCAGAAAAGATAAGAAAAAAAGAGATATTGCTATTTCTGATAAGGTTGTAGTTCAAAGTGAAGTTGATGCTGATGAAAGAGTAACAAAAGATCAGGGAGATTCCTATATTGAAATTTTTAAAAAATTGAGACCGGGTGAACCTGTTACTCTTGAAGGGTCAAAGAAATTTTTTGAAAATATGATGAGCGATCCTAGAAGATATGATATGTCCTCTGTAGGAAGACTCAAGTTAAATATAAAGTTAGGAAGAAAGGAAAACTATAACGAAGGTGTTCATGTTCTGACTACTGAAGATATGGTCGATATTGTTAAGTTTTATATGAGACTTAAGTATGGTACATTAGTAAAAGGTAAAAAACTTACTATTGATGACATTGATCATTTAGCTAACAGAAGAATAAGAGCTGTTGGAGAACTTGTTGAAAATGCTTTTAGAATTGGACTCCTGAGACTTGAGAAGATAATAAAAGAGCGAATCACAAATTCAGAAGATGTATCTGTCATGCTTCCTAGAGAATTTATAAATGCAAAACCAGTGTTTGCTGCAGTTAAGGAATTTTTCGGGACATCACAATTGTCTCAATTTCTTGACCAGACAAATGCATTGGCTGCAACTACTCATAAAAGAAGAATTTCAGCACTTGGACCAGGTGGATTGAACAGAGAACGAGCAGGGTTTGAAGTTAGAGATGTTCATTCTTCTCACTATGGAAGAATATGTCCTATTGAAACTCCTGAAGGCCCAAATATTGGATTGATTTCATCTTTAACCACTTATGCTAGAGTTAATGATTATGGATTTTTAGAAACTCCATTAAGAAAAGTTGAAGACGGAAGAGTAATTAACTTTTTTGAAATTGAGCATCCTGGAGATTCCGATTATGCTTATAAGGAAGTTGTAAAAGAAGAAGATCTTCAGAAAACAATAGAAAAATTAAAAAAAGGCAAAAAAAGTTTACCCTTATTCCATTATCATGCATTTTTCTTAACCGCATGGGAGGAAGAGGGATTAGTTATTGCCCAGGCAAATGCAAAACTTGATGATAAAGGATATTTTACTGCAAAAAGAGTAAATGTTAGAGAGGGTAATAATACTTTTCTCAGTGAACCGATACAGGTTAATTATATTGACATTTCTCCGAAACAACTTGTTTCGGTTTCTGCCGCTTTAATTCCATTTCTTGAACATGATGATGCAAACAGAGCTTTAATGGGCTCTAATATGCAGAGACAGGCTGTCCCACTTATTAATCCGGAAGCTCCTATTGTTGGAACTGGAATGGAACACCAACTTATTAAAGATGGTGGGATGGATATAATTTGTAAAAGGTCCGGGATTGTAATGAATGCGGATGCTGAAAGAATCATTATTAAAACCGATAGTGAAAATGAAAATTCAGATTTTTCTGAAATTAATTCAGATCTTTATGAATTGAAAAAATTTAGAAGATCAAATCAAAATACTCTGATTAACCAGAAACCACTTGTAAATATCGGGGACAGAGTAGAAAAAGGACAAATTATTTGTGATGGACCTGCGTCAGACCAGGGAGAACTTGCTTTAGGCAGAAATATTCTCGCAGCATTTATGCCTTGGAGAGGATATAATTATGAAGATGCTATTGTTCTAAGTGAGAGGCTTGTAAAAAAATCTGTATACAATTCTGTTTATATTGTAGAAGAATCAATTGAAGCTAGAGAAACAAAACTTGGAAAAGAGGAAATTACACGCGATATTCCCGGTGTATCTGAACATATCTTAAGGCATTTAGATGAAACTGGTATAGTTAGAATAGGTGCAAGTATAAAACCAGGTGAAATTATAGTTGGAAAAGTATCCCCTAAGGGAGAGACTCAGTTATCTCCGGAAGAAAAATTATTAAGAGCGATTTTTGGAGAACAGGCTTCTGAAATTAGAGATACTTCTCTATATTGCCCCCCGGGAGTTCAGGGTACTATTATTGATGTCAAAGTTTACACAAGACGTGGATTAGAAAAGGATGCAAGAGCAGTTGAAATTGATGAGAACGCTATTGCAAAATTGAGCAGAAACATAAAAGATGAAAAACGAATTTTAAACAATAATAAAATCGAAAAAATAATTGCTCTATTAAATGGGATCAAATCAGTTAAAAATATAAAATTGGATGATAGTTCGCTTAAAAAAGGTGAAATATTCTCTAAAGATTTTTTAACTGGAATACATAATAGTGATATTCAGTTAATTAAAAAGGGTGTGAATGCAGAAGTAAAAACTGCCATTGAAGATATTGAAGAAAAGACAAAACTTCACATAGATGCTCTGATTACTGAAATGGAAGTAAAAATAGAAAATATGAAGAAGGGAGATGAGTTTGCTCCTGGAGTTATAAAGATAATTAAAGTTTTAGTTGCAATCAACAGAAAAATTTCTGTCGGGGATAAAATGGCTGGAAGGCATGGAAATAAAGGTGTCGTAGCAAAGATTCTTCCAGAAGAAGATATGCCATTTCTTGAAGATGGGACAGCTGTTGATATCATACTAAATCCACTTGGTGTTCCTTCCAGAATGAATGTTGGTCAAATATATGAATTGATATTAGGATGGGCGGGCAAGCTGCTGAATGTCCATTTTGAAACCCCTGTATTTGATTCAAATGCAGAAGAAATGGTTAAAAAATACATGATAAAAGCAGGACTTCCAGAAGATGGGAAAGTAGAGTTACATGATGGCCTTACAGGGGAAAAATTTAGTAATAAAATCACTGTTGGTTATATGTATTTTCTTAAACTTGAACATATGGTTGATGATAAAATACATGCAAGGTCAACTGGTCCATATTCTCTAATAACTCAGCAACCACTTGGAGGTAAGGCTCAATTCGGTGGTCAAAGAGTTGGTGAAATGGAAGTTTGGGCGTTTGAAGCCTATGGAGCCGCTTATTTACTACAGGAGATTTTGACTATAAAATCTGATAATATAACTGGAAGAAATGAAATTTATTCAGCTATAGTAAAAGGAAATATGGAGTTTAATCCGGGATTACCTGAGTCATTTAATGTATTAATGAAAGAGTTGAAGAGTCTTGCGTTGAATGTAGAGTTGATTAAAAAAGAAAAGAAAACCGAGGAAAGTAAAATTGCTGAAAATTTGCAGAAGTTATTATGATTTTAGAGTCTAAAAAATCTAAATAATGAAAGAGAACATAAACGATATATTTATTAAGCCCTTGCAATATAGGGCTTATTCCAACCATAGTAAGGAGTACTGATGTATAAAAAAAATAAGTCAAAAGAACTAAATACAATGGATTATGATAAACTGAGGATTAGTTTAGCATCTTCAGAAACAATTTCCTCATGGTCATCCGGTGAAGTTACAAAACCGGAAACAATTAATTATAGAACTTTTAAGCCTGAAAGAGATGGGCTTTTTTGTGCAAAAATATTTGGACCTACTCAGGATTTTAGATGTTTATGCGGGAAATATAAAGGCTTAAAATATAAAGGTATTGTTTGCGAAAAATGTGGTGTTGAAGTTACTCTTGCATCTGTAAGAAGAGAACGGATGGGTCATATTAAACTGAACTCAAAAGTTGCACATATCTGGTTTTTTAAAGGTATTCCAACGAGAATAGGTGTTATTTTAGAAATTCCAGCGAAGATATTAGAAAACATTATATATTTCGAGAATTATGTTGTTATTGATCCAAAAAATATTCCTGATTTGAAGTTTAAACAACACCTAACTGAGGAAGAGCATAATGATTATATTGAAAGGTTTGGTGTAGATTCATTTAGAGCAGAAATGGGAGCTGAAGCAGTTTATGAACTGTTAAAAAGGATTGAACTTGAAAGTGAGGTTGCTGACCTTAAATCTAAATTAAAGGTTGAAAAATCTATACAGAGAAAGAAAAGTTATTCTCGTAGATTAAAGATGATGGAAGAATTTTTTCATTCAAAGAACAAACCTGAATGGATGATAATGGATACAATACCTGTTTTACCTCCAGATCTGAGACCATTGGTAAGACTTGATGGTGGAAGATTTGCATCATCTGATTTAAATGATCTATATAGAAGAGTTATAAATAGAAATAACAGGCTGAAAAGGCTTCTTGATCTTAAAGCACCTGATTTAATAATAAAAAATGAAAAACGAATGCTTCAGGAATCAGTCGATGCATTATTTGATAATCAAAAAAGAAATAAAAGTTATATGAGCAGTCAGAAAAGACCTTTGAAATCATTATCAGATTCTCTAAAGGGAAAGCAGGGAAGATTTAGACAGAATTTGCTTGGTAAACGAGTTGATTATTCTGGTAGATCCGTAATTGTTGTAGACCCTAAATTGAAGTTAAACCAATGTGGAATTCCTAAAAAGATGGCATTGGAATTATTTAAACCATTTATATATAATAAATTGGAAAAAAAAGGTATGGTAACAACTCTTCGAGTTGCAAGAACCTGGGTTGAAGAAAACAGAGAAGAAATCTGGGATGCATTAGCAGAAGTTATTGCAGAACATACTGTAATGTTAAATAGAGCACCAACTCTTCATAGGTTAGGTATTCAGAGTTTTGAACCTCAATTAGTTGAAGGTAATGCTATTACACTTCATCCAATGGTATGTCCTGCATTTAATGCCGATTTTGATGGTGACCAGATGGCAGTACATATTCCTTTATCACTAGAAGCTCAGGCAGAATCTAGAATTCTTATGCTTTCAACGAATAATATTTTGTCTCCTTCAAATGGAAGACCTCTTGCGGTTCCAACTCAAGATATGATTCTTGGTTTTTATTACATGACTTTTACTAAAAAAGGGTTAAAAGGACAAAATCGATTTTTTAGTTCATTTAAAGATGCATTACTTGCTCTTGAGGGTGGAGTAATTGATCTCAATGCAAAGATTAATGTTAGATATGTAGGGAAATTAATAAATCTGGATACGTATCAACTTGATGATCAGGATGTATTGAACTGTCCTATAACAGAGATTAAACCTTCTGATAATAGACTCCTTGTTACAACAGCTGGAAGAATAATATTTAATGAATTGACACCTGAAAGCATTCCTTTTGTTAATGGAATTATAAAGAAAAAGGGTATTCAGAATCTGGTTTATTTTATATATTTAAATTTAGGATTTGGACCTACAGTCGAAACTCTTGACATGCTGAAAGAAGCTGGTTTTGAATATGCTACAATGGCTGGATTTACAATCGGGATCTCTGATCTCGTAGTACCTGAAGAAAAGAGTGAAATTATAGCAAATACAGAAAAAAAACTTGAAGAAGTTGAAGCACAATATAGTGCAGGGAAATTGCAGAAAAGTGAAAGATATAATAAAATAATTGAAATGTGGTCAAAGGCTACAAGAGATGTTCAAAAGAAAATGTTTGAAAAAATGGAAACTATGAGTTATGAAGGGGATACAATAAATCCACTTTTTGTAATGTCAGATTCCGGTGCTAGAGGCAGTCAGGACCAATTGAAACAACTTGCGGGAATGAGGGGTTTGATGGCTAAACCTTCTGGCGAGATACTTGAAACTCCAATCACTGCAAACTTTAAAGAAGGTTTGTCTGTTTTACAATATTTTATTTCTACTCATGGAGCAAGAAAGGGACTAGCTGATACTGCACTTAAAACAGCAGATGCGGGATATTTAACAAGAAAACTTGTTGATGCGGCTGTTGAAGTCATTGTTAAGCAAAATGATTGTGGAACAATTAATGGTCTTACTGTAGAGGCAATTATTGAAAATGGAAAAGAGATAGAACCTCTAATAGATAGATTGGTTGGAAGAATTTCCGTAGATGATATTCTTGATCCAAATTCTCCAGATCATGTAATTTATGAATCGGGACTTATTATTGATGAATATAAGGCAAAAGAGATAGTTGACTCAGGAATATTGAAAGTAAAAATTAGATCAGCCTTGACTTGTGAAACCAGAGCTGGTGTTTGCCAGAAATGTTATGGTAGAAACCTATCAACAGGAAAACTCATTGATCTTGGTGAAGCAGTTGGTGTTATTGCTGCTCAGTCAATTGGAGAACCTGGTACCCAGCTTACAATGAGAACATTCCATATTGGGGGTGTTGCATCAGGTGCTGAAAGCCAGACAAAACTAAATACAGGCTATGAAGGCAAGGTTGCATTTGTAGGATTAGAGTATATTAAAGACAGAAATAAGGAATTGATTACAATGAACAGAACAGGATTGATACAGATCTCTGATCTTAATGGACGTGAACGTGCACTTTATCCTGTTGCATATGGTTCTACACTTATGGTTAAAGATGGAGCTCTTGTCAAAAAGGGAGATCTATTAGTTCAATGGGATCCATATGCCAATTCAATTCTAGCAAGTGAAAGCGGTATTCTGGAAATTAGAGATCTACAGGAATCTATTTCATATATTGAAGATAGAGATGAACAAAGTAAGAAAATTACAAGAATTATTATTGATGTTAAGGATGAGAAACTTCGAGATGAAATACAACCTCATGTTCTTATAAGGGACAAAAAGACCAATAAAAAGAAGAAGAAATATCTATTACCTGTTAATGCACACTTAAGTGAAATAAAAGATGGAGAAGAAGTTATGGCTGGTGATGTGCTTGCTAAAATACCATCTGAATTTGCAAAAACTAAAGATATTACCGGTGGTCTGCCGAGAGTTACTGAACTTTTTGAAGCTAGAAAACCAAAGATTCCTGCAAAAATGGCTCAGATTGATGGAATAGTTGAATTTGGTAAATTACAAAAAGGGTCACAAAAACTGCTAATTCGTCCTGTAGATGAACTTGTTAAGCCTGATGAACATAATATTCCCAGAGGTGCTCATATAATTGTTGGAGATGGTGATAGAATACAGGCTGGAACACCACTAACCGATGGTCCGTTAAACCCTGCTGATATTTTAAGTGTTTTAGGAGAACAGAAACTTGCTGCATATCTACTTAAAGAAGTTCAGGAAGTTTATAGACTCCAGGGTGTTGAAATAAATGACAAGCATATTGAAATCATTATTAGACAAATGATTAAATGGAGAAGGATCGAAACTTCCGGAGATACTAGTTTTATTCCAGATGAAGTTATTGAAAAGTGGAGATTTGAGGAAGAGAACAGAAGAGTTGAAGCGGAAGGTGGTACACCTTCAAGAGCTATGCCTGCTTTACTTCCAATTTCAAGAGCTGCTCTCGCATATGATAGTTTTATTTCAGCAGCGGCATTTCAGGAAACAACAAGAGTTTTAACTAATGCAGCTATTGCTGGAAAAGAAGATACATTAGTCGGAATTAAAGAAAATGTGACAATGGGAAGATTGATACCATCTGGAACAGGATATCAGTACTATAGTGAACTTGAAAAAAGTAATAAGTTGAATGATAGTGTAAGCAAGGATGTAGTTGAATAAATCTTAATTTTGAGTTTTAATGAAAAAAAGAATTCTTGTAATTGATGATTCTCCAACATTGAGGAAAGTTTTAGAATATTATTTACAGAAGAATAATTATTTTGTTAAATCAGCGAATAATGGTAAAGCTGGATTAGTACTACTTGAAAAGGAATATTTTGATCTAATTATTTTAGATATGCAGATGCCTATAATGTCTGGGGAAGAAGTACTGATCGAAATGAAAAATAAAGATATAAAAATTCCTATTCTTATTTTAAGTGCTGAAAAAAACGAAGAAATAATAGAAATGGGTTTAGAGCTAGGTGCTTTATTTTATATGACTAAACCCTTCAAACCCAATGAAATTGTAGAAAAAATTAAATTGGTTTTTGAAAAAATTGATATGTAAATAGTTTGATTTACAGTATTTGATCCAATAAAATTTCTTATCTTTCCTGTCATCGATATTTTTCGTTTTATTATCCCTTTTTATAAAAAACATTGCGGTAACTGCCCAATTTAGGTATAATCAGAATATGAAATATAATATAAATGTTACAAGTGAAATAGGGAAATTAAATGCCGTAATTCTACATTCTCCTGGAAAGGAGGTTGAGAATATGACTCCTAAAAATGCTGAAAAAGCGCTTTATAGTGATATTTTGAATCTCTCAGTTGCAACAAAGGAGTATGATCAGCTTAAGGGAGTATTATCGAAGGTTACAAAAACATTTCAAATGGTAGAATTATTAGAAGATGTTTTAAAAAATGAAAAGGTAAGAGATACTTTTATCAATAAATTATGTAATATTGACGATTATTTAAGCATTAAAGAACAACTTTTATTATTGGAAAATAGTGAACTTGCCTCACAATTAATTACTGGAATAATCATGAAAAAGGATAATCTGTCAAAATTTTTAAGTACAGAAAGATATTCACTCCCACCTCTTCATAACTTCTTCTTTATGAGGGATGCATCGGTCTCAATAAATGAAGAAGTACTGATCGGAAGAATGGCAAATAAAGTCAGACGGAGAGAAGCCTTGATAATGGAAACCATATTTGACTTTCATCCGGCTTTTAATGCAAAAACATTTAACCCGGTTAATGATTTTTCCAATGACAGCAGAATAACTATTGAGGGCGGAGATGTGCTTATTGCCAGAGAAGATATTCTCTTAATTGGAATCGGAGCAAGAACTTCTACAGAAGGTGTTGATTTTTTAATTGATAAATACAAAAGGGAAAAGAAAAAAATGAATATAATAATTCAGGAGATACCTAGAAAACCTGAATCTTTTATTCATCTGGATATGGTTTTTACACTTTTAGACAATGATACATGTATGGTGTATGAACCTCTTATATTAAAAACCAATAAGTACGCAACAGTTCATATCAATTTTGATAACGGTACTGTCAAATCTATAAGAGAAGAAGAAAACCTTATATCTATTTTAAAGAAACTTGGAATGGACTTAAAACCTGTATTATGCGGGGGAGCTACAGACCAATGGGTGCAAGAACGTGAACAATGGCATAGTGGCGCCAATTTTTTTGCAATAGCACCAGGGAAAGTACTCGGATATGGAAGAAATCAATATACCGTTGATGCGTTAAATAAAGAGGGATTTGAAATCATTAAGGCAAAAGAAATAATTGAAGATATGAAGAATATTGATACTTATAAAAAAGCTGTTATTACTATAAATGGGTCTGAACTTGCACGTGGTGGTGGAGGATGCAGATGTATGACCATGCCTATAAACCGGGATAATCCTTAATTGGAGTTTATTTAAATGATATCGGATAAGGATAAATTACTAGATAGAGCATTAGAAGAGATAGTTCGGGTTAGCAGGGATACATTTAGCAGTGTAAATGTAACAAAATTGCCGCCATTTGAGGGTAGTTATTCAGACTTTCCTACTGAGCTTGAAAAAAATGTAGTTTCTGTATTCCAGGACAAAGGAATATCAAGGGTCTATTCTCATCAGTCAGAGGCAATTGGAAAAGTTTTAGAGAAAAAAAATGTTGTCGTAGCAACTCCTACTGCATCCGGGAAAACACTTGTCTACAATAGTGTTACTCTTAATGCTTTAACTAAAGATCCCTCAGCAAAATCCTTATATTTGTTTCCTACCAAAGCTTTAGCACAGGATCAACTTTCAGAGCTTCTTGAGTTAAACAAATTGCTTGGAGATAAGATTGGATTATTTACTTATGATGGTGATACTCCACAAAGTACGAGAAAGGCTATTAGAAAACAGGCGCAAATTGTAATATCCAATCCATATATGCTTCATTCAGGAATTCTACCTCACCATACAAAATGGATTAATTTATTTGAAAATTTAAAATATATAATTATTGATGAATTGCATTCTTATACAGGAGTTTTCGGATCTCATATGGCAAATGTCATGAGACGATTGAAAAGAATATGTGAGTTTTATGGGTCAAAACCAACATTTATTATGTCTTCTGCAACTATTTCAAATCCTAAAGAGTTGGCTGAGATGATTGTTTCTGAAGATGTTGAGTTGATTGATAAAAGTGGTGCCCCGAGAGGTGAAAAATACCTGGTGTTTTTTAATCCTCCAGTTATAAATAAACAGTTGGGAATTCGAAGATCCTATCTATCTATAGCAAGGCAACTTTCATATATTCTCCTTAAGAATGGTTTACAGATAATTACTTTTGCAAATTCAAGATTAAATACTGAGATTCTAGTTAAATATTTGAAATCTGATTTTGAAAAAAAGGTTACAGATAAGGGAAAGATAAGAGGGTACCGGGGAGGATATCTACCTCAAAAAAGAAGGGAGATCGAAAAAGGCTTGAGAAAGGGAGATAT
The DNA here is from genome assembly GCA_965371805.1 of uncultured bacterium. Classification (GTDB taxonomy): domain Bacteria; phylum Acidobacteriota; class Aminicenantia; order UBA2199; family UBA2199; genus JAOZTV01. Next base: position 38,100 of record CBDUZW010000030.1, on the reverse strand, counting down.
AAAAGCGGTTGTTTCCACAAATGCTCTTGAATTGGGTATTGATATAGGGTCTCTAGATGGGGCAGTTTTAGCAGGTTATCCTGGTACAATAGCATCAACCTGGCAAAGACTTGGGAGAGCAGGGAGAAGATCCGGTAAATCAATTGGAATTCTTATTTCTTCTTCAAGTCCTGTCAACCAGTTTATCTTTAACCATCCTGAATATTTCTCTGAAAAATCACCTGAAACCGGAAGAATAAATCCTGATAATATGTCTATCCTTATTGATCATATAAAGTGTGCTGCATTTGAATTGCCATTTATTAAAGGCGAGAATTTTGGAAAAGAAGACTTACAGGAGATTCTGAATTATCTATCTGAAAATAATGTTCTTTTTTTAAAAGGTGATAAATGGTTCTGGACAGAAGAAGGGTATCCTGCTGATGCAGTAAGTATAAACAGAATATCTTCAGATAATTTTGTTGTGGTTGACAGAACAAAAGGCGAAAAGGTAATTGCAGAAGTAGGTTTTTCTTCAGCTTTGGAGACCTTGCATAAGAAGGCAATTTACATTCTTGAGGGAGAACAGTTTGTGGTTGAGGAAATGGACTACGAAAATAGAAAGGCTTTTGTAAGAGAATCTGATTCTGATTATTATACAGATGCAATATCACATACAAAAATTTCAGTTTTAGATCTTTTTGATGATACGCAGAAGGATAAATATTATTATTCTTATGGTGATACTCATGTCTATACACAGGTTGTAGGCTTCAAAAAAATAAAATTTTATACAAATGAGAATGTAGGCGCAGGAGATTTGCAATTGCCGCAACAGGAGATGCATACCACTGCATTCTGGATCACAATCAGAAGAGAGTTATTAGAGGGAATAAAAATATCTACAGAAGAAAAAGTTGAAGCAGTTGCCGGGATTGCATATCTGATGCGTCATATATGTGCTGTTTATTTGATGTGTGATACAAACGATATAGGGTATGCGGTAGAAGACAATATAACCAAATCGAATATTCATGTTAATGGTTTTAAGAAGAAATCTGTTATTAATGATGATAATGGGCTTTCAAATGAGCTTATTGAATTTGAACCAAATATATATATATATGATAATTATCCAAATGGTATAGGGTTTTCTGAAATGCTCTATGAAAGAATTGAGGAGATTTTAAACCAGATCGTAAAAATTATAGATAATTGTGAATGTAATGATGGATGTCCATCATGTATTGGTCCTCCAATTCGAAAAGATAGTAAAACAAAATTAACAGCAAAGTTCATTCTTAACAATCTTCTAGACAAGGTTTATAACTAGAATACTTTGGTTTTTAAGTTTTTGGCAGAGAATCTAAATATTTAATACTTTCGTAGTACACCGATCACCTTTCCGATAAGGCTGAATGGATCGTAGATAGGTTTATAATCAGGATTGTCAGGAATCAGCCATATCTTGTTTTTATCTTTTTTTAATCTTTTTTTAATCTTTTTAATGTAATTTCAGAATCATTCAGATAAGCTATAACCATATCTCCTGTTTCTGCATCTGGTTTTTTTATAACGACGATATCTCCTTCACTTATATACGCGTCCTTCATACTATCACCCTGCACTCTTAATGTAATTAAGTCTCCACTATTGTTTGAGATCCATTCAGGAAGTTCTATATCTTCTCCAATAGATTCAAATATTTGTCAAAAGGAATTGCAATTAAATCAACCATTAATCCGGAATAAACACCAACTATTTTTTTTGTTTTTTGAAGCTTGCAATTTATTTTTTACATAAACAAATTTACTTGGCTTCCAGGAATCTATGTTTCTCATAATATTTACTCTTTTTTTGATTAGAATCTAATGTTTATACATCAAGGTATGATTGTAGTATTTTGACCAAAAATTGACAATATATATTGAAATAAAAACTGTTTTATAAAGAGGTATTAATTTCTTGTTTTCTATGTTAATATAATTTTCTTACCGGAAATTAAGGTTGAGATATTACTTTATAAAAGGAAAATGTTTTAGCTTGCAAATGTTAACACCGGTAGCTTATCTTAAAAAAGCATGAGTGAAGATTTAAATGGAGTAAGAAAATGATAAAGATTATTTCGGTGCTTCCAGAGTGGATTAAGAGACCGCTTCGGCGAATAGGATTTATAATACAGATTCCAATTTATTATGGCAATAAGCGATTCTGCTCTGTATGTGGAAAATCATCCGGGAAATTTCAAAAATTTGGAATTGTTCCTCGTGAAGAGGCTCAATGTTTCTTTTGTGGGGCTCTTGAACGTCATCGTTTTTTATGGTTATATTTATTGGAAAAGACTACCTTATTTGATGGTATAACTAAAAAAATGCTTCATGTTGCACCGGAAACTTGTTTTAAATCAAAATTAAGGGAACAACTTGGTGATAATTATATAACAGCTGATCTTTCGGGTTCAAATGTGATGGTAAAAATGGATATAACTGATATAAAATACCCGGATCAATCATTTGATGTTATTTATTGTAGTCATGTTTTGGAACATGTTAAAGATGATAAAAAGGCAATAAGTGAATTTTACAGGGTATTAAAGAATAATGGTTGGGCTATTTTACTTGTCCCCATAACTCGCGAAAAAACTTTTGAGGATCCAAGCATAACCAGGCCATTAGACAGATTGAAAGCTTTTGGAAAGGATGATCATGTTAGAAGTTATGGTTTAGATTATATAGACAGACTTATTGAGGCTGGATTCAATGTAAAAACTATTAAAGTAAACGATATTGTTAATGAATATGAAATTTTAAAAATGAGACTAACAGAATCTAGTGGAGAGATTTATTACTGTACTAAATAAAACTTTTCTTAAATTGAATATGATAAAAAAAATGTTTTAAAAATGAAAGATTTTGATATTTTAATTGAACCCAAAAAGATAATAAAAAACTATTGGAATGAATTATTTTCATATAGATAATTGCGAATGTAATGAAGGGTGCCCATCATGTATTGGTCCTCCAATCCTAAAAGACAGTAAAGCAAATTTAGCAGCAAAGTTTATTCTTAATAACCTTCTAGACAAGGTTTATAATTAAATATAATTTATTCTAATATTTTCTAAGTACACCAATAACCTTTCCGATAAGGCTGAATGGATCGTAAATAGGTTTATAATCAGGATTGTCAGGAATTAACCATATCTTGTTCTTATCTTTTTTTAATCTTTTTAAGGTGATTTCAGAATCATTCAGATAAGCTATAACCATATCTCCTGATTCTGCATCGGGCGTTTTCTTTATAACAACTATATCTCCTTCACTAATATATGCGTCCTTCATACTATCACCCTGCACTCTAAAGGCAATCAAATCTCCACTTTTATTTGAGATCCATTCAGGAAGTTCTATCTCTTCTCCAATAGATTCAAATATTTCGAATGGTGATCCTGCAGGCACTATTCCCATAATAGGTATTGAAAACTTGTTCTTAATTATTTCCCATGATCTATTCAGCTTTCTTATTACTCCCACTGATGATAATTTTTCCAGATATGCATGGACAGTGGCTGGAGATGAAAGTCCTGCAGCTTCTCCAATTTCTCTTACACTAGGAAAATAACCCATATCATCTGCTATTTCTTTAATAATGTCATATATTTTTTTCTGTTTTTTAGTAAGCATAACACCTCCATGTTCGCAAACTGTTCGCGAGCATTATAGTGTTACAATTATAATTTGTCAACTTTTCGAATTGCCTCAAAAAAAACATGATGAACTTGGTATTGTTGCATCATAATAAAAACAAACTGTTTTACACTTCTGGCTTGTTATCTGTTGAAGATTCAATAGTAACTTTTTTCAGATACAACTCAATGGTTGCTGCTCTCAATATTTTATCACTATAATTTTCATTATTATTTAAATGTTGAAGTAAATACATATCTTTGTAGTTTTCATTTGTATATTTTGAGAAGCAGGAATTTCTTAAATTTAATATCTGGTTCAAATACTTTGAAACTCTTTTTTCTTTTATCAACTCTTGATAATCTATGAAATATTTTTTGTTTTTTAGTACCTTTAATTTGTAAAGTATACTTTTGGATTTTCTCATAATTTTAGCAGGTAAATTATTTGAAATCTCTTTATCTATGGTTATACCTGTTCGCTGCCAGGGAATGTCTTTAAAAAAGTCTGGGAAAAATTTTAAAAGCATCGTACTGTACAATTTATTATTTTTTCTATACTCATCAGAGATTGAGTAGATAAATTCAATTAATTTATTGTCAAAAAATGGTTTTCGTAGATTTAGATTATATAACCCATTTACAGTACCCATATTTGTAAATCTTCTAACTCTATTCATATATAAATGAGGTTCACAATGATTTAAATTATAAAAGTCATCTTCTATATTACAAATATCAATATAATTTTTATAAAAAATTTTTAAATTATGTTTAGATGCTCTCTTATTTAGAGGAAGTTTGTCAAACCAACCACCACCCAAAACTACATCTCCTGCATATCCACTTAAATTAAAATCTATTATTTTTGATACTTCACTGCCAAATTCACTGCCATGCATATGCATTATGTTAAGCATACCATCCGAAAACCACACTTTTTCTTTTCTTAATTCAAACCAATTATTATTTGAAAAATGAAATATTTTATGTTTCCAATTTGTATTTGCAATACATTGTTTAGCTATCTCTATATCGTCGCATCCTTTTACTCCAAAAGTATAAGCATATCCATTAAAAATTGGGTATAGTTTATTAACTGCAGCAAAAATTGCACGACTATCAAGCCCCCCGCTAAGTGAAATTCCAATTTTTTCATTTTGATTAAATCTTTTTCCTACAGCGTTTAAAAATAATATACCCAGTTTGTCTACTGCATCATCAAAAGGGATATTTTGTTGTTTTATTTCTGACCACTTCCAATAATATTCCTGAGTTAATTCTGCTGATTCTATATCAAATGTCATAATTGTAGATGGCTTTATAAGATTAATATGTTTATGCAAGGTATTATCTTCAAGTAAGTATCCTAGATCCATAAAACATTCTATCTGTTTTTTATCTATACTTTTGTCTAGAAAATCAATTCCCAAAAGTCCTTTAACCTCGCCGCTCCAGGCAAAATGTCCCTTATTAAAATAATAATATAACATTCTCATGCCATATCTATCAGATATAAGAAATACTTTTTTAATATTACTATCATAAATTACTGCATTAAAATATCCATCGAGTTTATTTAATGTTGATTTAAGCTTCTGTTCTTTATATGAGTCAAATAGAAGGTTTTCAAAACTAATATAGTTTGAATCATATTGTTCACCCTCAATGGAAATGTAAATACCTTTTTTAAAAAAAAAGTCTGTGTTTTTTTTCATTTTGCCTAGATGAATATGAGACGCTTCAATGTTTCTGTCATTGAAATTTTCATCTTTTTTAAAATAATTCTGGTACATTAGATTTTTTGACATATTATTTAAATAATTGTCTTTTTCATCTCTTTTTATATATCCGTAAATTCCAGGCATTATTATCTCTTCTTTAGAAACAAATTTATTATTTTCATTTCATATTTTTTTAAATATACGGCATATAAAGTTAAGTAAATTGATGTTCCTGTTAAGAACCTTAAGGTATGATGACTTCTGTTTATTAAAATAATAACCGTAAGTGAAATAAGACCAATAATTAGTGTAACCACTAAAACCTTAATAAAGTTTATTACTATTTTTTTATATAATACACCTGAAAACTTCTGTATCATTTTATGATAAATATATGATGTTAATAAAGATAGACCTAAAAGAGAATAAGCAATAAACTCCATGTTTTTTGATATTATCATTGTTGTATATAAAACCATACTAACTAGAAATGCCCATACAAGATTCCACCAGAAACTGACGTCAGCCCTTCCAATAGCCAGTAATAGAGCGCCGGCTGGATTTCCAATGGCTTTAAATAATCCAATAACTACCAATATTTTTAATAAAGTTGCTGTTAGCTCCCATCCTTCTCCATAAGCAATAAATACAATCTCCTGAGAATAATAAAACAAAAAGACCAGTATGGGGACCACAACTAAAAATAGACTTGATAATGATTTTGTATAGTAATGACTAAGTGTTTGTTTGTCCTTTTGTACTTTTGCATAAAGAGGGAATGCAACTTTATTAACAATTGGATTAATTTTAGTCAATGGAATTAAAACTAACTTCCATGCCAGATTATAAAATCCAAGCGCTTCCATCCCAATAAATTTACCAATAAGTATTTTATCAATATTTGCACTAATATAATTAATACTCTTCTCTCCCATCTGAAAGGCTCCAAAACTTAAAAACTCTTTTGTGTCATTTATTTTGAAAACAAATGAGGGTTTATGCTCTTTTAACCCCAGATACATAAATTGAATGGTCTGGCTGATTGTCCCTGAAAGAGTTCCATAGGCCAAAGCATATACACCATAACCTTTATAAGCTAAATATACTGAGATAATTACAGATACAGATGTGTTAGTAACATCAATTTTTGCCATCTCTTTAAATCGCATCTCTTTTTTCCAAAGTATCATAAATTGTTGACCAAAGGGCTGTATAACAAATGTAAGTGATACAATAAATATAAGTGATTTGAGTTCCGGTTCTTTATAAAATTCTGCTATAAAAGGAGCTGCTAAACTAATAATAACAAACACTGTAAACCCTGCTAATACGTTTATCCAATAAAGTGTGCTTAACTGATTATGGGTTATTTCCTGTTTCTGTATAATGGCATTACTTATACCCATATCTAAAAAAGCCTTGGAAAATCCAATAACAATCATTACAATAGCCAGTATCCCGAATGCAGATGGATCTAATAGTCTGGCAAGTATTATTAATTGTATAAATTGAAGTATCGTTATTATTATAGTGGATAATGTCGTCCATTTTATGCCGCTGATTGCTTTTGCTTTTAGACTCAATTTATTCTTCTTCTACCACTTTGATCTGTCCTTGTGCTCTAATTTATCAGTTATATTAAATCTAGACAATATATGTTTCACATGCCTGAATCATAAAGCTTTTGAAGCTAATAATAGAATTATTTAATACTTTTTGTCAACTGTTTTATCTCATAAAAAAACTTGATCAGGACAAACAACTTTTTGAATTATAGTAAAAAATGTTCAATATAATGGTATAGAAGGAAATATAAAAAGAAATCATTAATGGTGATATCGCTTTTAAATATGTATTGTTTTATTTCTATGGTGTAGATGGAGAGACTTTGAATGTATTTTTATAAGCCTGGCGCTTAACTTCCATTTTTTTATTTTTTATGTTAATATTAAATTTAGTTTTATTTACATCTATTATGGAAGGATTTTAAATAAATGAATTTATTTGCTCAAAAATCCTAACGGCGGGAGCTTATTTTTTAATATATTGTTAAACTGATTGAAAAAGACTAAATGAATAAAAATCGAATCTTACATATTTTCCCTAATCAAAAATTTACACAACCCTTTATTGATTTTGTAAATAATAACTTCCCACCCAGTGAACATCTTTTCTTAGTAATCGGAGCTAAAGATTTCGTGAAAATTGAATCTAATAATATTATTATTTTGTCTCACATCTCTTTAATGAAAAATTTGTTTTTATTTTTAAAATCGTTATATAATGCAGAAAGAATAATATTTCATAGTTTGTTTTTTAATGAGAGAACGCTTCAAATTGTATTATTTCAACCATGGTTATTAAAAAAGTCTTACTGGATAATGTGGGGAGGAGATTTTTATTTTCCCGAGACGCAACCTAGGATTAGAAAAAAGATAATAAAGAAAATTGGACATTGTATTGGGAATAAAGGAGACTATGAATTTGTTAAAGATATTTATTCTGCTCGCAGCAAACGAATTTTTAGTATTATGTACCCTAGTAATTTATATAAAGAAATATCATATCAGCAAACATATACAAATGATTGTATAAATATATTGGTTGGTAATTCTGCTAATCCTTCTAATAATCATATTGAAGTTTTTGAAAAATTGTTGAATTATAATAGAGATAAGATAATGATTTATTCTCCATTATCTTATGGCGGTGCTGATGAAGAATATACAAAAAAAGTTATAAATAAGGGGAAAGATCTATTTGGGGATAGATTTAAACCAATGGAGGAGTTCATACCATTTAATGAGTATATAGAGTTTTTATCAAAAATAGACATAGCATTATTTAACCCAGATAGACAGCAGGCTTTTGGAAATATTATTACGTTATTAGGATTTGGCAAAAAAGTATATTTAAAATCATCAGTGTCAACATTTTCTTTATTGAAAGATTATAGATTAGATGTTTTTGATATAGATGATTTTGGTCTAGAAGATTTATCTACAGCCAAAAGAGTGTTTCATAATAATAAAAAAATTATTAAAAAGTATTTTTCAGAAGATGCTCTGGTTAAACAATTAACTAATATATTTGAATTTTGAAAAGGTAAATATGGCACATGAAATGAATATAAAAACAAAACTATTACAGAAGAGTGTGATAGAAAAAATTGATGATTTGGATTTTGAGAAAACCAAAATATTACAAAATCTTATAAAAGTTGAGATAATATATTGATTGCATTTAATAAACCATCATATACAGGCAACGAAGACAGATATGTTTTAAAATCGTTACAAAATGACAAAATTTCCGGGGATGGAGAATTTTCACAGAAATGCCAATCTTGGTTTGAAAGTAAATTAAATTGTAAAAAAGTACTTTTAACAAGTTCTTGTACTCACGCTTTAGAAATGGCAGCAATTTTGATTAATATACAATCTGGAGACGAGGTGATAATGCCTAGTTTTACTTTTGTATCAACAGCAAATTCTTTTGTTCTACGTGGTGCGAAAATCGTGTTTGTGGATGTTCGACCTGATACAATGAATATTGATGAAACAAAAATTGAACAAGCTATTACCAAAAAGACAAAAGCAATTGTTCCGGTTCATTATGCTGGAGTTGCTTGTGAGATGGATTCTATTATGAAAATTGCAAATAAGTATAAATTATACGTGATAGAAGATGCAGCTCAAGGTATGATGAGTGATTACAAAGGGAAACCACTTGGAAGGATTGGAGATATTGGAGTTTTTAGTTTTCATGAAACAAAAAATTATACTAGTGCTGGCGAAGGTGGTTTATTGATAATAAACAAGGAAAAATTTATTAAGAGAGCTGAAATTATTAGAGAAAAAGGAACAAATCGAAACCAATTTTTTAGAGGAATTGTAGATAAATATTCATGGGTAGATATTGGAAGTAGTTATTTGCTTAGCGATGTTTGTGCGGCATATTTATGGGGACAGCTTGAAAAAGTAAAAATAATTAATGACAATCGATTAAAAATATGGAGCAAATATTATAATGAATTAAAAGAACTGGAAGAAAAAGGTTTTTTAAAACTTCCTGTAATCCCGAATGAATGTACTCATAATGGACATTTGTTTTATATAAGAGTTAAAAATTTTCTTGAACGATCAAAACTCTTAGAATATTTAAAACAAAATAATATTGGAGCAATATTTCATTATGTTCCTCTTCATTCAGCTCCTGCAGGTATAAAATTTGGTCGATTTGATGGAATTGATGAATTTACAACTAAGGAAAGTGAAAAATTAATTAGATTGCCAATGTATTATGGATTGGGAAAAAAAGATATTAATCTAATTATAAAAACTATAAAGGATTTCTTTTATGAAACCTAGTAAATATCACAGTAATAAACAATTATTTAATTGGATTTTATATAAACAAGGTGATAAATATTTACAAAAGTATTCTAAATATTATTTAGGAAATTTAATTGATTTAGGTTGTGGAGAAGCAATATATAAAGATTTTTTCTTACAATATTGTGATAAGTATACTGGTGTAGATTGGACTAAAACTCAACATAATTCAAAAGCTGATATTGTTTCAGATTTAAACATACAAATAGATCTGAAAGATGAAGTTGCAGATACGACAATATCTTTATCAGTAATAGAGCATTTATGTGAACCACAAGTATTTTTAAATGAATCTTATAGAATATTAAAAAAAAATGGATATATGATACTTCAAGTTCCTTGGCAGTGGGGGTTACATGAAATTCCGAATGACTATTTCAGATATACTCCTTACGGTTTAAGATATTTATTTGAAAAATCTGGTTTTAAAAACATTAAAATTGAGGCAACAACAGGAATATTTACAGTCTTAATTGTTAAATTAAATTATTTCAGCTTACAATTTATTAGAGGACCTAAATTCTTAAGATCACTAATTAAGCTCATTCTAATTCCTTTTTGGTATATAGGGCAGTTACTAGCTCCATTATTAGACAAATTAGACAATAATTGGGGAGCTGAAACTCAAGGATATTTTGTCATTGCAAAAAAATAAAAACTATAATAGGCTTAAATTGGTCAAAGGAATATAATAAATATTTTTAAAAAAAATAAATCAATGACCGAACAAAAGGATAATAATTATGAGCAAGGCAATCGATGTAATAGATTTTAAATCAAAAAATACTCAAGTTGAAATCGCCGACAAAGTCATTATTGGGGACAATGTCGTTGTTGGACAAAATTGTAATAAAATTACGATCGGATATGGATCGTTTATAGGTAATAACTGCTATATTGATGTCCCTGAATTCACTATGGGTGATTATACCACTATCCATAACCATGTCACTGTTCATGGTTATAAAAACTTTTCTATCGGCCACAACTGCTGGATCGGCCAATTTTGCATCATAGATTCCATAGGCGGAACCACCATTGGAAACAATGTTGGTGTTGGGGCTCATAGCCAGTTATGGAGTCATATCAAATTCGGAGATTTATTAGAAGGTTGCCTTTGGAACAACCAAAAGGAACTGATTGTAGAAGATGATGTCTGGTTTGTTGGCCATTGCATTGTATCTCCCATTCTAGCCAAAAAAAAATCCATGCTCCTGGTGGGTGGTGTGATCACGAAAAACATGGAGGAAAATCATGTTTATGCAGGTTCACCGGCTAAGGATATTACAGACAAGGTCGGCAATCAGTTTATGGAAAAATTGACAGAGAAAAAAAAGGAAGAATTTCACTTTCTGTATTCATCATTTTTAAAAATGAAAGGTATAAAGAAAGACACGTTCCGAGCAACATGCGTTGAAACTCTTGAATGTAAAAGTAGCACGAAAAACGAAACATTTTTTGATATTGGCAATCGTCAGTATTTACCGGCACGGTCTGAGCATGAATATGAATTCATCAAATATATGCTTTATGAGAAAGGAAAATTTTTACCCGTATAGAATGGAAAAATATTTTGTCAATTTCAAAGTTATCATTCAAAATAAAAACAGATGAAGATATAAAAGTATTACTCGAAAATGCAATAAGGATATAGTTGTTGCTTTATGGTGAATACTTTACGCAAAAAAGCTATATAAATACTTTTGCTGGTTTTTTGAATTTATTTATAGATATGTAGTAAAAACCATTACTAAATTAATTAAAAAAATTTTTAAATTGAATATCCTATTTATTTCTTCCCAATATCGATCTGATGATGATACCGTTGGTACAATGGCAATACGCAATATAGTAAAACACTGGAATTATGATGGTAATGTTGTAGTGGTTCGTCCTGTTTTCATGTACTTCAGTGAAATTCTTACCGGTAAAGGGAGACGACTTTTTAGACCTAAAAAAATTGTTTTAGATAATATTTCTGTTATTTTTTATCCAATTTTTAAAATTCCTAAGATTGCATACTTGTACTATCCTTTTTATAGGTATCTAAAAAAACATTTGAAGGATATTTTTTTTAAACCGGATATTGTAGTTGCACATTATGCAAAGAGTTTGCAGATTGGCTACCAATATGCCCGGAGGAATAAATTACCATTGGTAACAGGGTTTCACTTTTCTCCTGATTTAATAGAAGAAAACTCTGGAAATTTTAATAAAAGATGTGGGGAAATAATTGAATATTCATCTATGATCGGATGTAGATCTCTTTATATAAAGAAAAAAATCCAGAAATGGTATAATAGAGATAAGGAAAAACTATTTATTGCTTATTCTGGAATTGAAGAAAATCTGATTGGAAATTCAACTGAGTTTTTAAAACGATTGAATCAGTGGAAATTGAGTGGAAATATTTCGTTTATTTCTGCTAGTAATTTGATCGAGCGTAAAAAAATTCATACTAATCTGGTTGCTTTAGCTGAACTAAAAGGTAAAATAAATTTTACTTACACAATTATAGGAGACGGAGAAGAACGAGGCATGCTGGAAATGCTGTCAATAAAATTAGGGATTAGTGACCAGGTTTTTTTCAAAGGAAAACTAAGTAATGAAGAAGTTATTGAAGAATTAAGAAAATCTCATATATTTATTATGGTTAGTTGTTGGGAAACTTTTGGTTTAGTTTATTTAGAAGCAATGGCTACAGGAAATATAGTCATTGGCGCAAAGAATGAAGGAATTGACGGCATTATCAATGACAGGGAAAATGGATTTCTCACTCCTGCAGGTGAGTCTAAATCATTAGCAATACTTTTAAAAGATATTATTTTCCAAATGGATTTAGAAGAGTTAAAAAATGTCTTAATTAATAGTCACCGTACGATAAGTTTTTATACAGAAAAACAAGCTTCCTCAAATTATTTAAAACAATTAAAGAAAATAAAAAGAGTATAGTAAGAATAGAAGAGTATGTGTTATTTATTTCTGTTGAATTTTTATAAGGATAAAAATTAATGAGTGAAAATGTAAATCTTGTCAAAGATGAATTTTGGAATGAAACATATGGAAGGTTGAATCTTAAGATTGCAGAGAAGAATCATGTAGTGAGAGAATGGTTTGAAAAAAGCGTTCCAAAAGGGGAAGGAAGCTGTATAGAAATTGGTTGTTTTCCGGGTCAATTTCTTGCCTGTTTTGGAGAACTTGGATATGAATTGAATGGATTGGATTTAATTCCCAAAGTCAAAACAATACTCCCTCAATGGTTAAAAGATTGTGGCTATAATGTAGGAACTTTTTATAATGAGGATTTTTTGACATTTAAAATGAGAGAGCAATTTAATATTGTTGCTTCTTTTGGATTTGTGGAGCACTTTACTAATTGGGAAGAAGTTATTAATAGTCATATGAAGTTAGTTAAAGAGAATGGGTATCTTATTATTTCAGCTCCAAATTTTAGAGGATTATTCCAACGGGCATTTCAATCATTATTTAATAAGGAAAGTTATAAAAGGCATAATATTCAGGCTATGAAACCAGAAGAATGGGCAAAAATAATCGGAGAAAGCGGTTTTAAAATTGTTTCAAGTGGTTATTTTGGCCATTTTCATTATTGGGTAAATGAACAAAAACGGGATATATTATCCAAAATAGTGGTTCATTTTTTTATAGATATACTTCTGCCTATAATTAAATGGCTTCCTTTTCCGAAGGATAAAAAACTTTATTCTCCTTTTTGCGGAGTAATTGCAAAAAAAATTTAATTAAATTGCTGAGAAAGAGGATGAATGAAAGAATCAATATTATGTTATTTTCAGGTAGAAGATTGGTAGATTTAATAATATAGTATGCTGTTATATAAAATTAAAATTTTTCCTACAATGAATTAGAATATAGACCTTAGTGTAAAATGAGTAAAAAAAAAAATATATTATTCTGGCCCGGTTGGTGGTATCCAAATAAGAGAAATAGACTTGAAGCAATTTTTATTCAAAAACATGCAGAGGCTGTTTCAAGGTTTTGCAATGTATATGTTTTATATATTAAGTCGGATTCTTTAATGATTAATAAAAAATATGAGCCTGTTTATAAAGAAGAAGATGGTCTGCCAAGTTTGAAAATTTACTATAAACCATTTCCGAATATTCCTGTAATAAAAAAACTCATTGATTTAATCAGATATATCAAAGCCAGTAAATATGGTTTGGATTTTTTTAAAAAAAAATTTGGTAGCCCTGAAATTATACATACACATGTTAATCCACCTATTGGATTAATTTTTATGTTATTTACACGATTAAAGAATATTCCATTTATTCATACAGAACATTGGTCAGGATATTTAAAAGGTAGTGGGAAATACAAAGGTTTTATTAGAAAATTATTAACAAGAATATTTATAAAAAAAGCTAAAGTAGTTACAACAGTATCTGAAGATTTAAAAAACAATATGCTAAGGCATAATTTGACGGGAAATTATGCTATTATTCCAAATGTTGTTAATACAGATCTTTTTGTTTTTGAAAAAGAAAAAAGAAAAAAAGAAAAAAAAAGAATTTTGCATGTATCTAATTTTCGTATAGAAAAGAATATACCTGGAATAATTCAAGTAGTTAGTTTACTCTCAAAGAAAAGAAAAGATTTTGAATTGTATCTTGTTGGAGATGGAGAAACTAGAAAAAAATGTGAGACAATTGTAGATGAAATGGGCTTAAAAAATAAATTTGTATTTTTTATTGGAGAAAAAGATGTATCAGGTGTTGCTAAAGAGATGCAGAAGTCAGATCTATTTTTGTTATTTAGCAATTATGAGAATTTACCTTGTGTAATTATAGAAAGTTTTAGCTCTGGACTACCAGTTATTGCAACTAGTGTTGGTGGTATTTCAGAAATGGTTTTGGATGACAATAGCGTTCTTATTAAACCACAAGATGAAAAAGAATTATTTATTGCATTGGATACAATGCTTGATAATATAAATATGTATGATAGAAAGAAAATACGACAGTATGCAATTGATAACTATAGTTATTATATTGTAGGAAAGCAATTTTTTGAATTATATAAAAATATTTTGATAGCTGATTTATAATTATTTTTAAATATATTGAAAATACTAATTATTGCATATTACTATCCGCCTCAGATTACCGGAGGCTCTTTAAGGCCATACAGGATGAAAAAATATCTGGAACAACTAGATAATGGAGTGGCAATAATAACTCATACTTATAAGAAGACTAATTTTGAAAATAGAGTTTTTAGAATTAAAGACCCCAGTTTTAATCTTAAACAAAAAGGAATTAAAAAAGGGATTTGGATTATTAGAAGATTAATAGTTGAAATATTTAATCAGTTTGGTTCTTATCATTCAATCTATAAATGGTGGAAGAATAATGTTATAAAATTAAATAGCAATATAAAAAATAGATTCTCACCAGATATAATTATTGCAACTTATTCGCCTGTAGAATGTTTGGAGATAGGGATAGAACTTGCCAACCTTTGGAATGTTCCTCTGGTTTCAGATTACCGAGATGGGCTTTTGTTTGATCCTATTGAATCTAAACAGATGTACAGACATAAATGCATTTCCAACTATTACAATTTAATAGAAGAGGAAAGTATAAAGTATTCAAAGGGAGTTATTAGTGCACATTTTGATCTGGATAAATATTTTAAAGAAAAATATAATGTTAAAAATCATTATTTTATGCCAAATGGATTTGACGAAGATGACTTTACTGGACTTCCTGAGGTTGGGCTAGCAAAGAATAAACTTCATATTCTTCATGCTGGAAAAATTTCTTTGTCTGATGCTACAAGTGACATAAAGCCATTTTTTAAAATAATTGAAACCTTGATAAAAGAAAATATCTCATTTAGTGAAAAAATAGAAATTCATCAATTTGGAAAATTAAGTGAAGAAGAATTAAAATGTGTCGATTGGCTTTTAAAAAGAAAAATATTAATTTATTATGGTGAAGTGGATAGAAATACCTGTCTTGCATATCAGAAACATGCTCATATTCTTCTATTGATCGTTTCCAGTCTGAGACCTTCTGTCACTCCAGGAAAATTTTATGAATATCTTGTATCGGCGAAATCA
The DNA here is from genome assembly GCA_965371805.1 of uncultured bacterium. Classification (GTDB taxonomy): domain Bacteria; phylum Acidobacteriota; class Aminicenantia; order UBA2199; family UBA2199; genus JAOZTV01. The sequence goes on along the minus strand of CBDUZW010000030.1, from coordinate 22,215 downwards.
ATTTTAGCTTTAAGTAAAAAAAATTATGTTGAGGAAATTATAAAAAATACAAAAATGGGATGGGTGTTTGATTTATCAGATAGAAATGGAATTTATAATTTACTTAAAAATGCAATTATAAATCCTGATAAATTTACAAAAATAATCCCGGATTTAGAAGAAAAAAACAGGTTCAATGTTAAAAATCAAGTAGCTGGATTAAACTCATTTTTGGAAAGGATTTATGGGAATTAATAATTCAGTTTTTAAAGGATATAGGTAGATGAATATATTAGATATATTAAAACATTCAGTAGTTCAAGGTATAATTATAACAGGATTTATTTTTGTAATGATGCTTGTAATAGAGTATCTGAATATTCGGACAAGAGGAATCTGGAAAAAAAGTGGAAGTGAACGTGGATGGAAAACCTATGTTCTTTCAGCAGTTTTAGGTGTTATTCCGGGTTGTCTGGGAGCTTATGTTGCTGTTACACTATTTTCACATAGGATGATATCTTTTGGGGCATTGGTTACGGCAATGATTGCTACAAGTGGAGATGAAGCGTTTTTTATGTTGGCTATGTTTCCAAAAACCGCACTTATTATTTTTGTGATATTGTTTTTTACAGGCATCATCGTTGGATTCCTGACAGATAAGTTTTATGACCCAAAAAGCATAATGAAGGTTTTTGAAAAACATGAATTTCCACTTCATGAACAGGAAAAGTGTAATTGTTTTCCAAAAAAACCTTTTATTCAATATTTTATAAAGCCATCCTTTCCAAGGGTGATTATGTTACTACTTGTAAGTGCTCTTTTATTCCTTATAGGTATAGGGATAATTGCCGGTGATGAGGAAAACTGGATAAGAGGTACATTTATAGTTACTATGTCTTTTTCCCTATTTATTTTGATTACTGTTCCTGATCATTTTTTAAGGGAACATCTCTGGGACCATATTTTTAAAAAGCATATTCCAAAAATATTTATATGGACTTCATCAACACTTTTGCTTATCGGATTTTTGAAGGAATATCTGGATATTGAAACTCTTATTTCAAATAATACTTTTTTAGTCTTAATTGTAGCTGTTCTTATTGGAATAATTCCGGAATCAGGACCACATCTTGTCTTTATTACACTTTTTTCTCAGGGGACCATCCCAATGAGTATTCTTTTAGCTAATTCGATATCTCAGGATGGTCATGGGATGTTACCGCTTCTGGCAGAATCAAAAAAGAGTTTTTTTATTATTAAATTAATCAATATAATTACAGGTTTTATTATTGGAGGCACGGGATTGTTTTTTGGATTCTAGAGGAACTTTTCTATTAGTAAAATCGTAATAAAAATATTAGGAGGAGAAAAATGAGAAAATTAAGTACTTTATTATTGATTGTTTTAGTGCTTTTCAGTTTTTATAACTGTAATAAGAAAAGTGCAGTCAAAAACGATGGTGAAAAGGAAGTTTCAGAAAATGCACTGAATGAATTAAAAGGGATTGATCTTTTACTTCCAGCCAGTTCGATTGGAGTTATGAAGTTTAAAGACCTGAAACCATTTTATGATGAAATCATCCCGGCACTTGGACTTGATAACAAAGATATGGTCAAAGCTATTGATGCAATTGGTTTTAATCCTATGAAACTAGACGAATTAAATGGATTTGGAATTGATCAATCAAGAGAATTTGGAGTTGTATTGAATGAGTTTGCAATTGAAGATGATACCTTCAAAGATCCACCGGTTTTTAATGTTACTTTTTTTATTCCTGTAATTGACGGAAGCGCTGTAATTGAAAAAGTTATAAATATAATTAAGAAGAAAAAACCAGAATTTAAGTATGAAGAAAAGGATGGATATTATAATTTCCCGACTAAAGAAACTGAACCAAAAGTTGTATTGAAAGAATACAAAGGATATGTTTTTGTAACTATTGCCTATAAATCAGATCCTCAAAGTTTTTTTACTAAATTAGGTAAAGATCCCATAGGCAATTTAGAATTGTATAAGAAGCTGATGTCTCAAATAGGAAGGGATAGTAATCTTGTGTTTTTTGGGAATTTTGAAAATGCACCATTCTTAGCACAATTATCAGATTCACTAAAAAAAAAATATAGTAAAGGGCCAAACTTTTCAGGATTAGAGTTTCTTGAAGGATATAAGGGTTTTGTTATGTCTTTAAATATTAATGGGCCGGATATGCTTATAGATTCATATGGAATTATATCTGAGAGTGCGCCAATTATGAATCTCTATAAAGGTGTGGTATACCGGAAAAACACAGTTCTTGGGATCAAAGAAAATCCATTATTATACTTTTCTTTTGGTGTTAATCCAGGAGAGTATTATAAAATGATTAAAAAATCATTTACTGAAATGCAAATTGAAAAGTTCAACTCAAGTGTGGAAGAGTTCAAGGTGAAATCAGGAATTGATTTACATGAGATCATAGCGAATCTTGGTGGAAACTTCAACTATGCAATGTATGATGGCAAAGGAATCAATATTGCCAGTTATAATACTGTTTTCTCATTGACTGTTAAAGATGAATCTAAAGGTAAATTACTATTAGACAAATTGATGGAAATATTAAAAAATAAGGCTGGAGACAAAATTAGCTTGAAAAAAGAGAACATCTCAAATGTCGAGACAATAATTGTTTTAGCTCCACCAGCTCAGTTTTATTTGGGGTTTAAAGATTCAACTTTGATTTTTTCAACAAATAAATCTTATTATGAACAGGCCCTGACTGGAAAAACTGAAACAGGTTTTACAGCAAATATGGATAAAGATCTAGCTGAAAAGTTTATTAAGGGAGATGCGTTTTATCTAAGTCTTGACGAAGGATTAAAAGTTTTTGAAAACTTTAAACCTTTTGTAATGATGGGATTGAGTAAATTTAATAAAAAGGAAAATAATGCTGATTCTGTTATTGATAAAATAACCAATACCATAAACAATTTTCAATATATAATGTCTTCAAGTATTAAAAATGATAATGGACTTTTTAAAATGAATTTTATTTTAAAGACAAGATTCAAGAAGTCATTTATTTCAGGCGTTATTGATATTATTAAAAGTTTTAAAAAAAAGGAAGTTCTTATATAGATATTAGAACTATCGGGGTAATCATAGAGTGATTATTCCGATAGTTCTCTTTTTAAATACTATTAGGGTTCGCGTATAAAATCTCATATTTTTATGTGAGCCCTTAAGTTTTTAATTGTATTTTATTTATTCAAAATTCAACTGTCAATTTTCATCTGCTTTGCAGTTTTGTAAATTGTCTCAAATAATTCATCCAGATCCCTCAGATCAACACTCGAAAAAGCAATTCTTAAATGCGTTTCATCGAGATAAATAACCCCGATATCATGATTCTCTAATAATTCTGACCATAAATCCCGGGCTTTAATACCTTTGAGTTTCAAAGTCATAAAATAGCCTGAATTAAAAGGATATGGGGTCCATACTTCATCAAATTTTTTATTTACCAGGATCTTCTTTACTTTCAAAGCTCTTCCTTTTAATAATGCTATTTTTTCCTGTTTTTCTTTTTTATGATCTTTGTGAGTAAGTATTTTATAAAGCAAGCTTTGCCCAATCTTTGAACCTGACGATACGGAGGATCTGATTGCCCCTTTAATCTTCTCATTTAAGGCATTATATAAAACATCACTCCCTCCTTTTGTTCCTAAGGTTATAAAACCGACTCTGAGTCCCCATGAAAGCTCCTCTTTTGTTGCTCCATCAACTTTTACTGCCAGTATATTCTTATGTAGACTTGCAAACGCTGAGAAAGGAGATTGCCGTTTTTCAACTACATCATCTTCATCAAAAAAGAGTCCAAAATACGCATCGTCACAAACAGCGATAATATTTATATCATCAGCTTTTGAAAGTACAATCTCTTTAATTTTCTTAATCATTGCTGGTGTTGGGGAGTATCCTGTTGGATTATTAGGGAAATTCAATAATATAATTATTTTACTCTTTTGTTTATTTACAGCATTATCTATTGCTTGCGAAATAGCACTTTCAAATCCATCAATATTAAATTTGTCTTTATCAAAGAAAGGGTACTTAACAAATTCAGCTCCTCGCCTCTCTTTAAAGATAAGATTATAGTTACCCCAAATTAATTCTGGCACAACTATCTGGTCGTCTTCACAGATAAATAGATCAGAAAAAACAAATAAACCATGAGTAATACCTGTTACTGGTAATGGTGTACTAATGTCATCTTTATTCAGATCAAAATTATCATTCAGTATTTTTTTTGTCCAGAGATCTATGAGTTCCTTTCTGCCGGAGACCTGTTCATATGAATAGATATCTTTTCTAGTCAAGAGAAACTCATCTGAATTTTCTTTGTTACATTGGCCTGATAATTCAGCTGCATAATCATATGTTAATAAATCACCATCATTAACTGCCATTCCAAGAGTTGCTTTTAGTCTTGGGTTTTTAACCGAAACTTTCTTACTCTGCTCTAAGATACCTTTTGGAAAAAACATTCTTCTACCAAAATCTGATAACATTCCAAATACAGTATTATTCTCCTGCTCAATGGTCTTGTTTAACTCAATTGCAATAGGGTTTAGCTTTTTGTTTTCCATATACTATCCTCCTTAAATCAAAATTATATTTTAACATATTTTTCCAGTTATAAAAAAGAATTTTTTATTTTTTAGGCATTTATGTTTTTACAGACAAATATGATATAATTTGCAGATAGTATTTAAATTGGAATGTACTATGAAAAAAATTTAATAAAGAAATTTGTGAGGTAATTAGATGGATGATAATAAACAAAAGAGACCGGATTTAAAAAAGTTGAAACCAAAGGGGACTATTTTTTGGGTAGTTTCTTTTATAATAATGTTTATACTTTGGAACATAATGTCAGATCTTAAGACTCCAGGCAATGAAATCAATTTTTCAGTGTTTATGGAAAAAGTGGGTCAAGCAGGTGATGATGGTATTAGAAGTGCAAAAATAAATGGAAATACAGTTACTGGAAAATATGTTAATGGTTCTGACTTTAAAACAGCAATTCCACTCAATTATCCCGATCTGTATGGGAAACTCCTTGAGAAGAATGTAGATGTCGAAGTTGTAGATCTTAGTAAAAATGAATGGGTGTCCTGGCTTCTTTCAATGGCTCCATTTATTATACTTATTGGAATTTGGATATTTATGATGAAACAACAGGGAGGCGGCAAGGCATTTTCTTTTGGGAAAAGCAAGGCGAAAATGTTTTCTTCCAATGATAAAAGTAAGGTTACATTTAAAGATGTAGCTGGTATAAAAGAAGCAAAGGAAGAACTGGAAGAAATCATATCCTTTCTCAAGGAACCGAAGAAATTTCAGCGACTCGGGGGGAAAATACCAAAGGGTGTTTTACTTATTGGTGCTCCCGGTACTGGGAAAACTCTTCTAGCAAAGGCAATTGCAGGAGAAGCAAATGTTCCTTTCTTCTCAATTTCAGGCTCAGACTTTGTTGAATTATTTGTTGGAGTTGGGGCTTCAAGGGTAAGAGACTTATTTGATGAGGGGAAAAAACATTCCCCATGTTTAATATTTATTGATGAAATAGATGCAGTTGGAAGACAGAGAGGAGCAGGACTGGGAGGCGGACATGATGAACGTGAGCAAACTTTAAATCAGCTTCTTGTTGAAATGGATGGATTTGCAGTTAATGAAGGAATTATAATCATAGCTGCAACAAATAGACCTGATATACTTGATTCAGCATTATTAAGACCTGGAAGATTTGATAGAAGAGTTATTGTTTCTCATCCAGATGTAGGTGGGAGAGAACAGATTCTTAAGGTTCATATTAAAAATGTTCCGATTTCAAAAAATGTTAAACTAGATGTTCTTGCTCGATCAACTCCTGGATTTACAGGAGCGGACCTTGCTAATATGATCAATGAAGCAGCCTTATATGCTTCTAGACGAGGAGCCAAAAAGGTTGAGATGGCAGATATGGAATATGCGAAGGATAAGGTAATGATGGGAACTGAAAGGCGAAGCATGATTATATCTGATAAGGAGAAAAAAATAACTGCTTATCATGAAGCGGGTCATGCGCTTGTTGCCTCACTGGAAAAAGATGCCGATCCATTACATAAGGTATCAATTATTCCAAGAGGGATGGCATTGGGTGTAACACAGCAACTGCCGTTGGATGATAAATATACCGTTTCAAAATCATATATTGAAGCCCAACTGACAGTTCTATTTGGCGGGCGTATTGCAGAAGAGATAATTTTAAAAGAGCAGACAAGTGGTGCCGGGCATGATCTGGAGACAGCAACAAATTATGCAAGAAAGATGGTTTGCGAATGGGGAATGTCATCATTAGGAACTGTTGTTTATAGTAAAAAGGACGAAATGATCTTTCTTGGAAAAGATATGATGTCGCATAATGAATATTCTGATGATACGGCAATGAAGATTGATATTGAAATTAAGAAAATAATGGATGATGCTTATAAAAAAACATATAAAATTATAAGTAACCATAAGGAAGAGCTGGAAAAAATAGCCCAATTGCTACTTGAAAAAGAGTCCTTATCCGGAGATGAAATAGCTGTAATTTTAAAAAAAAAAGGTGAAACTGCTAAAAACAGAAAGACTACTGTAAAAAAAACACCAAAAAAGAAAAAAACGGGAAAGACTGACTCAGAGTAAAAATGTTTGAGTATCTGATAAATCTTGTTTCAACTTTTAGTTTAAATGATGTCCTGGACATCTTTTTTCTATTTTTGATTTTTTATTATCTACTTCTTTTAATTAAGGGGACAAAATCTTATCAGGTTGCTATTGGACTTGCATTGATTGGAGTGTTTGCAGGTATTGGTAGTTTATTAAAATTAACTGCTTTTTCATACCTTTTGAATAATTTTTTAACTTATCTAATTATTGCTATTATTGTATTATTTCAGGATGAACTAAAAAACATTCTTGGTGAAATTGGTAGTAAAATAAGGACCAAATATAATATATCAAAAAACTCAAATGTAATTGATGAGATTGTAAATACGGTTATGGCATTATCGATAACAAAAATAGGTGCAATTATTGCTATTGAAAGGGAGATAAGGGTAGGGAATCTGGTTAATAAACCGGTTGAAATAGATGCTGCTGTTAGTAAAGATCTTCTGTTGACAATATTTACTCCAAAATCACCTTTACATGATGGAGCAGTAATTATTGCTGATAATAGAGTAGCATTTGCCCGATGCTTTTTTCCATTACCTGCTCTGATGGAATTGAGCCCGACAGGAACCAGGCATTTGGCAGCACAGGGCATTACTCAGCAGACAGATTGTATTGCAATTGTTGTTTCAGAGGAAACTGGAAAGGTTTCTTTGTCTGTGAAAGGAGAGTTGATCAGAGGATTAGATAAAGAAGGATTACTGGACCGTTTAAAGTATTATAAATTGAGATAATAATTTGTTTGTTGTAAGAAGGATATGAGATGAATGTAAAAAATGTTTTTTTTAATAACCTTAGTTTAAAGGTATTTTCTTTATTTCTTGCTATAGGAGTTTGGGTTATGATTACTGGTCAAGCCCGCTCTAGTATTGAAAAATTTATTAATATTGATGTAGAATTTGTTAATGTACTAAAAAATGTAAATATAGACTCCAATCCAGACAAGGTAAGAATAAAAGTAAAAGGTATATCGAATGAAATAAAATTACTAACTGAAAATGACTTCACAGTTAAAATAGATCTATCAAATGTAAGAGATGGCATTAGAAATTATTATACAAGAGATTTTTTAAAGACAGAAAAGAGCAATTTTATAAATTCTGTTCATCCTGCTATGATAGAAGTGAACGTGAGAGAAATACATAGAAAGATTGTTCCGGTAAAAGTCAGGTTTGCTAAGGTATTAAATAATAAAAAATATATTTACAGGCAGGAGAGGATTGGAGAAATAGGGTATACATATATTGTTAAGCCGGAAAAGGTGACAATTGAGGGATATAAAAATGATATTGTTAATATCAACTCAATTTCTTTAGAAAGTGAAGTACCTTTGTCTGATTCAGATGAAAGTGTAACAAAGAAATTTTCTCTAAAAAAACCTAAGGAAATATTAAGAATTATTGAAAACAATGAAATAGAAGTGACAGTGAATGTAAAGAATAAGGTAACTGAGAAGGATAGCAAAGAAGAAAAAAATGAAAAAGAAAGAGGTACAAAAAAAAAATAAAATATTCGGAACAGATGGAATTCGTTCTGAATATGGAATTTATCCATTAGATGAGGATTCAATTAGAAAGCTGGGAAAAGCTATAGGTATTGCTATTAAAGGTTCAAAAATATTAATTGGAAGAGATACAAGGCGTTCTGGAATTGAAATTGAAAACTTATTAAATATAAGTCTTTCCAGGGAAACTGATATAAAAAGCTGTGGTATTGTTCCTACACCTGTACTATCTTTTTTAGTGGCTAATGGAGATTTTGATTTTGGTATTATGATTACTGCATCTCATAATCCTTATTATGATAATGGTATAAAACTTTTTAAGCATAATGGCGAAAAATGTGAAGATGTTGCTGAAAAAATTGAGGAGATATTCTTCAGTTTAGAAGATATCAATGAAATCTCAACTCCAATAGAATCTGTTTTGTATGAACCCGGTGACAAATATAAAGATTATATAAGAGGTGTTATCAAAAATGAGAATTTATTATTGAAGAGAAAGAATAAAAAACCTCAAAAGATTATTATAGATTGTGCAAATGGAGCTTTTTTCAAAGAAGCTCAAGAAACTTTTTCTTCATTAGGGTTTACTGAGATCATCTATATAAATAATAAACCGGATGGAACTAATATAAATGAAAATTGTGGTGCTTTATATACTGATCAGTTAAGTAAAACAGTAAAAGCAGAGAGTGCAGATTTAGGAGTAGCTTTTGATGGAGATGGAGACAGACTCATCTGTGTAGATAAGAATGGTTTTGTCCTCAATGGGGATCATATGATTCTATTGATTGCGAAATATTTGAAAAATAAAAAAAATGAAAATTCAATAGTTATTGGTACAACAATGGCAAATCTAGGTTTCGAAAAAGCATTGAATAAGAATGACATTGACTTAATCAGAACTGATGTAGGTGATAAGTTTGTGTATAACGAAATGAAAAAAACCGGGGCAATTCTGGGTGGAGAACAATCAGGACATATTATTATAAAAGGTTTTAAAACTGGAGATGGTTTATTGTCTGCCCTCTATTTTATATCTGCAATAAATTATTTTGAAATTAATGTTCATGATATATTTAAACAAATTTATATTTATCCCCAAATTATAAAAAGTTATCCTGTAAGTGATAAAATTCCCATAGAAAACTGGGTTGAAATGCAAAATGAGATTGAAAAATTTAACAGAGAGCATGGGAAAAATTCAAGACTTGTAATCAGGTATTCTGGAACTGAACCAAAAATCAGAGTAATGATTGAATCTGAATCTGAAGAAATAATAGAAAAAAACATTAAGAAATTTGAGGAAATAATAAGGAGTAATTGAAGATGAAATTAGGTGTAAATATTGACCATATTGCGACCTTAAGGGAAGCAAGGAAGACTAATGAACCGGACCCTGTTTATGCAGCTGTTATTGCAGAACTCGCTGGAGCTGATGGTATTACTGTTCATTTAAGACAGGACAGGAGACATATACAGGAAAGAGATATAGAACTTTTACGAAGAACTGTTAAAACCTCACTGAATGTAGAAATGGCAGTTTCGATGGAGATGTTTAAAATTGCTTTAAAATATAAACCTGATATGTGTACCCTTGTACCTGAAAGTCCTGAAGAAGTTACAACACAGGGCGGCCTTGATGTAGTATTATATTCTGAAAAGGTAGGAGAGGTCGCGGGGAATCTGAGATCTGCAGGTCTTAGTGTTTCCGTTTTCATTGATCCTGATAATGATCAGATCAAGGCATGTCACAGATTGGGACTAAATATAATAGAAATAAATACGGGTTCTTATGCTGAAAACTGGAATAATAGCTATAAAAGCCTGGAATTGGATAAGATAAAGAAGGCTGTTATTTATGCAAAAAAACTTAACTTTAGAGTTTTTGCAGGTCATGGACTAACTTATCAGAATGTTTCAGATATTGTTTCCATTCCCGGTATAGAAGAATTGAATATTGGACATACTATTATATCTAATTCAACATTCTTAGGATTGGAAAATGCCGTTAAGAAGATGAAAGATTTAATGAAAAGGTAGAATATAAATGAGATATGATGTTATATTTTTAGGTGGAGGTCCTGGTGGATATGAGGGAGCAATTAGAGCTGGAAAATTAGGATTAAGAACGGCTGTTATTGAAATGGATAAACTCGGAGGAACTTGTCTTCAAAGAGGATGTATTCCAACAAAGACTTTACTTCATTTTGTTAAGAGTATTAAGCAGGTTAAAAGTGCTGCAAAATCAGGAATAGTATTTGGCGAGCCTACTATTAATTTTGAGAAGATTAATAAACAGAAAGAGAGGGTAATTTCAAAACTTACTAAGGGTATTGATCTTTTATTTAATGAAAATGGTGTTGAGCTTATAAATGGAAAAGGCAAGCTTGTAAAAAATGATACTGTTCTTGTTAATGGAAATAAAGAAATTAAGGGTGAAAATATTATTATTGCGACAGGATCAATTCCTGCAGAACTTCCTTTTTTAAAGCCTGATGGAAATTTGATAATAAATTCAGACACAGCACTTAAACTATCATTTATTCCAGAAAAAATGTTAGTGGTTGGGGCAGGGGCTATTGGGGTTGAAATGGCTGTTATTTATAGTTACCTTGGTTCTAAAGTAACGATAGTTGAAGTTTTGGAGCATATAGTTCCCGGAAGTGATTCAGAAATTTCTGAAATTTTAAAAAAAGAATTAATAAAGCAAAAGATAAAAATTCATACAGCGACTTTTGTGTCAGAACCGGAAAAAATGGATGATGGGAAAAGCATAAAGGTCCATTTTAAAAATGATAATAAAGAATGGGATGAAGAATTTTCCAATATTTTACTTGCAGTTGGACGAAAACCGAATAGTAATGATATTTTTTCGGAAAATCTCAATATAAAACTAAATAAGAGGGGGTTTGTCGAGGTTGATGAAAATTTAAAAACAGGTGAAGCGAATGTTTTTGCCTGTGGAGATATCATAGGTGATCCATTATTAGCACATAAAGCATCACACCAGGCTATTGCAATTATTGACTATATAAAAAACGGAGAGAAGATAAAGCATCATCCAATACCGGGAGCAGTTTTTACTTTTCCTGAATTTGCATCAGTCGGGATTACTGAGGATGAAGCAAATGAGAAAAATATTGAGATAAAAATTGGAAAATTCCCATATTCTGCCGGCTCAAGATCGAATGCCATCGATGAAAAAGCTGGAATTGTCAAAATTATTTCAGATAGAAACAATGTATTACTTGGAGCTCATATTATAGGAGCTGAAGCAGGTGAATTAATGCCAATTCTCTCATTTGCTATAATAAAAAAAATGAAAGCAGAAGAGTTTAAAGAATTAATATGCATCCATCCAACCTTAAGTGAAAATGTATGGGAAGCAATAGGAGAGATTGGAGGGTTTTCGATACATATTTAAATTAAATAAAATTCTAACATTCCTGACATCTGAAATAAAAAAAATTGTTACCTAAGTTGAGCAATTGTTTTGGATGAAGAGGCTAATAATGTTGATACTAGAAGGTTTTACAAAAACCACAGGCGTACTAATAAGTACATCTTGGATTTTTGGGAAGCCTTATGGTGCAACAGATTTGGGCTATTCGCCGAAAGAATCGATCAATTTAGGTGTTATTTGAAATTTAAAATATTTTATTGTATGATAAATTTCAGGGGGTAAGATGAATATAATGAGAAGACCTGCTGTTGCAGGCACCTTTTATCCAGATAATCCTGAATTGTTGAGTGAAGATCTAACTCAAAGGATAAGGATCTTAGAAAACAAAAAATCTGTTATTGCTCTTATTTCTCCTCATGCAGGATATTTCTATTCAGGAAGTTGCGCCGGAAAAGGTTTTGGGGCTATAAATATACCAGATAGAGTCATTGTTCTTGGAGTTAATCATAGCGGAATTGGGGCTTCGCTGGCAATTGATGGACATGATAGATGGGATACGCCATTGGGTCAGGTAGAGATTGATAGTCAATTAAGAGATCAGCTTGCTTCTAAGTCAGATTTATTTACAATTGAAGAGAATTCAGGGATTAATGAACATTCCATAGAAGTTCAAATCCCTTTTCTACAATATTTAAATCCAAATGTAAAAATTTTACCAATACTTTTATCCAGAGTAAACTACAATGAACTTGAGGCAGGTGCAATTGAGTTATCCCAATTGATTAAGCATAATTCAAATAAGGATATTCTTATTGTAGCATCAACTGATATGAGTCATTATGTGTCTGCTTCATTTGGTGAAATAAAAGATCAGATGGCAATTGAAAAAATCAGGCGACTTAATCCAAAGGGATTATTGGATGTGGTTGTTAAGGAGAGGATATCCATGTGTGGTGTTTATCCGGTTGTAATGTCCCTTATAGCAGCAAATGAATTAGGTGCAAACGAAACACAAGTTATAGAATATACGAACTCAGGGGAAGCTAGCGGTGATTATGATCAGGTAGTAGGATATTTGAGTATGACAATTGCTTGATAAGTTAAAAATATGTTAGTTTTATTATAATTATTCCTCAATAAAAACCGGAGATTTACTACACATGAATCTTGCTGAACAATATTTCTCACATAGCATCCCATTATATTTTTGAGTGATTTTTGTTGAACATTCAGGTAACTCAGTTTCTTTAGAAATATCCCAGTATTCTTGAAGTTCTAAACACTTTCTCTTAATTCTTATTTCAATATCTTTATCTTCTATAAGTTCTAAAGGGATCTCTTTTATTCCGATTGGGGATAGGTCCGCGTTTCTGTTTGACCAATCCTTAGCAAGTATTGTAATCACTCCAAAATTTGAAAAAGATTCTTCATTCTGAGATAATCCTTTCTTTTCAAGTGTTCTTTTTAATCCTTCGTCCCTCAATGCCAGGTATTTCAGAATTGAGAGCTGCAGAATATAATCATTGAAATCTCTATATCTTAGCTTAGAGATTGATGAAACTTTTAGATCTTCTATTACTATTAGTCCTTCATTTGTATCTATTTGTGGCTGATTATGATCATAGTCAATAAGATCAGGTTTACCTGATAAACCAAACTTTGTTATCCCCAGAGTTTCCAGAGAACAAAACATCCTCTCTTCTCTCATTATAAAGTCCTGACAAGGTGTTTTTTCTCTTAGATCATGAACACCAGTTCCAATTTTTAATGCTATTTTATCTGAAACATCTTGATGTTCTGTACTACTCCATTTTCTGCTGATTAATATTTCTCTTGTCGGCTTTAATAAAGTAGTAGCTGAAATAAACTCTTCATTCTTATCATAATTATCATAGCTTAAGAAAGCAGCATTATATTTAGAAAGATTATATTTATTATTCATATTTCTCCTGTTCATATATATATCCAAGGCTCTTCAGTTGTTTTAACTCTTTAGGGGAATGGGATTTATAGTTCCTCTCCCTAATAAATTTTAGTATAGCAAATTTGAACAATAAAATCAAAATCAAAAATTGATTGAAATATAATTCTCCATACCTTAAATGGTTGTATCATTAAATAAGAATAGTGCTGTATAAAGACTATTGCTAATAATGGAATTTTCCGTTTTTCTGTAATTGAGGGTTCATTATAAAGTACTTGCAAAAAATAGCGAAAAATAGTAACATATTCTAATGAAAAAGAGGGTTGGATTACTTTTTGGTGGTATGTCAGCTGAACATGAAGTTTCTATAAGATCAGCAAAAGCTGTTTATAAGAATACAGATAAAGAAAAATTTGAGATGATACCTATATATATAAGTAAACAGGGTTTATGGTCAGTGCAGGATCCAGATGCTTTTGACTCAAATGTTTTTTCTGAGGAAAGTTTCTATTCTTTTTTACCCTGGGACTCCAATTCTAAAAAAAAAATTGACTGTGATATATATTTTCCTGTTTTACATGGTCCAAATGGTGAGGATGGAAAGGTTCAGGCATTAATAGAACTTTCAGGGAAGCCTCTGGTTGGAGCAAATAGTCTTGGATCTGCTCTTGCAATGGATAAAACTATTGCAAAAAAATTGTTTAAAGATGCAGGCTTGAATATTGTAAAATACCTGTCATTTAGTAAAACTGCAATTATTGAAAACATTACAATAGAAATATTAGACAAACTTAAGACGCCTGTATTTATTAAGCCAAATTCTCTTGGGTCTTCTGTTGGAATATCAAGAGCTGAAACGGGATCTGAAATAAATAAAGGTATTAAGAATGCATTTCAATTTGATGACAGGATAATTGTTGAAGAGGGCCTGAATGTAAGAGAAATTGAAGTCTCAGTTATGGGCAATGAAATATTAGAAATCTCAAAACCAGGTGAATTAAAGCCGGATAATGTTTTCTATGATTATAATGATAAGTATGAGAATGGGAAGACTGAATTTAATATCCCTGCAATTTTGAAAGAAAGTGTTGAAAATGAAATTATGTTTTTGGCAGAGAGATCATTTAAATCGCTAGGTTTAAATGGTATGGGAAGGGTTGATTTCTTTATTGAAAAAGAGACTGAAAAGATTTTTATAAATGAGATCAATACGATCCCGGGTTTTACAGAAATCAGTATGTTTCCAAAATTGTGGGAGACAGTAGATATTTCTTTTAAGGATTTGATAACCAGGTTGATAGCATATGGCTTTGAATATCATAGTAGATAGTGAATATTAGTGAAGATACTTGCAATTGATTATGGTAAAAAAAGAATGGGTTTTGCTGTAGGTAGTCTTGTCTTGAAGATTCCGACTCCATTAGACCACTTAAATAGAAAAGATATACATTCAGACTTTTTGTATATTAAGGATTTGATAGACAATCATGATATTGGGAAGATAATATTAGGTCTTCCGTTGAATATGGATGGATCAAAGGGTGTTATAGTTAAAGAAGTTGAAAACTTTTATAGGTTTTTAAAAAAAAGATTAAAAATAAAAATTGAAATGGTTGATGAAAGACTAACAAGTTTTGAAGCTGAAGAAATCTTAAAGGATCAAATTACTGATTTTAAAAAAAGGAAAGGTAAGTTGGATTCGATGTCAGCTTTTGTTATGTTAAATCAATATTTTAGGGAAAGATGAAAAAATTTTTTTTATATTTTTTAATATTAATATTACTAGTGTCAATGATTGGCGGATATTTTTTCTATAGAGATTTTGAATTCCATACAAATAGACCCTATATGAATTATAGAAAATCTGTTTCAATCAATATAAAAAAGGGTAAAAGTGTATATGAAATCGGAAAAATATTATATTTAAGAGGGATAATTTCCAGCTATTCATATTTTAGAATTTATTATAAATTTAATTATTCTGATGTGACTTTGAGATCTGGTGATTATACATTTAATAAACCTTTGACTATGGGAGAAGTGATATTAAAACTAAGTAAGGGACAGTTTATACCATATAGAGTAACTGTTAAAGAGGGGAAAACTCTAGATGAAGTAATAACGTTTCTTGATAAAAATTATACTTTTAAAAAAGAAAAATTGATTAAGGCATTTAAAGATACTTCATTGATCAATGAATTTGATCTTACTGCTAAAGATCTTGAAGGATATATTCTGCCTGAAACATATTTTGTACGTAAGGGTATTTCCGAAGAGGAATTTGTTAAAATTGTAATTGGAAAATTCAAGGATGCGTTTTCTGAAAAAATGCGTTTACAGGCTAGAGACATGGGCTTTTCTATTAGAGAAGTTGTAACATTAGCCTCATTGATAGAGAAGGAAACATCACTTGAATCAGAGAGAAGAACTGTTGCATCGGTATATCATAATAGATTAAAAAAAAATATGTTGCTGCAATGTGACCCGACAATGATATATGCCTTAAAAAAAGCAGGAATCTACAATAAAATGAAATGGAAAAAACTTGGAAGAAAGATTGATTCTCCATTTAATACCTATAAATATACCGGTTTGCCACCGGGGCCAATATGTAATCCAGGAAAGGCTTCTTTAGAAGCGGCCATATCACCTGAAAATACTGAGTTTTTGTACTTTGTCAGAAAGCAGAGGGGTAAGCGTGCACATCACTTTTCAAAAAATTATAAAGAGCATAGATGGGCGATCAAAAAGAGCCTTAGAGGTTGGAAATAAGTTGAAAATTGCTTTCTTGGGAATAATAAAACTGGGAAGCAGGGACTCGAACCCCAACTCTATGCTCCAGAGGCATATGTCCTGCCAATTAGACGACTTCCCAGTACGAGACTATTATTACAAATTTTCTTTTTTTTGTCAAGAAAAAATGATGGGCTGATTTTTTTAGGAGTAAAAAATGGATAATAATATTGGAGAAAAATCGAAAAGTTTAAGTCAGAGTCTTGAAGATTATCTTGAGGCAATATATTTAATATCAAAAATTAATAAGGTTATACGGGTAAAAGATGTTGTAGCTAAAATGAAAGTGAAAACTGCATCTGTTATTGGAGCTTTAAAGAAACTTGTAACTAAAGGTTTTATAGAGCATGAAAGATATGGATATATTGAACTTACTGAAGAGGGCATAGATAAAGCTATAAAAATTTATGAAAAACATAGTATGCTTTTATACTTTATAAATGATATTCTGGGTGTGGAAAAAAATATTGCTGAAAAAGATGCTTGCAATATTGAGCATTTTATAAGTGACCAGACATTTGATGAATTAATAAATTTTGTAAAAAAATATAAAGAGCAGAATTAAAAACTATAAGATAGTTACTTGATTTCTTCCAGAGTGTTTTGACTCATAAAGTGCCTCATCAACTCTCTTTGTAAATGATTCTTCTGTATCATCAATTGTAAATTCAGTTACACCAAAGCTACATGTTATTGTATTTGGTCCTCTAAAGTATTTGTTTTCAATTTTTTTTCTTATTCTTTCAGATAAATTTGATGCATCTTTTATCTTAGTATGAGGAAGCAGGATCATAAATTCTTCACCTCCCCATCGGGAAAAAACATCTGAGTCTCTTATATACTCTTTTATTAGATTTGTCATTTTTATTAAAACTTCATCACCAATATCATGCCCAAACGAATCATTAACATTTTTAAAATGATCAATATCGAACATAATTAACGATAAACCGCTGTCATATCTTTTCCATCTACTTATTTCATCAGTTAGAGATTTGGCAAACTTCAATCTATTGTATATACCTGTGAGTTGATCTGTTATTGACAATTTTTTTAATTCATCTTCCATTTTCTTCATTTTTGTTATATCAGTAGAGTTAATAACCACTCCCGAAACAGAATTCTCATTTCTAAAAAAAGGATAGTAACTCATAAGCATATATCTTTTTTCACCATCTGGAAATGTAAACCAGTTCTGTGAATGAGCAGTCTCACCTTTCAAGCAATTGATTATATTTTTTTTTAGTTTTTTTTTATATTCTTCCTCTCCATAAAGTTCTTCGATGGAGTGTCCATAGATGTCTTCCTCACTCTTCTTAAAATATTTACAATAAACATCATTGACAATTTGGACTGTCAGATCTTTATTGATATATGCCATTGGATTCTGAACAGTCGACAAAATTTTACTGTGTTTTATATAGAGATCTTCATATCGGGTAAACATAGTTTTATCAGTAGCAAAAACTGCCAGCCTCTCTATTTCATGTGTCTCTTCATTTACTAGAGGATAGATACAGGCATGGTATGAGAATCCTTGGTATTCATCTTCAAATCTATGTGGCTCATTTGATTGTAATACAATATCAATATAAACTTTCCTGAAGTTAATGAATTTTGAAGGAAGCAGTTTATATAAAGAAGTGCTAATGACCAGCTCTCTTTTTAGGTTGAATCTTCTTAAAGCAGCATCATTGATTTCTTTAATAATACCTTCCGGATCTATTATTATAGCAAGATCAGAAGATGCATTCATTAATGCATATGTAATATTATTATAGTTTTTTGTCATCGGGTTTGCTTATATATATCCTTCTTAACTTGAAATACCTGCATATATGTATTATACTAAAATAAGAAAATAATGCAAATGGAAGGAAATGATGATATTAAATAGAAAAGATATTCCGCAGGAAATAAGTCTTACTCCAAAGGCACAAAAAGTATTAAAAGGACTAATGAATGAGAATCCTAAACTTGAAAAAATATTAAGGGATTCAAATCATACAGATATAGTTTTATTAAAAATGAAAAAATGGGTAAAACCAATTCTAAGAGAAAATCCACTTGCCTACAGATATTATAAAAGGGATAAGCATAGCAGGAAAGATTTTGAATTATTATATTGGAAAGATTATGCCGCCATTAGAATACTTGATTATATTGATAATGCTGATAGGGATTTTGAGGATCTAAACAGGCGTGGAGAAATTGTTAGAACAAGCCCATTTAAACTATTATGGTTAGCTCTTAAAGATGGAAGTGGTGGTGCAACTACTAATTTCCTTGTTGATATGCTTCATCTTTTTAGACAATTTGAAGGAAAAAACAATAGAATGCTGCCGTCAAAAGAAAAAATCCTTGAATGGATGGACCGATATCCTTCTGGTCTTGATGAAAGACTTATTCAACTGAGAGAAGATAATAAAAAGAGAATTCTTAAAGTGATATTAAGAAAGTTGGATTCTGGAGATATAAAAAGTAAGAAATATAAGTTTATAAATGAAAAAACTGATTCTGAGAAAATGGAATCACTGCTGAAATGGTGGGATGAAAGCAAATTTCATCTTTCCTTTGCAGTCAGGGATCCTGACGATTTGAATGAAATGCTGGGTAATTCAATAGATACTGATGCGATGGAGGTTTTGTACGAAGCAAAAAATAAGAGGATACCGTTTTTTGTAAATCCTTATTATCTCTCTCTATTGAATGTTAATACACCTGAATTTGCCATAGGTGCAGATATGGCAATTAGAGAATATATAATATATAGTGATAATTTAGTAAAAGAATTTGGTCATATTGTTAATTGGGAAAAAGAAGATCTAGTAAAACCCGGAGAACCAAATGCTGCAGGCTGGTTACTTCCATCGCATTATAATATTCACAGGAGGTATCCAAAGGTTGCAATTCTTATCCCTGATACAGTGGGTCGTGCCTGTGGGGGACTATGTTCTTCCTGTCAAAGAATGTATGGGTTTCAGAAAGGTAATTTGAATTTTGATCTTAAAAAATTAGAACCTAAGAGTTCTTGGACAAAAAAATTGGATAAACTTCTTGAATATTTTGAAAATGATTCTCAATTAAGGGATATATTAATTACCGGAGGCGATGCTCTTATGAGTACAGATGAGTCTCTTGAAGATATTTTGCAAAAAGTTCTGGAAATGGCAGGAAGGAAAATCGAAGCCAATAAAAAAAGGAAAGATGGTGAGAAATATGCAGAAATTTTCAGAGTGAGACTTGGAACAAGACTTCCAGTATATCTTCCTCAGCGGATTACACCTGAACTTATAAGAATACTGAGTAATTTTAAACAGGAAGCATCTAAGGTTGGGATAAAGCAGTTTGTTATTCAAACCCATATTCAATCTCCAATGGAAGTCACACCGGAAGTAAAAAATGCAGTTGAAAAAATAATCTCATCTGGATGGTTAATTACAAATCAGCTTGTTTTTACAGCAGCTGCTTCAAGAAGAGGACATACAGCAAAATTGAGAAAGGTATTGAATGATATTGGGGTACTACCATACTATACTTTTTCAGTTAAAGGATATATGGAAAATTATTATAATTTTGCAACAAATGCACGGGCTGTTCAGGAACAACTTGAAGAAAAGATTTTAGGAAAATTATCAAAGGAACATAATAAAACAATGAAATATTTTAATATTGACTCTGAAAATATAGTTAAAAATATTAATAAACTCAGAAAGAAGGAAAATATACCCTTTTTTTCAACAGATAGAAATGTATTGAATTTGCCCGGGATTGGAAAGAGTCTCTCTTTTCGGGTAATTGGGATAACAAGGCAGGGCCGGCGCATACTCGAATTTGATCATGATCACACGAGAGACTTAAGTCCAATTATTGAAAAAATTGGGAGAGTTGCAGTGATTGAATCAAAGCCGATAAGGGGATATTTACTTCAGCTTGAAAATATGATGGGTGAAGACAGGTCTGAGTATGACAGTATTTACGGATATTCATTAGGAGAGACAGAGTCGGTTGCCTCAATATACAAATACCCAAAATATGATTATGATGTTACAAACGAAATAACTAATCTCAAAATAGATTGAGATTAGTTATAAAAAAACACAAAAAATAAGCAGGATTTGTACTTGCAGATGTTATCTTCTCCATATTTCATTTGAAGAATGAGGTGTATCACAATAAATGCAAGTCATTTTTCCGTTTTTTTCTGTGATGAATTCAGATGGGACATTTTGAATGTGTGACTCATGTGATATACAGTTAATGTTTTTACATCCAATACCTTTTATTCCATAAGTTCTTGGTGGTATCGAGAGTTTTGATTTTCTTTCTACTCTATTATCTTTAATCTGGTTAACAGTACAACCACCTGTAATGGCCGATAGTTTTTTTAGTTGGCTGTCAGATAAAGCGCTAGCTTTAGGAAGAAATATTAGACCTTTGAATGAGCCTGGCTTTTTTTTTGATTCCCCTACATGAATAGATCCATTGTATTTTGTAAAATCCATTCTATCCATTACTTTGATCAGATAATCCCAAACAGGATAGGGAGATTTTTCACCTCTGCTTATATGATCTATTACTACACCATTAGCTAAAGGATTTATTCCCTCTTTGTAAACTTTTTTTTTATGCTTATCTGTATTTATATCTACAATAAAAGAATCAGAATATTCTGGAGTTGGAATAGTTTCTCCCTCAAAATCCCATCCTATCTTTCCTGCAATAGCTGAGAGTAGAATAATTCTCATTATTTTCCCGTTTGAAGATTGTTCACTATAGTGATTCAGTGGTAATGTATCGAGAAATTCAGGAATTGTAGGGTGTTCTCTATGTCTTGGGAATGGATGATAAAAATATGTATTTTCCGGGAGTTTATTTAAAAATTCTTCTTTGAAAATAATTTTATCCCTTAAAATATTTTGAATCTTTATGATTTCATCTCCCATTCTTTCTAATTGTGGTCTTGTAAAATACTGTTTAGCTGCAATGTGTTTTTGAGAATAGTATTCCTCCAATGATTCAAATATCCTTACTTTGAAACCATTGTTCTCCATTTTCAATAAATAATGCTCAGGCATTTTAATAATTTCAGGTGCGATAAGATCAACTTCCACATTTTTGAATATCTTTAAACCTTCAACTTTTGAGTGTACTGTTCTTCCATGTAGAAGGTCTCCAATCAAGGCGATATGTATATGGGATCTATCCCAGTTATTATCTTCAAGAAATGTAAATTCGTCTAATAATTCCTGAGTGGGATGTTCATGTTTTCCATCTCCTGCATTTATAAAGGCAGGTTTGAATTCAAGCTTTCCCTGTGAATGAAATTCAGTTCCTTTTATATCCAACCACTTACAAACACCTTCAAGTTTCGTTCTTATGATAAAGATTTTGTTATTATATCCAGCAAGTGTCATAAATGTGTCTGCATAACTCTCACTCTTACTAATAGATGATTTTCCCGGGTCAAAAGAAAGGTGATTTATATGGTGGAACTTTGCAGCATTTTTGGAGGAATGATCTGTTCTTGTACTATTCTCAAAAAATGCGTCATATATTCCAAAGTCAGGATCCATGAAAACACCAAGGTGAGGATTGTTTATTCTGAATTCAGATAATAATTTTTGTCTGTCAGGAGATTTAGAACCCCAGGCATTTTTTAATGCTTTTCCCTTGTCAAAAAGGTAATTTAACTCATCCAATGAGAAATCAGATGAAACGCAAAATGATCTTTCTTTAAACAGATTTTTTTTTAAAGACATAAACCCTCCTGAGTATTATATATTATATTGGATATTTTAACTAAAAAGATGTTAGATTACAATAGTTCGAATTGAATCATAAAAAAACACTTTAAACTACTACTGGTTGCGTCATAAA
>CBDUZW010000029.1:0-52910 GCA_965371805.1 uncultured bacterium | reverse complement strand
GACTTCCACCATCAGCTATACAGCTTGCACAGCACACGATAGGAAAACCGTTTTTCGATAAAACTCTTAGTAAACCCATAATTTGTCGCACCTCCTAAATTTTGTGGAAATTTCCGTGGGAAACGTGTGAAAATCTTGTTGATAACTTTTATAAAGTGTTTGAAACTTAAATAAGTTATTAACATAGTAAAATAGTAGCATATTATGAATAAAAAGACTGTTTATTTTGAATTATTTATGAATTTTTCAATAATAAGGCGTACTTATCCCTTATTGATCTAAAAAGATTTTCAGGTTTATATGTCTTGAATTTACCTGTTTAGAAAGTAGATCCAAATTTAATGAGTAATTATTTGGAGATGCCCGGGCATTTCCTTTAAATTCAGGATATTCTATCGGCCAAAGTTTAATATGCTTTAAAATCTTTTTTATCTCTATATGACTTTGTATAAAGGCAATTTAATATTAGACAGAGAGGGAATAGGCAGGGAGGCAAGGAGAAAACTAAAGCATTACAAGATATGTAGACAATAGGTAGAGAAAAAGATTATTTAAGTTTTTTAATTAAAGAATATAACATTTTATCTATTTCAGTTAATTTCTCTTCTATTTCAAAATATTTATTCTTATCACCTATGTAATTTAGATTATTTGCAATCTCAAGTTGTGTTTTTAATTCATACATTGAACCCTTTGCAATCTGCAAAAACCTTATGTAATCTTTATTTGATGTACCATTGTTCACTATTTGACGGAATCGAAATTGCAGATCTTCTTATTTGTGGAGTTAATACATATTTTTCCTCTCCTGGGAAATCAATAGATATTAAATAAATATCTTTGACTACTGCCATTGATTTCTGCCATACAATTAAGTCCTTAAAAGTTTTTATACCCATAGATCCCCCACTATGACAATTTTAACTAATTTCAAATAATATTTCAATATAAAAAACTCTTTAACTACTTGCCTCTCTGCCTATTCCCTCCCTGCCTTTTTCAATTAATTACATTTTCCATGACCCAGTCAGACCATATTAATGTCCGTTTCTGACTGCAGGATGGACAAAAAAAACGAGTCTTGCATGAAAAAGCTGCAAAATAATCTTTGCCGAATTTTTTGCAGTAGATTCTTGCCAATCCATGTTCCATTGTTCCGCAGTCTAAGTATTTCTGGATACTTTCCTTTATTTCAGTTCTTAAATAACCATATTCAGGTTCATATTTTTCTTCGTAGATAGATTTATAAGTTTCATAATTATTAAATACAATTTTGCATAAGGTTGAATGTTCTGGTTTTCTTCTTTTATAGACTCCTGCTATCATACAGAAGTAGTGCACAATTGCCAAATTGCTTAAAAGAGCTTTACAATCCCTGCTTGAAGTAAAATAGAATCCATATTAAAGAGAAGTTTATATTCAAATTAATCAAAACATTGAAAACACTTATTTCTGAAAAAATGCTCAACAGAAAAAAACAGTGCTCATTATCTGAAAACGAGATTATTTTTATCAAGGATATAGATTCATATCTATCAAAAAACGAACATTTTAAGGCTCTATACCCACAATCAAAAGGAATTAAAGTTAAATTAGTTAGTCAAAAGCTTTTAGTCCCGGCTATTACAACTATATCTGATGAATATATAAACATATTTATAAGTAAAAGGCATAAGAGAGTGAAAAAGGCTATCGAACTCTATAAATCTGATAAAAGAGATCTGGAATGGCTGCTTCCCCAAATTATATATTAAACTGATTGTTTAATGTATATAGATTTGATAAATAAAAGAATATTTGATATTTAATAATTTTTATGTGAATATGTTAAAGTTAAAAGACCTATAAGGAGAAAATCAATGAATGAATTCACCTTTTATCAACCTACTAAAATTATTTTTGGCAAAGGAAGAGTCAATGAGTTAAAAAACTGTATTCCTGACCACGTCAAAAAAATTATTATTGTCACCGATAAAAATTTAATTAAAAACAATCTATTAGTAAAGGATATTATAAAGGGTCTTGAAAATACTTTCCAAACAGATATTTTTTTTGAAATAGAAGAGAATCCTTCATTTGAGACAGTAAAGAAAGGTGGTGCATTGGCTAAGCTAAAAGAATCTGAATTGGTAATTGGTTTAGGAGGTGGTTCACCAATGGATGTGGCAAAAGGAATAGCCGTAATTGCTACTAATAAGGGATCAATCAAAGAATATGTTGGCGGGAAAAAACTAAAAAAAACACCCTTGCCAATAATTTGTATTCCGACTACTTCAGGTACTGGAAGTGAGGTTACACCATTTGCTGTTTTCACTGATAAGAAAGATCAGAATAAATGTGGCTTTTTTCATGAGGGTATTTTTCCCTTTCTTTCAATTATTGATCCTGAATTAACCTATTCCATGCCCGTAAAAGTCATTATTAATACAGGTTTGGATGTTCTTTCTCATGCAATTGAAGCATATTTTTCAGATCTCTCTTTTTATCATAACGATATGTATGCACTAGAGGCAATCCAATTGGCCTTTAAAAATTTGGCCCATGCATCTCAAAGAAATGAAGAGGCAATGCAGAACATGTCTTATGCTTCAATGCTTGCTGGAATAGCAATAAGTCATGCCAGTACTATTTTGCCTCATATAATGGGTTACCCTCTGACTGTATTTCATGAAATCCCACATGGACTGGCTTCATTTTTGACAATTCCTACATATTTGGAGTTTTTAAAAAGGAATAAGTTTGAAAAAAAAAGAATAGAAAAATTTGAGAATTTGATAGGTGGTATGGAGCAAATTCCAATCTTTGCAGATCAACTCAATTTATCTCTTAAACTCCGGGATTATGGTGTTAATGAATCCAGTTTTGATATATTTGCTTCAAAAACTATAAAGAAGGGTGATATTCAAATAAGTCCCGGCGATATAACAAAAAACAATATCATAGAAATTTATAAAGATTCATTTTAGTAAAAAAACTTCTTATTTACATTAGGTACGTTTCTAATATATAATAATTCAATATTATAATGATATTTAAATTTAAACGAGATGTTCAAAGTGAGGAAAAATGGTATCTGGAACGAATATAGATAAGATAGCAACATATGTTTCTGTCAAAGATGAAGTTATAGAATGGGATAGAATAACCCGGCTGGTACTTGAAGAAATCCAGAAAAATACTGGCGTGGGCCAGTCACTTGAAGAGGTAATGGACATAATTTGGGAAACGACTAAAAGTATATTACCTCATGACCGTATTGGACTTTCTTTCATTGAAAATGATAATGAAAGAGTCACTGCCCATTATTTTCGTACAATCTATGATAATTCTACAGTTAAGCTCGGACAAAACTATTCATCTGGATTGGCGAATTCTTCATTAAAAGAAATTCTTGATTCAGGTAAGGTTAGGATTATAAATAATTTAGAGCATTATCTGAAAAAAAAACCTGATTCAACAGCTACGCAATTACTGATTGAAGAGGGAGTAGAGTCCAATCTTACAATTCCGCTTAAAGTAGAAAATAGAAGTGTAGGATTTCTCTTTTTTTCCAGTAGAACTGCAAATGTTTTTTTAGAGATTCATGCAAAAAAATTGTTGGCTGTATCCGGGATAATTTCCCAGCATCTGGAAAAAGTTTGGCGCATACGCAAATTAAAGGAAACTCAAAATGATTATCTGACAATGCTGGGCTTTGTCTCACATGAAATGAAAAGTCCTCTTGCCTCTATGATGACAGTTGGCACTACCTACCTGAAGGGATATATGGGAGAGGTCGACCCTCTTGCTGAGAAAACAATGAAGCGAATGATGAAGATCTCGGGTTATCTAATTAATATGGTAAAAAATTATCTTGATCTTTCCCGTCTTGAATCAGGAGAAATGAGATTTGAATCCAAACCCGGTTTACTATTTCGTGAAGATATTTTAAACTTCGCAATTGATACCGTTTCTGCAAGAGCTGAAGAACGTGGATCTACTTTTCTTATTAAAGCTCCGGAAAAAGATATCGAAATAACTGGAGATGTTGATTTGTTAAGAATTGTGGCGGTAAATCTACTGGATAATGCCGTGAAATATGGCGATGAAAACATTCAAATTGAAATCAAACTGAAATACATTAAATATAATAAAAAAAACAACCGGGACACAGGCACAAATAGTTTAGTGTTTTCTGTTAAAAATAAAGGTGTAGGTTTTACTAAAGAACAGTCCCAAAAACTTTTTCGTAGATTTAGCCGTTTGAAACAAAAGGGCACTGAAGATAGACGTGGAACCGGTTTAGGTCTATATTTAACATGGTGGATTATCCAGAAGCACAATGGACACATATTATGCGATTCAAAACCTGGCGAATGGGCTGAATTCACCATATATCTATAACCTATAAAATTTTTTTTATGTTTTCTTCTTAAAAATCATTTATTTAAATAAATCTGTAAACTTTTTTAAGTTTATGTTAGTCTAATGATAATGAAGGGCGATATTAGTCATGATGTTGAACTTGTAAAACGTGCTATCAGTGGAGACAAAAAATCTCTGAGAGAAATTGTTGAGACAAATAAAAAGAAGATATTCTATCTGGCATACGATTTGACAGGTTCAATGGAGGATGCAGAGGACCTTTCACAGGAGGTTTTTTTGAAACTTTTTAAATCATTGAAAAAATATAAAGGCAAAGCATTATTGAGTTCATGGCTTTATAGAATTACTGTCAATACTTTTCTCTCTCAAAAAAGACTGGGATCCAGTAAAATAAGTGAAAAGACTGTTGATGATAGCGATGATTTAACCTTTGACAGAAAAAGGAATGATTCAGATAATAGCATAACTCCTGAAATATACGCCGAAGTGGAACAGATCCAGGATCATTTGAAAGCTGCATTAGAAAAACTTTCACCTAGAGAAAAGGCCGTATTTGTGTTAAGAAATTATCAGGGAATGCAGTTGAAGAAATGCTCAGAGCAATTAAATATTTCTGAAGGTACGGTTAAGAGCCTTCAGTTTAGAGCAGTAAAAAAATTGAAAAAAGAGTTGGATTATTATAAAAAGCAAATGCTGATAGGGGCTTAAATGAAAAACTGTAAACAAATAGAACTTATGTTCGGTGAGGCCATCTCAGAAGAACTGACAGGAGAGCAACTAAAGAGATTTAATGAACATTTAAATAGTTGCGAAAGTTGTAGCTCTCAGTTTACTGAATTTAAAGCTACATTAAATATTATGGAAAAAAGAAAAAGGCCGGAAATGAAAGAAGAGTTTTGGGATAATTATTGGAATAATCTCTCAGAAAAGGCTTTTTTAGATAAACCTACTATTCAGGAAAGGATCAGAACCTCTATGTCTATCCTTTTGGTTGACCATAGGAAATTTGCTATTCCGACAGCCGCTTTAGTTCTAATACTATTTGGGTTGTTTTTAGGGAAAATGCTTTTTTCTCCGGAAAGTTCATCTATTTTACAAAACAATAACCAAATAATTTCTAATAGTTCAAATAATTCTATTGATAAAAATTCC
Organism: uncultured bacterium; assembly: GCA_965371805.1. Taxonomy (GTDB): domain Bacteria; phylum Acidobacteriota; class Aminicenantia; order UBA2199; family UBA2199; genus JAOZTV01. The sequence goes on along the minus strand of CBDUZW010000029.1, from coordinate 47,393 downwards.
CGTTATTATTCAATGGTTAATAATCATATGGATGATTTAAAACCAATATTTGCCGAATATTCAAATTATCAGGCTTCGGATGAGAGTGGTTCAGAATTCCTGTCAATAAAAAAAGACCTGTTAAAAAAACTTATGTTACAGAATTATCTACTTAAGAGAGTTGCTGATAAGAATAATGACCCTCAATTAAAATCCCTTATAGAAGATCTGCAACTAATTCTATTAGAGATAATTAATGATAGCTCTACTGGAAATGAAAAAATAAAGAGCGTCAAGTACATGTTAAATGGCAGTGATGTTCTTTTTAAAATGAATATGTTGAAAAAGAAGAATCGATTTTATAAAAAAGCAAAAGTGGGAGAAACAATATGAATATAAAAAAAATAATCCTTATAAGTTTATTGGCGTTCAGCACATCTGTCTTTACTTTAAAGGCCGATACATCTGATAAAGAAAAGACAGTAAAATTTGAATATAAAAATGCAAAAAAACTAATTCTAAAAAAGAGATGGAATGCTGCAATAAAGTTACTTGAGAATATTACGAAAAACAATGGGACAAATAGATTAAAGGATAAATCATTATATTGGCTTGCATATTCTTTAAAAAAAAATGCAAAAAACATTGAGGATAGAGAAATACAAGTTGAAACCCTGGAATATGCAATTGAAAAGCTAAACAATCTCATTCAAAACTTCCCATCCAGCAATTGGGCTGACGATGGAGAAATATTAAGAATAGAGATCGCTGAGGCGCTGATTAAGCGGGGATTAAGTGGCTATAAGAAGATAATAGAGAAAAGTAGCGAGAAAAAATCCAAAGAAAATATAAAACTTTATGCACTTGATGCTTTATTAAATATTGAAGACGCTAAAGCTTTTCCATTATTAAAAAAGATGATAGAGAGTAGCGTTTCATTGAAGTTAAAAAAAAGAGCCGTCTTTGTACTGAGTCAACAAAGAGACAAGAGAGTACTTCCTCTACTCGCTCAAATAGCCCTTGCAGAAAATCCCTTCGAACTAAAAGATAAAGCAATATTCTGGATAGGTCAGATCAATGGGAAAGAAGGATTAAGACATCTATTAGGAATATATAGTAAATGTAATGATGAAAAGATAAGAAAGAAAATTATTTTTTCTATTTCTCAAACCGGAAAAATGGGAATAATTGAGCTTATCAAACTATATAGGCTTGAAAAAAGTATTGAACTTAAAAAGAAACTTCTCTTTTGGATCGGTCAAAGTAAAAGTAAAGCAGCGGCAGATTTCTTAAATGAAGTTCTATTTGACTAGGCTTTTTTATTTAGTTACTGAACCATTTAATATTTCAAATAAGTCATTTGGTTTTATACTAAAATTATCATTAAATAAGAACACTGCAAGTATAATATACGCAATAAAACCAAAAACTATAAGGATTTGAACCTTTGATGTTTTCTGAATATCCTGTTTTGCCTTTACATCACAGACTTCACCTGGACAGTACTGTGCTTTTTCTTTGTAAAACCAACCATAAAACTTACATCCCAGGCAAATACCGAAGGCTGATTCAAAAAACAAAAATATTAAGCAAATCAGACAGATAATACCCGTTATTGGACTATATGAATTTACAACCACTAATAAAATAAGCATGATGACTGCCAATATCAAACCAATTACCCAGGCAAATTTTTTTTGTGCAGCACCTACATATTCCGGAATCTGGTTCCTAACTATCAACCGCCCTATTATTAATGTAGGTGAATACTTTGGATTAATAAATACACGAATTATAAAATCTGTAAGAAATATAACTACGAAAAACTTTATTGGTAAAAAATCACCTTTAAACACTGCTATCATTATAGTAATAAATACAGACAAAAACAGTATACCTGCTGAAGCTCTTATTTCACGTTCGTTTAAAACAGGAATATTATATCCTTCTACATCTTCTCCAAAATTTATTACTTTATTTTCTTTTTTCATTTAGATAATTCTCCTTTTAATTTTTTAACAATTCTATAATATTTTACTTTATCAAAATTAATATAAAGATAAGAATCAATTTCTTTACTTTCAGGTTTTCCTTCATTTTGGGGTAGATATCTTAATTTGATAAAATCGTTTTTTTTATAATCTAAAACTTTTAAATTTAATGCTATTGCTCTCTCTTCAATAAATACATCAACATTGTTCCCAATTATTTTTAAATCATCCTGTTTGTAATTATGATGATATATTATCCATATAATCACAATGGCTTTTATTATTACTATTATAATTATTTTTTTTTTCATTTTTCTGTATTCCCCTTCTATAGGTCCCGGTTATTTAAGCAATAACCCAGCAACAACTCCTACAAACATCCACAATATGTAGTATTATATAAAGAAGTCACCTATTTCGCAAGTTTTAAGAGTCGTTTTGTTAAAAAACATAAGATAATTTGACAAAAACTGTGTTATTTTGTTCACTTCTCAGTCCTCTCTCTGAATTTCCTCTCTGATAGGCAAGTTGGATTGTTCCAAATGGAGGTTGAAACCTATAAACAAAAAGAGCCTGAATACTGTTTTTTGTAATTGCAGAATTTGTCTGATAAAACAATTTAAGATAAAGGTCTTTATTAAAATAATTTGTAAGTCTAAAAACATGGATCCATGTACTTTCATTCTCTGGATCCGGGTTCAAAGCCAATCTATTAAGTTCATATTCAAGGGATAGGTTTTTTAATACTTTATAATTAAATTCTGCTCCAATAATTTTATAATCAAGGTCAAAACTCTTGCCAAACTCGTACTTCAATTCAATTGACTCCCATTCTCTTGTATTATATCCAAGATTAAATTCCAATTTTTTATTATAAAAATCTCTTTCATAAAGTTTATAATCCACCTCATACTCCAATTCAAAAGAAAATTTATTTGCAAGATCAATTCCCAGTTTCTGAAATATTTCCCAACTTCTTAAAACACCTTTTTTACTCCAGTAGATATTATAATTGGAATCATAGGTCAACCGGTCTACTCCATTTTTATTTATCCACCATGTCTTTGCTATAGCACTGTCCAATTCATTTCGGTCATCATCTCTTATAAATCCCGAATGATTTGCATTGTCTGCAAAGTTTTCTCCAAATTGAGAAAAACGCAGATGTATATGGAAATCTGAAGAATCATAACTGGGCCTTAAAAAGAAAGCTATGTTTTCTTTACTGTAATCACCATAGCTCATTGCAAGCTGAGCAGTAATATTAGTTTTCTTTGAGAAAAAATGGACCAGATCAAGACCAAAACTTCCATAGTTTTTTTTATTTAAAAATTGATTAGAAAGAAGAAACCCTATAGATGATGATTTGAAAATATTTTTTCTTATTCTGACAACCGAAAAATTAGCTCCATCAATATTAAAATCTTCTTCAGGTTTACTTTGGACTGTCATTGCTGAATATTCAAATTCTCCACTCTTCCCATATATTTTTACAGCTCCATATATATCTCTTATTCTTCTTGAATAAAACAGTTTGATCCTTTGATTATAGTTTTCTGATCCTTCTATAAAGAAATGCCTTTTTTCTGATAGACTTTGTTCAAACCTGGATAAATTTATTGTTTCCTGGTCAGATTCGATAATTGCAAAATCAGGGTTAACTGTTATGTTTGCTGAAACAGATTGAGACAAAGCATAACGGGCATCCAGTCCAGCTGAGAATTCAACGTTTTTTGTTTTTTCATATTTTGTGATTAAATGTGGTATTAGTTGAACTTTATTTTTTGAACGTATAAGATCAAGATTGCTGAGAATACCCCACTGAGAAACTTTCCCTCCATCTTCGACTGGCCCGGTCCAGGTATCTTGTTCCAATTTTCGAGGAATGAATCTAACCAATCCAAGCCCCCATTTATTGTTTTTTCCAGGAAGATATTTTAATGCTGAAAAAGGAATTTTTATCTCAGTTGTCCATCCATTTTCTACAATTTTTGCTCCGGATATCCATCTTGCATCCCATGTAGAATCTGATGATCTACCATCATCTGTCAATATTCCATCAGCTTGAGTGCCCAATGGATTTACAAAAAAATAGTAGCCTGAACGTTGATCAAAAAATGTATCAAGTCCAATCACAATTGAATCATCTAAATCAAGAGAAGCATCTCTTTTAGTTAAGGTGGCACTAATTTTTTTTGGTCTACTGTCATAACAAAAAACGCCAAAGTAAATATGGGTTTTACTATAAAGAACACGGATTTCTGTAGGGAAAGTTGCATTTTTTCCTTTTTTAGGAGCGAACTGTATAAAATCATATGCACAGCTTGTGTCTTTCTTAAAGCTGTTATCTTTAAAACCCCATACTTTTTCCTCCAGTATACCATCAATTTTTGGAGCATTTTTTTCTAAAATTTTTTCAGGAATAAGGTTTTTTTTTAATCCATCTGAATATATGAATAAATTTGAAATAATAAAAAAGAAAAAGATAAATTTCATTCTCATTAAGAATGATAAGGGATTGTGACTTAATTTTCAAGCAGGCTTTTTAGAGCAGCCTGCTTGAAAGTTTTGTAATTGAACTAATCTTTCAGAATGTCTATTATTGTTTTTAAGCCCTTTGGGTTACTACTCTGCCCCAACCAGAAAATGGCTTTTTTCCTTACTTTAAAACTTTTATGGTTTTTTGCTATTTTTATTAATGCCGTTATTCCAGCATCTCCCGGCAATTGTGATAGAGCAAAAACAGCCTTATTCTGGATGCTGCGGTCGGAATCATCTCTTACGATATCTCCAAGAACTTTAGCAGATCTTTTGGTTGCTTTTTGACCCAGCCAGAAAATTGCATTTTTTCTAATCCTGTCGCTAGTTGATCCTTTTGCAATCTCTATTAATCCATCATCCGCTTTTTTACTTTTAATCCTGTAAAGAGAAAAAACCGCTTTTTTTCCCAATTTTTCAGAGCTGTTCTTTGCGAGATCCATTAGTATGTTGATGATTTTGGGTGAATTATATTCTCCCAGCCAAAATATAGCATTTCCTCTCACCTTGTCATGATAGTTGTTTTTTACTACTTTTAAGAGAAACGGTAAAACATTTTTCTCATTTTTATGTAGTGCGACTGCTGTTACCAGATTTTTTCGCAGCTTTATTTTTTTATGCAAATCAAATTTATTTTTTAGAAACCTGATGCTTTCACCACTATTTACTTCACCAAGCCAGTATAGAGGGAATTTTTTCATCCTTGTCATTGAATCATATGTATGAATAGAGATTTTTGAAAGCTCTACATTTTTTGATTCTTTTTCATATCTGAAAATAATTGCAACATTTTTTAAAACCTTTTTTGTTGAGTTTTTATATTCTTCTTTATATTCATTTAAAGCCATTTTTGCTGCTTTTTTTATTGACACTACGTGTGATCTTTCTTTAGAAAAAGATTTATCTCCAGTAAGAATTTCTCCTAATGAAATGATATCTTCCGAATCACTATGCCATGAACCATAGTGAGAGTGCTCATTCATCAATACTTTTATTGAATATATAATATATTTGTTTTCTTTTGAATTTTTTTTTGCCCAATTAAACTTCGCATCAAGCCCCTTTATTGAATCAGGGGCTTTGACGATCTTATTTGCAAAACTCAGAAAACTGAATATTATTAATATAAATACAGTTAATACTGATTTAGTTTTCATTTATTATCTCCTCAAGGACTTTTCCTGCTTTTGAATTATTACTTTGTCCAATCCAGAAGATAGCCTTTTTTCTGAGATCAGAATCTTTATCAGTTTTTGCAATTGAGACCAATACATTAAATGCCTTCTCATTATTTAGTTGAGATAAGGAGAAGATTACTTTCTGTTTTAAATTTGTGTTTTTTGAAGTTTTATAAATTTTCAGTAGTAATGGTAAACTTTTTTCACTATTTCCTTGTCCTATCCAGAAGATAGCTTTCTCTCTTGCTTTCATATCACTATCTTTAGTAGCAATCTCTGCAAGTTTATTGAATGCTTGTTCACTATTCTGTTGTGAGAAAGCAAAAATAACTTTCTGTTTAATATTAGAATCTTTTTGAGTATTATATATATTTGAAAGAAGTTTAAAACTTTTTTCACTATTACTCTGACCAATCCAAAAGATTGCCTTTTCCCTTGATTTCATATCACTGTCTTTAGTAGCAATCTCTGCAAGTTTGTTAAATGCATTTTCACTATTCTGTTGTGACAGAGCGAAAATAATTTTATATTTAACGCCACTATCCTTTTGGCTATTATACAACTCTGACAGAAGTTTAAAGCTTTTTTCACTATTACTCTGGCCAATCCAGAATATCGCTTTCTCTCTAATCTTCATATTTGGATCTTGTTTTGCTATAGAGCTAAGTTTTTCATAGGCTTTTTCAGAGTTTAGTTGAGATAATGAAAAAATAATTTTCTTTTTAATTCTAACATCTTTTGTACTATCATAGAGTCCAGACAAAAATTTATAGCTTTTATCACCATTTTGTTGTCCTATCCAGAATATTGCTTTCTCTCTAATTTTAGGAGAAGAATCATTTTTCGCAAGATTAAACAGCAAATTTAAGGCTTTTTCTCCACTCTGCTGACTTAAAATAAAAACAGCTTTTTCCCTTAATTTCGGATTAACTGATGATTTTAAAAACTTTTCTAAAATTGGAAGAACATTTTTATGATTCATAGTTAGCAATGAATCTAATGCAGCTATTTTCAACTGAAGTTTTTCATCATTCTTTTCATTTCCGATTCCATATCCAGGTATATTCAAAACACTCAATACCAGAATCACCATTAATATAATTTTTGTAAATTTCATTTAAATCCTCCTTTTCATTTTACAAATCTTTAGACTCCAAAAAATCTATATAGGTTTACAAGAATAAAAAAAATGTAAATTAATTATAAGTTTATATGAAAACTTATTTTAGGGATGCTTCTAGAGATTTTATCCCTTCTTCTTTTGATGAAAATTCTCCACTCAATTGCTTTAGATAATACTCTTTTACAATCAAACCAATATTTTTCCCGGGACTCATTCCGAGAGCCAGGAGATCTCTACCCATAATAAGTGGTTTAGGTTTTGATTCAATTGCTAAACATTCATCTCTTTTCTTTAATATCCACTTTGATACCAGGTCAAGTGTACTAAATTTTAACGGATCAGGGTTTCTGGATTGCCTGTCAGCGAAATCAAGCAGGATTAGAATTTTTTCATAACCAAGCATATCTCTTCTTAATTTGGAAATGGCACTTATTTTTATTAGATCTCTGTTTCTATGTAATTCAAATATTCTATGATGATATTTAATCAAACTCAGTATAATAGTTTTAATTGGAAAATCATCCTTATCAAAAACACCAAGCTTTTCTAAAAATTGCTCTCCAATTTTCACACCTTTTGAGTCATGAAGAATTGATGTAACAACCATTCGTCCTCTTTTATATTCCCATTCAGTAACTTCAGACTTTCCTATATCATGTATTAATGTTCCGAGTAATAAAGCTGATGTTTCATTTTTATCAAGATTAAAAAGCATTGCTGTTTTTTTTGCAATATCCAGAGTAATAACAACATGCCCCCAAACAGTATTCAATCCCATTTCATCTTGTTCCGGATGAAAAACAGGATCGTGTAAGGTTAAGGTTAATTTATAAAGCTCCGGAAATACTTTTTTCAGTATTGAAAGCTTAAAATATTCATTTAAAAAAAAAGATGGCTGTTTCTGACTTGTTAAATTATCTAAAAAATTTGCAATTATTAGTTTTTTTTCTTCTTCTGAAAACTCTATATTTTTATATTTTAGATATATTTCCGGACCTTTTTCTTTCTCAATATTCCTGAGTAAGTCTGATAAATTCATTTCCTTATTTGACTCAGCTATCATCATTAATATATTTATCAAGATAGTTCATAAATATCAATAGTTTGTTTTTCTGATTATCATCAATTGAAAGTATCTCAAATGCTAATAATCTTTTTTTTATTTCATGTTCATATCTAATAGTTTTGATTTTATCAATCACAAAATTATTAATTGGAGTCTTTACAAGAATATTATTCAATATTGCATTTACAGGAAGTTTTCTTAAAGGAAAATCAGGCTGAACCGAAAAACCTGTCTCAGAGATATCAATTGCAAGAGCTTTTAATCCAAAATAAGGTTCATCAGTTAAGGTTAGACTAATATTCAATAAGTTTGGTAAATTAGTTCTTGGAACTGACCTTAGATCTTCCTGTTTAATTTTTTTCCTTTCACTGAAGCTTTTAAAACTGTCCCGGAATTTTTCTCGCTTTTTTTTTTCTGCAGAATATGCCCAGAAAATAATACCTGTAATACCAAAAAATAACAAAATTAAAAAAATAATAAATATATAATTATCCATTCTCTTCAGAAACCATGATACATTTTTATTAAACCTAAATCAAGTTTTTTAGCCTAAATTAAAAGATTCTTTCAATAAGAGCCAATCCTGTTGCAGTATGAGATTTATCCTCTTTAGTCAAAACACTCACTTAATCCAGGCCGGCTTAAAAATTAGCCTGTTTTATTTTTATTTTTGAAATAAAAAATGATCCTGTTAATATAATTATCCCGCCTATAATCTGATACATATTAATTGTTTCTCCTAAGAATACATTGCCTAGCATCAAGGTTAATACAGGTACAAGCAGGGCAAACATCCCCGTATTTGAAGCCCCTTCAACTTGAAGAGCCTTATAAAAAAACAGAATACTACCACTGAATGTCAGCCCATTTGATAAAACCAATAATAGAACTTTAAAATTGGGAATAGTGGAAAATCCATCCGGAGAGAAAATTAAAACAAGAATAAACAGGAAAATAGCACCAAAAAGTGATCTGCCAAATGCCGTTTCCAAAACTGAGAGAGTTTTTAACACATTTTTACCATAAACCCTCATTGCTCCAATGAGAAAGGCAAGGAAAAAAATAATTATATCTCCTTTTTTCGGAATTAATTGCTCACCCCCTGTTGAAACCAGATAGATCCCGCAGATCATGATAAAGGCAATTGTATAAAAACTTCGACCTGATTTTTCCTTTAAAAAAATAGATGCAAAAAGAATGACTGCTGCGGATGAGAGAGCCATTATAAATGATGCATTAGTAGCGGTTGTATGCTGAATTCCCCATAGTTTTAGAAGAATTCCAAATCCAGAAAATCCAATACCCAGAACTAAAAAATGTTTATAGTTTCTCTTGATAATATTTAGAGGTTTATGTTTCCGATATACGACCAGGGCAGTGATAATAATAAATCCTACGCAAATCCGTAAAAATGCAAATACAAATTTATCCACATCCTGATTAAGAACCATTTTTTGTAAAATATGCCCCATTGCAACGAGCAGTGCATATACTATCAAATAAATAATACTCCTGATTTTCACATATAATTCCTTCTGATTTTTCTATATTATATTTTAACATGAATAAAGATTATAAAAAACTTCCATTTTATCTCTTTTTAAGCTTATTAGTGATAGAAACATTTAGCCATAATGCTTGAAAAATCTATTTAGATGTAAAAAAAATATAAATTTGCAACTTTAATAATTTATCAAACGTTATAAGATATAGTTTAATATTATAATTAAACTATATAATTACAAAAGGAGATATAAATGAAAAAATTACTGGTTTTTTTGTCTATGATTTTATTGTTCTTAGTTATGAATGGAGAAAAACTAACTGTATTATCTGAATTAACAAATCCAAGTATATTAAAAAGTGATGGAGAAAGACTTTTTGTGTTGGATGGATATAAGGTTTTTGTTTATTCTATGAAAGATTATAAATTATTATATGAATTTGGTAAAAGAGGAGAGGGACCTGGTGAATTATTGGCCTCATCAGATGTACCACTAACTATGGCATTAAATGGTAACCAATTAATAGTAAATTCTCATAATAAAATGGTTTATTTTCAAAAAAACGGAAAATATATAAAAGAATTGAAGATCCCGTTTTTTGCTTTTAACATTTTACCATTTGGAGAAAATTTTGCTGTAACAAAATTTTTAAGAAAAAAAGATGGCAGCTCTACCATAAATGTAAATTTATGTGACAAAAACCTGAAAATGGTAAAAGTCATATATAGCTCTACACTTCTGAATGACCAGGGAAAAGGCAAGATTGCATACCCATTATTAAGTACAAACATTTGGTGTTCAGATAAAAAACTATATGTATTTGATCAATTAAAGGATTTTATAATTGATATTTATGATTTGAGTGGCAATAAAATAAAAACAATCAAAAAGGATTATAAAAAAATTAAAATTGATAAAGCGTATAAAAAAGAAAAATTAGAGTGGTTCAAAATTCAGCCTGCTTTTAAGGAAGCTCCAGACAGGATCAGAGATATGGTATATTTTTTAGATTATCTCCCTTCAATTGATAACTTTTCAATTTCTAATCAAAAAATATTTGTTCAGACCAGTAAAATTAAGGATGGGAAAGCGGAGTTTATTATCTTAAATAATAACGGAGAAACAGAAAAAACGCTTATGTTGCCAAATGCAAGAATAGAAGCAATCAGACCTAGCCCTATAACAAATTATCTGTTCATAAATAATAATTATTATTATTTGACCGATATTGAAGAAGAGTGGGAGCTAAATAGGATAAAATTAAATTAAATACAATAAACAGCCCGAACCATTCTTGAAAATTTATCTCATTTATGCTCAAATATGAGATTAAACAAATCATAATAAGGGGCTGAATAATGGATTCAATTAAAATTGATTTTAAAAATATTGCCTGGGATAATAAATCTGCGGGAATGCGAGTAAAGCGATTCATGCAGGATGGGAAGCAAATACGTATTGTTGAGATCACTCCTGAATCCGGTGAGGCAAACTGGTGTGAAGAGGGACATATTGGTTATATTCTGGAAGGTCAACTTGAAACAAATGTAGATGGAAGAATTGAACGATTATCTGCAGGAGATGGATTATTTATTCCTGATGGAGAAAAATACCGTCATAAATCCAAAGCTGTTGATGGCGTTGTCAGGTTAATATTGATAGAAGATGTTAAAAATTAAATCCTGGATATATGTAAAAAAATGAATAACTTAAATGAACTTAAGGTCGGGTTGGCACAGATTTCGCCTATATGGCTAAATAAAGAAAAAACAATTGATAAAATAAAAGATTATATAAAGAATTAATTATTTATTGATTGTTATGTCAGGGATATGACATTAAATTGTTGATGTTATTTACGTTTTCTTCTGTTTTAATTCTATTTGAAAGATCTTTTGCTGCTGATTCCATTTGATCTGTATCAACTACTGAATTTTTTAAGCTATTGAAAATGTTGAAAAAGTTACTTAATGTGGATCTTAAATTAGCAGAACTTTCCCACTCTCTCCCTGCTATTGAATCAACCGAGTCCACTAAGTTTTGTGTTACCCCTATCCCATAAGTTTTATAAGTGTCGCTAATTGTTGACATAAAATGTGAAATATAATTTTTTGAACCCTTTTCATTTAAATCATTAATGGAAGAAAATATTTTTTTAAATGTTTCACTGTCTTCGTTCTGGATATTATTTGCAACTGCGATAAATTCTGCACCCTTTTGTGGATTTGATGCAATCGTCTGCATTGCTAATTGAAAACCGTTTATTGCATCCTGGTCTCTTGTTTTTTTTAGATCCTGGCTCATTGCACTTATATCCGATGCCATTGCTGTAATTTCAGTTAATGTATTTTGTGAAGCAATTAGAGACATGTTATTTTTCTCAAAAGAATCTTTTTGGCTTTTAAATAAGTCAGAAGCATATCCATTTATGCTATTTGCCGTTGATGTATAATATGAAGCAATTAGAGACTCGTTATTTTTCCCAAAAGAATCTTTTTGGCTTTTAAATAATTCAGAAGTATATCCATTTATACTATTTAATGGAGATATCATAGACATATGGCACTCCTCCTTTTATATATCGGAATATTTTAAAAAAACTTAAATTTTTTTTTAAAATATATATTAAATAATTTTAATTTGATCTGTAAACTATAATTTGGATTAAATATTAATATAAGCAATATCGTGCTTGGTGAATATAAAAAAGGAATAAAGTAAAACTCTGGATTAGGTCAATTACGGTTTTATTTTCAACTCTTATGTTACTTTAATTTTTTTTATAAAGAATATAAACGATAGAGAAAGCTTGAAAAAATTATAGTTTTTTAGTATTATATTTAATATAAAGAACAATTTTTTTATTATACTATAGGATACCAGGTGGAATAGATGGCTATAAGAAAATGTGGTGGATGTGGAGCTCCTCTTTCTGTTGGAACTTCTGTGTGTGAGTTTTGTAGTGTTGAAAATATTGAAAAGCCTACTGATCTTAATGAAATTGTAGATGTTAAATTAACCGCTCATGGACCAAAATTGATCCATGTTATAAAAACAATCCGTAAAATTACTCATTTAGGTTTAAAGGAATCGAAAGATTTAACTGATACTGTCCCATCTTATATAAAAAAAAATATTTCAAGGTCCGATGCTGATATTATTGTAAGCATGCTGGAAGAACCGGGCGCATCAGTTGAACTCGAAAACTCTATAAACAAATCCATAGTATACAGTTCACCTGAAAGGATTCAATCGGTTTCAGAAAAAAAAGATAAAATATGGTCACCTGTAGGCTGTCTTCTAATTATCATATTTTTACTTTTATTTATTGGATTTTTTATATATCAGTTTATTTAAATTGAACTCTAATTTAAATGATTACCACCCGGAACAAAGCCCTATAATTAACTTTTAACAGTAAGTTTGACTCTAAATTGAAATATTGGTAAAGTTGGATGATGGAAAAAACTAAGAATAATATGCCTCATATATCCTGTATAATTCCTGCTTATAATGAGGGGAAATATATTGGACGGTTGCTGAAAAGTATCTCTGAAGCTCAATCCTCTTATCATGGTGGCAAAGACAAGATTGAAATTATTGTTGCTGATAATTGCTCAACCGGTGACACTTAATATTATTGTAAGCGTCAATCGACGCTTACGTATTTGCGGCTTAATAAACAGTTAATTATTTATTCTTATTTTTCTTCGCGGGAAGTTTATAAAAAGTTTTAGTCACTAATTTCCATCCATCTTTAAATTTCAATAGCGATAAATAATCAACAAATTTCTTCTTATCTCCTTCGTAAAAATCAATTTTGGCTACAGCGGCATTTCCTGTCACATCAACAAACTTAAATTTAATGGTTGTAAGCTTATCTTGAAAAGAGTATTTATGTTTATTTTTTTTCCCGTCTATTGCACTTTCAACCCAACTATATATTGGGTATTTCCACATAGTATTACCTTTCCCAACTCCCAATAAATTAAACCCGGGATGAAAACCTCGATTAATAGCTTTAACATCTGCATTATTACATAATCCATCAACATAAGCTTTTTGAATAACTTGTTTTATCAGTTCCTTATCTTTCAGAATATCCTGTTCCTGAACAACTTGTTTTTGGGATAATAAAAATATACTACTCATAGTTACAATCAATAATACAATAATAATTTTTTTCATGGTTTCTCCTTTTTTTTATATATTATCTCACAATGTGGATCTTTTTGTTTAAAAAAAATCTGTTAATAAATTTTCTAAAAAATATTGATATGCGATCAACGTAGTAAAGATGACAAAGACACTTAAATAAATTTAAGTGCCCTATCAAAAAGAAAGTTTATATTTTATTTTTCAAGTATTAATGTCAGTGCTTTTTTTATATCACTTTCTATATCTGGAGAAAACTGATGTCCCAACCCTTTATTAATCTTCAGTACGGTCTTTAAACCTGATTTTTTTAATATATCCATGTTTTTTACAGTTTTTTGAAATTGCCGGTCTTTGTCTCCTGTAAATACAAAAAACCGGACATCCCGTTTTTTTAAATTCAAAGAATGTTTCTCATCAATATCATCATTAAATGGACAGCCTGCTAAAACTCCAAGACATTTAATGTCGTTATAGATGGTCATATTCATAGCAAGTGAAGCACCTTGTGAAAATCCTACCAGTACAATTTTTTCGATATTTACAGGATATTTTGCTAAAATTTCTTTATATAATGCTTTTACTTCATCAATAGCAGTTCCCTCATGAAAATAGTCAAATCCAGATAAATTCCATCTGAAGGAATTGGTAGCAACAGTCCATCCAGACTGTACGAAGGCTACTATATTATTCTTATAGAGCTCATCAGATTTCCATCTTCCTTGAGATTTTTCAATACTCTGATTGCCCCCATGCATGATAAATATTAAGGGATACTTTTTTTTTGCATCATAGGCTTTTGGAAGGACCACCTTGTAGGTTGGTTTTACTAGTTTCTGGGCTTTATCCCTTAGTGCATTATTTACACTCAAGGCTTTTTTGAACCACTCTTCTCTTCTGAAATTATTATAAGCCTCCTGTCTTGGCATGAACCAGAAATAATATCCCTTACCATTAGCTTCAGACATCATATCAATCGAATTTTTAATTTCTCCCGCTCTTTTGTATAGAATGACTAAGTTTGTATATATTTCAAACTCTTTTTTGGGGTAAATCTTAATGCTTTCTTTTAGTAATGTTATAGCCTCGGTGTTTTTCTTTGCCTCAATGAGTTGATCAACCTTCTTGTCAAACTCATTCCAGGAAATAACTTTTTCTGCTAAAATTGCAGAACACATGGATACAACGAAAAAAATAATTAATACATATTTACTCATAATCAATCTCCTTTAGTCAGTTAATCTGACTTATTTTTTTTTAATTTACTTTTTTTCCTTAATTTATCAATAACCTTGGCACTTACCCAGTATACATCCATACTTTTATTATTATAATTATAACGGGTAAAAAACAAGAATTTTCCATCCGGACTTACTGATGGATAAGATTCCTGAGTCTCTGTATTTATGGACTTTCCCATACTAATCGGTTCAGACCATGTATCATTAGGGATATCATGAAAACTGATATATATATCTCTGTATTTACGCTGTCTGGATGAAGAAAAAATCAAATAACTATCATCCGGGGCTATGAAAGGGGTCCAACTTTTTGATGTTTGTATTAATGTTGAGTTAATACCTGCAGGCAAAGCCACTGGCTGGAGATAATTTTCATTTTTTAACTTTGACTTTAGTATTTCACACTTCCAATTTTTTCCTTCACCTTTATATTCTAAAAAATAAACTGTCCCATCATGGGTCAGTGTTGCTTGGCACTGCCCATTAATCCGGTTGATAACCGGACTTATTTTTTGAGGTTTGCTCCATCCATTATTTTGTTTCTCAACAAACCATATATCTCTATTTTCAGAAGCACTCATTCCTTTTTCTTTAATTGTATTTGAATCAGCTGAGAAATAAAGCCTCTTCCCATCCATTGATAAAAATGGATCCATCCAGGCTACATCTACACCAAAAGGGGATAGTTTTTGAGGTTTTGTCCAGCGATTGTTTATTCTTTTCATAGACCATAAATTTGTTTTTTGCCATTCTCTAGCTGATTTGCGGGAACACCAGTAAACTTCGTTGCCATCATGGGAAAAAATCGCAGGGCCATGCTCAAGACTTTTTCTTGAAATGAAACCCGGGGCAAAGACTACAGGCGTATCGCCGGGAGGCGTTTGTCCAAGATAGTCTCCATATAAATCAGTTAATACAACCTTGCTGTCTGCAGCATTAAGTTGAATATTCAGTAGAGACATAAATATTAGTACGATAAACAGTGTAAATAAATTCTTTTTAATTTTCATATTAAACCTCCAAACTCAATATATCAGATTTATTTAATAAATAAATAATACTTTCGATAAAGCGTAAATACATTCGATTAAATAAATGTTTTATAAAAATGCATACTTAATTCTATAAATTTTTTAATTATCAGATTACATAATACAGATAAAAAAATCATAATTATTGCAGATTATTGCTCTTTTTCATTATTCTTCAAAAATTCCCTTAGATTTTTGGGGATTTTGGTGTCAGGCAAGATTTCCTCTGAGATTTCTTGCTTCTTAACAACTGTTCTTAAATGCTTCATTATCATTTTTTTACTCCTGACACTTACACTTTAAAATATTTTAGTGCAATTGATAATAAATTCTACAGCAAGATTGTTGCCAAAAATAATTTTGCTGTATAATTATAAATATCAATTAATATTACTTATACATGTTCATTAACGGACATTCTTGTTTTGAAAATGGACAGTTTATCTCTTTAAAGATTTTTGGTGCCAAAAGATTTTTGGTGCCAGGTTACATCATTTGTTAGTAGAAGATGAAGAAGATGAAGTCTGGAAGATTCATATTTCAAAAATTTAATAGATACATTTTTACTATAGAATTGACTCAAATTTTTCATTAAATATTAAATAAAGGGAAATATGAATATACTGAATCGGCAGATATTATCCTGGCTGGATTAAAATTATCTGGGATCAAAACTTAAAAAAATGGGGGGTTAGCAGTATGAAATTGAGTTGAAAAATAATTTTTTTTATGGTACGATGGACATAAGTGCTATAAAGCGCTTAAAAAAGTTAAAAATAATTAGGAGAATGAAATGAAAAACAGTATACTGCTTTTTGTCATTACAGTTATGGTATTTGGAATGGTAGGCTGCAACAGTGAAGCTGAAGAGATATCTATAATATCTTTGAAAAAAAAGGGAATGGATTATGGAAATATATTTGCCAACAAGGTATTGGGAACAGATGATCCGGAAATAATTATTGAAGCAATGGATGAGTATCGAATAGAGATTGAAAAAATTGAACCTGAAATAGAAAAAGCCTGGGAAAAGGTGAAAAATAATCGTAAAAAGTATGAAGAGCTGAGAAAAGCGTATAGTGTCATGTCAAAGGAATATGTAAATGAACAGAACAACATCGCCAAAGCAATAAAAGTAATTTGGAAAGATTATAAAGATGATGAAGAAGTTCAGGATGCATTTGATGCAATGATCACAGTCCTGAAGAAAAAGGATCCGTGGAAAAAATCTAAATAGGGGCTAGCGGAAACGTTGTTGCGTTTTAGGGCCATATAAGTTCTGTATTTATATAAGGAGCTGGCACTTATAAATATTTTCTGCTAAATCTTATTTTAGCAGTTCTTCATTGACTAAATTAAACTGCTTTTCTATTATTACTACATTTTATTTTAATTCGCCCTGTTTTTCTAATTTAGCAATTTTACAATTTAATCTGGAGGTAATTACAGAAATATGCTTGGAGAATTCAGAGCTGCAGAAGCTAAATTTGAGGAAATTCAAAAACAGTACGGAGAGAAATTGATCAGTGCGGATCAATTTAAAACTAAAATAAAAAATCTTCAGTTAAAGGATCATCTTGGCAGGGTATGGAGTATAGGGGGACGCAGCAGTGACTGGTATCTATTTGAAAATAGTAAATGGATAAAAAAAGATCCAAATACAATTTTTTTATCCAGCCAATCTGAATTAAAAAAGTTAAAAGAAAAATTATTTAAAAACTTATCTTTAAAAAACAGATATTTAAAATTGATACCATCAACAGCATTTTTAATTGGAATGAATCTGATTCCGATACTGGGGATTTTGTTCTTTGGCTGGCGTGTTGAAATACTCGTTTTTTTATACTGGATAGAAAATGCTTTTGTAGGTATTCTAAATATATATAAAACAAAAAAAGCAGAGGGGCCATTTCCATCAGACATAAAAAATGCTGACAGTACGGACAAACAAAAGTCTCCCATAAAAAAAAAGGCTTCAAATCTAATGGGTTTTATATATTTTATGTTCGTATCCGTTCATGGACTATTTGTTATACTTTTTTTTGGTTTTCCGTACAATTCTCCTGTTGAAGTTATAATTGCGATAAGTTTATTGGTATCTCCTCATTTATTTTCTCTGTTTTATCATTTTATCTATCATAAGGAGTATAAGAGGATCTCCTATCAGGAATGTTTGATGGCTCCGATTTCACGGATGATGATACTTCACCTGGTGATTTTTTCTTATGGGTTCTATGTGATGGAATATCAATCAAAATCTATAACGCCTATTATTATTATGGTTATTTTAAAAACAATTTTGGATGTCTGGAAACATATGACGTCACATTTAAGGTTTTACCCGGGAGGCATAAAGTTAGAGAATAAAGCAGTCAGTGTTTCTCCAAAAAATATTTTTAGAATACCCCTCATTATTATTTCACTTTTAATTACAGGCTTTATAGCAGTGCTTTTTTTATCCAGTAATATTTCCATTATTTTAGTGATTGTAGTTACAATGATCTTAATGACAAGTTCTATCATTATTTTTAAACAGTTTTTAAAAAAGCAAAAATATAATAAACATGTTCGATTTGAGCTTACATCCGGGTGCGGATTTGTAAACAGCTGGTTATCCGGTATTATATGCTTGAAATGCCTTAAAAATGATTTACAGTGGATAATGTTAAAACTGGAGTGTATTGGTCATAAAATGATATATAGAGAATCGGAGTATGAGATAAGTGTCAGTAGTGCACAAAAAACGATATGGAAAAAAAATAAAAAAATACCTGAAGGATTGTTGGAACATTCAGGTACTTTAAAAATTCCAGTTGAATTCTGGCTGCATGAGCAGCTTCCTCCTACTATTATTGGACGAAATATGGCAAATATTAAGTGGACCTTAAGTATTAAAATTATTGAAAATGTAGATATGGATAGTGAAAAGGAAAATGAGTATATATTCGATGACCTCCCAATATTTAAATTGAATTGTTGATTTTTTAAAAAATTTAGAATCCATCTTTTCTTTTACTCTTGATGTGATAGAATAAATTATATTTCGGTGTCAGGCTAGAAAGAATGTCATTTTTTTTCACATATTTTCATAATTTATCTCTTTTATCAGGCATACACCAGGATTGTAATTCCTCTTTAAAGATTATTGCATCAGGGTAATTTTGTAATACAATGGATTTATCAAATGGCGGATTTGTAAAATGATAATGAATTGGAATGATATAGTTGCCGCCTATGGCTTCATTTACGAACTTTTTACTCAAAAAATCTTCTCTGAGGTAATAATGTTGAATAAATGCAAGATCAATTTTTCTTTCCGGCAACTGTAGGGATCTAAATTCATCAAAGGTAAATTGTTCAAAATCAGCATCACCTGTTTGAAAAAAAGTGATCCCATTCACTGAAACAAGAAAACCTATATTCATTATTTTAGAATTTGGGCCATGAGGCAGAAAAAAAGTCTCTATACTGAAATCCCGAATCTTTTTCTTATCAGACTTTCCTTTTGACGGATTAAATATAATGCTCCGATCAGAGAAACCATTCAGCCTGTCAACCACTTGTTGTGTTGAGGCAAAAATGGCCCTGGGGTTATTCTTCATGTGCTGCCTCACCATATCCGCATTAAAATGATCGCCATGGGCATGGGTAACCAATATTAAATCCACTTCATTAAATGGTGCTTGTGCAAGTTTTAGTTTTTTCTGAATATTTTGAGGTACTTCGTAATTACCTGCAAAGCCCTTGAATAAAGCATCAATTAGGATTTTCTTATCTCCAATATTGATCAGGAATCCTGCATTGCCAACATAGGTTATTTGTGCTTTTTTACCATCAGGAACTCCTTTTGTGTTTTGTGCCTGTATTCCAGTTAGACAAAGCCACAATAATAGAATCACACTTAGTTTTAAATATTTGTTTTTCATCATTTCTCCTTGTTTGTGGAATTATCTGATGTGATTGAAGAATCCATTAGGGTACCTTCGTATACATCAGAATAATAAGTCCAGTTTGGAGCACTTGTTGTTCCGCCAATTACATAGATTTTATTACCTACAGATGCATACCCTGCAAAACAATTAATCTTAGGCAATGGCGTCGTCTTTTCCCATGTATCATTTTTGATATCGTAAATTAAAGCGGATGATAATGATCTACTTCTTGCATTTTGGCCACCCAATACAATAATTTTATTATTTACCACTACCGCTCCTGGTTTATATAGCACAAAGGGCAAATCAGATTTAGTGATCCATTTATCCGTTTTTGGCTTATAAGATTCAACAGTTTTAATCGGTTCCCAAATATTTTTTTCGGAGCCTCCACCTCCAATAACATAAATTAACGAATCCATTGTTACAATTGCAGGACAGTTTCTTAAAGAGGGTATTGAAGCTCTTTCGGACCAGGTATCAGTTGCTATATCATACACTTCATGCTTTTTTGTTATATTTTTGAATGAGGTTATACCTCCAATAACATGAAGCTTATTATTTACAACAGCACAATCAATATGCTGCCTTGCAGTTGGCATTGATTTAACCGTTTTCCATGTATTCGTCTCAGGAGTGTACTCATAATTCGAACGATTAAACCCTCCGCCTCCTCCACCTATTGCATATATTTTCCCGGATACTTCTGCTACAGCAAGATTTCCTATTGCTTTTGGCATATTTGCCAATTTTGTCCATCTATTTGCAGAAATATCATACATGTAAAAATCGGATGTCCCGGATCGAGGCGCATGGCTGGAGGCCACATAGTATATTTTATTATTCAGTACTACAGCTCCTCCACCTGAACATGTTTCAGGAAGGGATGCAAGTTTTTTCCAGACAATTTTATCACCCCTTATATTTTTGGTCTCTACAGCATTGGCTTGAATATTTAGTATAGATGTAAACATTAATACGATAATCAGTGTAAATAATTTTTTTATTTTCATATAGATCCTCCAAAGTGACTATATCAGATTTGTTTTATAAATAAACATTTTTTTCGGTAAAGCGTAAATAGGTTCGATTAATAGATTTTTTATACCAGCTTCCATTTTATTGTTTTATACTCATAGTCAATATTTGAACTCCATAAACATCATTTCCCCCAATTAAATAGATGCAAAAATAGTGCCAAAAATAATTTATAATTAAATCAAAGTATTCCCTAAGATTTTTCTTTAATTTTTCAAAAATCATATTATAATAACACCTGAATTGACTGATATTGGACATCAAGTGTCCGATTTTGAACATCAAAAAAAGCAGATTTTTAGTGCCAGCCGGGATTTCCTGAAACTCTTCTTAATTTTCATATGGAACCTCCAAAGTGACTATATCAAATTTATTTAAGAAATAAATAATATTTTCGATGAAACGGAAATACATTCGATGAAATTATTCTTTTATGCAAATACATTTATTAATTCTATAAATAATGTAAGGGCTTCGATCCTTATTTTTTTCTTGCCTTAGCCCTTTTAAGTCCCTGTTTGTAAATTTTCAGGTTCACATCTTTAAAACATGTACCTAATTCAACCGCTTTTTCATAATTTTTAATTGAAATATCAATTTTTCCTGCTGCTAAATATGCTGCTCCCAGGCAGTCATAAGCATTTGCCGAGTGAGGATGTTTAAGAATATTCTTTTTAAATATTTTTATTGCCTCTTCATTTTTTTTATTCCTTATCATCATATATCCAAAGGAAATCATTGCAGCTTCAGAAGGGAGAACCTCATATCCATATTTTTTTGATTGCTTAAGGTAAAAACTATTAATATAGTTTAATCCCCCTTCTTTAACTTTATTTGTATCAAATTTCCAATCCTGGTATATAAACCTCAAGCCATTATACATCGCAATGGTCCCTTGACTTCCATGGTCTTCATTTTTTATATAATCAAATTTCCATTTTAATTCTAAAGGAGATTTTTTAGTCATCACTTGATAAAAAGCTTGAGCACTATCAACATATTTGGAATTCTCTTTTGTCCCTGTACTAAAATAGAAATGTTTATGCTGAAGCTTCATATTTCTGATTTCTTTCTCAGCCTTTTTGATAAATAAATTGGTATCCCACCAAAAACACGGGCTCATTGCAATATATGCATTAAACATATTATTGTGGGAAAGAAATGCATGAGTTACACACATTCCCGAAGCTGAGTGACCCGAAATAATCCGATAAGGAAGGGTTCTGTAATTAGTCTGAATAAAGGGAAAGAGCTCTTTTTCGATAAATTTGAGAAATTTATCTGCCCCACCAGATGCTCTCTTTGGGTTTCGCTTATATTTGGTTGGGGTCATATCTCTAAATCTGTCAGTATTTGCAATAGCAACAATTATCATTTCAGGGCAGAGAGCCCTTTTGGATAAATCTTTTATTAAACCTGAAGTGAAATGAATGGTTGCGTCAGAACCATCCAGAACATACATCACCGGATAAGCCTCTTTAGAATGGAGATAATTGGAAGGTGTAGAAACCAATATGGTTCTCTGTTCACCAAGTACAGTTGAATTTATTCTGATTCTTTTTGCAATTATCAGGTCATCACTCTTTTGAGAGTAGGCAATTCCTGATAAAAAGAAAAGTATAATTAAGAATTTAATTGATCTCATGTATGTTCCTTCATTTTAGTGTTTTTTTCATTTTAAATTAGCCTTTGATTGCTTTTTTAATTCATCAATTATTTTTGCACTTACCCAATAAATGTTTGGTAACCCACCTTCTTCGTCATATCTACTAAAAAATAAATATTTACCATCTGGAGTGATACTTGGGCATGTTTCGTTAAAACTGGAATTTACTGCACTTCCAAGGTTTATTGGTTTTGTCCATGCTCCGTCTTTCTTCTTAAAACAGACGTGAATATCCTTGTCTTTTGTTTTGTCATTATCTTTTCGGGCGTCTATCAGCATAAAGTCTTGAGATGGGGCAATAAAACCGTGGCTGCCATATTCAATTCCAACTTCGAATATTTCGGGAAATTTGCCATTTTTGTTGGGAGCATAATACATTTTTCTTTTTGAAACATTTTTATAAAAAAGATCTCCATTCTTCGCTTCATTTGGATAAAAAACAATATCATCATTTATCGGAGAATCAAGTACTTTTGCATTACTCCACCAGTTCCCGGAACGGCTTGCGCACCAAATTTTAATATCCCTAGAATCATTGGCTGTAAAATAAATTTTTTTGCCACTAAGATTCACAAACGCCTCAAATTCACTCTTTTTTTTTCCTTTTGTTAAATTTGCTTTTTTAGGATTTGTCCATTTTTTGTCTATAAGTTTTGAGAAATATACACTTGCTCTTTCGCCTTTTCTTTTACCTGTAAAATATATTTCTTTTAAATCAGGAGTAAACGAAACACCATATTCATATCTTCCATTCACTGAAACAATTCCAGGCGCAAAAATAACTGCTGAATCTCCCGGCAGTTTTTGACCAAGATAATCTCCTTTTAAATCAGTAAATTCAATCTTGTTGTCTGCAGCATCTGAGGATTTATTTAACCATATTTCCAATGGCATTGGAACAGCCTTATAACTGTTTTTTTTGTCTAACTTTGTATTTACCACTACGGCATCGATTTTGCCATCCTGGTTGATGTCACCCAAGGCGACTGCCGCACTGTTTGAGTTCCCCAATCGCAGGCGGCTATCTGTAAAATGTCCTTTCCCATCATTTAACCAAATCATGTTGGAGGCGCCATTGCCAAGAGGAACTTGCCCGTGACAAATAAACAAATCAAGATCACCATCATTATCAAAATCAGCAGTTTTTGCCGAATTGGAATTATTTCCCAGTTTTTGACCACTGTTGGTAAAATTTCCTTTACCATCATTAAAAAATATTAAATTTCCAGTATCGCCATTGCTGGCAACAAACAAGTCAAGGTCTCCATCGTTGTCAAAATCAGATAAAATTGCACTTCTACTTACCGCTTTTGGAATATCATGATCTCTCTCAATAAAACCCTTTTTCCCATCACTGAGCCAAATTTTATTTGGAGAATGCACCATAGGAGGCGGTGTGTGGGGAATCGCCACATAAATATCTGTAAAGCCATCACCGTTAATATCACCGAAAGCATACTTCGCCTGCGCCCAGCCTCCCAGTTTTTTACCAGTATTTGTGAAGTGACCTTTTCCATTGTTCAAGAGGATCCTGTCCTGGGTTGTTGATAAACTGATGATATCGATGTCAGTATCATTATCCAGATCGACCAGTACTGCAGAATGCATCACAATATCACTAGAAAGTGGACCACTGATACTGTAATGGTGGTTCCCATCATCTAGATATAATTTGTCCTGGCTAACCCCATCAATTAAACCATCACCGTTTAAATCAGCAAAATTGACAAAAAGCCCTGTGCCAAAATTACGGTTAGTTTTGGCAAAATTGCCCTTGCCCTTGTTTAACCATATTTTGCCTTCAAAATAAGCATCAAGTTTACCATCTCCATTAAAATCTGCCAGATTAACAACCCAGCTATTGGATGTGGTTATTTTTTGCCCATTTGGGACGAAAAGCTCCTCTGCAATGAGGAAATTAAATTGCATGAAGGGTATTAAGAAGCTCATCAATATTACTTTGAAAAGTTTCCTTGATTTTCTATCCATTTTTTTCATTTTACGTCTCCTTATTATGTAAAAAATCTCCATGTTGAAATAGTACTAAAAAAAAAATTATAAGTATTGTAGATTATTGCTCTTTTAATAAAAAAAAGTGAATTGATAATTACTTGTTTTTATACATGTATTAACCGGGAGCAATACCGACAATATTTTTAAACATATTGGTAAAATGACTTTGATCTACAAAACCGGTTTTATAAGCTTATAGAGTATTATTTTTTAAGTGTTCAATAAAATCTGTCGAAACCCAATAGACAGTGCCAGTATTGGTACTAAAGTTTAATTTGGTAAAAAACATATACTTTCCCTCTAGCTAACTGTTGGACAAAGAATCTTATATCCATCCTGGCAAAGTCTTAACTTTTCTTTCCTATAGGCGAATTGCCATAAAAAACACTATGCAAGACAAGAATATCAGGTTAAAAAAACTCCATATGTGACTATTTAAAATTTTTGAATATGGATCTTCCAGGTTTCGTCTTCTTCATCCTCTACTAATGAATATATATTCTCTTTATAAACTGAATATAATAATGGATAAAGACTAAGGTGTTTATAATAATTTAGTTTTACAAAAGTTCGTCCTTTTTCTTCTCCTTTCAAATTCATTTTTATACATTCCCATAATTTACCTTTCCTTTTAAAGGTAATGACATAGATAAAGTCATCGGATATCTGAAAATCCCTGATAGGAGGAAAATGTTCCTTGATTTTCAATAATTTCCTAAAATCCTCATACGCACTCTTAAATTTAGGACTTTTTTTAACAAATTCCATTACTTCATTTTTGTAATTTGGATAAATTTTCATTTTAGGATATTTTTTACTAATAACATAATCCTGTTTTCCATTTTTATCATATACATTAATTATAAATTCATCTGAGCTTGTATTAATATAAAATTTTCCTTTATATATTGGCTTATAGAAAAAATTAGTAAAAGGAAGGATTATTTTTCGCGGATTATTAACCTCAAAATCACTTAAAAATACTACTTTTTTTACATTAAAATCATTTTCAAATAATGTAGCCCCCATATAAAACCGATTGTTCTCCACGGGAATAGAACCCAGTCCAATATATGTATTTTCATTTGGGTAGAGTATTCTACCAACTGTTTTAACTTTCAATTCCCGTTTATAATTACCACCCAAGTCAAAATAGGTTAATTTCATTGGGCTATTTACTAAGAGCTGATTCTTATAAAAACTCATAAACATAGGCATTTGAGAACTTTTACTATACTTAAACTCTCCCGGCCCTTCCCCTACTTTTCCGAATTTTTTTATTAACTTAAAGTCTTTTAGAGAATAAATATATATCTTCGCATTCTCAAGTATATAAATCTTGTCATAATTCACAAGAAACATGGATGGTTGAGATATGTTCTCAAGCGGGACAGGAAATATTTTATCTGTTGGTAATAAAGATTTCGACATTAGCAACATTAATATAATAAGTATAATTAGTGATTTTTTCAATTAAACCTCCTTTTTTTTGTTTAATACCATATAACGGACAAGCCACCTATTTGGTTGCAAAAACTTTCATATTATAAACATCAGTTGGAATATAATTTTTTGGACTCATGATTTTTTGGACTGGCACATAAATCCCTTATAAGTTTATAGAGTATTTTTTTTTAAGTGTTCAATAAAATCTGTCGAAACCCAGTAGACAGTACCAGTATTGGTACTAAAGTTTAATTTGGTAAAAAACATATACTTTCCGTCTGGCGTAACTGTTGGACAAAGAATGGCATCTGCTCCAGAATTAAAGTTCTTCCCGAGATTTTGCGGTTTTGTCCATGAGTCGTTTGCATTATGAAACGAGATCCATAAATCAAGCTTCGTATAACTTCCTTCACGTGGTGAATTAAAAATCATATAACTCTTATCGGGTGCTACGTAGGCATGTAATGCACCACCTTTATTTACAGGCAAACCAATATCTATAGACTTAGTATATATTCCATCTCTCAGGGTAGAATATCTTAATCGGCCTTTTTTCCAATTACCTCCTCTACTAAAAAACAAAGTTGCATCATAGGTTATTGAGGGAAAATATTCCATTTCTTTAGTATTAATATTATCTCCCACACTTATTTCATTACCCAAACCTTCATTGGTTTGTTCTTTATAATAAATCTCACCGTCTCTGTAATAAAAAACCTTTTCATTATAAGGTGAGAAAGAAGTTTCCTTACCATAAAAAGGAGCCTCTTTTGGGTCGCTCCATTGACCATTGCTAAAGACCATCATGTACGATTTTTTGTCCGGGTATCTTGAAAAAACAAATAGTTTACCATCAGGTGAAAAGGAGCAGGAATGTGTGTTCTTGCCTTTCACCGATATCTTATCTTTTCCAAATATTTGGGGCGTGTTACCAGGTTTAGTTTCGTTTAAATAATTACATTGGAAAGGTGTATTTGTCCATATTTCCAATGGAGATGGAACAGCTTTGTAATTATTCTTTTTGTCTAACTTTGTATTTACCACTACGGCATCGGTTTTACCATCTCCATTAAAATCTGCCAGATTAACAACCCATCTATTGGATGTGGCTATCTTTTGCCCATTTGGGATGAAAAGTTCCTCTGCAATGAGGGAATTAAATTGTATGAAGGGTATTAAGAAGCTGGTCAATATTACTTTGAAAAGTTTCTTTGATTTTCTATCCATTTTTTTCATTTTATCTCATTTATTGGATTCTATTTTTCCATTATCATAAAAAAAACAATCTCCGGGGAAGTTGTTTACGGGCAGATTAATTTTATGACCCCGTTTCTTTAATTGCCTGCTTAATTCATAATGATAATATGACCTGGTATATATGGATTGATGAAATAAGGTTTTGGGCTTATATGTTTTTATAATGGATTCAGCTGTTTTTATTTTTTCCTCTGATAATTCCCCTCTTGAACCAAAAATTGAGAAAAAAGCAAAGTCAGGACCAGTAAGTTTTTTTGTAAATTCTTTGTCAGCAGGATCTTTATAACCCTTAAAATATATTTTTACACCATCTGATATTATAAGCAAATCATCAAACTTATCCTGATATATTTCAGCACTTCCAATACTATTCTTTACTAAAGGTTCTATTTTAATAGACTTGATCTGTTTTGATTCTGATGCTTTAGTGGATATTAATGATATATTAAACTCAGAAGATTTTGTCCTTAAAAATTTGTCTTTTGGAACCAGAGTTTCAGCATTTTTTGCACTTGAAAAAAAAAGAACATTTTGATCAATAAGTTCATCTGAAACAATATTTCCATTTGCCAGGGAAGGATTGTCAGGATCATACTCTCCCCATTCCCAGGGTTTAAGTATTAAATTGTTTTGGGTTTTAATTGCCCAGCCGTATCTACCTAAATACCAAATATATGCCTGACCGGTTTTTAATTTTTTATTAAGCAGTTTATCAATATTTACCATAGATAATCGTTTTTTTGATTTAGCGCCTTTAGATTTTAGATAATCAGATAGTTTAACATGACCATACTTATGGGCATAAAATAAGGGAGAATTTCCACTTTTATCCTCTGCATTTATATCAAAATTCTTTGACAGAAGAAATCCTACACAATCCAGATATCCCCTTATGACAGTCCTATGTAATAAGGTCATCCCGAGAAAATCACGTTGATTGATATCATAGTGTCCATCCCATAATATTTTTAAAGCCGATAATATGCCTTCAACAGCAGCATACTCAACTGGTAGATTACCATTATTATCTCTGTGGTTTTTATCACCACCATGTTCCAGTAAATATGTCAACATTTCAGAAGAGTATCCCTTCATTTTATCTTCAGAGCGCCTTGAATAATATATCGCATCATGAAGTCCAATCTGTCCATTATTTCGAGAGAGATTTAGTTTTGCTCCTTTTTTGACAAGTAGTTTTGCTATGGGGTACTTTCCATGCCTTGTGGCCATACCCAGTGGCGTATGGGTATAGTTCCCATCTTTACCCCAGTCCAATTCCAATCCGCCTCCGAGATCTATTATCTCATCTATTAATTTAAGATCAGGATAAAACCAAACTGCCTTTGTTAATATATTTATCCTCATATGAGCCGCTGTATCATTTACAAATCCTGCTCCATTTATTATTAGAAGGTTTTTAATTTTTGTCCCTTTCTGCAAAAGAGTAAGGAATAATGCATAATTATTTTTTTTAAGATCAACTCCTTTCTTTATAAAATATTTTATGATTTCATAACGTCCATAGATGACAGCATCAAGTAATGGTGTTATATCTGATGGCATCCGTGGTATTGGCACAGGTGACTCTATTTTGTACTTTGTAGTTAAGAATGATTCATCAGCTTTAATCAGTGCTTTTACCTCATGTAAATCTCCTTTTTTAATCGCTTCATGCATCGTCTGTGAAAAAAGACTGAGGCTTAAAAAAAATAAAATCATAAATATAACTATTGTTTTTAAATTCATTTTTATCTCCTTATCATTTACTAAAAATTTCAATGTTAGATAATACAAATTATAAAAGCATATGTATTGCAGATTATTGCTCTTTTAATAAAATATAATGAATTGATAATTATTTGTTTTTATACATTGTGCTTTCTATTTAAATTATCTGAACTTATATTAATTTTATTGAATCTCACTAATTTTAAAAACTGCAAAATTTGCGATTATCGTAGTCTCATCAACAGATTGACCCGTAAAGACCATAGGTGTCTGCTCAAAAAGTATTGGTTCTGCTGAAAAAGCTGATGAAAATTCATCGATAGCAAAAAATTCCTCAGGGGAATGTGAATGTCCCATTAGAGAATCAATAAATTCACGTTGTCTTATTACTTCTTCTTCTGTCACTCCTATCTTATAATTCGGGAATCCAATTATTATTAAAGCATTCGGTTTAGAATTACTCTTAATAAAGTCCTTGATATCCTTAAAGAAGATTTCCTTATTCTCATTTGAAGACATACCATTTGATAATGAAATCTCATGTGCGGCACTTATTATTAAAAACAGATCAGCTTTCCACGGAAACTTATATTCTAAAGCATCTTTAAACGATAATTTCAAAGTGAAATATTCGATATTATTTAACGAAGTTTTCCCTTTCTTAAAACCTTCAACAGTGTAAAAACTAGATTTTGCATGTAAAGTTGCCAATTCATTCCAACTTTCTCTATTTTGTTCAAAGTTATCCATCTGTTTTTCTCTATTGTTTGTAACGGTTTGAATATGGTGCGTGCCGCACTTTATTCAATAATTTTCTTTGGTTTCACTATTGTTCAAATTTACTAAATCTTTTCTAGGTACTACTAACTGCGGCATGCACTATATTTTTTGTTTGCCGCTGGCATTTTTTTTACATTTCACTAAAATTAATTTTAAAGGAGGCTCATTCTCTATATGTTTTATTGGCTCATTAATTTCAACAGTCTCAATTAGTTCGTAACCTCCAAATTCTCTTTTTACGGATTCAAAATCATAAAAAAATACATTTAGTCCTTTCATAATCTCATACCTGTCTTTGCTTAATTGTTTTCCATTTCCGAACATTGATGCCTTTTTTGAGACAACGATAAAAATCATGCAGCCTTTTGGTTTTAGTTGGCTGTAACAATCTCTAATGAATTTTTTTCTTTCTCTGACGTTTAATAAATGAATCATGGCATAACAAAATATTCCGTCGTACAAGTTGTTGCTAAATGGCATTTCTGTCACAGAACCATTGTGAATTTTAATGCCCAGTCCATTCTTATTTCTTGCCAGGTTAATTGCTGTTTTAGAAATCTCAATTCCTGTAACATTGATTCCATTCTCGATAAAAACCTTTGCATTTCTTCCGTACCCAATTCCGGGAATCAAAATGCTTTTTGCCTCATTCTCAATGAAAATGTCTTTTGATAGAATTGCAGAATTGCATGGTTCAAATCCCCATGTTGTCTGCATCTCATTATAACTTGATTCCCAAAATTCTGTCATATTGCCTGGTCTATTTTGCTTGCGGCTAACGATTGTGTATATTACATTGTGTTTATACTACCAAATTGGTAGGTTAAGCTCAATTGTTTATATTTCTCTTTTATAATTTTACAAACATCTCTTATAAAAAAAAAGCCTATTGAGACTATTTTCAAAGAAACAATATAATTTTTTAATTTAAAATTCATTTTTTTATCTCCTTATTATTTATTCGCAATTTCTATGTTAGATAATACAAATTATAAAAGTATATGTATTGCAGATTATTGCTCTTTTAATATAACAGTAAGTATAAGAATAGGAGTCGATTGCGGAACTCAAATATTTCAATTTTCGATGAAGTTGAAGCGGGTTACAACCCTTGACTTTATTGCAATTTCGGCTATTGTTTTGATACATTGTTGTATGCCGTTTTTATTCTTTGTCTATTAATCGTGAAAAACCTGTATATGGTTGTAACTCCATTATCTCAAAATCTATTATTTTTTTCTCAACTAAGGGCAACTTACTTAATAGTTTTTTTGCCTTTGTTTTATCGTCGCATTCAAGAATCAAAACTGCATTTTTATTTTCGGTGAAATATATCTCACGTAAACTATCGGAAAGTATCATGTTATAAACCACTTTTGCTTCATCAACAAGGGTTTGAGACTCTTTTTTCCAATCAACCGTTTTTAATTCTTTTTCTATTGCTAATATTTTCATTTTACATCTCCTTATCACTTATTAAAAATCTCAATGTTAGATAATACAAATTATAAAAGTATATGTATTGCAGATTATTGCTCTTTTAATATAAAAAACATGAATAAGATGCAAAAGACCGAAACGCTCTTTCCAATTATCTTTTTTTTATACAAGATCAATCTATAAGAGTAACCATCTCATTAAATGATTTTCTTTTTGGCATATTTCTCTTTTCATAACCATCAGGAGGATACCCCAGAGGAGTCAAACAGCAGATAAAATCATCTTCATCTATATCCAGTTTATCCTTTAAGATCTTCTCATCAAACTCCGTAATCCAGCATGTGGATACACATTCATATTCAGCTGCAAGGATCATATGATCCAACATTATTGATAGATCGATATGGAGTGCATTGAATCCATCCCGGTCTCTTACCCATGCATCTTTCTTATTTCCGAGAACAATTAGAACTGCCGGTGCATTTTTAAACCACTCTCTCCCATAACATTCACCAACTTCCATAAGTTTTTCCTTATTGGTAATTAAAATAAACCTTCCAGGTTGAAGGTTCATTGCAGTAGGTGCCAGGATACCAGCCTCCAAGACCCTATTAAGTACATCTTTTTCTATCATTTTATCAGGATCATAAGCTCTGACACTGCGTCTATTTTTTATTAATTCATAATAATTAAATTTATTTTCCACTTGCTAATCTCCCTTTTTAATTGCATCATGCATAGTCTGTGAAAAAAGACTGAGGCTTAAAAAAAATAAAATCATAAATATAACTATTGTTTTTAAATTCATTTCTATCTCCTTATTATTTATTAAAAATTTCTATGTTAGATAATACAAATTATAAAAGTATATGTATTGCAGATTATTGCTCTTTTAATATAACAGTAAGTATAAGAATAGGAGTCGATTGCGGAACTCAAATATTTCAATTTTCGATGAAGTTGAAGCGGGTTACAACCCTTGACTTTATTGCAATTTCGGCTATTGTTTTGATACATTGTTGTATGCCGTTTTTATTCTTTGTCTATTAATCGTGAAAAACCTGTATATGGTTGTAACTCCATTATCTCAAAATCTATTATTTTTTTCTCAACTAAGGGCAACTTACTTAATAGTTTTTTTGCCTTTGTTTTATCGTCGCATTCAAGAATCAAAACTGCATTTTTATTTTCGGTGAAATATATCTCACGTAAACTATCGGAAAGTATCATGTTATAAACCACTTTTGCTTCATCAACAAGGGTTTGAGACTCTTTTTTCCAATCAACCGTTTTTAATTCTTTTTCTATTGCTAATATTTTCATTTCCGTTCAATTTGTTTTCTTGCTTTTACAAAAGATAAAACAGAACGAGTAACATCCTCTTCTGTTGTTGCCCATGAACAAACACTTATTCTAATTACTTTTTTATTAAACCATTGAGAACCTCCACACCAACATTCTCTTAACTCCTGTATATTTTTGAGGGTCTTTTCTGTATCAGAATCATTATCACAAGCAACCAAAACTTGATTAAATACTACATCATTTAGTATTTTGAACCCGTGTTCAGAAAGTTCCTTGGCAAATTGTTTGGCTCTCTTATGTAAGAGGTAAACTAATTCATTTATTCCTTGCTTTCCTAAATATTTCATTGTAGCCCAAAGCTCTACAGCTCTTGCCCTTCTTGACATTTCAGGGGTGTAAAGCATGCCGTCTCTCTGTTCTCCATATACAATATATGAGCCTGTTGCTTGAAGTGCAGATGCAATAGCTTTTTTATCATTGCATAATACAATACCACAATCATAAGGCGTGTTTAACGTTTTGTGTCCATCAACTGACCATGAATCTGCTTTCTCTATTCCTTCTGTTAAATATTTGAGCTTTTCCGAACCTGCAGCCCATAATCCAAATGCTCCATCAACATGAATCCAAGCATTAGCTTTTTTTGCTATATCACAAATGGTATTAAAGGAATCAAATGAACCTGAATTTACATTTCCCGCTTGAAGAATTACTATCGTATTTGCATCCAATTTGGGGATTTTTTCTAAAATCATTCGTCCCTGTGAATCAACATCTATCCATTCGATATTATCTTTACCAAATCCTAGTAAGGCAACCGCTTTTAAAACTGTTCCATGTGCATGTTTTCCTGTAACTATCCTAATCTTAGGTGCATTAATAAATCCTTTAGAATTAATATCCCAGTTCAGTCTATGAAAAATACGATACCTTGCGGCAGCAAGTCCGCATAAAATCGCCATAGAAGTGCCGCTTACAAAACCAGCAACTGTTGTTTTGGGTAGATTAAAAAGTTGTATCAACCACTTTTCAACTACTGTCTCAAGTTTTGATGTTATCGGAGAAGTTACAAATAAAGGTGTGTTTTGATCCCAAAAATCATTTAGCCATTTCGCCGCTAAGGCTGTAGGAATAATACCTCCATTAACTAATCCAAAGTACCTACCCCCTATTTGTGAAACAGTTGCAGGTGAACCAAATTTATGAAGTATTTCTAAAACTTCTTTTGAATTGCCAGTGTTTTTTGGCAAATGTTCATCGAATACTTTTAATTTCTCAATTGCTTCTTCTGTTGGATAAACATTTCTTTCTAACGAATTATCTGCATAATCAAATGCATATGCTTTAACTTGATTGAAAATACCTTTGTCAATCATTTCAGTTAGCATTTGTTTTTGCAATCTATATTCTGTCATTTTATTAATTCCGTAATGGCATTATTCAATCTATCAATGTCATTGTCATTTATGTACAAATGTGGTGCAAATCGCAATGATTTCCCACGCTGACTAATGAATATTTTTCTTTCTTTTAGCTCATTAACAATGTTCCCAGTAAAATCGTCAGGAATAATTGCACCTAATATATGAGGACACCTTTGAGAATCATCTTGTAATTGAAATCCTAATTGAACAAGATGCAT
Source organism: uncultured bacterium (assembly GCA_965371805.1). Taxonomy (GTDB): domain Bacteria; phylum Acidobacteriota; class Aminicenantia; order UBA2199; family UBA2199; genus JAOZTV01. The sequence continues at coordinate 13,339 of CBDUZW010000029.1, read as the reverse complement.
TTCAATCTTCCGATTTATATTCAAAAGAGAATCTGATATCTCAGTCAATCCCCAAGTCTTTATCTGTTCGAGTGCAGCAATGGCTCCAGGTAAAATTGTCGGCGTACACTTTTCTCCTACTTCAAAGCGTCTTGAACCATTCATATAATTTTCTGAGTATTTTACGAGATTGGCAAAATCTTGTGCATTTTCTCTTGCAATCCATGTTTCTTCCAGAGGTCGCTCATTTCGCCATTTTTCAGCAACATATAAAAGACTAAAGCCATATGGACAAAGCAACCATTTATAACCTGCGGCAACCATAAAATCAGGTTTTATCTCATCTATTGAGAATGGCATTACACCTAATGTCTGGGTGGTATCAATAATTAAAACTGCACTAAGCTTATCACACATTTTTCGTATTACTGATAAGTCGATATATGCACCATTTGTCCAATGACAAGAAGAGATTGCTACAATTTTAATATTTTCATTAATTCTATTTACAATTGCTTCGGTCCAATTTCCATCTTTAGGAGTTTTTACTGTAGTTATTTTTGCACCTGTTTCCATAGACACTCTTTTAAATGGCAATACAATACTTGGAAACTCTTCATCAATAAGCAAAATTTCATCATTTTCAGTTAACAATGATTCTAAAATTCGCGATGCTGTACTTAGCCCGTAACTTGCAGAAGGAACTACTGCGAATCCATCTGAATCTCCACCAAATATCTCAGATGATAATTTTCTAATTGTTTCTGCATCATTGAAAAAATCGTCTGGGGTTCTTTCCCATGGATGACTTTTAGAATCAACACCAGTATGCAGTCTTTTTGTTGATTCTAGTAATAATGGAGAATTATATGCACAATTGAAATATGCAATTTCTTCTGGTATATCAAATAGATGTCTTTGTGATGGAATGTTTTTCATTTTATAATATGTCCTTGAGATTTATTTATAATTTATTTTAAGTTCCATTTTAATATTTGACCGTTCATAACTAGCTATACCCATCGTAGTTGCTACAAATCCATATTTTTTATATAACTCAATAGCAGGAACTAGTTTTGTGTTTGAATATAAAATTATAGTTTCAGCACCAATACTCTTTGCTTTTGCAATACAATGTGCAAGCAACTTGTTCCCAATACCTTTTCCTTGGTATTTTGCAGTAACAGCCATTTTACCTAACTCATAAATACCATTATCAACTTTCATTAGTGTAACTGTGCCAACTACTTTGTCATCAACAGAGGCATAATAGATAAATCCGCCCTTATTGATAATTTCATTTTCAGGATCAGAAAGTTGAACAATATCAGAAGGCTCAACACTAAAATACTTTTCTAACCATTCAAAATTCAATTCCTTAATGTGTTCTTTATATTTACTTCTATATTCTATTATTTCCATATCTAACTCATCTCCTTATCTAAATTATTCTAAAGATACTATTTGCACTTTCCCTGCCATTACTTATACAAAATGTTGTGTGCCGTTTGTTCTTATTCTGTTTTCAATTCTTCCTTCATTCTTTCCTTTACAATTGATAATACTTTAATTATATCCTCAAATTTAGTAGAAGAATCATTATTAAAATCCATTAGAGTATGTGGGTATCCATGATTTGGATAAAGTTCGTCTATTACAAATCTTGTTTTTTGAATTACAGCTCCACGGTGATTGTATCCTCCATATTTTTCAATTGAAGCAACTTTTATTGCACAGGACAGACTCCAAACTTTATCTGAATTATCATTATCACACTTTCTATCATCAGTTTGATGCCAATTTGTTGAATCTTTCAAATAGTCAAAACATAAGTCCAAAATCTCTAAATCAGTCTTTGTAGCAGATGGACAATACCAATAGTTATACGAAAAGATTAGTTTTTTATTCTCAATTCTCACCTTATCCCATGGATACCAACCATTAGAAGTTTTCATAAAAATAGTCGGAGTATCATTATATGATATCATCGAATATTTTATTTCTTTCGTTTTACCATTAGGAAATATAAATTCTCCTCTTATATCATGGTTACTTATAGTTTTAAATAAATAGTTTACACTTAAACTATCCTCTGAGAAGTCGGAAGGTAATATTATTGAAACATCGTATCCAGGAAATTGAAGACTGCTTCCTAATAGCTTATTGCCGGATATTTCCAATGTGTATTCAACACAGTTTTCACAGAGCTCATTTTGTCCCCTTGTTAACAGTGAAAAAAATAGCAAAAATCCAATAATTATCGAAATCTGTTTCATAATATAGCCCCTTTTTTAATGACACACAACGACTGTATAAACCCTATTGTGTTTATACCACCAAATTGTATGACTAAACACAATTGCGTATATTTCCCTTTTATCATTTCCTACCCCCTTAACTCAGAAAAACCACCTATTGGGGGAATAAAAATATTTAATAATACTGCAGTCTTTCTCATCATAAATTCCTCCATTTCAGATAATACAAATTATAGAAGCCTCTGTATTGCAGATTATTGCTCTTTTGATTAAAAAAAATGAAGTGATAATTATTTGTTATTCTAGATATATGGACCGGGAATTATACCAACTATATTTTTGAACCGGTTGGTGAAATGACTTTGATCAACAAAGCCAGTTTTATAGGTGACATCAGAGAGAGACTCTCCTAATGTCAGGAACTTCTTAACTTTATTGAATCTCACTAATTTTAAAAACTGCAATATTTGCGTTTAACATCGTCTCATCAACCGATTGACCCATTAAGACCATAGGTGTCTGCTCAAAAAGTATTGGTTCTGCTGAAAAAGCTGACGAAAATTCATCGATAGAAAAAAAATCCTCAGGGGAATGTGAATGTCCCATTAGAGAATCAATAAATTCACGTTGTCTTATTACTTCTTCTTCTGTCACTCCTATCTTATAATTCGGGAATCCAATTATTATTAAAGCATTCGGTTTAGAATTACTCTTAATAAAGTCCTTGATATCCTTAAAGAAGATTTCCTTATTCTCTTTTGAAGACATACCATTTGATAATGAAATCTCATGTGCGGCACTTATCATTAAAAACAGATCCGCTTTCCATGGAAACTGATATTCTAAAGCATCTTTAAACGATAATTTCAAAGTAGAATATTCAATATTATTTAAATCAGGAATTTCTTCAATATTATTTGATGGTTCAATATTCAGCACTTTGACACTTTTCCCTATTTCATCTATTTTTTTTGCAACAAGTCCAGGACCACCGCCAATATCAATAATGTTTAGATTATCAGAAATAATTATTCCAGTAAGGTTCTTTGCAACTAATTGATGCATTGAGTTAATATTTGTTGCTAAATTATTAATGTAATCAATTCCTTCAAATTTCTTAAAATTTTCCATTTACTTTTTTATTTAATCCTACGATTAATCTCCTTTTCAAAGACAAGGACATCACCTAATATAGTCCAGTTAAAATCAGATTGTCTAATTTTCTCTTCTACTTCTATCTTTATTTCTCCAAATTCAAGTATTTTTAAATCATCAAGAAGTTGTTTTCTCATCTCATTTGTTTTTAGTTGAGTTTTTTACTAAAATCAAACCCTTTTCTTTGATACTGGTTGAATAAAAAAGATCTAAGTCGCTATCATTGTCAATGTCATTTAGCCACATACCAAAGATTAGGCCTTCAATTTCCAAGTTTCCGTGTTGAGTAAATTGACCATTCCCTTTGTTTAGCCAAATCGTCTTTCCAAAAATCGCATCAATTTGACCATTTAAATCAATATCACCTACTGCCATTGTTGAACTTTTTGTCAGGTTTTTAATTTTCTCGGCAAATACTCCTGTACCATCGTTAATCCAGATTGAACCCCCGACACTTCTATTTGCTAAAATTATATCCAAATCATTGTCATTATCAATATCTGCTAACTTAACTCTTCCAAATCCCTTTGAATATCCTATAGACTGATTACTACGTTCATAATTGCCCACGCCTTTATTAAACCAAATAACAACCTTTCCTTTAATGCTGCATATGAGGTCTAAATTCCCGTCATTATTAATATCTCCTAAATCAGGGTTATAACCACCGGTTCCAAATTCAAATTTTTTTTCTACAAATTTACCTTTGCCATTATTTAGCCATAATATTGTGGGTTGAAAAAAATTAGTAACAAATGCATCAATATCACTGTCATTATCAACATCACCTAAAGTTATATACAGTCCATTTGAATTATTCGTGTTTATCGGGGATTTTTCAATATATGCCTCTTTGTTGCTCAGATATAGAAGGTTATTACGGGTGTTAAAAACAACAAAAATGTCTGGAATAGTATCGTTATTAAAATCATTTATTCCAATGGCATGCCCTCTATATATACCATCCTCATCAGCTGAACAGGTAAGGGATTTTGAATTACCAAACCCTCCTTTACCATCATTATAATATATTGTCGGTGGTTTGAACCAATTTGCAACTACCAGGTCCTGGCTGCCATCTTTGTTTAAATCTTTAAAAGCAACATCCCATACTCTTCCATCTGTGATTAGTTGTTTATGGCTGAAAATTTGTTGTTTTGCTTCAATAGTGCTCTTTACTTTATTTGTATTGCCATTTAAACAATAAATCGGAACTAAGATTAAAATAGCTAATAGTACTATGGTTTTTCTCATATTAAATTCCTCCATTTCAGATAATATAAATTATAAAAGTAACTGTATTACAGATTATTGCCAGGCCTTTAGTTTTTTCTTTTTTTTTTTATTTTAATAATTTGTCTTTTTTATCAGGCATACTCCAGGATTGTAATTCCTCTTTGAATAATATTGCTTCAGGGTAATTTTTTAACACAATAGACCTTTCAAATGAAGGGGTTGTATATTGATAATGAATTGGAATAATGTACTTAGCAGCGATGGCTTTGTTAATGAATTTTGTTCTCACAGGTTTCCCTAAGAGGTAATAATGTTGAATAAATAAAAGGTCAATGTTTTTTTCGGGTAATTCAAGTGATCGAAATTCTTTAAAAGTAAACTGATCAAAATCAACATCACCTGTTTGAAAAAAGGTAACTCCATTCACTGAAATAAGAAAACCTATATTTATTATTCTTGACTTTGGACCATGAGGAAGATAAAACGTCTCTATACTAATGCCATTTATTACTTTGCTCTCTGATTTTTCTTCCGTGGGGTTAAAGCCAATAAAACGATCCGTAGATCCCTTTAGCGCCTTAATTATTTGTTGTGTAGATGCAAAAATTGCTTTTGGATTGTTTTTCAAATGTTGTAGCACCATATCTTTATTAATATGATCACCATGACCATGAGTAACCAATATTAAATCCACATCATCAAAGAGCGCTTGAGCTAATGTAAGCTTATCCTGAACTTTTTGCGGCAAATTGTACTGTCCTTTAAAGCCTTTGAATAATGCATCAATAAGGATTTTTTTATCTCCAATTTTAATCAAAAATCCGGAATTGCCAACATAGGTTATTTGTGCTTTTTTACCATCAGGAACTCCTTTTATGGTTTGCGCCTGTATTCCGGTTAGACAAACCCACAATAATAGAATCACACTTAGTTTTAAATATTTGTTTTTCATCATTTCTCCTTATTGAAAGTTTCAATCTTAGATAATACAAATTATAAAAGTAACTGTATTGCAGATTATTGCTCTTTTAATGTAAAAATAATGAAATGATAATTATTTATTTTGATAGATATATTGACCGGGTGTTATACCGACAATATTTTTAAATCTATTGGTGAAATGACTTTGATCCACAAAGCCGGTTTTATAGGCGACATCAGAGAGAGACTCTCCTAATGTCAGGAACTGTTTGGCTTTAGAAATACGACGCTGTGTCAAGTATATATGTGGTGTGGAACCCACCTCCTTTTTAAATAAACGCAGGAGATAATATGGACTTAATCGGGTCAGTTCCGAAAGCAATTCAAGTGAAATTTCCTCTCCATAATTTTGATTAAGATACTCTTTTACCTTATTTATGTGTTTGCCGGATGATTTTAAAATCTTATCATTAGACCGCACATTTGCGTACTTTAAAATCAACTTTTCCATCACTTCCACAAAAACCGATTCTTTCTCAAGCAAAGAAACCTCTGGCTTTTCAAGGATTAGATGTAAATTTAATATTATATTAAACAGCTTCTTGTCTTCAATAACCGGATTTGGAAAAACAGGGTAATTCTGCTTCTTTCCCATAATTTGTGTGAATATATCTCTTAATAAAGATGCATTTGCATATAAAGCCCGATAAGTCCAGCCGTCCTGATCCACAGGAGTGGCAAAATGAACCTCTCCGGGGTTTATCACACAAATCTGACCTTCATGTATGATATGTGTTGAGCCCCTGTAAGACTTCTCCTGTGAACCTTTTAAAAAAATGCTAATTGAATATTCCTCATGAAAATGAGGTGTGAAAGAATGGTTGTAAGTTGCCTTTTGTATTTCCAATCCTCCCAACTCCTTTAGTTTCCAAATAATATTTTGCTTCTCCATTAAAATACAGATTTTATCTATTTCTAAAATCATTAATTATTTTTGTTATCATATTATACATCTAAGTTAAATATATCAGATTTATAAAAAATAAACAAATGATATTTTCAATAAAGGGTAAATAGATTCGATGGAATTAGGCTCTTATAAAATAAGTTCTTAAATTTGACAAATATGTTCTACTGAGAGGTTAATTACCCTGAAACATCTGGTTTTGTTTTGTTAAGAACTCTTTCCATCGCCATATTAAATCTCTTTATACTGACCGGTTTAAGCAGATAGTCATCCGCATTAACTTCAAATGCGGGGAGTGCATACTCTTCATAGGCTGTTATAAAAATTACATCCATCTTGATTTTTATTCGTTTCAGCAAATCAAATCCTGTTTCTCCCATTAAATGAATATCCAGAAAAATCAAATCTATTTTTTCTTTTTTCAAAACTTCAACAGCAGAATCTACAGAATCGGCCTGATGTACAATATAATTTTCATTATAATTATATACTCTGTTAGCCAGTTCCTTCCGGGCAAAGAATTCATCATCTACAATAAGAATATTTAAAATTTTCATAATGTCCCTAGTTTCATTCGGCATGTTATCATTCCATTTTTTTCACTCAGATCAACCCCATATCCCTTTCCATATAGAAGAGAAATCCTTTATTTATAGTTTTTTTAATGACCTTAAATTATTCTTTCCTGATATTCGACTCCATCCTGATCAGTTTCGTAATAATTTTAGTACAAATAGAATCGGTATTACTAAAATCACGTGAATTTGTGACCACGATAAAAGCTCTATCTAAATTCGGTGCCACCATAACCATTGTATACCATATCCCGTTACTGCCACCATGGGTGAGTACTATCCCCTTGGCCCACGGTTGTTTAACAACTCCCCAACCGCCTGCATAGAAACCAATTGGAGTTATCAACCTATTCAAGAATTTTTTTCCCAGAATAGGCGTTTTTCCAGTCAGGTAAATCCTCAGGAACTTCGCCCAGTCCTTTATGGAGCAATGAACCCGGCCGGCAGGTCCAAGGGCCTGAGGGTTATCAGGATAAGAAGGATTCCATCCGTTTCCCCATTTCTCATGACCCCATGGCTGGTCTATTTTATTGGCTGTACCGGGAGCACCAAAATCTGCTGAAATCATTCCAAGCGGATCAAACAGGCGTTTTCTCATTAACGTTTCCCAGCTTAAGCCGGTTATCTTTTCGGCCATACAAGCTGCAATCATATAGCCGAAATTTGAGTAATGGAATTCCCCCGGCTTTAGCCTTGCCGGATACCTCAGATTTTTTTTTAATATTGACAGACGTCTCTCTTTTATTTCCTGCTCCAAAAAAGCTGCCCAATTGGCCGGATTTTTTACAATTCCCGCACGATGAGTCAGCAATTGCCAGAGCGTGATTTCATGATAATCCGGATGGATACTTTTCTTAAGCTCTGGAATTACTTCAATTAATTTCATATCCCACTGCAATTTCCCTTCAGCTACCAATGTGCCGATCATTGTGCTGGTCATCGCTTTTGTGCAGGAGCCAAGATGCACAAAATCATTCGTAGTAAACTCAATGTCAGTACCAGCTTTTCGGACCCCTGCCGAGCCAATGGCAATTACGCCTTTACTTGAAATAATTAAATGTTTTTCTTTGTTTTTATATTCATTTTGTTTCTCCTTTTAGTCCCTTTATCAGGACATCTAAATAATCACTTATAAATTGATCTTTATTTCCCCATGGAAAAGTAGGAGTATCAATCATAATAATTGTAATACCATGTATTGCAACCCAGAGTATTTTTGCAATATTAAATGGATCGCCGGGTTTTAACTCTTTGTTTTTTATACAAAGTTCAACCCCTTCTTGTAATATTGAAAAGGATTTTTCATTCATTGTACCCTCTTTTAATGTCATCTCAGGGTTTTTGAACTCAAGAATAGAACCTGTCATTATTTTATAAAAATTTGAGTTATCCAAACCGTTTTTTATATAAATAGTTAGACCAGCTTTTAATCTTTCAATTGAATTTGAATACGTTTTAATATCCTCTTTTTGAAGGGCTTCTACAAGGATTTGAAATGAGTATTCCAGAAGATGGAAGGTTAGTTTCTCTTTATTCTTAAAATAAAGGTAAATTGTAGTAGGGGAGTAGTTTATTTTTTTAGCAATTGCTCTCATTGTCAATTTGTTTATCCCCTGCTCAATTAAAATATCTTTAGCTGTATTTAAGATCTTTCTTCTTAATTTATCTTTTTCCTTCTGTTTTCGCTCATTTATTCCCATGATCTCTCCCAATCAATATTTAATCTTTATAATAACTTCATACTTTTCTGATTTCAGATCAAATGAAGCTTTTTTATACTTTCTTGACTTATTTGAGAAACCATAACCTTCTTTAGGGATACCAAAAAGCCCGGTATCGATCTTTTCATTTCCGTTTTTGTCATGAAATAAAGCAATAGCATAGTTTCCATAAGGAATGTTTTTAAATAGATGATTACATTCTTTGTCTTTTACTGGAATAATTATCTCTGCCTGTGAATTGTTTTTTCCTTTGAAATTCTCCTCTCCTTTATAAATTGCTAAAAATAAATTTCCCTTTTGTGATATTTTGATATTTGTAATTTTTACCAGAATATCTCCCTTTGAAGCTGACTCTTCCGCACTCAAACCAATAAATAATGTTACCATTAAACTTAATACTAATATGATTCTTCTCATGTTTCCTCCGTTTTATATTTTAATTCAGGAGTTCCTTTATAGTATGACATTTTTCCATCAAGGCTGCTCCAATAATTATTTGCCTGTTCCCCAAAGGTCTCGGTATCGACTCCCGGGTCTGCTACGATATCCATATATTCCTGTTTAATCTCACCCTTTGTTACAGAATCAAAACCTGCATCAAAACAATTCTTTTGAATTCTCTCTTTTCTACTCTTATATACCGGCTGACAGATCATCTCTGCTGCAGGAAGAAAAAATTCACCCATTAATAATGATTTCGAAAAATGCGAACCCATATTTCTCATTATTGCAGAAATTCCGTCAAAATTATGGTCTATATCCGGAAAACCGCCAGCTGAAAATATTATTAATCCCTGCTCAGGGTCCTCCTCATATCTTGGTGGATGATATGTATGCTCCTCATTATTTCTCATATAAGGTTGTAAAATAGGAAGTAATCTGTCTATAAAAACCTTAAGTTTTGCAGATACAGAAAATACATAAAGAGGGGACACAAAGATTATGAGATCTGCCTTTCTGTATTTTACTAATAATTCAGGCATATCATCTTTATGGATACATACACCGGGAGTTTTTGTCCAGCAGGTATAACAACCGGTGCAATAGTTTATGTCCTTCTCTTTCAAGTCTATCATCTCAACTGAGGCTCCTGCTTTTTTTGCACCGTCTATAAAACTATTTGCCATAAACAGGCTCTTACTGAATTTTGTGTTTCTCAATGAACCGTTTATAACAACAATATTTTTAATTTTTCCAGGTTTCAGTTTTTCATATGAGAAGCTTGCTGTTTCACTTTTTTTTAAATCTTTTTTTTTGGTTATTTTTCTCTGCTCAGGAGGTGCAAAAAGTTTGTCTAATTGCAATAAGATCTCAGCCTCTCCCATAACTGTGTATTCCTTATTTAGATAGGCTTTATTACCGTCTATATCTCCATTTGATATACCTAACCAGAGCTTACTATCAGATATAATTGTTGTGTCGGGGTTTTCTGAGACTCCATCTGTATAAGTACATTGCTGGTCCTTTATAGTAAGATAACCTGTTATATCTTCATCACCTGAAAGGTTAAACTGTATTATTGTATTTATCTCTTTTGCTCTTGCTTTATTTAACCCGAGAGGCATAGTCTGAAACATTTCTTTAACTGTATCAAATTTAATTCTCTCTGCAGGAATCTTTTGAATCAGGATAATTGGGAGTTTTGTTGAGACATATATTCCAATAGTCAATTGAATTATAATAGGGAGTGTATTCTGGATTATTTGTTGAATAACATAATCATCTGAATAAGAAACTATTGTTAAAATAAAACTAACCAGGAATATTGTTGCCCAGATAAAGGAGACAAGTGAGTTTATCTTCATAAACTGGTCGCTCTTTACTATAGCTTCAGGAAAATTATTTTTGGATATATAATATGAGAATGGTTTTAACCCGATTAATTGAGGAAGAAATGCCATGATAAAAAAACCTATATACATTGCTGCGATGGTATTTCCAAGAAATAATTCCCCAATAGGGCTGTTCAGCAATACAGATATTGAACCGGATAGTATTAATATCGAAATTGCAAAAATAAAATAACTTATCTTCTTTATTAGAATTGATAATATAAGGTTTATAAGAATGATAAAAGAAGCAATAAGCACAATTGTATGAAAGTCTTCTATCTCAGATCCGGTCATTAATAAAAATGACGATATACTGAATAGAGAAATAATTGTCATAAAAGAAATGATTACCAAAATATTGTTGCGAATAAATTTCATTTTCCCCTCCAAATTTTTTTAGCTAACCGCAAATAACAAATGTTAATTAAGTTAACATATGTTAAGTGTATATAGTTTTTGACTTTTGTCAACTTTTTTTTAAAAAAATTGATTTTAGTTGAAATTTCCTTGAAAAACATATAATATATAATATATGTGTTTTTGGGAGGTGTATTATGGGGCAAGTTACAATATATATTGATGAACAAACAGAATTAAATCTAATGTCAGTTTTGCGAAATACTAAAAAATCTAAGAGTAAATGGATATCAGACTTAATTAATGAAAAAATACGAAATGAATTTCCTGCTAAAGTAAAAGAATTAGCCGGAGCCTGGAAAGACCTGTCCGATGTTGATGAGATGAGGAAAACTTTATCTGATGACATCAAGAGGGAAGAATTATAGTGTTTGTATTAGATACAAATACACTGATCTATTTTTTTAAGGGAGAAGGAAAAGTAGCTGAAAAATTCTTAAGCAAATCTCCGAAAGAGATTGCCATTCCTTCAGTTGTGTTATATGAGCTTGAAACCGGGATAAGAAAATCTAATTATCCTTCAAAAAGAATCCAACAATTAAATGAGTTAACATCAATAATAGAAATCCTGCCTTTTGGAAGAGAAGAAGCACAAGTAGCAGCAAAAATCAGAGCTAAATTGGAAGAACAGGGAACTCCGATCGGACCATACGATATTCTAATTGCCGGAATTGCATTATATAACAATGGTATCTTGGTGACACGGAACCTGAAAGAATTTAAACGAATAGATAATTTAAGACTGGAAAATTGGTATTAACCAAATTCGTTACAATCGGAATCGTCGGAATATCTAACAGGCTCTGGTAATTCGGGCAAAAAATAAATTTATTAAAACTTGACAAAGTGAAAAAAACGTGACATAGTTATGTATCGTAACGATATATAGCGTGGCGATACAGGGAGGGAATATGAATTATGTTTTAATCACCGGAGCAAGTTCCGGTATTGGGTTAGATATGGCAAAGATTTTTGCTGAGAAAAGGTATAATCTTATTCTTGTAAGCAGGAATGAAAATAAACTTGAGACAATCAAGACGGAGCTTGAAAAAGATTATAATATTCAAGTCCTTTATTATAGTGTGGATCTATCTGAGTCAGGAAGTGTAAAAAATGTATTAGAATTCACAGAAAATAATAAACTTGATGTTGATATTTTAATAAATAATGCTGGTGTTGGACTTTATGGGGAACATGTTGATATGGATATTGATGAGGTCAGCAATATGCTGCAGTTAAATATCGCAAGTTTAAGTGAGCTCTGTTTCTATTATGGTAAAAGGATGAAAGAGAAGAGAGAGGGAAAAATACTAAATATTGCTTCAGCTGCTGCATATCAGCCGACTCCTTATTTTGCTGCTTACGGAGCTTCAAAGAGTTTTGTATTAAATTTTTCTGAAGCATTGGCAAAGGAGATGGAAGACTATAATGTGACTGTTACATGTTTATCACCTGGAGCCACAGATACAGGTTTTTTTACTGAAATGGATAAAAAAGATTTGAATAATCCACATCTTGATAAGAAAAGCAGAGTATCATCCAAAAAAGTAGCTGAGATAGGAGTTAATGCTTTATTTAATAAAAAACTATCTGTTATCGTTGGAACTGTAAATAAACTCAGGGTTTTTTCTGCAAAATTTGCGACCCGTAATATGGTAGCTAATATTTCCAAAAGCATTATGAAAGATCATAAAAAGGACTAAAAATTATGCAGGATAAAATTCTTCTTGGATTATTGTTTGAGAAAGAAAAATTAACTTCTTATGAAATAAAAAAAATAATGGAGAATAGTACAAGTCTGTTTTATACAACAAGCCTTGGCAGTATTAATCCGGCATTTCAAAAATTGGAGAAAACGGGTGCTGTCAAATCTAATGAAAAGATTGAGAATAATAGATTTAAAAAGTACTATTCTATTACTGAAAAGGGGAAAAGTATATTCCTTGAATGGATGAAAGAGGATATTGAAATATCAAAACTTAAGGAAAATTCACTTTTGAAACTTTTCTTTTTTTCACATATTCCTTTGGAAGATAGGAAAATTAAGATCAAAAATTATCTGGAAAAAATCAAATCTCATTTGGAAAAACTGGATATGGTTGAAACAACCTGTGGCGTGGATAATAAGTATCAACTAGATGTATTAAATTTAGGACAGGATTATTATAAATTTCTATATAAGTGGTTTGAGAATTACTTAAATGGTATGAAAACAATTAAGGAGACTGGTGAGTCGACCAGGGATTTTCACCCCAGCCTCTCTTAGAACGGTACGTGA
>CBDUZW010000028.1:0-54262 GCA_965371805.1 uncultured bacterium | reverse complement strand
AAAAAACAGAAAGACAGGTCTATTTACTTGACAATTAACTTCTAATGGGCGGCCCCCATATATTTTTTTAATATTCAGATATGTAATAAAAATCTGTACCTGTCAACAAAAAATTTGTCTATTTGCATAATAATACAATTTTTCTTGACTTCTAAGGTGGTTTGTGGCATAATAATTTCGAAAGTTATGAAAAGGAGGTCCTTATGAAACTTAATGAGATATCATCAATAAGAACCGGACTTGTCCTTTCTCGAAAAAAAGCACAATCATATGACGAGACAAAAAGGACTTATAAACTGCTTACATTAAAGGCATTTTCTAGTTCAACATATTCAACATATAAAAACTTAGATAAGTTTGTTTCCAGAGAAGAGATTAGCGAGGAATATATCAGTAGAGTTGGAGATATTATTGTACGGCTTAGAGAGCCTATCAATGCTGTTTATATTGACAAGTCAACTGAAGGTATGCTTATTCCTTCTTTGATGTGTATTATTAGAACAAATGACAACATCAGCATTAATAAGGAATTTTTAGCCTATTATTTAAACTCAACAGAAGTGAAAAAAGCACTGCAAAGCCGGATTAAAGGTACAACAATACCGATGATAAAAACCCGAGACATTGAAGAGCTTGATATTGTTTTACCTCCTGTAAGTGAGCAGACAAAAATAGTAGCGTTTTTAAAACTCAGTCAAAGCGAGACTGAATTATTAGATAAACTAAAGAGACAAAAGGAACACTTTGCAAAGAGTGTATTGGATACCATAATAGAGAGATCAAAAGGGGAATATTAAAATGCAGAAAACAACTCAGGAAACAATTAATAATATCGTCTGGAAAGCATGTGATACTTTTAGAGGAACAATGGACAGCAGTGAGTATAAAGAGTATGTGCTTACCATGTTATTTGTTAAATATTTGTCGGATTTTTATAAAGAGAAACTGGAAGAATTACAAAAAAGATATGGCAATAATGAAGAGCGAATAAATAAAAGTCTTAAAAGAGAGAAATTTGTACTTGATGAGAAATGTACCTTTGAGTATCTTTTGCAGCATAAAGAATCAAATGAACTTGGCGAAGTTATAAACAAAGGACTTGAAAGAATTGAAGAGGATAACAAAGAGAAACTTGAAGGAATCTTTAGAAATGTGGACTTTAATTCCGAAATAAAATTAGGTAATACAAAAGAGCGAAACTCCATACTAAAAAACCTGCTTGAAGATTTTTCAGATAAGAGACTGAACTTAAGACCCTCAATGTTAAACGGTAATGATGTAATAGGTGATGCATATGAATATTTAATTGCACATTTTGCCAGTGATGCCGGAAAAAAAGGTGGGGAGTTCTTTACTCCCGGTGCCGTCTCTACCCTGTTGGCAAAACTGGTTCAGGCGAAAGAGGGAGATAGAATATATGATCCAACTTGTGGATCGGGTTCACTGTTGATCAAAGCCTCAAAAGAAGTTGGAAATAATAATTTTGCCCTATATGGACAGGAAAAAAACGGGCAAACCCAGGCGCTTTCAAAAATGAATTTGTTTTTACATGAGATCAATGATGCAAAAATTGAGTGGGGAGATACCCTGAGAAACCCTCTTCATCTGGAAAACGATCATTTAATGAAGTTTGATGTTGTTGTGGCAAATCCGCCATTCTCCCTTGATAAATGGGGAGCGGAAGATCTGGAAAAAGATAAATATGGTCGGTTTGATTTCGGCCTGCCGCCTAAGAGTAAGGGAGATTATGCTTTTGTTCAGCATATGCTGGCTTCTTTAAATGTAAATGGAAGGATGGGTGTTGTGCTTCCTCATGGAGTATTATTCAGGGGGGCAAGTGAGGGTAAAATCAGAAAGCAGGCAATTGACAATAATCTTCTGGATGCTGTTATCGGTCTTCCTGCAAATCTGTTTTTCGGGACCGGCATCCCTGCGACAATACTTGTCTTTAAAAAAAGCAGAGCGGACAGGGATATCCTGTTTATAGATGCAAGCAGAGAATTTAATAAAGATAAAAACCAGAACAGTATTGATAACAATCATATAGAAAAGATCCTTGATACCTATAGAAAAAGAGTTGAGATTGATAAGTACTCTCACATTGCAACAATAGAAGAGATACAGGAGAATGAATATAACTTAAATATCCCCAGATATGTAGATACCTTCGAAGAGGAGGAACCGGTGGACATTGAGGCTACAAAGGAGAATATCAAAAAGATTGAAAGTGAGCTGGTGGAGATTAAATCTAAAATGAATGAGTATTTAGAGGAGTTGGGGTTATAGGATGAGGCATAAAAATTCAGTTGTAAAGGATTTCTTTATAACTGAAATATGTGACCATTTTCGTGACGTCACGAAAATGGTTAAAATATATTTAAGGTCGCAAAATGCGACCTTTGAGATCAGTAAAAATTCTATATAAAATGGAGAATGAGAAATGAACAAAGAAACGATTGTCAAATTTAAGGGATTATTTGATTCAATTATACAAGTATTGCCGGATTCTAAAATAGAATTCTGGTATGCAAGAGATATCATGAATGCATTAGGATATGATCGTTGGGAAAATTTCAGCAATGTTATACAAAAAGCGATGATAGCATGTAATAATTCTGACACTGATTCAGAAAACCATTTTCGTGACGTCACGAAAATGGTCAAAATTGGATCAGGTGCAGAACGTACTATAAACGATGTAATACTCACTCGTTATGCCTGCTATCTTATTGCACAAAACGGTGATCCACGTAAAGAGCCGATAGCCTTTGCTCAAACTTATTTTGCGATTCAGACAAGAAAGCAGGAGTTGATAGAACAAAGATTAGAGTTGGAGACCAGACTTCAGGCGAGAGCTAAACTAAAAGAATCGGAGACGGAATTATCAAAAAACATCTATGAACGAGGAGTTGACGAGAAGGGGTTTGGACGAATACGCTCAAAAGGTGACAAGGCTCTATTCGGGGGTTATAACACCCAAAATATGAAAATAAAATTAGGCATGTCTAAAAACCGTCCTTTAGCTGATTTTTTACCAACTGTAACGATAACAGCTAAAAATTTAGCAACTGAAATCACAAATCATAATGTAAAAGAGAATGGTCTTCATGGAGAGAATCCAATCACAAGAGAACATGTCCAGAATAATGAGAGTGTTCGAGGTTTATTAGTAGATCGAGGTATAAAACCGGAAAACCTGAAACCTGCTGAAGATTTAAAAAAAATTGAAAGAAGGGTAAAAAGTGAAGAAAAGAAACTAATCAAGCAGAGTGCTTTGCCAAAAAGTAAGGATGGAAAATGAAACATGCTATAAGTGGAACTTCAGTCTCTCATAATTGGAAGTCACAATTTGTGATATCCAATAGCAAAGTTTCAAATGGATAAAAAATGATCACAACGTTGAGGTCAACGGGGAGATAAAACATGGTGAAGAATAAACAAAAAACAACTATTAAGGATTTCTTAACAGTTGGTAGTCAAATAAAAGAAAAATCAATTAGTTTTAATTTGAGATGTACAGCAAGTAAAGGGAAATAATGAATAATAATCGGAATTTAAGCAACCATGTCGTTGATGTCAACGCTATGGTTTTAGTATGGAATATTAGAAATACAAGTACTATATTGGAAAGCAAAAAATATAAAAAAAACCATTTCGTGCAGGTCCACGACATGGTTAAAACTGATTCTAAAATATGAGGATAAAAATTAATGGATAATAAAATTATTCCTGAGGGTTATAAAGAGACTAAGGTTGGGGTTGTTCCTGTTGATTGGGAAGTTGGGAGGTTGGGAAAAGAAGCAAAAGTTGAAAGGGGAAAGTTTACACCGAGACCAAGAAACGATCCTAAGTATTATGGTGGAGATATACCATTTATTCAAACAAATGAAGTTGTTCATTCAAAAGGAATTATACAAAATCATACGCAAACTTTAAATGAAAAAGGCTTATTGGTAAGTAAATTATTTCCAAAAGGAACAATTTTGATGACTATTGCCGCAAATATTGGCTTCACTGGTATACTTCAATATGATATGGCTTGTCCAGATAGTTTAATAGGAATAAAGTGTAATGACTCATTGATAAATAGATATTTAAATTACTATTTTTCATTTAATCAAAAAAGAATTGATTATTTAGCAGAAGAAGCAGCTCAAAAAAACATTAACCTAACAACTGTTAAAGGATTACAAATCCCTATCCCACCTCTGAATGAGCAGGAAAAAATCGCTGAAATTTTAAGTACCTGGGATGAGGCGATTTCAAAACAGGAGGCGTTAATTAAAGCAAAAGAGGAACTTAAAAAAGGGCTGATGCAGAAACTCCTGAGCGGTGAAGTAAGGTTTAAAGAGTTTAAAGATGAATGGAAATTTACAAGATTAGCAGATTTATTAGATTATGAACAACCGACAAAATACTTAGTTGCAAATACCGATTATGATAATGATTATAATACACCGGTTCTTACTGCTGGGAAAACGTTCATTTTAGGTTATACAAATGAAAATCATGGAATCTTCAACAACAATTTACCTGTAATTATATTTGATGACTTCACTACGGCAAACAAGTTTGTGAATTTTCCATTTAAAGCGAAATCATCAGCAATGAAAATATTAAAAATAAAAAACAATTCAGTAAATATAAAAATGGTTTTCGAAATGATACAAATGATCAAATATATTGCTTACGATCATAAAAGATATTGGATTTCAGAATATCAAGAACTAGAAATAAAATTACCATCACCCAAAGAACAAAAAAAAATAGCATCTGTTCTAAGCCTTGCAGACAATGAAATAGAATTACTTAAAAACGAATTAGATGAATTAAAAAAACAAAAAAAAGGACTTATGCAAAAATTATTAACCGGGCAAGTGAGGGTAAAAGTATGAAAACCATTAAAAGGTATATTAAATGAGCTGGTTTGTCAAAGGAAAAGAAATTAATGAATGGAGTTGCTCAAATACTAGAAAATCACAAGAAATTTTACCACTATTAATTAGAAAATTAATTTTAGCAACTGTACGTGTAAATTATATACATATTCCAGCAGGAGATAGTATTTTGACTGGAGGATGGGATGGTATTCTAGATGTAGAGAAGGGTAATGCTTTTGTTCCTGATGGGAAATCATTTTGGGAATTTGGCACAAATAGGAGCATTCAAAAAAAAGCAAATGATGAATACAAAAAAAGGACTGAAAGTTTAACAGACATTAAGGTGTCGTTTGTTTTTGCAACAACAAAAACATGGGCTAAAAAAACCAAATTTGAAGAGGAAAAAAATAAAGAAAAAAAATGGAAAGAAGTACGAGGAATAAATTCTGATGATTTGGAAGCATGGTTAGAATTAGCACCAGCAGTACATAAATGGTTTGCTCAAATAATAGGGAAGCGTCCAGAGAATATAATTGATATTGAACAGGCGTATAGCCAATGGTCTTTTCAAACCAAAATAAATTTAATCCCTGAATTGGTATTAACCTCAAGAGAAGAACAAACAAAACAACTATTGAGTTTATTATCAAGCAATCCAACAAAAATCAATATTAAATCTCAAAGTGAACAGGAAAGTTTTGCTTTTGTTTTAGCATCTCTAAAAGATCAAATTCAGTATGCTAGCAGATCATTAATTGTAAAGAGCCAAGAACAGTGGGATAATTTAATCGAGTCAAATAACAGTTTAATACTAATTGCTCAATCATTTACACCATATAACATTGGGTTGGCTATTCAAAAGGGACACTCTATATTAGAAATGCAGGAAATAAATAATACCTTCAATTCATCAACTGATTTAATCGATTTACCAAAAATCAGAAAAAGTTTTAAAACTTCTGTCCTTGAAAATATGGGATTATCACATTCTAAAGCTTGGAGAGTATTAAATGATACAAAAGGCTTTCTCCATGCAATAGTAAAACATCCATTATTGGAGCCTCATGAAAGTAATATACCAGACTGGAGTTCAGTTTACAGCATAGATGTCTTATCAACCATATTATTTATAAACAGTTGGGATAGAGACAATTCTAATGACATAAAAATCTTAGAAATGTTATCAAATTTATCTTATAAAGATTTTGAAAAAAAATTGTTTTTGCTCAAAGAGGAAAAAGATACACCTCTGAGATTGATTGGAAATAACTGGCAGGTTATATCAAAAATAAATTTGTGGGATATAATTGCAAAAAGGATTCCAATTTCTCAAATAGATAAATTAAAAACAGCACTTATGGATGTTTTTAGTGAAATAAATCCGAAATTTGATTTAGCTCCACAAGATAGGTGGAGTGCTTTTAATAAGCAATTAAATTATTCCAAATTTATTCGAGAAAGTACAGCTGACACAGTTGCATTAATTTCATGTTTTGGAAATCAACAATTAACCTATTCTTCTGATATTAAAAGTACAATTGATCTCTGGTTAAAAGAATTATATGAATCAGATTTGCATGTAAAAACTTGGTATTCATATGGACACCAACTTATACTTTTAGCTGAAGCATCTCCTGAAAGTTTTTTAAATGCTTTAGAAAAAACATTAGAAAATCATTCTGAAACAAAAATTGAAGAATTATTTATAAGTGGAGGAAATTTTGGTGGGTGCTTCCATTGCGATTTACTTTGGGCACTAGAAACTGCTTCATGGAATACAGATTATTTAGTTAGAGTTGTTTCAATATTGGCAGAACTATATAAATTTGAAATAGAAAGCAATCTTAATAATCAGCCATTTAATTCATTAAAACAGATTTTCCTAGGTTGGATAAATTATAGCAGTATTACATATAATGAAAAAATTATTATTCTTGAAAATATATTGCTTCGAAAATATCCAGAAACCATATGGAAACTTTTGATTGAATTATTGCCTGAAAACCATATGGTTGGTTCAGAATTTCATCAACCAAAATATCAAGATTGGGCTGAATTAAAATCAAATGAAGTCAACAGAAGTGATTATTTTAACTATTATCAAGAAATAAATAGGTTGATAATCAATAATAAAAGTATAACTTTTAAGAGATGGAGTGATATTTTTAATAATGTTGATAAACTTTTTGAAAAATACTTTTTTGATATTATAGAAAAATTTTTAAATTTAGATAAAAATACTTTTACTTCTGACGAACAAACTGAACTTTCTATTATAATTAGATATAAAATTCACAATAATAGAAAGTTCTCAGAATCAGATTGGGCAATATCTGAAAAATGGGTAAAGAAGCTTGAAGATACCTATTACTTTATTGAACCGGATTCTTTAATAAATAAGTATAAATATCTATTTGAAAGTTGGTTTCCACCAATTCTCTCTCCAGCTATATATAATGACAACATGGCTTACAAAGAAGAAGAAAAGAAAATCAATGAATTAAGGTTCGATGCAGTTTCTACTATTATAAAAGAGAGCGGGTCAGATGAACTTATAAAATTAATTAAAATTGTAAATCAGCCGCATTTTATTGGAATCTCTTTATCAAAAATGAGTCTTGATAAATCGCAACAAAATCAAATTATTAGTTGGTTAAACAATACCAATAAAAGTTTGGTACAAACATCCAGAACTTATCTCCAAATAATAAATAAAAATGGTGATTTAAAAATTGATATATCTATTTTCGAAAAATGGGAAAACAAACAGGTTGCTGAATTTTTACTTGCCTTGCCTTTTAATTCTAATGTTTTTAATATTTTAAAAAAACTCAATATAGATATACAAAAATATTATTGGCAGAATCAAGCTAGTTTTTTAGAAATATCTAATGACGATGCATCTTATGTCAATTGGATTCTTGAACAATTTTATATTTATAAAAAATCCTGGGCAGCCATTAGGTTTTTTGAATATATCTTAAGGTCACATAAAACAATATTAATTGACATTGATATCCAGCTGGTACATGATCTAATAATTCAGTTAGCAACAGAAAAATCAGACAAAATTTTAGATAAATATAAATTAATTGATTCTTTAAAGTTTTTACAAAAAAGTTCAATAGAAAAGCATAAAATTGAATCAATTGAATGGTTATATATATTAATTAATGATTTTAATCCAATTAATCTTAAGCAAAAAGTTATTGCAGAACCTGATTTTTTTGTAGATTTAGTTTCTTGGGTATGGTCTCCAAAAAACAATAATCATATTACTGACAAATTAAATGATGAACAAATAAGAAATAGGGCAAAAATGGCTTATAAACTTTTAGATAAATTATCTCTTTCACATTTATATAATAACGAACATATGATAGATAAGATTTTACTAAGAGACTGGATTATGAAAACAAAGACCAAATTTAAAGAGATTGATAGAGTTAATATTGGAGATGATCAGATTGGAAAGTTTTTATCATCATCTCCAGTAGACAGTGATGGAATTTGGCCGCATAAAAAAGTACGTGAAGTATTAGAAGAATTTTTAAATGAGAAACTTAAAGCAGGATTTTTGTGTGGAAAAAGGAATCAAAGAGGAGTAACTACCAGAGCCTATGATGAAGGTGGAGAGCAGGAATATGAATTAGCAGAGAAGTATAAGAAAGATGCTGAAAATTTAAAATTTTCTAATCCGAAAACATCATCAATTTTAAAAACAATAACAGAAATATATAAGAACGATGGTAAAAGAGAGGATATTCAAAATGAAATTGAATGAAATAAATCTATAGTAAAGTTTAAGACTCAAAAGTAAACTAAGAAACAATTTTTAAGGAGAAAAGATGGACAAGGACATTTCAGCTGAAGCAAAATTGCAGGAGAATACAATAGATCTTCTAAAATCCATGGACTATACCTTTATATCCCCGGAAGACATATCAAATTTCAGAAGCAGCACCAACCAGGTCGTCCTCAAAGACATCCTGCTCGAAAGACTTCAAAGTATCAACAACTTTAACTATAAAGGCATAAACTATAACTTCTCACCCAAAAACATCGCCAAAGCCATCAACGACCTTGACGAATCCCTGAACGAAGGCCTGATGACCGCAAACCAGAGGATCAGCGACCAACTTCTGTTAGGAAACTCATATTCAGAAGAGCTGATTGACGGCGTCAGAAAAAGTTTTTCCTTAAAATATATTGATTTTAAAAATCCTGAAAACAATCATTTTCATTTTACTGAAGAATTTATAGTCGATAGGACTACCAAAAATGAAACAATAAAAACCAGACGGCCCGACCTGGTTCTATTTATTAACGGCATTCCAATAGCCGTATTTGAATTGAAAAAATCAAGCATAAGTACAGATCAGGGGATATCACAAATGCTTAGAAACCAGAGTGTCGGGGAAATTCCACAGCTTTTTAAATATATCCAGATTACCCTGGCTGGAAATAATCACTCCCCGAAATTTGCAACCACCGGGACACAGAAAAAATTCTACTCCGTCTGGAAAGAGGAAGAGGATCATGATTTGAAAGATTTAATCTTTGATAGAATCCCCAGTAATCTGGATAAAACGATTGTCTCACTTTTCAGCAAAGAACGATTGGTAAACTTAATTCACTCATTTATTATCTTTGATGGAAAGGAAAAAAAAATAGCCCGATACCAGCAGTTTTTTGCTATTAAAAAAATCCTTATCAGGATAAATGAAATTGATAATACCGGAAAAAGAGGCGGCGGCCTAATCTGGCATACTCAGGGAAGTGGGAAATCTTTAACAATGGTGATGCTTGCAAAAGTAATTAAAATGGACATTGTAAACTCAAAAATCATTATTGTAACCGACAGGAAAGATTTAGACAGTCAAATACATGAAACCTTTAAGAGCAGTGAAGTACAGGCAAAAAAAGCAGGTTCCGGACGTAATCTGATTGAACTTCTGCAGAGTGGAACGACTGTAATAACAACCGTTATTAATAAATTTGAAACAGTCAAAAAAGAGAAAGTTGAAATAAAGGATGCCAATATTTTCATATTGGTTGATGAATCCCATAGAACCCAGAGTGGAGATATGCACAGGGCAATGAGAAAAGTTTTTCCCAATGCATGTTATCTTGGATTTACCGGAACGCCATTAATGAAAAAGGAGAAAAACAGTTTTGCAAAATTTGGAGGAGAGATCCATAGGTATACAATTGATCAGGCGGTAAGAGATAAAGCAGTACTCCCCCTGCTTTATGAGGGAAGACTGGTTGACCAGTGGATCTCTGATGAAAAAGGGCTGGATAGAAGATTTGAAAAAATTGCCAAAAACCTGAGTGATGAGCAGAAACTTGATTTAAAAAGGAAATGGGCAAGATTTCAGAAAGTTGCTTCCAGTGAACGGAGATTAGAGATGATTATGCTGGATATTAATGAGCATTTTAAAAAAAACATTCAGGGAACCGGATTTAAAGCCATGCTTGCAACAAGCTCTAAATATGAATCTATTAAATACCATAAACTATTTGAAGAAGAGGGAGACATTAAGTCTGCATTTATTATCTCATCCCCTGATATGAGAGAAGGCTATGATAAAGTTGATGATGACAATAAGCAGTTTATAATAGATGAGTGGTCAAAACTCATGAAAAAGTATGGGGATGAAGATAAATATGTCAGTAAAATAAAAGACCAGTTTGTACATGGTGATGAGGTGGAATTATTGATTGTTGTTGATAAACTTCTAACCGGATTTGATGCACCCAGAGCCAGTGTTTTATATATAGACAAACTATTAAAAGAGCATAATTTACTTCAGGCAATTGCCCGGGTAAACAGACTTTATGACGGGAAAGACTTTGGCTTTATTATTGACTATCGGGGATTATTAGGAGATCTGGATAAAGCATTAAGTGACTACTCTGATGCCGGACTTGATAATTTTGAAAATGAAGATCTGATAAATGCTGTATTTGATATTAAAGATGAGATTGCACAGGTTATAACCTATTACACATATCTGGAAGATCTGTTTGCTGATGTTGAAAACAAGAATGATCAGGAAAGTTATGAAGTCTTTTTAGCTGATCAAGAAATCAGAAAGAAATTTTATGACTATCTATCCCATTATGCAAGAGCCTTGAAACTGGCACTATCATCAGATAAGATTGATGATATTTTTAGTGAATCTGAAATATATAGGTATAAATCAAAAATGAAATTCTATAGTGAGTTAAGAGCCAGCGTGAAAATCAGGTATCACGAGACAGTTGATTTCGGGAAATATGAAAGACAGATGCAGAAACTGCTGGATACGTTTATCAGTGCAAATGAGGTAAATCAGCTTACAAAACTGGTTGATATATTTGACAAGGATTTTGAGGCGGAACTTGAAAGAGTTGTCGGAGACAATGCAAGGGCTGATGCAATTTTAAGTGCCACTACGTCTATCATTACCGAAAGAATGGAATCAAATCCGGCTTATTATGAAAAATTATCACTTAGAATTAAAGAGATAATTGAAGAGTATAAGGACAAACGATTAAGCGAAGAAGAAAAACTAAATCAGGCAAAAGATATCAGAACAATGCTTATGTCACAAAATGAAGCAGAGGAGAATCATTATCCGCAACCGATTCTAAATAATAAAGGTTCTAAAGCATTTTATGATAATTTGCACTCTCACTTTATAAATGCTCAATTGACAAACACTGCTATGGTTGCAGAACCAAGAGCGAGCTATGGAAATAGAAATGAAAATAAGGATGACTTATTTATAAGTGTTGTCATTCAAATAGATGAAATTTTTAAGGAAATAGCAAAAAAACCGGATTGGAAAAACAATTCAGATGTAAAAAACAGCATTGATGGACAAATTGATGAAATTTTATGGGATCTAGAGGACAAAAATAATATGAAATTTAACGAGAGCGATAAGCTTTTAAGTCTTATTCGAAATATTGGAGTAAATAACTACTGATGAATTTACAGATAATTAGAAAAGATGTTATTCATATCAATATTAAGGTAAGACCAAACTGCGATGTGATTTTAACAGCTCCCTTAAAAACAAATGATGAATATATAAATTATGTACTAAAAAAAAGGGCAAACTGGATTAATAAAAAGATTGATTTCTATATCTCATGTGGGACTGAAACCTCACCTCCAAAAGAGTATGTCAGTGGCGAAAACGTAAATTATCTGGGCAGAAATTATAGACTGAAAGTAAGAGAGGACGAAAAAGAAACAGTCAAACTGCAAAAAGGATATATAAATTTATTTGTGAAGAATAAACATAATTTTGATAATAAAAAATTGTTGATTAGGGAATGGTACTATAAAAAGGCAATTATTCATTTTAATAAGGCATTAATTAAATACCAGAAAATTGTCAATATTGAAATTAAAAACATTAAAATTAGAGATATGAAAACCAGGTGGGGAAGTTGTAATCCTAAAAAGTCGTACCTTAATCTAAACAGAGAATTAATAAAAAAACCCAGGGAATGTATTGAATATGTTATATTTCATGAATTAACTCACTTAATTCATTCAACCCACAGTAAAGATTTTTATAATTATTTAAGTATTTATATGCCGGACTGGAAAAGAAGAAAAAACAGACTGGAAGGGAAAAGTTAAAATTTTAGATCTCTGCCAGAATATGTGGATAGACAAAAAATCCATTGTAGATAAATAATAGATAAGGCGCAGCATGAACCTCATAACCGGCTTGTGAAGTCAATTAACCGCCAATATCGGAAATTGACGGCGCGCTCCAAAATGTGAGAGCACATTTTGGTAAAGGTAAGGAGTTTTATGCGAGAGCCTTTATAGCAAATTTTTAAAGTTTTATTTCAATAGTCCTTCATCAGAAAAACTGAAATACTTATCATTTCCAATTATAACATGATCGAGCATTTCTATCTCCATTAATTTCCCCGCAGAGTGTAATTCATGAGTAAACTTTTTGTCTTGATCACTTGGAGAGATATTCCCACTTGGATGATTATGAGCACAAATAATCGAAACAGCAAATTTTTGTAATGCTGAGTGAATTATTTCTCTAACTATCGGAACCGCTTTATTTACTGTACCTATTGCAGCATCAGAGATATCGATAATCTGATTATTAGAATCCAGATAAACAACCTTAAAAACTTCAGTCTTTAGATCCCTCATCTGAGGCATCAGAATATCTGTAACATCTTTTGCAGATCCTATCTTTTGTTTTGAAGTACTGGCCTCATCTTCTCTGAATCGCCTTCCTATTTCAAGAGCAGCCTGAATATGAGCAATCTTGGCATTTCCCAAACCTTTAAACTCTTTCCAATCCCTAATATCTGTATGAGTCATATTCCGAAAAGAACCAAATTTATTAATTATCTGCCTGGCTAGATCTATTGCACTATTCCCTTTTGATCCTGTTCGAATTAAAATAGCCAAAAGCTCTGAATTACTTAAAGACTTTGCACCCTTCTTAAGAAGTTTTTCCCTTGGTCTATCCTCTTCAGGCCAGTTATTAATTCCAGATGATCTCATGATTTTTCTCTGGCCTCTTTTCTTGCCTTATACATCCGCTCTGTAAAGCCGCCCTCTTCTAAAAAATCCTTTTCAAGCCTCTGCATCTGCCTCCAGAGTAAATAACTTGCCTGATTAATTAAACATATTAGAGTATTACTGAATTGCTCGTCGGACATCTCTTTCCAGTCGGACGGGTCTGACTTGTCTGACTGATCTGAGAATTTCTTTCTTACTGCAAGGGCTTTGGGGTCATTTTTATTCCATAGTTTAAGGCCTCTCTGACGGATATAATCCTCATAATCAAGTAAGAGCTCTCCCAGACTTGCACGGGCGATACTAGTTAATTTTAATTCGATTTTTTTTGAGGTTGCAGCAGCAAGGCTGCCCTCTGCGATGTTCTGAGTGCCGCTCCTTGCGGCCTGGACCATCTGGTCCTTTGTTCTTGAAAATCTGTCTATAAAACGGTCACAGAAAATTACAGTTGCATCATAAATCTGCTGAGCTGTTTGAAAGCTTCTTAGCTTTCTAAAACCACCATGTTTTGGGATAAGTTTAGTCATTGTTTATTATAGCCATTTGCCCTCTTTAGTAACATCCATGCCCCACAAGGAATTTATCTTAAATTCCGATATGCAAGTATCATAGGAAAAAACGAATTAATTGTCAAACATCTAGATCCTTTAATATAGAAGTGACAAAAATGATTATGCCGCTCAACTGGAATGTGAGCAGGATTATTTTAATGTCAGATGGATAGAGGGGGACGATGGTTTCGTCCCCGTTTGCAACAATTTCTTACTATTTCCTATAACGAACCTGATAACTGGCAGGGTTCGAATTTATTCGATTGGGTGAAAAGGCCTTAACCCTGTAGGATTTCAAATAGATAGAATTTCCGTGATTAATATAATAGGACTCAATTTTATACCATGACACTTCTTTCCACTCTTGTGAGTATTGGTTCTTCAATTTAACATAAAAATCATAAGGCCCCCCCATGTTTTTTGCAGTAATTTCCTTCGAGCCTTTATGATGCGTATAATAGCGGTGATATTTAACTAATACTGTGCCCCGCCCTTCGATCAGAAAACGTGCTTTGAAGTTTATTTGTTTTATTTTTCCCTTGTAGATATAGTTGTATACATTTGGGGAAACATCCGCTTTTAAATTTATTTTTGTTATTTTTGCGAAGCTCAACTTTGCAGTTTTCTCATTATTGCTCCGAGTGCCTTCTTTTAGCTGACTGGTTGCATCAAATTTAACTCTTACCGATACCTGAGCTGAATTAGTCTTCAAATAGGACCAGTTGCAGACCTGGAATTCAAAGGTATCGTTGTTTTTGTTAAAAATTATTCTCTTTTTTATGGGTTTTCGAATCGCCCCATTACTCCAGATACCAATGTATACATCCTTATTAAAATTTCCATTGCCTCTATACCGGGCTACTGCACGAACGTCTCCCTCTTGAATTGAATTAACAAATACCTTTTCCAGAATTATATCTAAGGTTTTTCCGATGATATTAAAACTTCGATCACTTTGATCAAATGTTATGGGACTCGTACTTTTCATCTCTTCGACCTGAATCTTGTATCCTCTCCCAGGATCCACCATGCCTCCCTTAATTTGACCGACCTTCCATAACAGGGATCCAACTGCAGCCAAATTGTCCCGGATGACACCAATTTTACGATTGTTCTGCATTAAAATTAACTTAACCTTATTCTGCAGTCCGCTACTTTTCCAGGCAATTCGATGACGTGAAGCTTTTTTCCAGGCCTCCGTGCCGTTGGGTGATATCACTGTAATCGTTTTTGCAAAAATCGTAATTGAAAAAAAGACAGCGAGAAGTGTAATTAGACTAAATTTTTTCATATATTCCTCCCATTAATTGAGTTAATTTAAAAACTCTATATTTCTATATACAAATTTAGAAGAAATATCTCAGTTAAAATAAAAGAATCAGTCTGGCACCTTTTTTCTCCCAATTTATTAATTATTTTCCTCTGGTCTCTTTTTTTGCCTTATTCATCCGCTCTGTAAAGCCCCCATCCTCTAAAAATAATTTATTGTGTGTTAAATGGAAGTTATCTCTAATCTGTCAAAAATTTGTGTTTTTGTCAAAAAACCATCAAACTTTTTCTGTTTTTGAAGAGATTTTTGTACTAATTTATATTTAACTTTCTTCTAAACCCTCTCTGGTATTACATTTGTATAAAAAAAAGAAATTTTCTGATAATTTTGGAATAATAATTGCCTGTAAATTTTGGAGTGAATAATGGCCGATATAAGAATAGCAGATATAAGAAGACAACTTGATGATATTTCTCTACGTTCCAAAGTAAATGAAGTCCCTAATGATGGTGAACAATTCACCTCAGTTTTGGAAAAAGTTATAAACAATGTTAATGATGATATTATGACGTCTAAACAGGCGACTATGGATTTTGTTTCAGGTAAGAACACTAACCTGCACAGTACCCTGATTGCTGGTGAGAAAGCGGCTATTTCTTTTAAACTTATGATGAAGGTTAGAGGAAAAATCATGGATGCATATCATGAAGTAATGCGGACTCAAGTTTAATAGAAAAAAACAAATAAATTGTCAAACATTTAGATTATTCATTATAGCCATTTGTCCTCAGCCTTCTTTCAACTCAATTTTTGTGATCTGACTCTTACCTTTTTCTGTAATTCGGTATTTTTGTAAACGGCTATTGGGTTTATCTGGAATCGTCTGTTCAATAAGGGCTTGTTTTAATGCCGGATGCAGATAATTTTCACGAAAGGACTGCCTGTGTTTTAAATTTA
The DNA here is from genome assembly GCA_965371805.1 of uncultured bacterium. Taxonomy (GTDB): domain Bacteria; phylum Acidobacteriota; class Aminicenantia; order UBA2199; family UBA2199; genus JAOZTV01. Next base: position 38,047 of record CBDUZW010000028.1, on the reverse strand, counting down.
AGCGGTTTCTAATTTCACTGGAACTCAAGGGCTCTCTTCTCAGTAATTTTAAAAGACGTTTAACTGGGTCGGTGACTGGGTCGGCGACTGGGTCGGTAATATCCTGAAGAGATAAATCTATTGCATTGAGCATAAATTCAATAAAGGGGGTAGAATCAGCATCTTGGTCGGATTTGGCGAGTACCTGATAGTACTTCTTCTGATTGCTGTAAATAACTGTTTCTACCGGAAGATATGCCAGGAGCGGTTTCCATTGACTTAAAATCAGGGTTTGCCATAACCTGCCCATTCTTCCGTTTCCATCTGAAAAAGGGTGTATGAATTCAAACTCATAATGAAATACCGAGCTTGAAATTAATGGATGTTCATTTGTCTGATTAAGCCATATAAAAAGATCTTTCATCAGGTATGGTATATTTTCTGCCGGTGGGGCTACATGGACAAGCCTGTCTCCTTTCATTATTCCAACGCCGCTTTTACGGTAAATTCCGGAAATATCTACAAGTTTTTCCATCAATATTTTATGTGCCTTAAGTAAATCTTTTTCTTTAAAGGGATCCAGTTGATCAAGTTTTTCATAGACATTAAATGCATTTTCTACTTCCTTTATCTCCCTTGGCTTCCCAAGAACCCTTTTTCCATTTATTATCGCAGTAACCTGCTCCAGTGAGAGGGAATTATTTTCAATGGCCAGAGATGCATGAATGGTTTTTAATCTGTTTGAACGTCTTAGTTGTGGAAAAGTACTTACAGAATCTTCAATTGAGAGTCGTCCAATACGCTCGCTTATTTTTGAAATGATTTTTACCATTTCAGAAGTAATTGAAAATGGTGGAGAATACTTAGTCATTTTTCATCATAGCCATCTGCCTCTTCTGTACCATCCATGCCTCACAAGGAATTTGTCTCAATTCCTGATATGCAAGTATAATAAGAAAAAACCAATAAATTGTCAAATATATATATAATTTTGGATGCTGTTAATAGAATGCAGCCCCCATGAAGGAGCTGCCTTTTTATTTAAAATTATTAATATTAATAGGTAATATGTCGTTACCATATAACCGGACGCTGTTCGTCGGTCCGATACAATTTGTCTGCCTTTTTAATTTTGAAGACTTTATAGAATTCAGGGATATTGAAAAGCGCTCCGTTTACACGGAACTCACCCCATGGATGAACATCTTCAGTAACCATCTTTATCAGGGCTTTATCACGGATCTTCCCCCGCCATAACTTGGCATAGGACAGGAAAAAACGCTGCATATGATCAAAACCTTCGATATCTTTCGGCGTATCTTTCCCTTTAAGTGAGAGTTTATATGCTTCCAGTGAGACGGTTAATCCACCGTAATCGGCGATATTTTCACCGAGTGAGAGTTTACCATTTACCTTTACCTTCCCAACAGCAGTGAAACCACTATATTGATCGATCAATTTTTGTGTGAGGGCCTTAAATTTTTTGTCATCCTCTTTCTGCCACCAGTTGATCATGTTTCCGTCCTTGTTGAAGTTACGACCCTGGTCATCGAAACCGTGGGTGATTTCATGTCCGATCCCCATACCAATAGCACCGTAGTTTACCGCATCATCACCATCCACATAGAAAAATGGAGGCTGCAGGATACCTGCAGGAAAACAGACATCATTACGGGTGGGTGTATAACCGGCATTGACTGTTTGCGGACTAAAGGGCCATCTGTCAGGATCAACAGGGGTTCCGAAATCATTTAGAGACCTTTGAAAGAAAAATTTACCGGCACGAATTGTATTCTGTACATAGGAATCGTCTTTGATCTCCAGCTTGGTGTAATCGCGCCATTTATCCGGGTAACCAATTTTGGATTTCATTGTGGCTAATTTTTCAAGGGCTGCTTTTTTGGTTTCAGGGCCCATCCATTTGAGTTTTTCCAAACGTACTTTCATCGCTTTTTTCAAATTTGCAACAAGCTTCACCATTCGTTTTTTAGCTTCAGGTGGAAAGTGTTTTTTTACATACAACTGGCCAACCAGGTCACCTAGTGAACCATTTGTGGCACCTGTAATTCTTTTCCAGCGGGGTCTTATTATTTTACTGCCTGATAGGAATTCAGAATAAAACTTGTAATTCTGGTTTACAAACTTTGAACTTAAACAATTGGCATAGTTATTTATCAGGCTCCAGCGCAGATAGGTTTTCCAATCTTTGACAGGAACTTCTTTTAAAAGGGCATTTACTTCAACAAAAAATTTAGGAGCCGTTACAACCAGGTCACCGAAATCCTTATCACTGATATTCTTTAAGTATCTGGCCCAATCGAAATTAGGCGTTACTGCCTGAATCTGTTTCTGGGTTCTAAGATTATAGAGTGTCGGAATATTTCTCATTTCCAGCCTGGTTTTTGAACTTTTCGCCAACCGGGTTTCGATCTTCATAACCGTCTTTGCATTAGATGCAGCAATTTCCGGTTTATCTCCCATCAATTCGAACATTTTGGCTAAATGCTTAACATATTCCAACCGGATCTCCTTGGAGCGGTCATCCTCTTTGCTATAATATTCCACATCGGTCAAACCGATACCCGACTGAACCAGGTAAAACCGGTAGGCCTTATTGTCCTTTAAATCCTGAAATACAGTACCACCAAATAGCGGACCCATGCCATAGGTATGGAAATGAGCCACGAGATTCTGGAAATCCCCAATGGTTTTCATTTTTTCGATCCGTTCAAATTCTGCTTTAAGGGTAGTTAATCCCTGTTTCTCAATCTTTTTTTCATCCATTCCGGTATTATAAAAATCACGGATCTTTTGAGCGGCGGTGCCCTTTGCGGCGTTCTTCAGTTTGCCTGTGGCTTCCAAAAGAGCTCGAACCTTTTTATCGGTGGCTTCCCTTACAATATTAAAGGAATTGTACCGAACCTTGTCATCGGGAATAGAAACCTTCTTTAACCAGCTGCCATTGGCATACCTGAAAAAATCATCTCCCGGTTTAATGGTCAGATCCATATCGCTGCGATCCAATACGGGAACTTTTTCTTTAGCCAGCACCGGTGAAACCACAAATACGGCTAATAAAATTGTCATAAATAGTTTAAAACTTACACTCATTTTTTCTCCTTTTAGGGGCCAGAAAGCCCCCCCCTTTTTTTTAAGGCACAGAAACGACGCATTCACATTGCCCATAAGGGAAAGACAATTATACGATTAAAAAATTTAAAAGTTTCCCATTTATGATAACAACATAAGACGGCATCGTTATTTTTGACTATCCCATTTCTCTTAATACCCTTAATACTTAAATTAATATAGGTTATCGATTTACTGCTTATATTTTGTACTTCAGGTTACTCGTGTATTCATCATACACTCACCTTCGGTTCCCTTCCTCTGGTCAGTCATGAAGATTTTCTTCCGCAAAATCTTTCGGTCCTCACTCTCTCGTATTTACCTCGATCCCTCCGGGGCACGTTCCGGGGATATCTCCCTCGCACTGCTTTGACAAAATTATCTTTAAAAAGAGTAGACTATTTGTTTACTAATTGGGTTTATTAATACTCCGTAAGGGTCTTTATCTGAAGAAGCCTGAAGGATATCAGAATATTTTTATATTTTATACGTTTATCACTCGTTCTCTACTGTATCTCTTTTAAAGTGACAGGGGAGGACAAAGTCCAACTCTTGATATTTATTACCCTTATTCTTCTTGTCGAGTCCTCCGTCATCAATCCGGTTTATCCCAACACTATAGAAGATGTTTTTATCTTCATTAAAGAGATATGGCTTACCTGAAAATGGATCAATGACTTTGTAGCTATCCAGCCCATTAAGGATTTCAGATACCCCTTTATCTGGGGTGGCTTTCAAATAATATTCTGCAGACAGGCGGGTAAGATCCAGAAGAGCCTGAGTTTTATACTTATCATATACTGTCCTTTGATAACTGCTATAGGCAATTGAATGGAGTGCTTTCCCCACAGGATTGGATATCCACCAGAAAAATCCATCTTTCGGATCCGGAGGAATAAGGGACATAATATCCGCTTTCCAAGCGAAGGGCGGGTCCTTTTCAAATACCAATACTTTATTGACCTCATCCAGATAAAATTGAATGGTCCGGTTCCGATTCAGGAAAATTTTAAATTTGCTCAGGAAGTTTAACCAGTCACCGGTAGAAGGGAAAAAACTTGAGAGTGTATGCGCCTCACCAAAGAGAGATTCTTTACTTTCTTTAGCCATATCTATTATGTGTACACCGCTTAGGAATTCAAATATGATAGTTTTTTTAAGACTGATCTCCGGTTCTCTGAATGGAGGCAGGTTATTGAGTATTGATTGATAAACCGCCTTTGGGCAATCCTTCTGCTTCATTATAAAGGAGAGTGATTTTAAGGAAGTTCTAATCATCCCCAGGCCGACCATCTTATTTATTACAATCCGACTGTTTTCCGACAGTCTTCGAAAGAAGTTAATCTGTTTAAAAATATTCAAAACACTCTCCTCCCATCTTCCTTCAACTGCATCTATGATATTTTGGGCAAGATACAATTTAGTAATTTTAAAAACAGGATGGTATCTCGGTATAGGATAGGTGATAGATGGCAGTGAAAAATCCTCCACTTTCTCCTTTAATATGAGCTGAAGATATCTCTTCAGCAGCAGGGGATTGGAATTCATCACGGTATTTATGTCCTCTTTTTGTGTAATCACTTTATCAAAATCATTTTGATCAATTAGTTTAAATAGAGTTTCCTCCCCTTTATTAATTTTCATTAAAAGTCTTTTTTGAGACAATTCATGATGGGTTTTTTCTAATTTTTCAATCTCTGCAGAGGGTAAATTTAATACCTCCGGTTTTGAAAATTTTCTAATATTATCGATCACATCATCTGAATCGATATCCTTATCAGCAGGATATGAAAAGGACATCAGTTGAAAATATCCATTGCTATTGTCAAGTGATGCAGGGGTTAGATCTTTTAAAGTAAACATACCCGTTGGTTCCGGAGCATCAAAAAGATTAATGACAACAAAAACAGTAATAAACACCAATAATAACAGTGTGGAAAAAATTGATAGTTTTAAAAGCTTTTTTTTCATATTACCCTCCGATTGATCTATTTATAAAGTTATTGGATCGCAAAATCCATTATAATTTATAAAAAATTTATAATCAAACAGAAAAATATTATTTTTTTATTTGAAAAAAAAAGATTAATTAAATATAATTTATTATTAACAATTAAGGGAGAGAGAGATGATAAAAAAAACAGGTATTTTTAAGATGAAGGTCTGGATGATTCTTTTTGCCGGGGTTTTTATTATAAACCTAACGGCAAGCGAAGGAAGATAAAGAGCCTGGAGGATATATTGAAAAAATAAATTGATTATGCTAACTTGGAGTTTGGAGTTGTTAGATATGTATACTTCATAAGGAGAGTAGAGTGGGAAAACCTGAAGAGAGAGATGAGAATGGTAGAACCCGCCTGATGCTGGCGGTGATGGATCAACCGGTTTTGTCAATAAAACAGGTGTTGGCCTTTGATGCGATCCGGAGAGGAGACCTGTTCCTGATAGATAATAATGGACGAACTGCCCTCTTCTATGCTGCTGGACGTGGAGATGAAGATATTGTCTGGATACTTCTTAACTCTCTGACAGCTGTCCAGCGGGGCGCCCTGCTTGGAGTGAAAGATAAGTTGGGACGGCTTGCCGAGAATTGGGCAGAATTACAGGGAAAGGATGAAATAAGCCGGATATTATCTGTCGAACGACAGCGGATCGATTTTTTTGAATAAATTTGACGGCTGTAATCTAACCTTTTATGACCTCATCCCTGTTTTTTTTCTTCTCCTATTTTTAAATTATAGTTTTCTTATATAGATACCGGTCTATTTTGATTTTACAAAATGTTACTTTTTTTTTAAAAAGTTAAACGTGATCTTCAACCAGAGTGTAAGAGGGTTTGTATTTCTTTCAGCTTTAGCCCTCGTTATAGCACCGAAAAAAGATCCATGAATGTATTCAGATAATTCCTCTGTATTAAATTCATTTATAATTTCACCCTGTTCCTGTCCTTCTAAAATAACAGAATTTATTAAAGATGTTATTCTGTGAAACTGCTTTGAAGTGGCACTACTGAAGCTATTATTAATCCCTGCCAATTCCTGAGTAATATTGCCCACAAGACAACCATACTGGCAATTTTCATTCCCAAGAGTCGTAATAAAATCCTGGTACAGGTATTTTAATTTAGCCAATGGTGTCAGATCATTATTTTTTAGAGTTTCTTTTATAAAATTATATTGAGTTTCCCCATAATCATCTAGAACCTGAACACCAAAATCCTCTTTACTTTCAAAGAAATTATAAAAGGAACCTTTTGGGATACCGCAAGTCTTAAGAATCTCATTGATTCCGGTATTATGATATCCCCTCTGCCTGAAAAGCTCTCCACCCTTGTCTAAAATTTCTTTTTTGCTATATTTTTTCATTTCATTCCTAATTCAATTAGACCTGTCTGTTCTATATTATCATTTCGTTTCTGTTTTATCAATTCATTTATTAATTTCCTCCTTGAGTATTGTCCTCAGATTTTTTTTGCCAGGGCATTTCCGCGCTCCAGTGAAGTGGCTCCGATAATTTAATTTTAAGTGCTGTTTTTACCACATCCTCTATTGTGTCGACAAAAATAAATTCCAGTTCACCAGAAACCTCTTCGGGTATTTCGATGATATCATCCTTATTTTTGCTTGAGAGTACAATTTTCTTAATACCCGCACGGTGTGCAGCCAGAATTTTTTCCTTTATGCCACCTACCGGTAATACAGAACCTCTAAGGGTTATTTCTCCGGTCATCGCCAGTTTTGAATCAACAGGTTTGTTTAAGAGGAGGGAAACCAGCGCCGTAAAAAGTGTAACACCTGCAGACGGGCCGTCCTTTGGAATGGCTCCTGCCGGTACATGTATATGAATATTATTCCGGGTAAACTTAAATTGCGGAATCAAATGAACCAGCCTTGACTGAATTAGACTCAGTGAAATACGGGCAGACTCTTTCATGACATCTCCCAATTGACCCGTTAAAATCAGTTCTCCTCTGCCTGCCATTACCGATGCTTCGATAAATAGAATATCTCCACCTACCGGGGTCCAGGCAAGACCGGTTACGACCCCGGGAACATTGCTCTTTGGAACATCTTCCAGGTAAATTTTTGGTTTGCCTAGAATTTCTTTAAGCAGTTTCCTGGTAATTCTGAGAGGGCCTTTTACGGTTCTGGCCAATACTTTTTCCGATGCGCCACGGGCCACAGCCTCGAGCATCTTCTTAAGGCCCCGGACTCCAGCCTCGCGGGTATAATTGGTAATAACCATGTTTAAAGCACTATCATCAAGCTTAAGCCGATTATTTGATAAGCCGGAATCTTCAAGGACTGCAGGTAGAATATGTTTTTTAGCAATATGGAATTTTTCATTATTGGTATATCCGTTCATCTCTATGACTTCCATTCTGTCCAGAAGGGGTCCCGGGATATTTCCTGTTGAATTGGCTGTTGCGATAAAGAATACTTCCGATAAATCATACGGCACCTCAAGATAATGATCGGTAAATGTATTATTCTGTTCAGGATCTAGAACTTCCAATAATGCACTGGCAGGGTCTCCGCTCCATCCCATCATGAGTTTATCGACTTCGTCGAGAACAAAAACGGGGTTCTTCTCACCGGCTTTTTTCATTCCCTGGATGATTCGGCCCGGAAGTGCCCCTATATAAGTCCTTCGGTGTCCTCGAATTTCTGCTTCATCTCTGATGCCGCCGAGGCTCATTCGTTGATATTTTCGGCCCATTGCCCTCGCAATACTTTTGCCCAGACTTGTTTTTCCGGTCCCCGGAGGTCCGACAAAAAGAAGGATAGATCCTTTTTTATTCTTTTTTAATTTCATTATAGATAGATACTGGATGATTCTTTTTTTCACTTTTTCCATACCAAAATGATCTTCATCGAGAATTTTTCGAGCCTTCTTGATATCCAGATCCTTATACACACCTGGTTTCCATGGCAGTTTAATCATCAAATCCAGATAGTTTCGAATAATCGAAGACTCCTGGTTATCCGATCCTATCGCCTCAAGTTTATCAACCTGCTCAAGAGCTGTTTCTTTGATTTCTTCCGGCATCATTGCCTCTTCTATCTGTTCACGATAATCTTTCTTACCCTTCTTACCCTTTGAGTTTATTCCCAGTTCCAGTTGAATTGCCTTCATCTGTTCCCGAAGAAGGGCCTCCCGGTGAGACTTATTAACTTTTTCATGATATTTTTGGGTCAGTTCAATCTGAAACTTGACCGAATCTTTTTGCTCCAGAATCAAATCAATAAAGCGGATTCCCAGTTGCTTCTCTGATTCAATTTCCAGAAGTTCCTGTTTCCTCCCTACTGGGACCTGCATAAGCGGTAAGGTGTGAGCTATAATTTCCTCTACGGTATTAAGTTTCAGCAGCTGTTTTAAAAATGAATCTGAACCATGAAAATACTGACTGATTTCGGAAAGAGTTTTATAAATAAAATCCAATATGTCTTTGCGGCCGGAGTCATCCAAATCCGTTATCAGTGGTAGAAAGGAATATTGGCTTTTTATTGAATTATCACTAATACTGAGATTTTTGTACCTTATCCGTTTAAGCGATTTTATATAGACGATTTTACCTTTATCGGATTCCTGAATAGACTCAATTAATACCAGGTTACCAACCTTATAGAAACTGTTGCTATTCAGGCTCTGGATATTTTTTTCTTTGACAGCCAAAGCAATTATAAAATGCTGATCATTTGCAACCATTTCGGATAGTTCCTTTCCTAAATTTTCATCTACCATTATTTTGGTATTCATCTGAGGGAAGATAACTGTATGATATATGGGTATAACCCTTAGTTCCTCAGGAATTTGTTTACTGTTCATAATGTCTCCTTTTACACTCGGTTCAACTAGACCGGTCTGTTTAATATGTTATAAAATATGTTTTTTGTCAATAATTATTTTTTTTTTTTTTATATTCAAATGAAAATTTGGCAGTACTTAACCTTTTATAACCCCTATTGGACTAAGTTTAACAAGGGGTTTAATCAGGTCCATTTGATCATTTATGACCTCATCAATATTTTTGTAGGCTAAAGGGGCTTCACCAAAGTCATGTGTTCCTGATTCACTATTTTTTTTTCGTCTTTTATTTTTTTTCCATCTATCAAAGACAATTCCATCCATTGCCTTATCACAGGCTTCCATTGTTAAGGTATTGCTTGCCTGCGTTCGTGACATGATACGCCCTGCACCATGTGAACATGACATAAAAGACTCTTCGTTTCCAAGCCCCTGTACAATATATGAAGAGGTCCCCATACTTCCGGGAATGATTCCAATTTCATCTATTTTTGCTGAAGTAGCGCCTTTCCTATGGACCCAGAGATTTTCACCAAAATGATTTTCAAGACTTGCATAATTATGATGAATATTTACCTCTCTTAAAAAGGATATATCTTTTAATTTTTCAGAAATTACTTTTTTAAAATTAGCCATCATTCTTTTTCTGCTTTCAAATGCATATTTTAATGCAAAATTCATATCTCTTATGTAGCCCTGACCTTCAATACTGTCAACAGGTAAAAATGCCAGATCTTTGCTTGGAATATCTGAGCCCCATTTATTATTTAATTTTACCGCTCTATTATGATAATGATTTGCAATCCGGTATCCTAGATTACGTGAGCCGGAATGGAGCATAATCCATAGAAAGCCATCTTCACTTTTCTGCATCTCTATAAAATGATTGCCACCTCCTAAAGTACCCAGATTTTTTGCTGCCAGACTCCAGGATTTTTTATCAAGCCAGCCGGGGCATGATTTGTCTTTATAATCCGGTGCCTCTCCATGCTGACCAATTGATTGTAAAAATTGTTTAAAACCATCCCATATTTGATCATTTTTAAAAGAGTGTCCCTCTCCAACAGGAATCAGCTTTTTTATCTCATCAATTATCTCTCTAATCTCTCTTTTTTCCTTTAATTTTTCTGTCCTGTAACCGGTTTCAACTGCCATCATCCCACAACCGATATCAACACCGACAGCATTGGGGATAACGCCATTTAAACATCCGATAACACCTCCAATGGGCATCCCATATCCGGTATGACAATCAGGCATTAATGCAACATGCTTAAGTACTATTGGATGATTAGATAGGTTTTTGGCCTGTTTTAATGCGCTCTCTTCAACATTTTCACACCATGATTTAATGGGGACCTTCATCCCGTGTCTTGTGTTTTTTATCCACTTCATCTCTATCTCCCCGGGAAGTATAATATCACTAATTCAAATATTTATTAAGTTAATAACTTTTTTAAGTTTTTTACGTTTAACTATAGTTATCCATCTGTTTGGATGGATTAGGAGAATTATAGATGAAATTTAAATTAATTATATTGATACTATTATTATCATTCGGCTTTAATTTTTCGGCAGAAAATTTAAAAAAGACCCGATCGGCGATTGATGCAACTGTGAAGGATTTTGCCGGGGAACATCGTTTTTCAGGATCAATTCTAGTTGCCAAAGGCAATTCAATTATATATAAAAAAGGGGTGGGATTTGCCAACCATACATATGGTATTGCCAATACAGCTGACCATGTATTTCTTGTCGGCTCTATAAGCAAGCAATTTGCTTCGATGATCATCTTACAGCTCATAAATGAAGGTAAAATAAAGTTTGAAGATCCTATTGGAAAATGGTTCCCGGAATTCCCAAAATATAAAGCAGAAAAAATAACCATTCACCATCTTTTAAGTCATTCATCAGGATTGCCGCATTATGGAGGACTTGATGAGATTGGTATCGATCTCTCCACATATGATCTTGTGAACCGCCCCCTTGAAGACTATGCCAAAACTATCGGCATTATGAATCTAAAATGGGCCCCGGGTACAAAAATGAGCTACAGCAGCCAGGGATATATTTTACTGGGTATTATTGCTCAAAAAGTGACCGGGAAAACCTTAGATCAGCTTATTCAAGCCCGTATATCCAAACCCTTAGGTCTAAAGAACACCGGTTTTGCCCACAACTCAACCATCGTTAAAAATCTGGCACCAGCTTATAATTACGGCATCTTCCAGGCAGACGACAAATCCCTCCATATGGGATATATTAATTCCAGATACAGGGATCAAACCAATACTTTTTGTACCGGGGGTATTCATTCAACCGTTGGTGATTTGTTTAAATGGAGCCAGGCGCTTTTATCTTACAAGTTATTAAATAAAGAGTTGCAGGATAAGATGATGACTGTTCAGGCTGAACCTTATGGCTATGGTCTATTTATTACAAAAGGTGAAAATTGGGGATTGGGAAAAAACATATCCATTATCAATCATGGTGGAGCAACAACCGGTTATAGGGCTATGATTGCCATGATCGACCGGGGGGCATACACAATTATTCTGCTGGGTAATTCAGATATCAGCCGCGCAGGTCCCTTGTCCCGGGAAATTGCAAAAATTTTATATGGTAAAAAAGCCAGTCCCGGTAATATTTTAGGTACCTCTATTGCATGGAAGTTGGTTTCAGATGGAGAAATTGCAGCGGTCAGGATGTTTGAAAAAAACAAGGCAGAGGGATTTAAAAAATATCTTCATAACGATTATGCATATCATGCTTATGCTGATAGATTTCTCAATTTGGACCACCCGGAATTAGCCATGACACTTATAAAGATCGGTCTCAGACACTATCCAAAATCAGGACTGCTTCATCTTACTATGGGAGATATACATACGAAGCAAAATTATTTGGGAAAAGCCCAATTGGGATATATCAAAGCAATTGAATTGGCAGAAAAAAACCCAAAGAAAAATCCAGGAGTTAAAAAGAGGGCTGCAGGAAAGTTGAAAAAATTTAAAAAAGCTTCTTAAACTTCATTTAAATATAGAATAAATTATATGTATAATGCCGCTTCCATTCATATTTTTTGCATATTCGTTCATAAATAAATAAATAAAAAAAATTTTTATGTAAAAACCATTTTAATTTTTTTTTTTTTTGTCGTATTATTTTTTTGAGGAGAGAAAAAAATGAATAAAAAAATTATATGGATTGTTTTAGTTATTTTTTTTATGGTGGCAATTACTGGAAAGGCCGCTGACTGGTATGTAAAAGCTGGCGCCAAACAGGGTAAGGGGACAAAAGAAAAACCTTATAAGGGCATTTATAAGGCATTAAAAAAAGCGCTGAAAGGTGATGTGATTCATGTCACTCAAGGTGATTACTCAGGGAAGTTAAAATCAGGCTTTATTATTATCCGTACCCGGAAATTAACATTGCTGGGAGGTTATAATGATACTTTTACAAAGAGAGATCCCTTTAAATATCCAACCCGGATTTATAAGGATGCATTCTCAAAGGCTCGTGGATTAGATGCCGGACTCGTAAAGACTGAAGAAGATTATAGCGGGCTTGTAATGGACGGCTTTATTCTGGATGCGACAAACCGTAATTCATACGATGGGAATGAGGATTTGCAGGTTGCATTGAGCCGTAAAAAACCACCGATTACCCTTTCCCAGAAAGATTGTCATTTGAAAAATTGTATAATAATGAATGCTGCACATACTGGTGTTATAGTACGTGGAGCCGGCAGCAGTATTGAGAATTGTTTAATAATTAATAATGTTTATTCAGGAATCCATGCACTTGGATTTAGTGGTTCAGATGCAACTGAAAACCCTATTTTACTCCGTAATAACACGGTTTTATTTACATGGGAGAAAGGGACTACCGGTGGTTATGGAATTGATATTGGCACTGCCTGCAAGGTTACCATGGAAAACAATCTCATAGGGTATAATGAGGGATATGCGGTTTCAAATCAACGTAATTATAAAAGTGCCTCCCTTCATGTACTGAATAATAATGCAATGTTCCAGAATAAAATTGGGAATTATGCTTTTTTTTCAGCAGAAAACAAAACGACTCTGGTAATTGATGAACCGGATGATTTTGAAGATTCTGACTTAGAGACTGCAGAAAATAATATATTAACCGATCCCTTCTTTAAGTTTGAACCAAAATGGTTTGAAAAATTCTCAAATCAAACAGCTTCAGGAAAACCCGGTAAACTTAAAATGGATGATTATAATAAAACCCGTCGTTTACTGGGTCTCCCTTTAATGGGAGGAAAGGTGAAAGGAAGAACCGGTTATGCAATGGCCTATCCCTTCAAACATATTCTAAGCAGGGCTTTGTGGACAACTGACAATAAAGATCTTAAAAACATTGGTGTAAATGCCGGGGGACCATTCCCTATCATATTGTCTAAAGTAGAGAAGAAATCTCAATTGAATTATACAATGTCAACTTTTGCAGACATATTTGGAAATGGAAATAAGTATATTGGAAAACCGGTTGCATTTAAGGCATGGTATGTGGGGGAGGCTATGCAGTATAAAGATGGTTCAGGAAAAGAGTATATAAAGGGTTTTACCAGAAATTCCCGTCTTAGTATTTACCTCCGTGACATCCCTGCCATGAAATCCGGAAGAGATACAATTATTGGCTATGTTGAAATTGGAACTGCTGGAGAGAAGTATTTCAAAAGAAAAGTTAAGACAATGGGCGGAGGTAGAGGGGAGACAAAAAAATTCTTTATTGTTAAGGGTATAATAAAAAAACCCGGCGGCTTTATTAGAAAGGATGCTTTAGTAATGGAAATCCACCAACTGGGCAAGAGATGATTCCCTGTCGTATTTTAAGTTAAAATCCGTTGAATCCGTCTTGGATCAAATCTATTTCTGCCATTTTTTTTATCAGTTGAGAAAAAATCATTATAATGATATATTTAAAAATAAGGATTATAGGATTTACCGTAGGAGGGTTTTGAAATATGGATGTTAAAGAAATCATTAATGAGACTTATTTTAATAATAAGTTGTGGCAATATCTGGTTTTTTTTGGGATTATAATTGTCAGTATCTTAATAGGAAAAATATTTTATTATTTTTCTAAAACAAAATTAAGAAAGCTGGCCGAGAAATCAGAAACAAAACTGGATGATATTTTGATCGATATCCTGGAGGAACCTCTGGTGCTTTTTATTGTAACAGGTGGTATATGGGGGGGCAGTAAAGTACTGACATTAAATCCTTCCGCAACAGATATTTTTAAGAATATAGTCCTGGTGATGATAGCCATATCTATTACATGGTTTATTGTTCGGTTGTCAGATATGCTGCTGACTCATTTTGTTGAACCACTGGTGGATAAATCTGAAAGCAAACTGGATGACCAGATACTACCGATTCTCAGGAAATCCATCCGTTTTACAATAATAATTTTAAGTACAATTGTAGTTCTCTCAAATCTTGGATATGATATTCTTTCTATTTTAGCAGGTTTAGGAATTGGAGGTCTAGCTCTGGCTTTAGCGGCCCAGGATGCTGTCAAAAATATAATAGGTGGTTTCTCTATCTTTTGGGATAAGCCCTTTCAAATTGATGAGTTTGTAGAAATTGCAGGGAAAGCCGGTACTGTTTCAGAAGTAGGATTAAGAAGTACCCGTCTTAAAACTGTCGGTGGTACTACATATGTAATGCCCAATAGTAAGGTTGCAGACGCCATTCTGGAGAATTTTTCTACCCGGACATCACGCAGGATGGTAGTCAATATTGGTTTAACCTATGACACATCAGCAAAAAAAATGGAAGAGAGTTTTAAAATAATTGATTCCACCATCAAAGCAATAGAAGGCATCAATAAAGATGACATAATGATCCGGTTTGTTAATTTTGGTGCATTCTCTCTGGATCTGGAAATTGTCTACTGGATTACAGATATGTCTAATTGGAAGATGATTATTCATAATGTCAATATGGGACTCAAACGGAATCTTGATGATGCCGGTGTTGACATGGCATTCCCAACTGAAACACATCATGTAATTAATTCTGCTAACTAATATGAGAAAAAACATCTGCTTCCCCAAACCTAAGCTTCTTTATTTAGTACAACTGTTTCTTATTGCACTATTAATCAATGGGTCGATATTATATTCAACAAATAGCGAAAAAATTGATAAGCTTCTAATTAAGTTTAAATCTGAAAAAACGGTCTTAAAAAAAATAGAAGTTTTAAACTCAATTTTATGGGAAAGCAGATATTTACATCCCGAAACAGGTATTAAGTATGGAAATAAAGCTTTATTACTGGAAGAAAAACATAATTATATTAAAGAAAAAGCTCAAACTTTAAGTCTTATGGGTATTTGTCATACAAGTTTAAAAAACTATAATACAGCTTTGTAGTATTTTTTCCGGGCACAAAAAATTGCAGAAGAGATAAACAGCTCCTATCATCTGGTTCATTCATATAATAATATTTCTAATATATACCGACTTCTTGGTCAATATGACAAAGCATATGCTCATCTATTTAGAGCACTTAATATGTTTTCAAAATCCGGTAATAAAGCAGGCATTGCCTATAGTTTAGTCAGTCTGGGAGATCTGGAACTTAAATTGAAAAAACATGAAAAAGCTCTGGAATATTTTGACAGAGCATTTAAAGTAAGAGAAGAAATGGGAGATATTCTTGAACAGCATAGAATTCTTTTGAGAAAAGCTGATGTCAGTTATAAGAGAAAAAGATATGACCACTCATTAGAACAATACAAAAATGTAAAAATTGATCTTGAGAAACCAGATCTTAAATATAGAGATACATCTGCAATAAAATATCATTATGCGGTTGCACTTTCTGGTATAGCTGATAACTACTATATGCTTAAGGAATATAGAAGAGCATTAAAATTCAATAGAGATGCATTGGATTTAAATTTCAAGATAAGAGCAAGTGCAAATATTATCAAAAATTATAACTCAATGGGCAAAATATACACAAAACTTTCTGACTATGTAAGAGCATTTGAGTATATAAATAAAGGGCTGAAGCTGGCAATTTCTTATAAGCTGAAAGAACAAGAATTGAATTGTTTGAAATCTTTGGTAGAATTGCATAAAACAAAGTCAGAATTTCAGATGGCATTTATACAATATGAAAAAATAACAGAAATAAAAGAATCTCTTTTTAATGAAAAAAAAAACGAACAAATTGAAATGCTGCGTGCAGAATATGGTTTTCAAAATAAAGAAAATGAAATTGTCTTATTAAAAAATAAGACTAAATTGAAAAATCTGGAAAAAAACTCTTTAATTGCAGTTTTGGTAATGAGTTTTATTTTATTAATTGTTATTTCTATTCGCTTTTATCATAAATCAAAAACCAATAAGGTCCTTAATCAGCAAAAAATTAAACTTGAAAATGCCTACGCTGATCTTCAGGAAATTAATAAATGGGCTGTTGAGCTTGAAAGAAAAAACATGGCTATGGCTGTAACCACAAATCATGAAATCATACAGCCGTTAACTGTGCTGCAGGGGAATTTTGAGCTTTTAACAAATAAGTTGAATTTAGACTCTTTTTCTGATAAAGAAAAGTCATATATCTTAAAGATCAACAAATCTATCACAAGGATCACATCTATCCTTAGTAAATACAAAGACGTAGATGACTTTACAATAGAGAAATACGATCAAAATAAAAACATGATCGTTTATAAAGAAGATTTTTTGAAAGAAAACCAATAAAAAGATCTTGAAAAATTACAATTATTGATTTATTTGACAATTATTTTGTTTTTAATTAGGATTAAATTTGTTTGAAATACGATCCAGGTCTTTTCTTATGTAATATTTTACTGGTTTTACTTTAAAAAGGAAATGTGAATTAATGAAATTTTTAATGCAAAAAATCAATTGGGGAACTCGAACTGCCAAACGTGGTATGATAAGTTTTTTTTTTATCGGCTATTTCTTAACAATTATTGGCATGACTATAGAGGATATGATACATGGCATATCTATAATTAAGTCTATTAGTGCTCTCCATCATCATGTTTTCCCAATTCTATTGGGATTTACGATTAGTTTTCTAGGCTATAGTCTCGGTCATGAAGTTGAAAATAAAAAAAGAGAATCAATATTTTTAAATACTGAGAAAGAAAAGTATAAGACTTTATCAAATAATGTAAATATTGGAATTTTTAGAACTACTTTAATAGGTGATATTATTGAGACAAATATTGCTGTTTCAAATTTATTTAAATATAAAAAAAAAGAGTTGTCAACATTACAGTCCAGCAACCTCTATGCCGATCCGGAAGATAGAAAAGAAATTGTAAAAAAAATTAATAAAAATGGATTTATTAAAAATGAAGTTTTACAATTTAGAAGAAAGGACGGTTCTGTTTTTACCGGTAGCCTGACAATAAATGGCATTAAAAACCAGAATGGTATCATAGATTTCTTCGATGGTATCATTGAAGATATCACCGAAAAACATCTAGCAGAAAATAAATTAAAAAACACTCTGGACACACTGATAAAGACACAAAAAGTTGCAGGAATTGGTTCCTATGTCTATGATATATTAAAAGATGACTGGTCAAGTCAGGAATCTATTGTTCTTGATGAAATTTTTGGAACAGATGATAGCTACAAAAAAGATGCAGGTGGCTGGGTTGCAATAGTTTATGTTGAAGATCAGGAAATGATGGGATCATATTTTGCAAATGAGGTACTAAAAGAAGGTAAAGAATTTGACAAAGAGTATCGAATAAAAAGAATTAATGATGCAAAAATAAGGTGGGTACATGGTAGAGGTGAATTAATAAGAAACGATGCCGGGGAAATCATTGAAATGATTGGTACCATTCAGGATATTACAGAAAGAAAAATCAGTGAGATACAAATAGAAAAATTCAGACAGGTTACAGAACAATCTCCATCGGTATATGAACTTTATAATATGGATGGACTACAGATAGAAGTCAATAAAGCATATGAAACCTTATGGGAATTCCCGGAGGGAAGAGAACGTACTGTTGGGAAATTCAATGTTTTAAAGAGCAAAGAGGTTGAAGATACAGGACTCCTTGTCTATATTAAAAAGGCATATGCCGGGGAAATTGTTACATTACCTCCTTATAAATATGATCCCAGTGGAAAAACCGAAGCAGATGGTGTAGGAAGAGCCAGATGGCTAAATACAAAAATTTATCCACTAAAAGATGTCAATGGAATAATTACAAACATTGTAATTACTCACGAGGACATATCTGACAAGATGTATGCAGAATTAGAAAACATGAAACTTCAAGAAAAATTGGCTCAGTCTCAGAAGATGGAGGCCATTGGAACATTGGCAGGCGGTATCGCCCATGATTTCAACAATATTCTAGGAATAATAATTGGTTATACAGAGATAACAATGGAGGACATAACTGATACGGATGATACTTTAAGCAGCAATATGGAGCATATATTGAAGGCATCTATCAGGGCTAAGGATATGGTTCAGCAGATTCTTGCCTTCAGCCGCAAAAGTACACAAGAGATGGGATCCGTCAACATAGGAAACATTATTAAGGAAACTATCGGCTTTTTGCGCTCCTCAATTCCAACAACAATTGAAATTATATATAAAATAGAGAAGGATTTGGGGTTGATATATGGAAACTCTACACAGATAAATCAGGTACTTATGAATCTTTGTACAAACGCATCACATGCAATGAAGGTTAGTGGGGGGAAGCTTGGGGTAACCCTTAAAAAGACTATTTTGGATGTAGATGACTCTATTAGAATTGAAATTGACCCTGGTATATATCAACATCTTATTGTAAGTGACACAGGCTGTGGTATGGTAAAATCAGTATATGAAAGGATTTTTGAACCCTATTTTACAACCAAAAAAGATGGTGAAGGTACAGGAATGGGACTTGCTGTAATTTATGGAATTGTAAAGAGTCATAGAGGAGATATCAAGGTATATTCAGAACCGGGAAAAGGTACAGTTGTTAATGTTTATTTCCCTGTTTTAGAGACAGGACTGATAGAAGAAATTACTTCTGAAACATATAATGTTCAAGGGAATAATGAATTAGTTTTATTTGTGGACGACGAAAAACATTTAGTTGATCTAAGTGCAATAATGTTAAAAAAACTTGGATATAAAGTTGAGAGCAGCTACAGCAGCATAGAGGCTTTGGAGAAATTCAGGGCTAATCCTAAAAAATTTGATCTGATTATTACTGATATGACCATGCCTAATATGACAGGTATTAAGTTGGCTGCAGAGATACATAAAATAAAAAAAACAATACCCGTTATTCTATGTACAGGTTTTAGTGATGGTATCACTAAGAATAACTTTCAGTCTCTTGGGATTAGTGCCCTGATAATGAAGCCAATCGTAAGAAAGGAGATGGCAAATGCAATTAAGAACGTTCTGGGTAAATAGTTTCCATTAAATGCCCAAAACTAATTTACAAAAACTTATATTTTGGAGGGGAATATGAAATTTAAATTAAGTTTAGTACTCATTATTTGTGTTTTCTGTGTTTTTCTGGGAAATAGTTGCTCAGAAGGAGGTATAGATCAGACATCTCCGGAGAAATTGATAAAAACTCTTTCTAATTTAATCTCTATAGAGGATAAGGTAAATACGGAAAACTGTTTTACCGGAGAATGCTGGAAGTCCAGAAATGACTCCGGGGAAAGGTTTGTTAAACAAGCTGTTAGAAAAAAATTTGAATTGAAACTTATAGACTCTAAATTAAAAGAAGCAAAGGCAGTTGTTACAGCTGATATTATAATAAAAGGAAAGATAGTTGACAGGCTCTATTTTTATGCCATAAATAATAAAGGGATTTGGAAGATTGATGGTTTAAATGAAAATAAAAATCAGGGAGAGCACTATATTAATGACAGGCTTCCTGCCCGTTTTAATATCTCCAGTTATAAAGGAAATCAGGAGTTAGAAGATCTGGGAACAAAATTACTATCTCTGGCAAAACAACTGAAAGTAATTGCAAAAGATGATCAGGAACAAAAGAAAACCCTTCTTAATGATCTTTTTATTGGCAACGCTGCTGAGAATTATTCCAAGCTCCGTTTGCTTTTAAAGGTTTCTGATCTTTCATTAAAAATTGTATCAACTCATATGGTGACTTCTATAAAAAGAGGAGCTATCGTTGTCAAAGACGAAAGTGGAAAAGAGAAGGTATTTATTTATTTAGAAAGGGATAAAGAAGGTTGGAAATTGATTAACTGTTTAGTCGGATGGCTAAGTGCAGAATCCCTCTTAAGATAAATTTAATATTTTTAATTAAGCTAAAAAAGAAGCGATAAGGCCTATAAGTCCACCAAAAACGCCTCCCCAGACTACAAGCCATCCAAGATGTTTTCGGATCATTTCCTGAATAATATTTTTAACCATCTCAGGTGTTAATTCATCCAATCTTTTTTTTACAATAATAGAGACTTTATCAATTAAATCCTCATCTCCGTTTCCACTAAAGACTTTATCCATAACTTTTTTTTTAAAACCTTCTTCTGAGGCAAGGTCAATAATGGTTTGCTGCATTTTTTTTATAAATGGCTCTTTTAACGGTTTTAATGCCTCTACGCCACCAAACATTCCCAACATATTACCAAATGGAGACTCTAAGATAACTTTTACCATTGAATCAAAAGCTTTATCCATATCCAATTCAGATATTATTTCTGATATGTCAATCTCTTTTTGAGATGTGTCATCACCGAAAAAATTTTTTATATTTTCATTTGTAAAAAATTGATTCATAATAAGGTCATAAATTGCTCGTTTAAAATCTTCAAAACGAGCAGGGATTACACCTGATCCATATAAAAATGGTATTTTTTCAAAAAGCATAAAAATAGCCAGCCAGTTTGTTACAGCTCCAGACAATGCAAATAAACCTACACTTAAAATATGTTTATTTACTACTGAAGGTAAATAAAATGATATTACTATAATTGATAAAGACATTAAATTTGTTATTAAACTTTTATTTAAATAGATACTTCTTTCTTTTTGCACAGATATTCTCCAATTACTTTTATTATAGAATAAACTACCTTTTTTGAATTGGTAGTGTATAAAAAAACCTTCTACCTGTCAAGTTTTGATGAAAAATGAATGGAAACCTTGTTCTTTTTTTGGTATGATATTGTATATGGAGAAAAAAAGAGAAATAAATATAGAGAGTATTAAAGAAATTGTTATTATTGCTCCAAATTCGGAAAGTTTGGATCTATATAAAAATGGAGTTTTAAAGCATGCCAAAATTCCATTACAAACTTTTTCTACCGTTAAGGAATTTAGTGAAAGTCTTTCTGCAACAAAAAATTATTATGGCTTCATTATTGATTTAAGAGTATTGAATAACGCCAGTGAAGGCGATAAGGAGTTTTTTTATCATCTTATAGAGACCTTTCCAGTTGTCAGGATCTCTCATTCTACCGACCTGAGTGTTATTAAAGGTAAAATAAAAGGACGGAATTTAGAGAATGAAAAATTATTTACATTTTTTTTAAGTGATCTAAAAAATCCAGCTAGGGAAGATACTGCTCCGAAATATATTTTAATCGTAAAGGAAAAGGAAAAAGAAAAACAGTACCTGGATTGTTTTCAAAATTATAAATTAAATATACAAAGCTATGAATCAATTGAATCTTTTATAAGCAGTATGAGTGATGATCAATACTATTCCGGTTTTTTAGTAGATATGAGAGTCGTTTTAAAATCAAGGCTTAAAAGCAAAGATTTATTAAATGAATTAACAGACAGTTTTCCAACAGTACTTCTCTCAATATCTCCTGATAAAGAAAATATTATAGGAAATATTAACGGTCAGAGTTTGAAAAACATTGAAATGACCGATTTTTTTATAAAGACTATTTGCAGGAAGTTTCTCCCCAGAGGAATTAGAAAGTTAAGCAGGAAAAGAATTTTCTTCAGTACTTTATTGAAAAAAAAAAATTCTAAAAATGAAAAAGAACTTATGAAGGTAAACTCACTAAATGTTTCAAAGAATGGATGTTTTATCGTTCTGAATACCATTCCATTTGGATTTAAGATAGGTAATGAAATTGAAATAGTGTTCATTGAAATTTCTGACAAAACACCTGTCACAGCAACAATAAGATGGGTCCAGGAATGGGGAGAAACCTATAAAAGATTATCAGGAATCGGAATTGAATTCAAAGATATAAAAAACAATCAAATTGAAGAAATCTTAAAAGCTTAACATATATTTTCACATATAATATGGAAATAGAGTTAAGTAAATATTTTGGATATAGTGAATTTCGGGATGACCAGAAAGAGATAATAGATCATCTATTAAAAAAAAAAAATGCACTTGTGATCAAACCAACTGGTTTTGGTAAATCAATCCTTTATCAATTGCCGGCAATGATCCTGCCTGGATTAACACTTGTAATTTCTCCATTGATTGCCTTAATGAAAGATCAGGTTGATAGTTTAAGATCAAAAAATATTGATGCTGCTTTTATAAACTCATCGTTGAATAAAAATGATAGAAATAAACATTATAAAAAACTTGCAGAGGGCAAATACAAGATCCTTTTTGTTACTCCCGAACGATTCCGTAAATCAGAATTTTTAGATGCACTAAAAAATTGTCGAATTAGTCTTTTAGCTGTTGATGAAGCTCACTGTATAAGTGAATGGGGACATGATTTCAGACCGGATTACACCAGGTTGAAGGAATTTCGAAAAATCACAGAATTTCCTCCCGTAATAGCATTAACGGCCACAGCTACTCCAAGAGTTGAACAGGATATTGTTTCACAACTTGGATTTAAAGAAGAGGAGATCAAAGTTTTCAAAAAAGGTATAGACCGTCCAAATCTTCATCTCTATGTTAAACATCTGACAGGAGAAGACAATAAACTTAAATTAATTTTAGAAATAATAAAAAAAAACCCCGGCTCTGGAATAGTATATTTTACATTAATAAAGGATTTGAAATATATGAGTACACTTTTACATAAAAAGAGAATAAAGCACCTGATTTATCATGGTGACTTAAGACCTGATGAGAGAAAAAGAGTTCAGAATCAGTTTATGAAAGGGGTAAACCAACTGGTTCTTGCGACAAATGCTTTCGGAATGGGGATAGATAAGGAGAATATACGTTTTATAATTCATGCACAAATTCCGGGCTCAATAGAATCTTACTATCAGGAAATCGGAAGATCGGGCAGGGATAACCTTGATTCAGAATGCCTTCTCCTTTATGACGAAGATGACCTTGCAATTCATATGGATTTTATTAAATGGAGTAACCCTTCTGTTGAGGTATATAAAAGAGCATATGACTTATTGAAAAACAATAGTGACAAAGTTATGAATGAAGGAATTGAATATTTCAGAGAAGCTCTGTCATATAGGTATGGTAAAGATTTTACCGCTGATACAGTTATTGCTCTTTTTGACAGATATGGTGTGATTGAGGGGACATTTGAAAGAAGTAATGTCACGGTAACGTCTCAATTACCTGATTTTTTTCAAAACCAGGAACTTCTTGACAGAAAATTGAAAAATGAACAGGAAAAACTCCTGAAGATGTTGCAGTATACAAAGGAGACAAATAATCATAAAGACTATATTAATAACTATTTTTCATAAAAATATTTAATCCTATTGTTTGAATTCAATATTAGACATTATAATTGTTCCTTTAATAGTTAATGTCTTCTCTTTTTCTACAAAATTTTCATCAGATATTATTTTATGTTGAATCCCGGCCATAATAGGGATACATTTTACATTTAATTTCCAATTTTTCGGAATATACAGTTCAATTGATCCCCAAAAAGCAAAAACATTGAGCGTTAAAGTATTTCCAATCATATCTGCTTCATTTAATATAACCTTATTACTAGCCATTATAGATGACAAGTTTCCGCCTTTAAGTTCTTTCGATGAATAGCTATAATCACTTCCATTGAGAAAAACAGTACTATCAACATAATCAATTTCTGCACTATTATTCCTTTTTGCCATTTTAAAACCCTCCTTTGTTCCCTTCAAAATGATAATAATTCATAGTCATATTTTTTTCTTGTCATTTTCGGTCAACAGCACATTTTTTATGGTAAACGCCCTAATTTAAAAATTTTAATTTTATAAGACAATATTGTTGACATTATTTTTGTTTTTTAATACACTAGAAATAGGTGTTTAGAACTAAAAGTCCAAAGAAACACTATTGTTTTCTACTGGATACTATAAAGAATAAGGATAGTTCTTCAAATATCTAATGGAGGATTATATGAAACAAATAAAATTTTCAAATGTTATTCTCATTCTCATTGTCTTGATGTTCTTTTTAAACGAAACATCACTTCAGGCATCAGAAGATGGGAGTTTCCGTATAAAGAAAGATGGAAAGATCACAATTGAGGGATTTGAGTTTAAAAACATGAACGATTACCTTGACTCTAATTATTTTAGATTAAGGGGAAAACGCTGCAAAGTAAAAAGATTATCTTTTGCTGCACAGAAAACATTTTTAATTAATAGACATAAGAGTGATTGTACTACAAAGAGTACTACTATTCAAAACGAATACTGGCCATCCAAGTCACATACCATACCTGTTGTTTTTCATATAATTCATAAGGCAGACGGAACCGGAAATATTTCAGATCAGAGCATAGCTGCACAGGTAAGTGTCCTCAATGAAGATTATGGTGCGATGCAGGGAACTATGGGATCAGAGAGTGTTAACACAAAAATTCAATTTAAACTTATGGAAATTACCAGAACAGTAAATGATGATTGGTTTAATGATGAAAATGAACGTGAATATAAAGCTCAACTTGGATGGGACCAGAGCCATTATATGAATGTTTATATTAATTCAGCGAACGGTTATCTTGGATACGCCTATTTCCCTCAGGATGCTGCTGGAACTGTGTTGGATGGGATAGTTCTACTTTACAGTGCAATCGGTGGAAGAAATAATGGAAACGGGGCCTACGACCAGGGACGTACTCTTGTGCACGAAGCAGGTCATTATCTTGGCCTTGAACATACTTTCGCTGGTTATGGATGTTATTCAGGCTATACATCAGGAGATTTAATTGCAGATACAAATAGTGAATCAGATGAACATTATGGTTGTTCTCAATCTAGCTCCTGTGGTACACCTGATGAAATTCATAATTATATGAATTATACTGATGACACATGTATGTTTGAATTTACAAGCGAACAGGCTAATCGTGCATACTGCGGTTTAGTAAATTACCGTCCTCAACTTGGAATATCTGTTCTACCACCTAAGAACTTCAGGATTACTCAGGTGCAGAATAACCTTATATTTCAGATCGAATATATAAACAATTTAACGTGGGAAAAAAACACAGAGAATACCAGCTTAATTGTAAATTATATACTCTATAGAAAATTCACAGGAACTTTAGATATCAATTATGTACTCCTTTCTGAGATGAACTCTCAGACATTCACCTATATTGATCGTCTTAAAAAAAAATCTGATAAATATACATATAAGATCATTGGAGTAGATGAAAATGGATTGCAAAGTGCTCCAGTTATCATCAGCAATTAAGGAAAATATGATGAAAAAAACAATATATATATTGATTTTGATTTTGGTTTTACCACTTCTATCAAGTGCGATCAGTCTTGAGCCTGGTTTTATGGGGGGCTTGAGACAGATAAACAGTAATGATATAAAGACAACTTATGGAAATGGTATGGTCTTCTATCCCCATCTTGACGTTCGTCTCTTTATGGGACTGAGTATTGGCGCTGGCTATGAATTTGGTTATTCAAAAGAAGGTCAAATAGGTGACTTTCAGGATAATTCTTCCTTTGAAATTAAAGGTTATGATCTCTATCTTACCTATAGTTTTAGTTTATTTGGGATAAAACCATATATTAAAGCTGGATATGGCAATTACACATATAATCAGGTCATTACAATTAATCAGGAAACGCTGAATACTGATGGCACCCATAAAGACTGGATGGCTGCATTCGGAATTAAAGTATTCCCAATGTCCAATTTATTTCTTAGCGCTGAGATAAAATACTCTCCAATGAAAGTAAGACCATATGATATTGATGTAGATCTTGGCGGAATAAAGATTTTTGCAGGTATAGGATACAGGTTTAAACTATAAGTTATATTGATCCATATTTTTTTTAATAATTGATATAATTATTTATTTCAAATATAATAATTATCTATATGAAAAAAAACATTGCAATTCCAAAATTATTTTTAGCAGTGGTAATGATTTTTTTTATTCTGCTAATTAATAATATATTTGCAGACTCTCATAAAAACAGGGTTTTTTTTTCAAAATTAGGTCTTGAAGAGGGACTTGCTCAAGTAACTGTTTATTCTATCCTTCAAGACAATAACGGGTTTATTTACATTGGAACAGATGGAGGAATAAATAAATATGATGGAAACTCAATAAAATTATTCTCTAGAAACTCAATCGAAAAATCGAAATTTTCAGACAACTCAATTACCATATTATCTAAAGATAGCGAGGGAATAATTTGGATTGGAAGTAAAAAAGGTTATTTAAATAGATATGATCCAGTTAAAAATAAATTCACAAAAAAAGTAGTTTTTATAAACAAAAACAAAAGAGAAAACAAATATGAAATCAGTAGTATTCTTGAACAAAATAATAATTCAGACATATTATGGCTAGGTAGTATTGGAGGAGGTTTAATACAATATTCAAAAAAAAACGGAGTTATAAATATCTTCCGTAATGAAAAAAACATCCAGCATTCCCTTATAAGCAATCTTGTAAATTCAATTATAGAAGACCCTAAACTGAACATTCTCTGGATAGCAACTGATAAAGGATTGAATAAATTTAATATAAAGAACAAAAATTTTGATTTAATAAATCTGTATAATACAGAGTCTATTAATATTGCAAAAAAAATAAAAACCCTTAAGTTTAGAATTGATGGTTCTTTATGGATTGGAACATATGGAAGCGGTTTAATTAAAATGAACCCAGATACTTTCGACCATGTACAGTTCTTGAGTTTTAAAAATAAAAACAATACATTAATAAGTAACTATATAAATATTTTGCTTTTTGACAGTTATGACAGGTTGTGGATAGGGACTGAGTCAGGCTTAAGTCTATTCGAACCTGAGAAAAATAAATTTCATAACTATACACATAATAAGTTTGTTAGATGGAGTTTAGGTGATAACCAGATTATTTCATTATTCGAAGATAAATCCCGTAATATTTGGGTGGGAACCTGGAATAGTGGCATCAGTAAGTTTGACATTAAACCAAAAAAGTTTAGAAATATCATCCATGAGCCTTCACATTCAAACTCCCTAAGTGCAAACATAGTTAGAAATATATATCAAGATAAAAAAAACAATCTGTGGATATCCACACTTAATGGTTTAAACAAGTTCAACCGTACAAATTATAAATTCACTCATTTTAAACATGAGGAAACTGATAATTCATCAATCAGTAATAATAAAATCTATGATGTCTATAGTGATAATAAGTCTGAACTCTGGATCAGTACTAATTATGGTTTAAACAGATTTGATCGGAAAAAAAACACCTTTCAAAAATATCATTCCAGTGCTGAAGATCCCTACAGTCTCAGCTCTAATAGTATTCAGAGAACAATTGATGATATTGAAAATCCTGATAAGTACCTTTGGGTTGGTACCCGTGATGCTGGATTAAACAAAATGGATAAGGATTCAGGTCAATGTATACGGTATCTTCATGATTTAAATGATGAAAATACAATTGGAGATAATAAGACATATGCTCTCTATCATCATATGGATAAATCCTTTTGGATAGGAACATGGAAAGGATTAAATCTTTATATACCTGAGAAAGACCTTTTCAAAAGGATATATCAAAACCCATCTAAAGGAGATTCAATAAATAAAGAGATGATAACCTGTATATCAATGGATCCTGGAGATGATATTAAAATAATATGGATAGGATCCTGGGGAGGAGGATTAATTAAATACAATATTAAAGATAATAGCTTTGAACGTTTTGTAGAAAAGGATGGTATGGCTTCCTCTTTGATATCTGGAATAGTAGCAGACAATAAAATTTTATGGATTAGCACACCAAATGGAATTTCCCGTATGGATCCGGTAACTAAAAAAATAAAAAATTATGCTGTAATAAGCGGAGCACAAAATAATGCATTCAATGCAGGATCATACTTTAAGAATAATGAGGGAGAAATCTTTTTTGGAGGACTTTTTGGTTTAAGCTATTTCAAACCAGAGAATGTTATTGACAATCCATACAAGCCAAAGGTAATGATAACCTCATTTAAAGTATTTGATAAAGAGATAGCTTCAAAAAACTACAATAATAAAGAACATATAATAGAGTTATCTCATGCTGATAATTTTTTTTCCATTGAATTTTCCGGGTTGGAATTCACCAATCCTGAAAAAAACAAATATGCCTATAAATTAAAAGGGTTTGACAAGCAGTGGCGATTTACAGGTTCTAAAAACAGACTTGCAACTTACATGAACCTTGAAGCAGGGCAATATAATTTTTTTGTAAAAGCTTCAAATAACGACGGTAACTGGAGTGATCCGGAACTCCTGTTAAATATCAGAATGATACCTCCTTTCTGGGAAACGACTATTTTTAAAGTATTTACTGCTTTTATACTGATGAGTTTAATTGTTGTTTTTTATAAATTTAGAGTAAGAAAAATAAAAACTACAAGTATCAAACTTCAAAAATTGGTAGATGAGCAAACTGAGGATCTCCAAATCAGTAAAATTGAGTTGGAGAAAATTAATAAAATTGTAGGGGTTATAAATCAGGGCGTATTATTAGACGAAATACTCAAAAATGTTTTAGAAGAGGTTCAAATTTTTAAGGAAGTTGAAAAAGTTGGCGCTCTGGTATTAGATCAACCTTCAGGACTTTTTATTTTTAGAGCTGCGATTGGAACGGAAATTTCAGAATTATCTTCAATAAAGTTGACCTATGAAGAAGCTGAAAATAGATATGTTTTAAACGCAGAAGAACTACATGAAGATATTTTTGTAATCAGGGATATAAAAGGGAGAAAAGGAGAACAAATGATGATGACTCTTGGAATCCCAACTGAAATGTTAGTTATAAGAATTAAAGTAAAAGACAAAGTAAATGGATATATTATCTTTGACAATATGAGTAAAAAGAATTACTTCACAAAAAAGAATTTAATTTTAATATCTAAACTGAAAAACCATTTAGTTTCAGCATTTTCAAAAAGTAATCTTTTATCAGAATTGGAATTGGCAAATAGAGTTGCTATTGAAGCAAAAAATGTCTCAGAAGCAGCAAATCTTTCAAAGTCAGAATTTTTAGCTAGAATGAGCCATGAGATTAGAACCCCATTAAACTCTGTCATTGGTTTTTCAGAAATGTTATTAGAGACAAAACTTTCGGAAGAACAAATTGATTATTCCAAAACTATAAATCTAAGTGCTGATTTACTGCTCTCTCTAACAAATGATATTCTTGATTTCTCCAAAATTGAAGCCGGACTTCTTGACTTTGAATCTATAGATTTTGATCCAGAAGTCACCGCTTTCCATATATGTGATATTATACTGCCACGAATCAATACTAAGAAAATTGAGCTATTATGTAGAATAGGAGATAATGTTCCATATTTTGTAAATGGAGATCCAGGTAGATTCAAACAGGTTCTCCTAAACCTTTTGGGAAATGCTGTCAAATTCACAGAAGAAGGAGAAATTGAGCTTTCAATTGAGATTGAGGAGGAAACAGAAACTAAGTTAAAGATTGTATCCAAAGTCAGAGATACCGGGATTGGTATATCTAAAGATAAATTAAATAAAATATTTGATGTTTTCCAACAAGCGGATGGATCTACAACTAGAAAATATGGTGGATCCGGTCTTGGCCTCTCAATCTCAAAACAAATTTCTAATTTAATGGGCGGAGATGTCTGGGTTCAAAGTAAAGAAGGTATAGGAAGTACTTTTTATTTCTATGCCTGGTTGAACAAATCTGAGAAAAAGCCAGTAAGGGAAAAATTTTATCAAAATTTAGAGGGACGTAGAATATTATTAGTTGATGATAATAGGAACAATTTGAAGATCCTTTCACATACTCTGGAACAATCAGGAATAAAGGTTACTACAACACAGGATGGTTTTCAGACTCTTCCAATTATTCTTGAGGCTCATTTAGAAAAGAAAAATTTTGACATTATCATAATTGACATTCAAATGCCTAAAATTAGCGGGTTTGATATAGCAAGAAATATTCGAGATTCAGATAAAGATGAAATCAAATCAATCCCTCTTCTTGCATTCTCCTCATCCTATGCACGTCTATCAAAAGAATATATGAGTGCCGGATTTAATGCCTTTCTCTCTAAACCAATTTCACAGAGAAAAATGATTGATATGATTCATCATATTCTTAAATTAAAAAATTCAAAAACCAATAACTCAAAAACAATTAGTACAGAATATTCAAAGATTGAAGATAAAAAGCATTCTATAAACATATTGATTGCTGAGGATAATATAATTAATCAAAAATTAATTAAGTATATGCTTACAACTGGTGGTTATCAACTAAAAATAGTTAATGATGGAAGAGAGGTAGTCGATGCTTATACAAGAAATCCGGATATTTATGATTTGATTTTAATGGATATTCAGATGCCGGGAATGAATGGAGAAGAGGCAACAGTTGAAATCAGAAATTGGGAAAAGCAAAGTGCAAATAATATTCCTATTATTGCCATGACGGCTCAATCTATGAAAGGTGATAAAGAAAGGTTTCTCCAATTAGGTATGGATGATTATATTTCTAAACCTATTAAAAGAGAGTTGATTTTTGAAATAGTACAAAAATGGTGTATTTAATTAAATCTTATATTTTAAACTGAGTTTTGCTGCAGACTATTTAGTATAAAGTCATGTCTTTTTTCAAGGCTATTCCTCTTAACAATTATTGGTTTATATCCAAGTTCCAGATAAGACTCTTTGATCAGTTCAAAGAGTCTCATCTGATCATCTTTATCTTCAGTCCTTATTTCATCAGGGACAAATTTGAGCGGTTCAAAAATAAAAACTTCTTTAAATTTGAAAATTTTGGCAGATCTTAAAATCTCATCAGGAACGTTCAAACCCCCAAGCCTTAAAAAAGCAATATTATCCGGGAGCGAATAATCATGTAAAATATTCTCTTTAATATCCAGAGATAATGCATCTTTGGTCATCAGGAAAAATAGTTTTTTCTGCATTTCCAAGCTGTATAGGGAGTCTTTAGATACAATGTTTCCAGATTTTTTTTGCTTTGTAAGATATTCTCTACTTATATCTGGATTAATCTTATATCCGGACTCTTTTAAAAGTTTTAATGAACTGGATTTTCCTGAACTTGGAGGACCGGTCATAACTGACCAATTGGTTTTTGTGTTAAGATTGTGCCTGTTCAATAAGTCTATGAGAACAAAATAATCCTCTTTAAATCCCATCTATCGTAGTTTATCATTTCGTGCTGTATATTACAATTTGTAATAATATAAAACAAAATGCTATCTGTTATAAAAATTGTTGATTTTAATTTGAAAAAAAAAAAATGTGTTGATATAATAACTTTTTATGAATTAATAAGGGAGTAGAAAATGAAAATCAATTATATGCAGGTCTCATCAATAGTGGATATTAAGAAATTAAGAAAGATCTATCTTGACTCAATGATTCAGGATCAGGAACTCTATCTGGAATTAATTGTTCAAAAATCAAAATATTTTATTATTAAAGATGGTGATGCACTAGCAGGATATTTCATTGTTTTTCAAGACAGGACATTAGTTGAATTTTATATTGACCAGAATTTCATTAGAGAAGATACTTCAATTTTCAAAAATATCATTAAATCACATAACATAAAAAGTGTATTGTGTAAGAGTTTTGACCACATACTTCTTAAACTATCTCTTAACTTTTTCAGAACTAGTAAAATAATGGGCCATATGTTTAGAGATGACATTAAACCCAGGGATTTTTCAGAAGACAGTAGTATTTCAGTTAGACAGGCTGAACAGACTGACTATCCTTTCATCTTTAAGTTGAAAAAAGAGGTTTTTGATACTAAAGACGAGATCATAGAATACATTGGGAAAAAGAAAATCCTCATCTTTCAAAAAAGTGAAAAACCAATTGGTTTCGGTATTTTTTCCAGAACTATAGAGGATAGAAACTCTTTCGATATTGGGGTTGCAGTCTCGCTGGAATTAAGAGGAAATGGTTATGGGAGTTATATTATAAGACATCTTAAGAATCTATGTTACAAAAACGGATGGATTCCTACCTGTGGCTGCGCTTTGGAGAACACAGCTTCAAAAAAATGTGTTGAGAAAGCGGGATTTATTAGTAAATATTCTCTTGTGCATTTCAGTAATAAGTTTGATGACAAACGGGCAACTCCTAGAAATGTCTCAACAATTAAAAGACAATTATAATTGTAAAATTATTTAACCATTTGAATAAGCAAAAATAATTCTCTTTTTGCTCATTCATATCTATATTGAGTTTTACTTCTTAATAGTAATACTCCGGCAAATATCGTAAGCTTCAGCAATTTGCTTACTATATGCAGGCGCTGAAGCTTCAAGATTGGCAACAGCTATACCCTGACTCTGAATCATACCAAAAAACCCCTTTGAACCTGAAGCATAATTAAAACTCTCGATGTAAATAAATTTTTTCATCTTTGGATTAAAAATAGTAAAACAGGCGGTTGAGACAGTCTGTTCTGCCAATTTAATCCGTCTAAAATTCAGTCCAATTGGTTTCTTGTCTTTTCCTGAAAATTTTAAAGCAATCCCCGTTCCAAAAGCTGTGCTAGCCAGTACAGATAATTGTCTACTACTGTCCGTCGGGAAATTTTCCATCAGACTGAGCATTATAAAAACTTCAAGATTCTTCTTTGCAGACATTTTAATATTCAACATGTCCTCATTCCGGTTTTCCAGAATTATACTCCAGGTAGATGGATACTTGAACTCAAATTTCCCGGCAACATAGTTTTGATAATTACTTTTCTGTGAATAAAGCAGGGAAAAAAGGAGTAACATTATAACAAACATTTTTTTCATTTTACTAATCCTCCAATTGATATCAATAAGTAATGTTTTATATATAACAATATTATTATAGCAAAAAAAGGAAAGGTATAGAAACCTTTCCCTTTTAAAAATCACACAGTTGTTTCTTTATAGACCGACTGAAATAACAACCTTTTCATTTTTAAGTTTTTCAGGTGTCAAAATAGTTAAAATGGCTTCAGCCCCCTGATCATTTATTATTACTTCATAATCTATACCCTTTTTATAAAATTTAGGAAATAATGTGACTTTTTTAATTTTTTTAGAATTAAACTGGTCCGAACGAACATAAATCTCTTTTGAATCCCTTAAATCTATGGATTTATAAAAAAACCTATTATTGATCTGATTCATTTTAGCCTTCTTCAAGAATCCGCGTTTTAACACTCCTTCTTTAACCAATCTTTTATCAAGATCCACCTTATAGAGCATAGAATTCCATTTTTTGTTCAAAACCTGATGTTTTTCATCAAGATCAGTAATTTTATAGGACAAATCACTGTTTTTTGTGTTCATATCTACTAATTGCATGTTTAAATCACTGTTATTAATTTTTAATATTTCGATATCAGAACCCAATTTTTTGTTTTCAGTAATTGCTTTTTCCTTTTGAGCAATTAGTCTTTCCTTAACTATTCTGTGTAATTTCCCGGGAGACACTTTTGCTATACCTTGAGTGACAAAAGTACCAAAAATTCCGTTATTAAAAAAGTTCCATACTTTAAATCCTGGCGCCAAACTATCTAATAGAACAGATTTTCTAACTAATTTTATTGCCAATTCTTTTTCTATACCAATTGTTTTAATTAGATACTCATATGCTAGTTGAAAATGGTTTTCTCCCTTTTGCACAGTAGTCGGTGTTGGAAGTTTTTTCATTAGATCATAAATAACATTTTTCATATTTGATATTTGATCTGAATTTTTCAATATGTTAGAAAGTAGTGACTTAATTGTCACACTTTTCTCTTCTTTAATCCTTTTCTCAAGCAATTTTTTTTCCCTCTTTGTAAGATCCAATAAATTCAGTCCCCTGAAGTTTTCGCCAGTTTGACTCTTATAAGTAGATATCAGTTTAAAAATATTACTATGCTTACTCTTTATTTCCTTTTCAAGCTGTTGTATTTTCATAACCATATCCTGAGGGGACATCTCTATAGAAAGCCCAGGCGATTTACTTTTTTTTTCATTTTTCATAACATAATTATTAAAACTCATAATACCTGCAAAAAACAAAAAGAATAGTGTTATAATAAATGAGACTCTAAAAGCCGGTGTTTCGGAAAAACGAGGCTTCTCTTCGATTAACTCTGAAAATAATGGTTTTTGATTCATAATTTCCTCCAATTAAATTTTATTTAAACAAGGTTGAACTGAGAAGCCCTCCATTTTATTACTTCTCATTTATCAACCCTGTTCAATTATATTTATAGAGTTCTAATTTGAATTATCTGTGAATATAATATGAAATTTTTATGAAAAAATTAAAAATAAAAATTGCAAAAATAGTTATTTTAAATATTATTATAGTTGGGAAGAAAAATGAATTATAAAATCATGAAAAATTTTTGTTTTATATTCTTTGTTTTGGTTCTGTTCTTTTGTGGTAACAATATTCCCGGAGAAAAGATTAACACTGGGAAAAATTATAAAATCGAAAGGGAAAAGATGGTCTCTTTAATACAACAATTCGGAATAATGGATCAAAGAGTTTTAACGGCAATGGGGAAAATTCCCCGGCATCTGTTTATACCTGAAAAATCAAGAAAGTTTTGTGACCCATATGGGAACCATCCTTGCCGGATTGGATATGGACAGACCATTTCACAACCTTATGTTGTAGCATATATGACCGAAAAGCTAAATCTTAAACCAAATGAAAAAATACTTGAGATTGGTACAGGGTCTGGATATCAGGCAGCCGTTTTAGCTGAATTAGGTTGCAATGTTTATTCAGTTGAAAGAATAAAAGAACTTGCAGACCACAGTAGGTTTATCTTAAAAGCTGAAGGATATAAAAATGTCAGAGTAGGGTTTAAAAACGGATATAATGGATGGGCAGAATTTTCGCCCTATGATGCTGTTATTGTTACATGTGCCCCCGAAGAAATACCAGAGAAATTAGTTAATCAGTTAAAAGATGAAGGGAGGATGATCATTCCTGTTGGGAAATATTCTCAAAGGTTGTTGATACTTAGAAAAAAGAGTGGAAAGGTTATAATAGAAGAAGATCTAAATGTACGTTTTGTCCCAATGAAAAAAGATATTAATTAAATATCTATAAAATCCTAAAAAATATATTGTTTAAATCATATTGGTAATTAATTAGAAAAATAAGAAGGAAAACTTCGTCCGGCTTTATTTTCAGTGATAAGACTTCAAAACCTCAATTATTTGTACTGAATAATTGCTAATGATAAAATCTTCAATCTGGTTAAAGGAATTATCAAGCATCTCCTTTTCACCTGCAACCTGAGTAATAGCTAAACCCAATTTCTGCCACAAATCCTGAAATTGATGTTCAATGATTGAAATATTAAATTTATTCCTGAGTTTCTCTTTAACACTTCGACACAACCGCCTCTTATCCTTCAGACTATGAGAAGCATCATAATAAAGAACAATCTCCATAATACCCACAACCATATTAGACCTCTACCCTTGTGCCAATATGAACATTGCCAGAATCAGTGAAACCTGAAATAAACGCATTATATCTTGTTTTAACCGGTTTTTTCTCACCTAGTTTTGATTTATTTAATATACTTTCCACAAACACACTTGACACAGGAAAGGCAGTTATAAGTAAAGGTTTTTTTTCTTCAGAATCAAAAAATGAATATACAAGCAGGTACTGGTTTGATTTTCCATCCCTCATTTTTATAAATTCCACCAGATCAGTTCTCAATTTTACCGTTCTATCCGTTCGAAGTTTTACAGTTTCTTCCAGACACCTGATCTTTAAATTATGAAATTTAAAATTTTTTAATACAGAAGATACATCACAGCCAATTAAGCTTTTCAATATTCCCGGATCATCACGAAATGCTATCCTGGAAAGGAAATAGGTGACATTTGAAAATAATGTGCCAGATGAGGGCCTTGGACCTAATGTTCCTCTTGCTAATTCAAAACCTGATTCAATATCATCTTTTACCCAACGTGAGCGTTTATAGCCATAAGGAGTTAGAAGATTGCTGAAGATATAACCATATGTATGAATTATTCCGGCATGTACAATGATTTTTTTATCATTATGCCCTTTACTTGCTAGCGGAGCTGGAACCCCTGCAAGTTTCAATATATTATCCATTATTAAAGGTTTTACAATAATACTTTTTTTCATTTCGTCAAAGTTAATACTTTTACCCCAAACTTTTTTTAAATTTTCTTTATGAGCATCATTTTTGATTGCATTTAACAAATCCGGGGAATGCCTCTTTAATATATCTTCTATTGCATCTTCAGAAGCAACTGTGGCACATTGACGCGTAATTGCTGCCCAGGGGCAATCCTCTTTTGTCTCTTTCAAACTGACTATCGGACATATCGGTGACGCATTCTCAATTTCCTGCTCTATTCTTTGATCATATTTTTCTGTTTTACAGCCATTTGTAAAAAATAGAACTGCATAAATAATCAGTAAAATTTTGTTAAAAGTTTTTAATACCTTAAAATTCATAAATATCTCCAAAAATTATTAGGAAGTATTTTAAAATACCTAAAGGATAATTTACTATAGTAGAATGCTTATTGCAACTTATCTATTATAAAGACTCTTACCCCTTGAATATCCAAAATAAATAAGGAGACAGAAAAAAACGTAAAAACCTTTTAATTGACAGTAAAGGCTAAGTCCTTTTTATTATTATTTTCATTACTTTCAGGCACCACATTTGTAAAATCCGCAATGACTATTGCTAGATAATTCTGTGCTATAGATAGCTGTATTTTGCGTTTTATAATAAAAGATTGGCCTATATTCAGGGCAGGGATAGGATAAATTTTTGGACTTGTTTCACCACCAATTTTAAATGAGGCTTTTGAGGCATTGGACTGTTTCAAACCAATGTTTTTAATATGGGCAAAGAAATAGATCAAGGTATTCATACTGGGGTTTACAGGTTTCATATACATCCTTTGAACTATCAGGTCAGGTTTTTTTTTCATCTTACAAATTAACCTCTTAGTAAGACGGTTATTACTCTCATCCAGCTCAGTGATTTTAGAATTATCATCTGCAATAGCTGTTATGGATTGAACACCAGGAGGGACTGTGGAAAAACTGTCGGTTTTAAACCAGATGTTTTTTACAACTCCTCCAGGTACTTTTAGTTTGCCATCAGGATCGACTTTTCGCAAATATCGACCTACTGAAGGAATTGTTCCTATTTTAACTCTAAAAGAGGATGCCTTGCTGTCATCTCCAACTATTCCATACTTTTCATCAGGAACTCCGGCAGTTCCGATATTTCTGATAGTAATCTCTACTTTACACTCTTTGTTTATCTTAATCACTTCAATATTTGTAATTTTTAGATCCGGGTATTTCATCTTTGATATTTGTCCATGTTTAACCTTGAGAGTTCCTTGATCAACTTTTTTTTGAGCCATAAGACTTGTAATGACTAAGCATGTAAAAAATAAAACTATGACCATTTTAGTTTTCATAATTTCCCTCCTTAATTATGCTTGATAATATTAAATAGAAGTTTTACTGTAAAATCTCAATTTCATCAAATTTTAGAGTCTTTTTGTGAAGAGGTAACAATTTTTTCAGACGTTTGCCGCCAAAAAACATTTCTTTCCTCCAAACCTTTTTTCATAAATGCAACACAATCAGGATACCATAATCCACCGCCTATTTTTTTTAGACCTCATTTTTCTAGAAATGAATTAA
>CBDUZW010000027.1:0-54586 GCA_965371805.1 uncultured bacterium | reverse complement strand
TATATAACTATTTATTTAAAGTTTTTTTATAATTTTGATGAAAAATCAGGGTATAGATTTAACCTGATTTCAGATATTGGAACTAAAAATTTGCATAAATCGCTTAATTCAGGTTAAAATTAATAATGAGTGAAAAAAAACTAACTCCTATGTTAAAGCAGTATTTTGAGATAAAAAAAAGATATCCTGATTCTATTCTTTTTTTCAGGATGGGTGACTTTTATGAAATGTTTTTTGAGGATGCAAAAATTGCTGCTCCAATTCTTGATATAGTTTTAACTGCAAGAAATAAAAAAGTTAAAGATTCAGTTCCTTTATGCGGGCTTCCATATCATGCCCGGGATAATTATGCTTCAAAATTACTTAAAAATGGTTATAAAGTTGCAATTTGTGAACAAATTGAAGATCCGTCAGAAGCTGTAGGAATTGTGAAAAGAGATGTTGTAAAGATATTAACTCCTGCAACTGCTTTGGAGATAGATTCTCTAAATGATGAATTGAACAATTTTATTATAGCAATAGTTGAGGATGAAAAAACTATCTCAATGGCTTCTATTGACCTTTCAATTTCTGAGTTTGAGATATCCTATTTTAAAAAAGATAATGTAGAAATATTCTTAAATGAGTTTTATAGAAAATTTCCAAAGGAGTTGATTCTTTCTGAAGCATCATCATCATATATTAAGAAAATGCTGGGCCAATTTCCCGAGTTTTCTGACATTTTAGTAAATGAATATAAGGATTATGAATACAATTTTCCTGAAAATGAGAATTTACTAAAGGAGCATTTCTCTGTAGAGAATCTTGAAGGTTTTGGAATTGACAAATATGAAACTGCCGTTATTGCTTCAGGAGTTTTACTGAAATATATTAGATCTGTAAGAAAAACTGCTCTTAAAAATATATCATCTTTAAAGTTTGTTTTAAATGAAACACATATGATGTTGGATGCCGCTTCGTTTAAAAATCTTGAAATATTAAAAAATCTCAGAACAGGAAATGCCAGAGGCAGTTTGTTTAGTGCAATAGATTTTACTTTATCAAAAATGGGAAAACGCTTGTTGAAAAAATGGATTTCGTATCCTTTGATTAATAAAAAAGAGATAAATGATAGGCTTGATGGAGTTAATGAATTTTTTTCCAATTTAATAGTACGTGCTGAAGTTAGAAAATTATTGAAGGAAGTGGGAGATCTGGCAAAACTTAATTCAAAAATATTATTAAATATTGCATTGCCGCCTCATCTTTTAGCTTTAGAAGGAATCCTGGAAAAAATCCCTGATTTGAAAAGCATTATAGACCCATTAAGATCTGAAATAAACAGGAACATATATCAAAATTTGGAGCCACTGAAAGTTTTGACTGATCTTATAAAAAAATCAATCTTATCTGATCCTGCAAACAATATCAATGAAGGTGGTTTTATAAATTCTGGTTATAATCAAGAATTGGATGAATTAAGGGCAATTAGCAAAAATGCTAAAGAAATAGTTTCTGCAATGGAGGCGTCTGAAAAAAAAAGGACTGGGATTTCCTCTTTAAAGATAAAATATAATAGAGTCTTTGGATATTTTATAGAGGTCACCAAAACTCACTTGAAATTAATTCCTGATGAGTATATAAGAAAACAAACCCTTGTGAATGCAGAAAGGTTTATTACTGGAGAATTGAAAGAGCTTGAGGAAAAAATACTTAAGGCAGAAGAAAAAATAATTAAAATTGAAAAAGAATTATATATGGAAGTTATTAAGCAGATACATACTTATTCAAATGAATTGAATAAAAATTCAGACAGTCTTGCTGTTCTAGATGTTTTGTCTGCTGGAGGAGAATTAGCTCAGAGGAATAACTATTATAGACCAGACATAAATGATGGCAGAGAAATTGATATAAAAAATGGACGTCATCCTGTTGTTGAGTTTAATATGACAAGTAACTTTATCCCTAATGATACCCTGATAAATTCAAAGTCTGACCAGATATTGATAATAACAGGTCCAAATATGGGTGGTAAATCAACTTATCTGAGACAGAATGCTTTAATTGTTATTCTTGCACAAGCGGGATATTTCGTTCCTGCAAGTGAAGCAAAAATAGGTATATGCGATAGGATATTTACAAGAATAGGGGCATCGGATTCATTGATCGAAGGTAAATCCACTTTTATGGTAGAAATGATTGAAACAGCAATTATACTTAATAATGCCGGTCCAAAATCATTGATACTTCTAGATGAGATTGGTCGTGGGACTTCAACTTTTGATGGTTTGTCTATTGCCTGGTCGGTTATTGAATACTTAAATTCCCATAAAGGGAGACCAAAAACACTGTTTGCGACTCATTATCATGAACTAATTGAAATTCCTGAGATCTTTGATGGCGTTAAAAATTATCATATTTCAGTGCGGGAATGGAATGACAAAGTTATTTTTCTACATAAAATCGTTGCGGGTGCAACTGACCAGAGTTTTGGGATACATGTTGCAAAGATAGCAGGTTTACCTGTGTCGGTTATTGAGAGAGCAAAGGATGTACTGTTGGATCTCGAAAAAAAAGAGATTGACAGGCTTGTTTCAGATAGGATATCAGGAAAGATAGATAAAATGCCAAAGCAGCAAAAATTGTTTAAAAATGATACTGAACTAAAAATCTGGGATGAGATTAGAGATAAATTAAAAGAACTTGATATAACCACTATGACTCCACTGGAGGCAATGAATATACTTCATTATTTAAAACATAAGAGTGATAAGGCATATAAAGTCTGAATATATCAACTTTTTTCAAATTTCTTACCCCTTGATAAAAACTTGTCTTAAATGTAGAATACATACATGAGAAATGTACTTTTTATTTATTTTATTTTAATTTTTTCTCTGTCTGTAATTAGTGAAGAAGTATCAAAGAAAAAAAAAAATACTGAACCTGATGTTTCAGTAAGTAAACCTTCAATATATGCAAAAGATTGGAGTTCTAATGATACTACTATCATCTATTCTGGTGATGTTGAAATTAAGTTTGATCAATATCAAATATATGCAGATTATGTTGAATATGATAAAAAAAACAGAGTCATTACAGCAAAGGGAAGGGTGAGCCTCAGTGATGGAGAAATGTCTATTTCAGGAGAGGATCTGGTGTTTAATTTAAAAACAAAATCCGGAACCATGTACGAAAATAATGGTAATATGCCACCTTCAATAATATATAGTACAAAAGAATTGAACTTTATAAATAGGGATTTAATAAAATTTAAGAAGATGGATTTCTCCTCGTGTGCTCAAAGAGTCCCTAGATGGAAGATATCCTGTAAAAATGGAAAGATAAAAAGAGATAAATATATCGAGATGAAAAGTGCTGTTTTAAAGATCAAAAATATTCCTGTTTTTTATTTTCCATATATAAGATATCCTATACGAAAAGGGGGGAAGGCAACTGGACTTCTTTTTCCAAAATTTGGAACAGGTTCTCAAAAAGGCTTGTATATCCAAAACGCCTTTTTCCTCAATTTGAAATCCAATCTTGACCTGACTGTGTTTTCAGATTTTTACGAAAAAGCAGGGTTTGGAATTGGCGGAGAATTCAGGTATTTATTTAAGAATATGTCAGGAAATATAAAATATTATAATTTCAGTTATAAAGATGGAAATATAATAAAACCGAATGGTGACACAGACTATTATCTTGATATAAGGCATTATAGCCGATTTGATCTTTTTGATACAAAAATAAATGTAAATGTGAATACCCAGAGTGACCCAACTTTTTTAAGACTTTTTAGTAATAGTTTTGAAACTTCATTATTTGCAAACTTCCGGACATCTTTTTCATTGAATTCGAAAATTTCAATCTTTAATGTATCACTAAATGCATCTAAAAGAGAAACGTATTACACTCATAGAGAAAGTTCCAGAATTATAAAATATATGCCTTCTATAAAATTGAGTATGTATCAGAAAAAAATTTGGAAAATTCCAGGATATTTCTCTTTTAAATCCTCATTTGAAAGAGTAAGCCGGAGTGGTGTTTCCTATGAAGACGAACCAGATTTCACTGATGAGTTTGTTTCACAGAGAATTAATTTTGTCCCATCCTATACATTAAATCTTGTCAAACTTCCCTGGTTGAGTACAACTCTCAAATTGAGTTCATACCAGAACTTTTATCCGAAGAGCTATGCTGCCGGCACCAAAGATATTGTGTCAGAGCCATTACATCTGGGGTATAATATGGCTGAAGTGACACTTAAGGGGCCTATATTCTATAAAATATTTAATCTATCGAAAGGTAAAATTAAACATATTATTGAACCTCAGATAAATTATAAATACTCCTCTCAGATAGATGAAGAAGACCTGGACAGGTTAATAAAGGTTGACAGGTATGATTATCCTCAATATTCAGTTCTTGGTTTCAATCTTAATACAAGTCTGCTTTATAAAAAGGGAGATACTGAACTCACACCTAGAGAAATATTAAGATTTTCGGTTAGTCAAAAATACTATTTTGATCCAGCACTTGCTACCAGGGGTAGAAAAATAAATGGAGTATTTCCCGATTTCTCAGAGTTGTCATCTGCACTTAGATTGAGTTTTTTTAAGAATATTTCTTTGAATTTCTCTCTTGCATATAACTTTTATCTTAAAAAATTTCAAAGGATAAATACCACTTTACTTCTATCCGGGAAGGATAGTATTGTTTCAGGGAGAATCGCATATAGCTCGTATGTAAGCCCATATATGCCAATTGATTTCTATTTTAACAGGGATATGATAATTGGAGCTGTTGATTTAAAGATACCAAAATTTCCAGTACATTTAAGCACTTCTGTATCTTATGATATCACTACTAATGAGTTCAGATATGGTTCTGCAATAGCTAAAATAGACTGGCAATGTATGAAGTTCAATTTTGAGTTTAAAGTTTTTTCTAATAATTTGGGAACTTATTCACAGTTCAGATTCGGGTTTTCTTTAGGTGATATGGGTATGGTGTCAAATATTATGGGTGGGGGAAAATAAATATGCCCCAAAGAGTTTTAATTACCGGAAGTACAGGTTTCCTTGCTGGATATTTAATTAAAGAATTGAAAAAAAACCCAGATTATGAAATCTTTGGAATAACTGATGAAAATGTGTTAGATGATTCAATGATGAACTCATATACGATTGATATCAGGAACAGAGAAGAGGTTTTTAAGGTAATTGATATAATAAAACCTGAGATAGTTTTTCATCTCGCTGCAGTTACAAATGTAGGTTTTTCCTGGAAAAATCAAAAGTTAACCCAGGAGGTCAATTTTATTGGCAGTCTGAATCTATTAGAGGCTCTATGTGAAAATGGATTGAGTAGTTCAAAAGTATTAATGATGAGTTCTGCTGAACTCTATGGAAACACAAGTGAACTAATAACTGAAAATACTTCTTTGAGTATACAAAATCCATATTCTCTTTCTAAATATGCTATGGAGATGTTGTCAGATATATACATAAATTCAAAGGAAATGAATATAATAAAAGTGAGAAGTTTTAACTTCACAGGTCCCGGGCAGGATAAAAAGTTTGTCTCATCTGATTTTGCATTTCAGATTGCAGAGATAGAAAAAAAGAGGAGACCTCCTGTGATCGAAGTTGGTAATTTGAGTGCAAAAAGAGATTTTTCAGATGTTAGAGATATTGCAAGATATTTGGTTGTTCTAAATAGCCTTGGTAAATCTGGAGAGGTCTATAACTTATGTTCCGGCAGGACATTGTCAATTCAAAATATATTGGATAAACTTATCTTATTGTCAGATGAAAAAATAAGTATAAATATAAATAAAGATAAATTCAGACCTGTAGATACACATGAATTAAGAGGAGATAATTCTTTTATAAAAAAAGAATTTAATTTGTTTCCTCAGTTTGGCTTTGATGAAACACTTAAAGATATATTAGATTATTGGAGATTTAAATCACATGAATAAAATGGAACAAGAGGACTTAGTCGCTTCTTATACAGATGATAGTATTCGAACACTAGATTGGAAAGAACATATTAGGA
This sequence comes from uncultured bacterium, assembly GCA_965371805.1. Classification (GTDB taxonomy): domain Bacteria; phylum Acidobacteriota; class Aminicenantia; order UBA2199; family UBA2199; genus JAOZTV01. The sequence goes on along the minus strand of CBDUZW010000027.1, from coordinate 48,544 downwards.
AAAGACCCGGTATGTATATTGGAAAACTGGGTAACGGCTCATCACAGGATGATGGGATCTATATTTTGATAAAAGAGGTTGTTGATAATGCCATTGATGAATATATGATGGGTTTTGGGAAAAAAATAGATATTACAATAGGTAATCATATAGTCAAAGTAAGGGATTATGGAAGGGGAGTGCCTCTTGGAAAACTAATCGATGTTTCGGCAAAGATGAATACAGGAGCAAAATATGACTCTAAAGTATTTAAGAAATCCGTTGGGTTAAATGGTGTCGGGATTAAAGCTGTTAATGCACTTTCAGAAAATTTTCGAATTTCTGCAATTAGAGAAGGGGAAAAAAAGAGTGTAGACTTCTCAAGAGGAGAAATAGTAAAGGAATATGATTTAAAGAAAAGTGATCATCTAAATGGGACTGCAATATCATTCTTTCCAGATAAAGAGCTGTTTGGCGAGTTTCATTTTATGTCTGAATATGTTGAAAACCTGATATGGAATTATGTTTATCTAAATTCAGGTCTTGTCATTAACCTCAATAAAAAAAGATTTTATTCAAAAAATGGGTTATTAGACCTTTTAAACTCTAACATCAGTGTCGAGTGCCGATATCCTATAATACACTTAAAAGGTGAAGATATTGAAATCGCTTTAACTCATGGGAATCAGTATGGAGAGGAATATTATTCTTTTGTAAACGGCCAGCATACTACTCAAGGTGGGACACACCTGATAGCGTTTCGAGAGGGAATAATAAAAACAATCAGGGAGTTTTACAAGAAGGATTTTGATGTTTCTGATATACGAGCTTCTGTTATTGCTGCTATAAGTGTGAAAATAGAAGAACCCATTTTTGAATCACAAACCAAGACAAAATTAGGTTCTAAGGATATTGCTCCTGATGGTATTGGTGTAAGAAATTTTATTATTGATTTTATGGCAAAAGAACTGGATAATTTTCTTCATAAGAACCCTGAAACAGCTGAATTACTTCTGTCAAAGATTCAGGAATCTGAGAGAGAAAGAAAAGCAATGTCAGGAATAAAGAAGCTCGCAAGAGAGAGAGCCAGAAAAGCAAATCTTCATAATAAGAAATTGAGAGATTGTAAATTACACTTAAATTCAAAGAATGATAGACGAATGGAAACGACTATATTTATAACAGAAGGAGATTCAGCAAGTGGCTCTATTACAAAATCAAGAGATGTTGCAACTCAGGCTGTCTTTAGTTTAAAGGGGAAGCCTTTAAATACATATAGTCTTTCAAAAAAAATTGTTTATCAGAATGAGGAATTTAACCTGCTTCAGGCAGCACTGAATATTGAAGATGGTTTGGACGATCTAAGATATAATAACATTGTTATTGCAACAGATGCTGATGTAGATGGTATGCATATAAGATTGTTGCTGATTACATTTTTTCTTAATTTTTTTCCAGATGTAATAAAGAAAAAGCATCTTTATATTCTACAAACTCCTTTATTTCGTGTGAGAAATAAGAAGCATACTTTTTATTGTTATAATGAAAAAGAGAGAGTAGATGCAATAGATAAATGTGGCAAAAATGTTGAAATAACCAGGTTTAAGGGACTAGGAGAAATATCTCCGGATGAGTTTAAATATTTTATTGGAAAAGATATAAGACTTGATCCAGTTATTAGTAATAAGGAAAATTCTATTCCTGAAATGCTTACTTTTTATATGGGTAAAAATACTCCTGAGAGGCAGAAGTTTATTGTAAATAATCTGCATGTTGAAGATGCATAAAAGCTGTATGTCAAAATTTGAGATTTTTATAGATCAATTGGACATCGTTATTAATATTGAAGGCTCTTTTTTACAGAGATAATCTTTTTTTTTATAGCAAAAAATGCTTTAACCAGTTTTGGCTCAAAATGGGTTCCTGAATTATCTTTTATGTATTTGTCGGCTTCTTTCTCCGAGTATGGTTCCTTATATGATCTCTTTGATGTTAATGCATCATAAACGTCTGTAATTGTTACGATTCTGGCTTCAATTGGGATGTCATCTCCCTTTAGACCAGATTTATACCCTGTACCATCCCATTTTTCATGGTGATATAGAGCAATGTTTTTTGCCATTGGTCCAAAGCTATTATCGCTTAGCATATTTCCACCAATTATTACATGCTCTTTCATTAGGTCACGTTCACTAAAGAAGTATTTTCCAGATTTCTTTAAAATTTTATCAGATATCCCAACCTTCCCTACATCATGTAGTGGGGCATAAAGAAGTATTTTGCTGATGAAATCAAAGTCCATTCCAATTTTATCAGCCAGCAATGCAGAGTATTCACCAACTCTTTTGATATGCAATCCTGTATCCTGGTCATTGTATAGATTTGCGTTTTCGAGTGCACTGACCATGGCTATAGTCATTTCACCGACTTTTTTTGTCTTTTGAGTTACAAGATGTGCAAGATGTTTCTCGTTGTCTTTTAGCATTTTGTTTTGAATTTTTAGTTTATCTGTTGATTGCTTTAGTTTCAGGTGAACATTTATTCTTGCCAGAAGCTCATGCTTATTGAAAGGTTTAGAAATATAATCTACTCCACCAGCTTCGAATGCTTTTACTTTATCATCGACTTTGTTCATTGCAGTAATAAAAATAATTGGAATGTCTATTGTAAATGGATTGCTTTTTAGTATCTTTGCCGTTTCATACCCATCCATTTCCGGCATCATTATATCGAGGAGTATAAGGTCCGGGTGATACTCTTTTTTCCGGTTAAAACTACTAATAGCATCCTTTCCATTCTTCGCCAGAAAAACATTATAATCTGTATAAGTCTTCAATATATCTGCAATCATTATCCTGTTGTCAGAGATATCATCAACTATTAAAATTGATTGCCGACCCATTTTTAAATTCATTTCATCCTATAATAATAATTTGAAACTTATTATTAAGTATTATGTAATAAAAAAAAAATATTTTAAAGTAATTTACACAAAAAAATCAATTATTTTGTCAGAATAATTGATTGCAATAAAATAAATAAAATATCTTGGTATTCTGAAAAAGGATGCAAGAATGAAACTTCTTAGTGGCATTCTAAGAAACCCCGCACTCCAACATGTTATAGAGAATGGAATCGGTGTTAATGCTCCGATAGAGACGCCAAAAACTCCATATTTTTTTAAAAGTTGATTACTTTCTTCTTGTTTCGAAAGCCATTTGAAATTTGTTTTTTCTCTTATCCATCGGCCAATGTTCCATCCAAGTATTCCGGCAACAATCGAAGTAATACCTATTATAAGGACATAAATCCCCCAATCGCTGCTTAATGAACTTTTTGCAATTATTAGTAGAATTATATCTGTAGGAAATGCGGGTAGTAATGAATCCGCTATAAAAATTATCATAACAAGTCCTATAAAACCTGTTTTTTTTGTAATCCACTCTGTGATCTCAGCAATTCCATCCTTATATAAAAAACCAAAAAAGCCTGCAATAGATATTACAATAATAATTGATATGATTGTTCCAATTAGATACTTTTTAAGTGTTGGATTAGAATCGTTGTTGTTTTTTTTGTCCATATTTTTTGTATTTGAGTCAATTTTCATGTCAACTAGACAGGCAAAAGAATTTTTCTATTATCATCTATGCGAACAGTTATTTTTTCTTGATCGAGGTATTCCATAATAACAATAATGTTCTTTCTTGTATAGTTTGTCAAATCTCTAAAGAGTTTTATACTTATTGTCTCGCCTTGATTTCTTTTGTATTTTTTTAATTTATTAATGATTTTTATTAATTCACTATTTGAAATAAAAAACTTCTTGTTTAACTGAACAATTTTTCTCTCTTCAATCAAGTTCCAGACAGAGTCATTGACAATCGTTAAGGCCAATCCGGTTTTTTTAATCATTTCCTCGAGTGAAAATACTCCTGTTCTTGAGTTTATTTCAGTCTCAATTATCTTAATGTTTTCTAAGTCCTTTCTAGTTAAAGAAAGTTTGAAAAAAGTTATCCTGTCATTTGAGATTGTGAATGAAAATTCTTCTTTTAAAGAATATAAAAGATATTTAAAAAAAATTGATTCCTTTGGAAGTTTCAAACTTAATTCAATTTCAGATACTTTAAAACTTTTTTCTCTTTTATTATACTTATTTAATATGAATTGATTTAGTTCTTTTAAATATGTTATGTAATTTTCGTATGAAGTAAGATAAAGAAGATTTACATCAATAATTTTTATTTCATGCTGTATCTCTTTTTTTGTTAAGGATTTTGCAAAACTTTCTCTCTCAATCTTAAAAAAATTTAATAATAAGCTACATTTTAGGAAATTTTCAACACTTAGTAGGTTTAATAGTGTTTTGGCATTGTCCTCAGGCTTGGTATTCTCTAATAATGTACAGAGCTTGCTGAGTTTTCTTTTATTGTATTTTGAAATAGCTGGAGAAAGAAAAGTGATTTCTTCATTTGAACTCTTGAGGTTTGTTTTTTCAAAAAAACAAAATTCATACTGGTTTGTGAAATGAATGATATAGATGTTTTTTTCCACTTTAATAAAGGTAGCAACTATCAATTCTTCATTTTTGCTTATTTTTCCAGTGAAGCTAGGACTCTCATGTTTTAAACTGATAAAATAGGATGTGAATTTCATTATTAATTTATTTTAATTAAAGAATATGAAAGCAAGCCGCTATGCCGGATAATTTTCTTGTTTTAAAACTGTTTGTAATTTTGATCATCATTAATTCTATTATATATGAAAAAATAAGTCAAATATTTTTTGACTAAACCAGAGCTTATCCTAAAAAAAGTGTAATATTTCTATTGATATTTATTAATTTAACAGAAATGAATTAATTTGAATCAATATTATACTTTTTTATTTTTCTAAATAAGCGTTGGTAATTGATTTTTAATAAACTTGCTGTCTTCATCCGATTCCAGTTTGTCAATTTTAAAACATTTAATATATGCTGTTTCTCAATTTCTTCCAATCCAATTATATCGTCTAATGTGTTTTTCTCAGTAGTGATATTTGTCTTGTCTACATTTGTGCTTTTGACATTTAAATCATTTATTACTGACATAATATCCCTTTTTGACAAATATTCTTCTTTACATATCAGAACGGCTCTTCTTATCATATTATTTAACTCTCTTATATTTCCATGCCAGCTGTTTTTTTCTAACATCCTGTACGCGTCATTATTGATATATCTGATCTTTTTATTTAATTCCTTGTTTGCATCTAAAAAAAATTTATTTGCGAGTTCTTCTATTTCTTCTATTCTTTCCCTTAATGGAGGTATCATGATCTCAAATTCAAATAACCTATAATACAGGTCCTCTCTGAAATCTTTTCTTTCTACAATTTTTTTAATATCAATATTTGTTGCAGCTATGATTCTGAAATCAGTCGGGACAGGAATTGTTGACCCCAAAGGATATATTTTTTTTTCTTCAACTGCTCTAAGTAATTTTGCCTGTGCTTCTTTTCCTACATTTTCCAACTCTTCAAGGAATATTGTTCCTCCATTTGCAGCTTCAAGGTAACCAGTCTTGTCAATATGAGCATCGGTAAAAGCCCCTTTTTTATGACCAAACAATTCACTTTCAATTAGATCTTTTGGTATGGATCCGATATCAAGTGTAACAAAAGGATTTTTTGATCTAGGACTTAATTCGTGAATAATTCCTGCAATAAGTGTTTTACCAACACCTGTCTCTCCTTGTAAGATAACGGAGAAATCTGTTTTAGCGACTTTTTCTACTCCATCAATCACTTTCTTCATTTTTTTACTACTTCCAATTCTGTTTATTAAAGAATTTGAAATAGTACTGGAGTATTTTTGAATATTATTTTCTTGAATAATTGGGATAGAACATTTGTATAGAGCTTCCAGCAATGTATCTCTTTCAAATGGTTTTTTGACAAAACGATCTACACCTATTTCAATAGACTCGATTAAATGCTCTGTTTTGCTGTATGCCGTTGTCACAATAATGGGAATACTCTTGTTTATTTTCTTTAGTTCTTTTGCCATCTTTAATCCATCTAATACAGGCATTTTAATGTCAGTAATAACTATATCCGGATTTTGCTTTTTGAAGGCTTCGATTCCTGCCACACCATTTTCTGCCAAATAAACAGTTTTAAATATTTTTGACAGGAATTTTCCTGTTGTCTTTCTTAATAGGTCTTCATCCTCTACTAAAAGAACAGTTAACTCTTTAAATATCCTTATGTTAAAACCACTTGTCATGTTGTCGGATCCCCTTCTTGGTGAATCTTGATAAATCTATAGTATTTGTATGATATTCTAAAAACAATTTTCTCTTAATTCTATTTCTTTTCAACATTATATTTCTACATTAATATAAAATAATAACAAATATATAATTTTTTTCAAGTTGTATTGGTAAAAAAATTTGAAATAAAAATCATATTTAATTATACTGATAAATTATTGTTCTATGCAATTACATTTCATATAGGGGGGGGATGTCAATATGTCTTGATAAGGTAAATTCTGAATGCATAAAAGTTCTATTTGTTAGTAAGAAAGGAATTGATAACAGTCTGAAAAATAAAATCAAAGATACTGCCTTAAATTTAAATATTGATGTAGTTTCAACTGCAGAAAAAGCGATTGACTTTTTTAAAGAAGATTTTCCTGATGTTGTCGTTATTTATGACACGGTACTTACGAAGACAGCACTCTCTATAGAATACATATTAAATTATTCTCCTGATACAAAAGTGATTGTTATTGCTGGTAATAAAAAAACATATAAAAAATTTGAAGCTTTACGTGATGGTGCGACTGCATTTTTTGAAAAGCCTTGCGATGACCTTGATTTAATAGAGTTCATAAAAAGTTTCGGTGTAGCAGCACAAAAAACCAGGAATAGAACAAAAAAATTGATAGAAAAAGTATTAAAATCGAGCCAGCATGAACTGAAACAGCATTTTCAGAAAACTCCCATAGGTGTCATTAAATGGGGTATGAATTTCGAAGTTATATATTGGAATCCAGGAGCGGAAAAAATATTTGGTTATAGTTCTGATCAGGCTATGGGTAAACGTGCCGATAAGCTGTTGATACCAGAGGAAGTGTGGGAAGAGGTTGATAAAATATGGAAAAACCTGTTAGAGCAGGAAGGGGGCATGCAAAGTACTAATAAAAACATTAGAAAAGATGGTGAAGAGATTATTTGTGAGTGGAATAATAGTCCCATTATTGATAAAACAGGTAAGGTGAATGGTGTTGTCTCTCTTGTTCAAGACATAACAGAAAGAAAAAGAGTAGAACGGACATTGCTGAAGGAGATTGCTTTCAATAAAACAATTCTTGACTCAACACCTGCGTATTTTGTTTCTATTGATAAACATGGAACATTAAAAAATATTAATAAATCAATGCTGAAGGTATTGGAATATACATTTGAGGAATTAGAAGGAAAAAGTTATCTTAAAAAATTAGTTCCTGAGGAAGATCATGATTCTCTAAATAAAGTTTTTGAACAGTTATTGGGAAAAAAAAATACAATTAATGTTAATAATATTCTTACAAAAAAAGGAAAAAAAATTGTAGTAGAATGGTATGGTGCCCCAATTCTTGACGGAAAAGATGATTTAGAATATTTTATCGGATTTGGTATTGATATAACAGAAAAACAGAAACTTGAATCAAGACTCCAACAATCATATAAGATGGAGGCGATAGGGACATTAGCAGGTGGTATTGCTCATGATTTTAATAATATGTTGGGGGTAATAATAGGCAATACTGAAATGCTATTGGATAAAATGGAAGAAGGTGAAGATGATGAACTGTTCGATATATTGGCTGCTTCGAAAAGAGCGAAAGAAATGATCAGTCAGATTATGACATTCAGCCGCAAAAACGAGCAAATTATGAGTTCGGTGGATATTGGGAAAATTATTAAGGAAACTATTAATTTTATGCGATCAACCATCCCGACAACGATTAAAATAAGATCAAATATTGAAGAGTCTATTGGGCAGGTTTTTGCAAATGAAACCCAGGTCAATCAGGTTCTTATGAACCTGTGTACAAACGCTGCCCATGCAATGAAAGAAGAAAGCGGAGAAATGGATATAATCTTAAGGAATTGTATACTAAATACAGATGATGCGAAAATATTGGGTCTTGAGACTGGACCATATCAACACCTTGCTGTTACCGATACAGGTGACGGGATGGACAAAGAATTATTAGAGCGTATTTTTGATCCCTATTTTACAACAAAAAAGACTGGAGAAGGGACCGGTATGGGACTCTCTGTTGTTTATGGGATTGTTAAGGATCATAATGGAGGAATAAATGTATATTCTGAACCCGGGATAGGTACAACATTTAATGTTTATTTTCCTCTAATGGATTCCACTCAGGCAGAACAATCAGATCTATCTCAAATATATCCTATTAAAGGAAATATGGAGAAGATCTTGTTTGTGGATGATGAGGTTTTGATTGCAAAAATGAACACAGAAATATTGAAAAAACTTGGATATCAGGTAGAGAGCAAAACCAGCAGTATTGAAGCGCTGGAAACATTTAAGGCGAATCCGTATAAGTTTGATCTTCTTATAACCGATATGACAATGCCAAATATGACAGGAGTTAAGTTAACAAGTGAGATCCATAAGATAAATCCGGAAATACCGGTTATTCTTTGCACAGGATTCAGCAGCAGTAGCCTCAATGAAGAAAATGCCAAAACAAAAGGGATAAGTGCAATTATTATAAAACCGGTTAGAATAAATGAACTGGGATCAATTATTAAAAAGGTCCTGGATAAAAAAACTATGAAAACTTGATTAAGTTGATTGAGGAAGTAGGGGATATCGATGGTTTTTGAATATTCAATAGAGAATATAGAGCTGCCCGGATATGCAATTTCTTTATCACTTTAAAAAAATAAATAGGAATCTATAAAAAACTTAAGGACAATTTTAAAAAATAGGGTTATTTTGACTATTTGTTTTGACTGTTTATTATGAGGTAAGTCGAGTCTTTTTTTTTTATATATATTGATTTAAGCTCTTATATTGGCTCTGGATTATATTGGCATAATATTTGCTATATAAAAGTGTTAAAAAAAAGGAGGGTAAGATGAATTTATTTAGAAAAATGAAGATTGGGGTTAAATTGCAGATTCCAACTTTTGTTCTTATTATTGGATTGGTTATTATAGCTTTTTTATATATGGGCAATCAGAGGATGATGGAAAGAGCAGAAAAGGAAAACAAGGTTTTTGGTCAGTTTGCAAATCAGATTGAGGATATGACCCTTCAATTTGAGAATTATTTTTTTAAAAAAATCAGTTTCGACCAATTAGAGAAGAAAAAACAGGATCTAGATAAAACAATCAATGCTTATCCTCTTTTAGGTGATAAATTCAAAACACCGCTGGCAAATGCATGGAAACTGGCAGAAGATGCTGAGGTAGGCTTTAAAGAGAATCAGCAGATAGAGACAAAAGTTATGAAAATAGCTGAAGACTCAAAAAATATTTCTGATAATTTTATAGCAACAGTGTCAAAAAAATTAATTGACGCAAATAAGAGAGCGGAAGTTTCAAATCTTGAAAGGGCTGTGATTGTCGGTGCATCGCAGAATTCATCAGGAATGCTTGCAATAAAGATCAAATTTTTAAAGTTAAAGGGCAATCTGGAATTAAAAGATAAATTTATCCTTTTTTTAAACAAAAGAGTAGAGGCGGGCAGAAGAGATACAATTGCTTTAAAAAATACGCCTTTTGCCCAGCTGCCGGTTCAAGCAGTCAAACTTAACCTGAAAATTATTGAATATATTAACTCATATATTAGTAACGCCAATAAGATTCAGGAAAATGAGCATAAGCTAATGGAAACGAATAAGGCGGCAAGTTCAGCAATTAGTAATATGGAAAAAGTGAATACAGCATCTGTGTTTGCAAATATGAACAAGACAATAATTACATTATTATTACTGGTAGCCGGATTTTCTTTAACTCTTATCCTTCTTCAAGTTGCTCTTGCAAAGATTATAACCACTCCGATTAAAAAAGTGGTTATTGCAGCTGATCAGATAGCCTCTGGAGATTTAACTGTCAATGTTTCAGTTAATCAGAAGGATGAAACCGGACAGCTGGCGGATGCAATGAACACGATGGTATCAAATCTTAAATCCATTGTTCAGGAAGTACAATCTTCTGCAGACAATGTGGCTTCTGGAAGTGAACAGTTAAGCTCAACATCCCAGCAGATGTCTCAAGGAGCAACAGAACAGGCATCTTCCGCAGAGGAAATGTCTTCTGCAATGGAAGAAATGAGTGCAAATATCCAGCAGAATACTGATAATTCTCTCCAAACAGAAAAATTATCAGCTAAAGCATCAGAGAATGCAAAAGAGAGTGGTGAAGCTGTAATTGGAGCTACAACAGCGATGAGGGAGATTTCTGAAAAAATAAATATAGTGCAGGAAATAGCAAGGCAAACAAATCTTCTTGCATTAAATGCAGCAATTGAAGCAGCAAGAGCAGGAGAACATGGAAAGGGTTTTGCAGTTGTTGCATCAGAAGTAAGAAAACTTGCTGAAAGGAGCCAAAATGCAGCAGAGGAGATCACTGAGATCGCAAAGAACAGCCAGGGAGTAGCAGAGAAGGCAGTAGAGATGTTAAATGCACTTGTTCCTGATATTGGAAAAACTGCTGAGCTGGTTTCAGAAATAACAGCATCCAGCACAGAGCAGAATCAGGGTGCAGGACAGATCGTAAAAGCAATAAATGAACTGGACAAAGTTGTTCAGCAAAATGCAAGTTCATCTGAACAAATGTCATCAACAGCAGAAGAACTCTCTGCCCAGGCTCAGGAGCTGCAATCAACGATCTCTTATTTCAAAGTAGGAGATACTGGTCAGCAGTACGCCCGCAAAGATCAGAGATATGCCACGCATACAACAGAGCAAACCACGCAGCCTGCAACCCGGAATCCTGTAAAGCCTAAGGCTTTAGGAAGCACTACTAATAGTGGAGTAAAGCTAAACATGGGAAAAGTTCAGGATAGTGAAGACAGCGATTTCGAGAGGTTTTAACTCCTGTTAGGGAACAAAAAAATAGGTAAATTAGAATTATGGAAAAAAGTGTCTTAAAACTTATACTTTATAGAGAATGTAAAGAAGTCAAGTCTATCACTGAGCCAAATTCAGATGAATCATTAACATATATTTTAGAAATCGCGGAAAAATGGAAAAAAGAAGATGCTAAAAGAAATACAATAAAATTCAGCATTGAAAAATAAATTTGGAATTATTTTAGTGATTATGATATTATAGATTGAGAGTATTTGATTGAATATTAAGAGGAGGCATTATGAAAAAGCATATTTTAGTGATTGATGATGAGTTACTCTATAGAAATTTGTATAAAAGGATATTGGAAAAAAAAGGATATTATGTTGATGCATCTCACAATGGTAAGGATGCAATGAGTAAAATAGAATCAATTATTCCAGATCTTGTTATAACAGATATTATTATGCCTGACATGGATGGATTAGAGCTTATAAGAGAAATTAGAGCAAAATTTCCGAATGTAAAGATCATGGCGGTTTCAGGTGGTGGTAGAATTAAACCTGATGTATATCTGAAAATGGCTTCCAAATTGAAGGCTGACTGTATTTTAGAAAAACCTTTTTCAAATAATGATTTATTAGATAAAATAAACTCTCTTATATAAAAAAAAACAAAAGAAAAGAGAAGATTTGAAAAAAAACATTTCATTTGTTTTCTTTTTTTTTCTCAAGAGACTAAGTTGTTTGAAAGTATAGAACAATAAAATTCATTTCGATTCAAAAATATCTGCTGGTCCAAGCTGGAATTCTTGACGGTAGAAGGGTATTATACTTAATACTTTATCAAAAAATTTTTCAGGATATGTCTCTTTTCTCTTGCATTTTAAGGAATATTATGATAATTTTACACTTATAAACCTGAGTTGAGAAATTGATGCAAATGTAGTACTTGAAAACACTGTTGTCAAAAGGTTTTGCAAAATTTACGGTATATTTAATAATATGCTGTGGCTTTACGTTAAGACTTATGATGATAAAGGTATTGACAAATTGTTTATAATTACTCAATTTGATTTGTAAAATATAGTGATGTGAAAAAAAGAGGTGAAATCAGATGAGAAAAACGAAGATTAATAAAGCACATTATGAATTAAAAGGTAAAATGGTTGATTTTTTTGGATGGGATCTGCCGGTTCAATATTCCGGTTTAAATGCAGAACATAATGCAGTAAGAACTACAGGTGGACTTTTTGATGTAAGCCATATGGGAGAGGTGATCTTTGAAGGCAAAGAGGCTCTTGAAGCTGTTTCTCATATTACGTCAAATAATGTTTCAAAATTGAAGCCGGGAAAAATTCATTATTCAGGACTTTTAACAGAGAAAGGATGTTTTGTTGATGATCTGCTTGTATATTTTGTAGAAGAAGGGAAATATATGCTCGTTGTTAATGCAGCTAATCTTGAAAAAGATTTTAACTGGATGAAAGAAAAGGCAGGACATTTTGATGTAGAGATTACGAATGTGAGTGATGAGTATTCTCAAATTGCAATCCAGGGCCCGGAAGCCGGCAAGTTATTGGCTAAATTTACGGATGAAGATATAGACCCAATGAAATATTATACATTTATTCATGGAAAAGTTATGGGAGTGGATTCAATAATTTCCAGAACAGGATATACCGGCGAATATGGTTTCGAAATATATTTTAAAGGTAATGAGGAAATTGCATCAAAAATGTTTCTTGAACTTGCTGATAAAGGAAAAGAGTTCGGGATAATTCCAGCAGGACTAGGCGCTAGAGACACCTTAAGGTTGGAAGCGGGTATGGCCTTATATGGCAATGATATTGACAATTCACATACTATACTTGAGGCGAACCTCGGTTGGATACTGAAATTAAAAAAAGGTGATTTTATCGGAAAAGAGCCTTTACTTAAGCAGAAGGAAGAAGGTATAAAAAGAAAACTAATAGGATTTGAACTAATTGACAGAGGAATTGCAAGGCATGGTTATCCAGTTTTTGTTGATGGAGTACAGTTCGGTGAAGTTACAAGTGGAACTTATGGTCCTTTTTTAAAAAAATCTATTGGGATGACTTATCTTCCTATTGATAAAACAGAGGTAGGGACAGAATTTCAGATAAGTATCAGAGATAAAATGGTAAATGCAAAGGTTGTTGAAGTACCATTTATAAATAAAAAATAAGAAAATATTTTTAAAGGAGATAAAAATGAATTTAGAAAATTTTAAGTTTACTAAAGAACATGAATGGGTTAATCTGGTTGATGGTGTAGCCACCATTGGAATTACAGATTATGCGCAAAAAGAACTTGGAGATATTGTATATGTTGAATTGCCGGCTGTTGGAGATAATATTTCTAAAGGCGATGCATGTTCAAATATTGAATCAGTTAAAGCTGTAAGTGATTTATATTCACCATTAACTGGAGAAGTGACTGAGATAAATGAAGAGCTGGAGGATACTCCGGAGAGCATTAATCAATCACCTTATGCAGATGGCTGGATTGTAAAAATCAAAATTGAAAAAGATGAAGAATTGAAAGAAATGATGAGTTTTGATAAATATAAAGAGTATCTTGACGGTATAGAAAAGGAGTAGGTCATGCAATATTTTCCTCTTACAGACGAGCAGAGGGAAGAGATAAAGAAAGAAATCGGGATCAAAGATGTAAAAGAGCTTTTTTCGGATATTCCTCAAGAAAAAGCCTGGTATTCTTTGGCAGATCTCCCAAAATCACTTCCTGAAAACGAGTTGTTAAAAAAGTTTGAAGATTTTGGTAATAAAAATACTTATTCAGATTATCTGAGTTTTCTTGGCGGTGGAGCTTATAACCATTTTATTCCGGAAGTCGTAAACTATCTGAGTAATAGAAGTGAGTTTTTAACTCCGTATACGCCATATCAACCTGAAGTAAGTCAGGGAAGTCTGCAGGCTATGTTTGAATATCAGACAATGATGGCAATGCTGACCGGGATGGATTTTTCAAATGCTTCCCTCTATGACGGTGGAACAGCAGCTATTGAAGGTGCGTTACTTGCTTTGAGAAAGTCAAAAAAAAACAAAATACTTATCGCTGAAAATCTTCATCCTGAATATATGGAGATTATATATTCATATGTTCAAAACCTTGGGATTGAAGTTGAAAAGGTTGAATATGATAGAGATACAGGAAAGGTTGATCTTGAAAAATTAAATGGCAAAATGGATGATGAGATCGGTGGCTTTCTATTTCAATCTCCAAATTATTTTGGTGTTGTGGAAGAATCTAAAGATATTTCAGATATTGTTCATACAAAAAAAAAGGCCTATTCTGTTCAGGTTACTGCTGAGGCGATGTCTCTCCCTTTCCTCACTCCTGCAGGTGATAATGGTGTTGACATTATTGTTGGAGAAGCACAGAGTTTTGGTTTAACTTTAAGTTTTGGTGGTCCTTATCTCGGATTTATTGCTGCAAAAAAAGAATTTTTAAGACAGATGCCTGGCAGACTTGTTGGTCAGACAAAGGATGTTGATGGAAAGAGAGGATATGTATTAACTCTTTCAACAAGAGAACAACATATAAAACGGGAAAAAGCGACTTCTAATATCTGTTCGAATCAGGCATGGTGTGCTTTGCGTGCCGGTATATACTTAAGTACTCTCGGAAAGAGAGGACTCTTAAAAATATCCAAACTTAATCATTTAAATACTGCATATTTTGTTAAAGAGATAGAAAAATTTGATTTTATCAAAGTGAAGTATAAAAAAGATTTTTTTAATGAAGTTGTTCTTGAAATAGAAAATGGAAATGGAGTGGACTTTTTAAAAAAATTAAAAGATAAAAAGATATTTGCAGGTATTCCTCTTCAATGGTTTTACAAGGATGCAGATAATCAGGTTCTTATTAATTTTACTGAAATGCATAACAAAGAGGATATAGACCTATTGGTCAAAAGAATAGGGGAATTGAAATGAGTACTGACATAAAAACTACTTTACCGGATTTGATTTTTGAAATGAGTAGAGCTGGTAAAATTGGCTATTCATTTCGGGATATTGATATTTCTGATGATTTAATTGCAATTGATAAAGGGAAAATAAGAGATGACATTGAGGATTTTCCTGAATTATCTGAGGTTGACGTAGTTAGACATTTTACAAATGTTTCAAACTTAAACCATTCAGTTGATTCGGGATTTTATCCCCTGGGTTCATGTACTATGAAGTATAATCCCAAGATAAATGAAAGAATTGCATCTTTTAAGGGATTAAATACTCATCCCTATGCACCCACAGATACAGTTCAGGGAAATCTTGAGATTATTAAAGATCTCGAAAAATGGCTTACAAAGCTAACAGGAATGGCTGGTTTTACTCTTGTTCCTGCTGCCGGAGCACATGGCGAATTTGCCGGGATGATGGTTATAAGAAAGTATCTTGAATCTAAAGGTGATGCCAGGAAAATTGTTCTTATACCGGATTCTGCTCATGGGACAAATCCTGCCTCGGCACATTTTGCGGGTTATGATATTAAGGAGATTCCTTCAAATGAAGATGGTGTTTTAGATACCGATACTTTAAAAGAGTATCTAAATGGTGATGTGGCAGCTTTAATGATGACTAATCCAAATACTCTTGGAATATTTGAAAAAAATATAGTAGAGATCGCAGATCTATTACATAAGAATGGTTCACTCTTATATATGGACGGCGCAAATATGAATGCCTTTATGGGAGTTGTGAAGCCGGGAGAACTTGGAGCTGATGTTATTCACTTAAACCTTCATAAAACATTTGCAACTCCTCATGGGGGTGGCGGTCCAGGTTCAGGTCCAATAGGTGTTACAAAGGAACTTGTTAATTTTTTGCCTGTCCCTCTTATCAAAGAGAGTTTAGGTGGATATTCTGTGAATTATTTTAATGATGGCGGTATTGGAAGAATAAAGAATTACTATGGTAACTTTCTTGTTATTGTAAAAGCGCTTGCTTATCTTATGGCACTCGGAAAGGAAAACGTCAGAAAAGTTGCAGAAGATGCTGTGTTGAATGCAAATTATATCAGAGAAAAACTGAAGGATGTTCTAGACCTTCCATTTAAGTCAAAAACTTTGCATGAAGTTGTTTTTTCAGATAAGGACCTTCCTGTTACTACTCTTGATATTGCAAAGAGGCTACTTGATTATGGGATACATCCATTTACAATATATTTTCCATTGATAGTACATGGAGCAATGATGATCGAGCCTACTGAAACAGAAGGCAAGGAAACTATCGACAATTTTATTATGATAATGAAAAAAATATTAGAAGAGGCAAAAAACGATCCTGAATATCTAAAAGGAGCACCATATAATACTCCGGTTAGAAGATTGGATGAAGTTCTCGCTGCAAGAAAACCAGTTTTAAAATGGATTAAAGAGGAGAACTAAGGATAAATTATGAGTTTACAGGGAATAATTTTAAAATTACAGGAATTCTGGTCATTAAATGGTTGCTATATTGCATCTGGTTACGATAGTGAAGTAGGTGCAGGTACAATGACTCCGGACACATTTTTTAGAGTCTTAGGAGAAAAACCATGGAAATCTGCATATTGGCAACCTTCAAGAAGACCGGATGATGGGAGATATGCAGAAAATCCAAACAGGGTTCAGAAACATAATCAGTTTCAGGTTGTCTTAAAACCGGCGCCCATAAATGGACAGAGCTTATATCTAAATAGCCTTGAGCATCTTGGGATTGATATAAGAAATCACGACATCAAATTTGATGAAGATAACTGGGCATCACCTTCTCTCGGAGCATGGGGTGTAGGTTGGCAGGTTATGTGTGATGGACTTGAAATAACCCAATTTACCTATTTTCAACAGGCTGGTGGGATTGAGTTGAATCCAAATACTTTGGAAATAACCTATGGTTTAGAAAGGCTGGCAGGATTTTTGGATAAAAAAGACAATATTTATGATATTGAATGGGGAAATAAAGTTTTATATTCAGAGTTAAGAACTGAAGAGGAAAAACAATTTTCAGTCTATAATTTTGAAAAAGCTGATATTAAATTCTTAAGATCATTATTTTCTCTGTATCAGGAAGAGACAGAGAGATTGATTGAAGCGAAATTATACCTGCCGGCATATGATTATGTTTTGAAATGTTCTCATACATTTAATATCCTTGATGCCAGGAAGGCGATCTCTGTAGCTGAAAGGACATCTATGATGGGTGTGATCAGGAATTTTTCTTCTAATATTGCAAAATTATTTGTTGAAAAAGAGAATGATCAGGCTGATAAACATAAGCATGTTGATGCAAGCTCACTTGTTGAAGCTCCAAAGGAGGGTTAAATGGCTGATTTTTTATTTGAATTGGGTGTTGAAGAGGTTCCTGTTTCAGAAGTTATAAATATAAAGAAACAGCTTGAAGATAAATTTGCTTTCGAATTTACAAATAATCTCATTGATTTTAGTAGTATAGAATCCAGCTCAACAAACACAAGATTTATGATTTATGTTAAAGAGATAAGTGAAAAGGCAAACGATAAAGAGGAATTGATTTTAGGGCCCTCAAAAAAAATAGCCTATGATGCAGAGGGAAATCCATCTGTTCCACTAATAAAGTTTTTGAGTGCAAATGATTCTGAGATTGGAAATCTTGTTGATATTGAACAGAAAAAAGGTGTTTATATTGGAGTAAAAAAGAAAACTAAAGGTCAGGCAGTTCCTTCATTAATAAGCGAAATAATACCAAAAATACTTTCAGAGTTAACTTTTAAAAAAGCCATGGTTTGGAATAGTTCAAGAGTACCCTTTGTCAGGCCGGTCAGAAATATTCTTGCTCTATTTAATTCAGATCTTATTGAAGTTGAATTTGCTGGAATAGAATCAACGAATATTGTTTTTGGTCATACACTACTTTCTGAAAGTTATATTGAGATAAGTTCATTTAAAAATTATATTGAATCCTTATCAAATAATTTTATTATTGGAAAGGCTGAGGAAAGGCGGGAAAAAATACTTGATGAGATAAAAGATATTGAGGATGAGCTTGATGTTAGTGTAAAACTTGAGGAAAAGATGTTGGAATATTTTATTTTCAATAATGAATATCCTGTTGTTTTTTCTGGAGAATTCGACGAGAAATATCTCCAAATTCCTGAGGAAATAATATCAACTTTTATGGTAAATGAAAAAAAATTGATACCTGTCTATGATAAGCAGGATAATATGATAAATATGTTTGTTGGAGTTTCAAATGTTCCTGACGAAAACAAATATGTATCTGACGGCAATAGAAGAGTTGTAGTTGCAACATTTGAGGATGCAAAATTCTTCTGGGATAATGATAGGGAAGATGATTTTCATATACTGAGAGATGAATTGAAAAATGTTCTATTTCATAAAAAAATAGGGACATTCTATGAAAAAACAGAGAGATTGGAGTCTTTGGCAGAATATATATCAATTATTACAAATAATGAAGAACTATCAAAGCCTTTAAAAATAGCTTCCACTCTAGTAAAAAATGACCTGGTAACAAGAATGGTAAGAGAGTTTCCTACTCTTCAGGGGGTTATGGGAGGGCTTTATCTAAAAGAGAAACATGAGGATGAAAAAGTTTGGAAAGCGGTTTATGGACATTATGAGCCAAAAGGTTATACAAATGAAAAAATAACATGTCTGGAGGCCGGGTTACTGTCGATCTGTGATAAGATAGACAATATTTCAGGTTTTATTGGAAGTGGAATGAAGATCTCCAGCTCTAAAGATCCATTTGGAATAAGAAGAGATGCAAATGGAATCCTGAAAATAATTATTGATCTTAAACTTAATTTTAATTTGTTGGATCTTATAAAATTTTCCGCTGACAAATTTACAGAAAGTGGAGAAGACTGGAACGAATTAATTAAAAAAATAGTTGATTATTTTACATTAAGAATTACAGGTATATTTAAGGATCCAATTGGTTATAGATATGATGTTGTAAATGCCATTCTTGCAAAAGAAGACTTGAATATTTATAAGCTTTATATGAGAGCAAAAGACATTCACTTTCTTATTGAGAAAAATTCAGTGGAAGATATTACTGTTCTCCATAAGAGGTTAAGAAATATTATTAAAGGACATGAAATATTCGAATTAAAGAAGGAACTTCTTATTGAAAATGAAGAGAAAGTACTTTTTGATGTTTTTTCAGAATCAAGAAATGAGATTTTAGATTTAATAAATAGTAGTAGAAATGTAGAAGCATTTTCTAAGATTATTGAGATGAAACCAATTATAGATTCTTTTTTTGATAAGGTTCTGGTTATGTCCGAGGATATAGAGATAAAACACAATAGAATAGCCTTAATTCAGGGATTGGAGAAAATACTGTCTGAAATAGCTGATTTTTCATTGCTTGTAGAGAGTAAGTAATTAGTGTTTTCCGGTGAAAGAAAAGATCATCTTTGAATGTGTTGAGTGTGGATATCAAGGTCCAAAGTACTATGGAAAGTGTCCTCAATGTGAAAACTGGAATTCAATAGTTGAAGTAAAGTCGGAAGACAGAAAAAATTCTGGTTCCCGGGCATCTGTTAAAGCTGTAAAATTAAAGGATATTGATAATAAAGATCAGGAAAGATATTTAACATCAATACCTGAATTTGATAGAGTTGTTGGTGGTGGTTTGGTTCCGGAATCTATCATTCTAATCGGAGGAGAACCAGGAGTTGGTAAGTCAACTTTGCTTTTGGAATTAGCAGGATTATTATCCAAAAACAAGAATGTTCTCTATTATTCGGGAGAAGAATCCTTAACTCAGATAAAAATGAGAGGTGATAGATTAAATATTGATCCTGATAATATACACCTGTTAACTATGGGGTCAATAGAGGATATAAAAGAAAGTATTGACTCGGTTAAACCTCAATTCCTTATCATTGATTCAATCCAGACAATTTTTTCAGAGAAGAAAGGCCTGCTTCCAGGCTCAATCTCCTCTTTAAAATCTGTAACCTCAGAGATTACAGAAATTGCAAAGAATAATGGCATCACGGTATTTATTATTGGACATATAACGAAGGATGGAAGTATAGCGGGACCAAAGACTCTTGAACATATGGTGGATGTGGTTCTATACTTTCAAGGTGAACTAAAATCTGATTACAGGGTGCTCAGAACAGAGAAGAACAGATTTGGACCAGTTGATGAAATTGGCGTATTTCAAATGACTGGGAAAGGGTTAATTTCAGTAGATGATCCATCTCAACTCTTTATCGGTCAGAGAGAATCCCTTGAGCCCGGTCTTGCAGTGTTTCCGGCTGATAGAGGTACCAGATCAATCTTATTGGAGATACAGGCGCTTGTAACCGAAAGCCCCTTTGCTGGTAATCCAAGGCGGATATCAGTTGGCTTTGATGGATATAGAATGTCCATGTTATTGTCAGTTATTGAGAAGAAATTAAAAATCCCATTTTATAAATCTGATGTTTTTATCAATATCACAGGTGGGATGAATATTAAAGAAACAGCCGGTGATCTCGCTGTTATTTCTGCACTGATATCAAGTTATAAGAACATTCCTCTACCGAACGATACATTGATTTTAGGAGAAGTTGGTCTGACCGGTGAGATAAGACCAGTCGGGTCAATAGATAAACGGATAAAAGAGGGAGTCAGGCAGGGATATAAAAGTTTTATTCTACCTGAAATTCAGGCGGATAAGATAGAACAAAAAGATATAAAAATCATGTCAATTAAAAATGTAGTTGAATTATATTCAATAATTGGCGGACAGAGGTAAAATTATTTTTTTATTTTAAATCTTAATAGGGTTTTTAGTTTTTCTTCAGCTACTTTTCTCGGGTCAGAAAGATAAATTTCACGGTGTTGTCTTGAATCTCTGGTTAAATCATTTGACTTGCAGAACTCTTCCATCTGTTTGAAAGTTTCCGGCTCGGTATCATAACTACCCAGATGCAGCATTTGGACAGAGTCGCCTTCTTCAATAATATCAAATTTTACTTTGTTGAGCAGTTCATGTGGCTTTTTTTTCATTGTTCTTTCTATTGTCTCTTTTGCAAATTTCCGAGTTACAAAATCCGGTTGTCTGATCATCAGGTTAAAGATGAGTGAATCCTTGTCCAGGGTCCTGTTATAATTCAGTTTAGCTTCATCAGATATATCCCAGACACCTTCAAGAGGATAAACAGTATACTCAAAATAATTTTCCGGTGTTATTCCTTTTTTAGGCGACATCTTAATTGCATAAGAGAGTGAATATAGTACCCCAATATATTCTGCGAAAAAATCATCATTTGGATTTCCCTTACCTTCAATCATAAAAAATTTAAATGAAGGGATTGTTCTTTTTTCAGGTTTGTTCTTTGGAATATAGATTTGTTTTTCTTTTTTTCTCCATTCATGTTTCATAGTAATCTCCACTTCTTATTTAATAATATACTATATCATAACTGAGTGACACCATCATGTCAGGTTTGCTGAATTAAATATTTTTTTTATTATAAAAAGCTTAACTTTTTTATGCTATAATCCGTAATAATACAATACTACCGGGATTTAATAATATGCATGGACCATTGCAAAAAATCATTCAATTCAGGTAAATAAAAAGGAGGGTAGATGTTTAAATTAAAAAGTTTAGTCTTAGTGATGTCAGTAATATTGATATCAACCAGTATATTCGGAGGATCACTATTAATGAGGTTTCCTGATATTCATAAGGATAAAGTTGTCTTTGTGAGTGGAGAGGATATTTGGATTGCATCAATTGATGGTGGAAAGGCAAAAAGATTAACTATCAATGACGGATCGGAACGATCTCCTAAATTTTCACCTGATGGAAAATTGATTGCTTTTTCAGGTCAATATGACGGTAACGTTGATGTGTATGTAATGGATACAGAGGGTGGCAATATTAGACGGGTTACCTATCATCCAGGGGCAGATCAGATTGTCGGATGGCATCCAACAAAAAATAGAATAGTAATTCAATCATCAAGAAATAGTTTCAGTCGTTATTCTCAGCTTTTTCTTATTTCTCCAGATGGGACTGATGCCAAACCACTTATAATGCATGAGGCATCATATGGAAGCTTTTCATCTGATGGATCAAAGATTGCATATAATAGAGTACCGAGAGAAGGAAGAACATGGAAAAGATATAAAGGCGGGTTAGCTCAGGATATTTATTTGTTTGATTTTAAAAAAAATAAAGATTCGAAGATAACTACTTTTGATGGGACAGACCGTACACCTATGTGGATAGGGGATAAAATTTATTATACATCAGATAAGGATCAATTTTTGAATATTTATAGTTATAATCCAAAAACCAAAGAACAGAAACAGCTTACATTTCATAAGGACTACGATGTAAGAAGACCAAGTGAAGGACCTGAAGGAATTATATATGAACATGGTGGAGATCTATGGAAATTGGATATATCAAATGGAAAATATAATAATTTAAATATTAAGATTGCTGCTGATTCACCGGAAACAAGGCCATATCTTAAAACAGTGAGTCGGTACCTGACTAATTATTCTTTGTCACCATCCGGCAAAAGATCTTTGATCGTTGCAAGAGGAGAGATTTTTACTGTGCCAAAAAAACACGGTTCAGTTAGAAATCTTACAAAAGATTCTGGTGCAAGGGATAAAGATGCCGTCTGGTCACCTGATGGAAAATATATTGCCTATCTTTCTGATAAAGCAGGCGAATATGATATCTACTTAGCTGACCCTAAAGGAATTAAAAAAACAAAGAAAATAACCTCTTTTAAAAAAGGTTATAGACATACCCTTAAGTGGTCTCCTGACAGTAAGAAGATCGGATATACCGATGAAACATTGTCATTATATTATATAGATGTTTTGAACAGTATTATCACAAAGGTAGATAAGGCTGATTATGAAAATGTTGATGTTTCTATGGATGTAAAACCCATTTTCGACTTTTCATGGTCATATAACAGCAAGTACCTGACATATTCAAAGATGAATAAGGAACTTGTTCAGCAAATATATATCTACTCTCTGGGCAGTAAAATATCAAAAAATGTAAGTTATGGTTTGTTTAATGATTTTAATCCTCTATTTTCAAAGGATGGAAAGTATCTGTTCTTTATCTCAAATAGAAGATTCAGACCAACCTTATGTGATTTTGAATGGGAAATGGTCTATAAAAACCTTGCAGGCATATATGTAATGACATTGCAGAAAAACACTCCTTCATTTCTCGAGTTTAGAAATGATGAAGAGGGGAAGGTAACTAAAAAAGATAAGAAAGATAAAAAAGATAAAAATAAGACAAAAAAAGTCTTTGCAATAGATTTTAATGGAATACAGGAGAGGGTTGAAGCACTTCCACTTAAGAGTGGTAATTATAGAGATCTGTCTGTTACTAAAGACAGCCTCTATTATCTTAATGCAGAGAAAGGTGATTTCAACCGCTTTGAATTTAGAGCAAGAGGGGCAATGGATCTGTATGCCTATTCTTTTGAGAAGAGGAAAGAAACCAAACTTACAGGCAGTATTGCAAATTATAAACTTTCTTTTGATAATTCCAGTTTAATATATAGAAAGGGAAGAGGACTTTTTACTGCAAAGGCTTCCGGTAAAAAAATAAAAGGGAAAAAAGTTGCTTTAAGTGGTTTAAAAATGAATTTCAATCCTAAAAAGGAGTGGAAGCAAATATTTAATGAAGCCTGGAGACTGGAGAGAGATTATTATTATGATCCTAATATGAAAGGTGTCAATTGGGTAGAGATGAGAAAAAGATATGGAAAACTTGTAAGCAGAGCAACTTGCAGGCAGGATATCCGCTTTATTATTGGTGAACTTATAGGTGAATTAAGTACATCACATACCTATGTCTTTGGTGGCGATAGGAAGAGAAGAGGAACGAGAGTTAATGTTGGACTGCTCGGAGTAGACTGGGTAAAGGATAATGCTTCAAAACGATATAGATTTAAAAAAATATATAATGTTCCGGACTGGTCAAGGGGAGTAAAACCTCCATTAGGTAAACCGGGTCTTAATTTAACCAAAGGTAATTACCTGCTGAAAATTAATGGAATGAATGTCGATATCTCTAAAAACATCTATTCATACTTTCAGGATCTTGCAGGTAAGCAGATTACATTAACAATTGCTAAAAATTCTGCTGACAAAACAGGTAGAACCGTTACAGTAAAACCTGCATCTTCAGAGAGAACTCTCAGATATCTTGATTGGGTTGAGGGAAACAGAATAAAAGTCGCAAAAGCATCAAATGGGAAAATTGGTTATATTCACTTTCCAGATACATATCTTGGATCTGCAGTTGAATTTCCGAAATATTTTTACTCTCAGCTGACAAAACAGGGAATGATCATTGATGGAAGATATAATGGTGGTGGTTTAGATCCGGATATTTTTCTACAAAGATTAGATAGAAAGAATCATGCTTTCTGGACAAGAAGACAGTCTGCTCATCAGAAAAGCATTAGTACATCAACGAATGCTCATTTTGTCTGTTTGACCAATAAACAGGCTGGTTCCGGTGGAGATGAATTACCTTATGTTTTTAGATGGAGAAATATGGGTCCAATTATAGGTACAAGAACCTGGGGTGGACTTGTTGGCGTTTCAATGTTTATTTCAATGATCGATGGGGGAGGGTTAACCGCTCCTGATTATAGGATATATAATGATAAAGGTGAATGGATCATTGAAAATATTGGTGTAAAACCTGATATTGAAGTTGATCTTGATCCAGTTGAAGTATCAAAAGGGATCGATGCTCAGCTCCAGAAAGGGATCGATTATATAATGGATAAAATCAAGAAAAATCCTAAAACATGGCCTAAGAATAAGAAGTACATAATAGAAAAATTTAATTAAAAAAACGAATGTAGGGACAGACACGATGGTCTGCCCCTACAATTGATGATTTGTGTTATTAACCATTGGGACGAATCTGACGCCGATATCCTCTGTAATTTCTAATTTTTCCCCTAATTTTTTTATTATTAATATTTTTTGTGAATAAGAACCAACAGGGATGATCATTTTTCCTTCATTTTTTAATTGATCTACTAAAATTTCAGGAACATTCTCCGGGGCACAGGTAACGAGAATATAATCATATGGTGCCTCAACATTATAACCCTCATATCCATTCCTGTTAAATACAAAAACGTCTTCATATCCTTCTTTTTGAAGTGTTGTTTTTGCATGTTCTGCCAGCTCTGGAACTATCTCTATACTGAAAACGCTTGCACCAAGTTCAGCAAGAATTGCAGTCTGATATCCTGATCCTGACCCAATCTCCAGGATTTTATTTCCGGGTTGGGGATCGATGAGGGATGTCATATAGGCGACAATGAATGGTTGGGATATTGTTTGTCCAAATCCGATATGACAAGGATGGTTTCCATATGGTTTGTCAGAACTCAAAAATTTTTCAGGAATAAATCGATGCCTCTTAACTTTTCCCATAGCTGATAGAACTTTTTTATCTCTTATTCCATATTGAATTAGAACATCGATCATCTCTTTATGTTCGGTTTCATAGTTTAGTTCAGACATCTATGTTTTTTTCCTCAAAAACATTATAATTATCAAAAAAAATAAAGTCAATGAAATACTTCTATATTTATTTGTTAAATATTGATAACGCAAATAGGAATTATTCTTGCAGAAATAGAGTAATAACTGTATAATGCTAGGTTTTAGGAGTACTTGTATGAATAAAATCCAATATGTTATATTTCTACTGTTTTGTATGCTGGCCTGCCTTTCCGGGTCAATTCAAGCAGACAAAAAAAAGGAAGAGAAAAAAAAGGGGAGAATTATTGGTGCCCCATTGGTTTACTATACTCCTGAAACTAAAATGGCCTTTGGTCTTGCGGGCAGCTATCTTTTCAGGTTATCTAAAAAAGATAAAGAAATACGTCCATCCACTATTTCGCCCTTGCTGATATACACTCTAAATAAACAGTTTAAGGCTCAAGTTAAAACAGATCTTTTCTTTAGAAATAATAATTATAGATTGGTTTCAATGTTTAATATTCAAAGGTATCCGGATAAGTTTTTCGGGATTGGTATAAATTCTAAAGAAGATAATGAGGAGAGTTTTTCCTCTGACAGTATTTTATTTACTCTCTCTCTGCAAAAAAAAATTCTATCCGGTTTAAATATCGGGGTTGAATATAAATACATGAAGTGGACAATGCTGGAGATAAAACCCGGTGGTTTACTGGAATCCGGTGTACCGGGAAATGATGGTGGTAAGGTTTCAGGTCTGGGGTTTTTCTTTAGTTATGATACTCGCGATAATATTTTTGCCTCTCATTCCGGTTCATTAGTTGAATTAAAAGCAAAGACATTTAATGGTTTTTTAGGCAGTGATCATAAATATACTGATATCTCATTGGATGTTCGTCAGTTTTTACCGGTTTTCTCATCTCATGTGTTGGCATTTCAGGCAAAGATTACCACCCAGAATGGAGAGGTCCCATTTAATTCGCTTGCTCATTTTGGAGGAGAGTTTAATATGAGAGGGTATTATAGCGGGAGATTTCGAGATAAAAACATGATGGTTTTTCAGGCTGAGTACAGAAGACCCTTGTTTTGGAGAATATCTGCTGCAGGCTTTGTTGGTCTTGGAACGGTTGCTGAAAAGTTCAGGAATCTGGATTTGGGTAACATGAAATTCTCATATGGTGCGGGTTTACGGATACAACTAGATAAAAAAGAAAATATCCAGCTCAGAATTGATTTTGGCATTGGTGAAGATGGAACCGGGTTTTATTTTTCGATCTTCGAAGCTTTCTAATTAAACTGTGATCATTATGAATAATGTGATATAAATAGAATTGGAATGTGAGATATGGAAATGGATGAACAATTGACAGGAAACATTTTTAATATAAAAAAATTTGCGGTACACGATGGCCCGGGAATAAGAACGACTGTTTTTTTTAAAGGATGTCCCCTTAACTGTGTCTGGTGTCATAATCCTGAGAGTCAGGGTGATCATCAGGCAGGTTTGCAGAATAATTTAAAATCAATCCGGCAAATAGTAGAAGCAGTTGAAATGGACAGAATCTTTTTTGATGAATCAGCCGGTGGTGTAACAATATCCGGTGGAGAGCCTCTTGTGCAGTGGGAATTTCTTCTGGAATTATTGAAAAATTTCAGAAAATTGGATATTCATTCAGCTCTTGATACGACTGGATTTTCTGAGACCCGGATTTTTAATGAAGTCTCCGAATATGTTGATATGTTTTTATATGATCTAAAATTAATTGATGAAAAGGAACATTTGCAATATACAGGTGTTTCCAATAAAATGATACTCAATAATTTAGACCATCTTTCCACAATTGGGAAAAAAGTATGGATGAGGTTTCCATTGATCCCGGGTATTACCGATAGTGATGAAAATATTAGAGGAATTGGGTCATTTCTTAGAAATAAAAAAAATATTGAAAGAATTTCTGTTTTGCCATATCATTCTCTAGGGAGCCATAAATATGGGCACCATAAATATGATAAATTGAGTACTGAGTGGAGAATGGAAAATAGAAAAACTCCAGACAAAGAGACCATAGACAATGTATGTTCAATATTTAAAGAGTATGGATTAAATTCTGTAACAGGAGGATAAAGTGAGTGAAAGAATAAAGAATCTTAGAAGAAAAAGTCTTAATATAAAAGCCACAATTTCATCTGAACGAGCTGTGCTGCTGACTGAATTTTATAAAACACCTGAAGCCTTAAAAGCGTCTATACCTGTGCAGAGAGGTCTTGCATTTAGATATATTATGAAAAACAAAGCGCTCTTTATTGATGAGGGAGAATTAATTGTTGGAGAGAGAGGGCCAATTCCAAAGGCAACTCCTACATATCCGGAGATCTGCTCGCATAGTCTTGAGGATCTTGAGGTACTGGATACAAGAGAAAAAGTGTCTTATAAAGTTGATGATCATGTAAAGGATGTTTATGAGAAAGAGATGATCCCGTTCTGGAAAGGAAGAAGTCTCCGGGATAAGATCTTTGATGCACTGGATGAAAACTGGAAGAATGCATATAAAGCAGGTGTCTTTACTGAATTCCAGGAACAGAGAGCTCCGGGGCATACTGTATGTGGTAATAAGATCTATAAAAAAGGATTAAGGGATCTTCAGTTGGAAATAAAAGCAGGGCTTGAAACTCTTGATTTTTTAAATGATACTTCAGCCCTGGACAAGCGGGAAGAATTGATTGCCATGGATCATTCTGTAGAGGGTATTATAAAATATGCAGAGAGATATTCTGAGAAACTTTCCGGTCTGGCAAAAAAAGAGACTAATAAAGAGAGAAAGGTTGAATTGGAAGCTATGACTGCTATTTGTGCCAAAGTGCCGGCCTCAGCTCCGGACACATTCTGGGAAGCTCTACAGACTTACTGGTTTATACATATTGGTGTAATTACAGAATATAATACCTGGGATTCTTTTAACCCCGGTAGACTCGATCAACATCTATACCCTTTTTATAAAAAAGAAATTGAAGAGGGAACTCTGACCGAAGAGTGGGCCAGAGAACTTTTAAGAGCATTCTGGATCAAATTCAATAATCACCCGGCTCCACCTAAAGTTGGAATTACTGCTAAAGAGAGCAGCACATATACTGATTTTTGCCTGATAAATTTAGGTGGTCTGAAAAGTGATGGGAGTGATGCTGTAAATGAACTGTCCTATATTATTCTTGATATTATTGAAGAGATGAAACTGCTTCAACCTGGTTCAATGGTTCAGCTGAGTAAAAAAAATCCTGACAGGTTTATAAAAAGCGCATTAAAAGTTGTTAAGAGAGGGTATGGACAACCATCAATTTTTAATACGGATACTATTATTCAGCAGATGGTAAGGCAGGGGAAATCAATAGAGGATGCACGTGAGGGTGGAGCAAGCGGTTGTGTTGAAACTGGAGCCTTTGGAAGAGAAGCATATTTTCTAACGGGGTATTTTAATCTGACTAAAGTACTGGAATTAACACTTCATAACGGGGTTGATCCATTAAGTGGAGATATGGTCGGTATTAAAACCGGGATGGCGGAACAGTTTAAGGATTTTGAAGAGCTTATGAATGCTTATGAAAAACAGCTGAATTATTTTGTTGATATTAAGGTTCGTGGAAATAATCTGATTGAGAGTTTTTACTCAAGGTTCATGCCTGCTCCATTTATGTCTCTGCTCATTGATGATTGTATCTCAAACGGGAAAGACTATAATGCCGGCGGAGCAAGATATAATACTTCTTATATTCAGGGTGTTGGGATGGGTACTATTACTGATACACTCTCTTCTATTAAGAAAAATGTATATGAAGATAAAACTCTTTCCATGGAGAAACTCCTGGATGTTCTGGCTTCTAATTTTAAGGAATATGAAAATATCAGGGAATTATTCATTGAAAAAACGCCAAAATATGGAAATGATGATGATTATGCAGATTCAATAGTTAGACGTGTGTTTGATATGTTCTTCAATGCAGTTGATGGCAAACCGAACTTCAGAGGAGGCTACCATAGAATTAATCTTCTTCCAACTACTGTACATGTCTATTTTGGTACAGTTCTGGGTGCTCTGGCAGATGGAAAGCTGTCAGGAGAACCAATTTCAGAAGGAATTTCACCGGTACAGGGAGCAGACAGAAATGGACCGACTGCAGTTATAAAAAGTGCATCAAAGCTTGATCATATAAAAACAGGTGGAACTCTCCTCAACCAGAAATTTGCACCTGAGTTTTTTGAAAATGAAGATTCAATATCAAAACTAGCGCACATGGTAAGATCATATTTCAGGCTTGATGGTCATCACATACAGTTTAATGTTGTAACAGCTGAGCTTCTCAGAAAAGCACTGAAAGAACCTGAAAAGTATCCGGAATTAATCGTCAGGGTTGCCGGATATAGTGATTATTTTAAAGACCTTGGAGTCGAATTGCAAAACGAAATAATAAGAAGAACTGAACATAAGGGCTTTTAGAAGTATTGAAATATGGATAAATCTTCAAAAAGAGAGACATATTTAGATTGGGACGAATACTTTATGGGTGTAGCTGTTTTATCATCTCTACGCAGCAAGGATCCAAGTACTCAGGTGGGTTCCTGTGTTGTGAATAAAAACAGAAAAATTGTCGGTATTGGATATAACGGGTTTCCAAAAGGATGCTCGGACGATGCACTCCCATGGCAGCGAGAGGGTGATTTTCTTAATACAAAATATGCCTATGTCTGTCATGCAGAAATGAATGCAATTTTAAACTCAAATACCAGAGAACTTAATGATTGCTCCATCTATGTTGCGCTCTTTCCCTGTAATGAGTGTGCAAAATTAATTATTCAATCCGGTATCCGGGAAATTATCTATGTATATGATAAATATGCAGATACAGATCAGGTTAAAGCTTCTAAACTTATGCTGGATCTAAGCGGTGTGGAGTATAGAAAAATTGACTTTGACAAGTCAAAACTCATTAATTTAATAGGAGAACTTAAACTGGAGGCATAAACTCCTGGAGGAGTCTATTCTCGGACAGATTCCTAAACATTATAGTATCCTCCATTTTCGGGGGAGGACTCAATTATCTTGTAAATAGCACCGGCAACATCCTCAGCCTGAGCTAAACTCCCATCGTTTTTGAAGGTTTTAAATTTTTCAACTAACGGGAAATCCCTGAAACTGGAATTTCTAATCTCCTCCTGCATCTGAGTGTCGATTTTTCCAGGATTAATAATGAATGTTAGCGCTCCATTTGAAACTGTTGACTGTTCCAATGAGATACAATTGCTGAAACTTTCAAGAGCTGATTTACCGGCACAGTATAATGACCATCCGTGATAGGGGTGTTTTACCACTCCGGAAGAGATATTTACAATATGTTTCGTCGCTGAATGCGCTTCAAAGTATTTAAGGAAAATTCCTGTTACAAATACATTCGCAGTAAAATTTATATTAATATTTGATATCCAGTCTGATTCCTTGCTGTCATGAATTTTACCTACCGGGCTTAATATGCCAATATTATTGATCAATACGACTCTACTCCACTCAATTTCACTCAGCTCTTCGAATAAAGTATTGAGGGACTCTGAAGATTTCTCCAAATTACTGAGATCAGTTTTTACATTATTAGGTGATAAACCGGTGCGTGAGAGTTCCTTTACAACCCAGAATTTTTTTGAGTAAAAGTCAGATAAAGCATAACCGAGTCCTTTTGACCCACCTGTGATTATTACTAATTTTCCCTCTCTCATAAAGTATTTGATCATAAAAAGAAATAAATATCAATTATCCTTATATTGAAATAGATTGGTTTTATAGCAATCATAAAAATGAATTATTAACAAGTTGGTTTTGTGTTCAATTTTTGAACAGAATGGAAAATTTTAAAATTCTGTATATATTGGACGCTAGGATGATATCATGGTTTTTTCGTTCAATATTTGAACATAAAATAGTTTGTGCTTTGAGAAATTGATAGAAGTAAATATAAAAAAAAAATTTAAATGGCGTATATATCTAGAAATATAGTGTTGACTGATATATTTGGCATTAAAAATGCAAACATGATATATTGTGGTTTGTGTGGATGTTCTGATGAAAAACTACTGGAATAAATTGTTCTGTTATCTTAGTTTACATACTGGCGGCAGCCTACCTGATGATAAATGTTGAACTCCTATATAAAAACAAAGCTTACATCTCCCTTTTCTGAGGGAATAAATAAAATAAATAATTTGATTGCATCCCAGTTTTATTATGAGATTCAACAAACATAGTTGTGGAAATTGAATGGATGCATAGCTGACTCAAAGATTCCTTTTAAGGAGGGAAATAATGGAATTATGAGTAACGGGAGAGGTGAATCCGAGGTTTTAAGTATTAAAAATTTTTTAAAATAACCCTAAAAAATCATAGACAATTTTAAAATTATTTAAAAAATCAAAATTTAAATTAAAAAAAGGAGCTACTAATGAAACAAAATATTACATTAAAATTATTTACAGTAATTATAATTCTATCATTATTTACTTTGAATGCTTACTCAATTATTAAAGGTAATCAAGGTGGAAGTGAGGGATTTGAAGAAGGTACAAATCCATCTAGTAATTCAAATATAAGTGCGGAAAAAAGAGCGGGTGGAATTGAATACTATATAATCACCGGAGCAACTTATTTTCTAAAATCACATTCAGATACACAGAAATTTCTAAGTGAAGTTGAAATAATGGATATGTATGGAAAGGATTTTGAAAAATTAAATGAAATACTGGAAAGTGCAATAAGAAATATGGAGAGATCAGAGCTTGAATATAGAAAACTTAAGGAAAAGACAGATATCACACCATATAAAAGGGATTTTATTACTGAATTGATTTGTTTTAATTATAAAGAATTTGAGATGAAAAACAATTTAAATACGAATGTTTTCAATGAAGTATCCGAATATCTCAGCATGGGGAATATCTGTGGTCTCTTTGATAAAAGTCTTCTTGATGTACAGGATCTTATAAAAAAAATAAAGACAATCCAGACATATATAAAAACAGGAATCTATCCAAATAACCATTTATTCTGGAGACTTAACCAAAAATTCTCAGATTCGCAACTCTTTGGACAGTATGCATCAGAGGTTTTTTATAAAATTTCTGGTAAATACTAAGAAAAAGTATTAAAATTGGAGTATGAAAAATTTTAGGGTTATTTTCTCATACGAATTAAAAAAATTTTTCACAAAAAGATATCTATTCATATATCTTATATTTGCAGTATTATGTTTTTATGTTACTCAAGGTGGAATTGATAAATATAAAATAAAACTTAAAGATAAACAAAATTTTAAAGAAATTGAAAGGATTAAAGTTGACCAGTATATAAATTATTTACTTTATGGTGTTTATGGTTTTAGAATATTTTTTGAATCAGGACCCCTTTATTCATTTTTTAATAATTCAAATTCTTATTCTGATATAATAGCAAATATTGATTCAGGGGAAGTCTTAGACATCTACAATACAAATAAAGGGAAAAAAATATTTGAGGAGAAAGCTGGCGGTTTTAAAGACTTTGCAGGTATTAATTTACTCTTCGGATCTCTTATATCACTCATTTATGGATATTTAACTTTTTTTAATAGAAAAAAATGGGAGTACTTATTGGAATTTGTTAATTTTAAAAAATTATTTTTATTTAAATTTTTTTCTCGATTAACAATTTTGCTTATTTCATTTTTATCTGTTTTTGGTTTGTCAGTCTTATTATTTAAAATTAACTCAATTGAAATATCAGAATATGAGTATAAATATCTCTTTATTTATCTATTTGTCTTAATTATTACAAGCAGTTTTTTTTTCATTATTGGCGTATTATTAAGTATGATAAAATCGTATATAGTAGGCTATACAACAATTATATTTTTCTGGTTTATTATGGTATTTTTTGTTCCAGGTATGATAAATACATTTATTGCAATAAAGGCTGAAAATCTTACATCTATATATCAATTGGAATTTGAAGAATTAAAAGTTATGATGGACTTTGAAAAAAGGGTTATTGAGAAAACAAAAGGAGGGTCAAAACAAGAAGATGATAATTCTCAATTTTCAAGAAGTATTGTAGAAAATTATTATAAACATGAATTTATTCAATTGCAGGCTTTTGAAAAAAAGCTGGAAAATGAGATTGAAAAAAATGTAAGATTATATCAATTTTTATCATCTTTTTTCCCTTCCACTTTTTATATTTCAACAGGTAATGAAATCAGCAGCCATGGATATAATAGTTTTTTAAGTTTTTATAGGTATGTTCAGGAATTAAAAAGGAAATTTGTCAGGTTTTATATTGATAAAAAATTTTATTCTAATTTTCCCAAAATGAAAAAGAGAGAGGGGACAAAAATAACAGGTTTCGTAAAAGTTGAATCTTTTGTAAAAAATGATGAGAATATATTCAGGTCTAAACCGAGTTTACCAGAGTACTTTCGTTTAGGGCTTATTTTGCTATTTGCATATATTATAATTTTATTTATTATTTCATATCTAAGGTTTAAAACAATTCTAAAACGATGATAAAATTTAATAATATTGATTTAAAAAATGATCTGGTTTTTATTATAAGAGATCTGAATATAATAATACCGGATGGAGAACTTTTTGTTTTGGTCTCTCTAGATAACAAGATATTTAATTACCTTTATAATCTTATTAAGGGATATGAAAAAAATTTTTCTGGTAGTATTGAGGTTGATGAAACTAAAAACAATGAGAATAAATGCTTTTTGCTGCCCTGGTTTGAGGGAGATCCAGAGTGGACAGATGAGCTTAAAACGAATACAATAATTAAAAAAATCAGAAATTTTCTTCCAATTAATGATGATGAATTTTCTCAATTCTGGACAAATCATGGATTGAGTTTCTTTCATAATAAAAAATTTTCTGATCTTAATAAATCAGACAAGATCTGGCTTGCCTTTTGCCTCTTTGTTTTAAAAAGATCCGGAAATTATATTTTTAATGATATCTTAAAAGGACAACCACATGATTTAAAAAAAAAAGTAAAAAAAGTATTTGCAGAGATGAAGAATCATGGAGAGACAATTCTTTACCTAACCGAAGATATTTTTCTGGCAGCTGAGATTGCTGACAGAATAGGTTTGATTAAAAATGGCAGATTGGAGACAATCTATACTGCTGCTGAGTTAAAAGATATAGGCGTTGAAATGGTATATAAAGAAAATCTATAAAGCAGGCTGCTTCTCTGCTAAAATTAATTATTTCTTCTTATGGAGGCTTCCGTATAAACCTCATTGCCTTACTTATTTTATATAATAGAATCAGTGTCTTTTGTGTTAATAGTATATGCATCGAATTTAGTTCAGTAAATCTTTAAGCGTTATACTGACTATTTCAGAAAGAATTTTTTACAAATTGTTTTTTTTTATTTATTTATATATAATAGTATTGTAGAATATTTGTATAAGATACTCGGGGATTTGTATAAAAATATCCCTATTATAAAAATGAGAAATATGAAATTTTTAACATATCTATTATTATTAGTTCTATTTTGTTCTATCAGCTTTATTTATGGGGGTAATTCAAAAAAAAAAACTCTTCCATCTTTAGATATTAATAAAAAGATCCATCAGTATGTTCATGACAAATGGACTATGGGGGATGGGCTGCCTTCAAATTCAATATGGAGTATCACTCAGACAATAGACGGTTATATATGGCTGGGGACATACCATGGACTGGTCAGGTTTGACGGAGTAAAGTTTGAGACATTTAACAGAAGCAATACTCCCCAATTTAAAAATAATACAATATTAACTATCACTGCTGATCCATCAGGCGGTCTGTGGGGCATCACTTCTGACAATTTTCTTATTCAGTACTCAGATGGCAAATTTATAAAACATTTAATTCATGGCAATCAATCTAATGGGATTATACGATCTATTTATATAGATCAATCAGGGAAGATCTGGATTGGATGCAGCAATGGACTCTTTCAATATAAAGACAACAATCTCCAAAAAATAAACTTGAAAGATTTAAAACGCGGAGTCATTTCAATTATCGGAGATGACTCCGGCACTATCTGGTTTGCTACAACTGGCAGTGGTTTATTCAAGTTTAAGAATAATAGCTTTATCCATTTCACAGAAGATGAAGGGCTGGCTTCAAATAATCTTCTTAAGATATGTTTAGATAAGAATCTTGGAATATACTTGATTACCGCAGAAAACAATTTATATCACTATGATAATTTTCATTCTACTTTTGTTAAAAAATTAGTTGGCCGGTCAATTCTGTACCCCGACCGTAGTGGATCCTTATGGTTTGGAGATGATGCTTTAAAAAGGTTGAATAAAAATAAGATAGAGGCATATTCCGAAACTGATGGTTTAAGTGACAATAGGGTGCGCTCAATTTTTGAAGACAAGGAGGGCAGTATATGGGTAGGATCTTATGCAGGAGGTCTTGATCGCTTTAAAAACGGACGTATAAAAGTGTTTTCAAAAAAAGATGGTCTAAAAGAAAACAGTATATGGTCTGTTTATGAAGATAAAAACAGTATACTGTGGGTTGGTTCAGGTACCGGTAATATTCACCGTATGACCGGTGGGATTGTAACTGATATAATTGAAATTAACGATGAATGGAATCATGCTTCCAAAACGAGGAAAGAGAATCCAATTTACTCTATTATTAAGGATAGTTCCGGAAAATTATGGGTTGGATCAAATGGTGGCCTCTTCTCCTATATTAATGACAAACTTGTATTCCATAAGATATTATCAGGCATCCAAATAATGTCTATCCATGAACCTTTAACAAAACCCGGAACTTTGTTAATTGGAACAGTAGATCAGGGTTTATATACTTTTCAGGATGATAAAATAAAAAAGTGGCACTCTTTTATGAGGAATAAAAAATGGGGAGTAAATTGTATATATGAGTTTACTTCAAAACCCGGTATTATATGGATTGGGACAGATCGTGGATTAGTGCAGGTGAAAGATAAAGAGATTAAAATTTTTAATACATCGCATGGTTTATCACATAATGATGTAAATGATTTGTATCAGAGTGATGATGGAACATTATGGATTGCAACATCAGGTGGCGGATTAAATTTGCTTAAAAATGGAAAAATTAAGACATTTAATACAAATGACGGTCTCTATGATGATCTCATCTGGTCTGTTGTTGAAGATAAACAGGCAAGGCTCTGGATGAGCTGTGACAGAGGACTTTTCTATATAAAAAAAAAAGACCTGCTGGATTATCAGGCAGGGAAGTCGAAAAAAATAGAATCAATAGTTTTTGGTATTTCAGATGGATTAAAATCGACAGAGTTTAATGGGAGTAGTAATCCTGTTGTAAAATGTAAAAACGGAGAATTGGTCTATCCCACTATGCAGGGTATTGCTATAATCAATCCCGATAATGAAGATGTAAATACATTACCTCCCCAGGTTTATATTAAAAATATTACTGTTAATGGGCAAAATATTAATAAAATATCCGGAGTAAATATGAAGGCTGGAAGTAAAAATATTGAATTTCATTATACTGCCTTAAGTTTTCTAAATCCGGATAAAATGACATTTAAATATAAACTGGAAGGTTATGATAAAGACTGGATCGATGCGGGAATAAGAAGGACTGCATATTATTCAAATATCCCGGCACAAAAATATACTTTCAAAGTTATTGCGTCTAATAACTCAGGGATCTGGAATAATATAGGGGCAGAATACTCCTTCTCGCGTTCGGCATGGTTCTATGAGACATGGTGGTTTAAGAGCCTTGCAGTTTCTTTCCTCATTTTTATGGTCTATCTTCTCTTTCATTGGAAGCTAAATGCAGAAAAATCACGGAACAGGAAACTTCAAGCTGAAGTTTACGAGCGGAAGAAAGCACAGGAAGCATTAAAACAAAGTGAACAGAGACTTCAGGCCATATTTGATAATACAACATCTGTAATGTATCTTAAAGATATTAAAGGCCGGTATATTATGGTTAACCGGCGTTATGAGGATATTTTTAATGTTTCCAGAGAGGAAATTGTTAATAAATCTATCTATGATATATTTCCAAATGAGACTGCAAAAGCTATTGAAGCTAATGACAAGGAAATACTTAAGTCGAACAAGCTCCAGGAATTTGAAAATCAAATAATGCACAAAGATGGACTCCACACCTATATCACAGTCAAATTCCCTCTCTATGATACAGACAATAAAACGTATGCTCTCTGTGGTATAAGTACAGATATCACCAACCGCAAGCTTGCTGAAGAAGAACTGAATCAATTGCGCAATTACCTGTCCAGTATTATCGATTCTATGCCTTCTGTTCTTGTTGGCATGAACATTAATGGAAGAGTTACACTGTGGAATAAAACTGCAGAACAGACAACAGGAGTGGCTGCCTGTGATGCCGAGGGTAAAATCCTTTCAGATGTATTTCCCAGGATGGGCTCAGAAATGGGAAAAATAACTGAAAGTATTCGCACAAGGGAAATAAAAAAAGAGATAAAAAAACCATACCAGAAAGAAAATAGAACTATATATGAGAATGTTACAATTTATCCACTTGTATCTAATGGAGTTGATGGTGCAGTAATACGTATAGATGATGTAAGTAAAGAATATGAAATGGAAGAGCAGTTAAATCATCGGAGTAAAATGGATGCTATCGGACAACTTGCTGGAGGTGTAGCTCATGATTTCAATAATATGCTTGCTGGGATAATGGGTGCCGCACAGCTGCTTAAATTACCAAAAAAAGGTCTGAATAATGAAAGTCTTGTGTTTGTTGATCTCATTTTGCAGGCT
This sequence comes from uncultured bacterium, assembly GCA_965371805.1. Taxonomy (GTDB): domain Bacteria; phylum Acidobacteriota; class Aminicenantia; order UBA2199; family UBA2199; genus JAOZTV01. The sequence continues at coordinate 10,095 of CBDUZW010000027.1, read as the reverse complement.
GTTGAACGTGCAGCTGACCTTACATCCAGACTTCTTGCTTTTGGGCGAAAAGATAAGATTCCATCTACAGCCCAGGATGTCCATGATATAATTGATGATACAATATCTATTCTTAAGAGTACTATTGATAAGAAAATAAAACTCACTGTAAAGAAAGATGCTGAAAATTTTATTATAGTTGGTGATAATTCTGAACTTCAAAATGTTTTTATGAATATAGCCATTAATGCCAGTCATGCAATGCCCAACGGAGGTAAGCTTCAAATTGAAACAAAAAATATTCAACTGGACAAAACCTATTGTGATGCCAGTCCATTCGTAATTTTTCCTGGAGAATACATTAAAATTGAGCTAAGGGATACCGGATCCGGGATCCCTCTGGAAAACCTGCGGAAAATATTTGAGCCTTTTTTTACTACCAAGGAGCAGGGAAAGGGGACAGGACTCGGTTTAGCCACAGTCTATAAGACTGTACAGCATCACCAGGGTGTCATTGATGTTTACAGTGAAGTAGGAGAAGGTACAGCTTTTCATATTCTGCTGCCATGTTCGGAAGAAAGTGCCGGCCCCAGACTGGTGGATGCAGAGGTTTCAAAAGGTTCTGGACAGATACTCCTTGTAGATGATGAAGAGATCATTAGAATTACAGGAAGTTATATGCTGGAAGAGATGGGATATGAGGTGTTATTAGCTGAAAATGGAAGAGAAGCAGTAGAGATATTCAAAGACAAGTCCAAAGTAATTGATCTGGTAATAATGGATATGATCATGCCGGAAATGAATGGCAGTGAGGCATTTCTTAAGATGAAAGATATAGATAAAGACTGTAAAGTTATAATTTCATCGGGTTTTACAAAGAATGAGAGTCTTATAGAGTTAAGAAAACGCGGTCTTGCAGGTTTTATCAATAAACCATTCAGAGATTTTGAATTGGGAAAAATATTAGCGAAATTACTAAATAGTAAAAACTGATATTACTATTCTTTTTAATTAATATACTGCCATAAGGATCAATGCTTTGTGTTTTTCTGGAGTTTTATAATTACCTCTGAACCGGTATCTGTACTGATTATTTCCAGTTCTCCTCCAAGCTTCTTTATTATATTTAATGTATTATATAGCCCTAAACCTGTCCCATGCTTCTTTGTTGTTTTAAATTTTGCATAGAGGTTGTCTGATATTATCTTGTCAAAACCCGGGCCCGTATCTTTTATAGAAATTTGAAGAATTTTCTGATTTGAATTATCTTTAGAGATAAGTTGTGTCTTTATCAAAATTTCTCCGATATTTGATCCTATCGCGTCAATACTATTTGTAAAAATATTTATAATCGCCTGGGATAATAATTGATATGAGGAATTTATTATCAGGTCTTTTTCTAATTCCCTCTTGACTGTAATATTCTCAGATACCCGGAAACTCAGAAGATGAGTGATCTCTTCAATAAATGTTGATATATCCAGGGCCTCAATGTTTATGTTTTTGAATTGAGAAACCGAGAGCATGGATTTTACGATATGCTCTGCCTGTTCTAAAGAGATATTTATATTTTTTATACTCTTTCTCAAATCTGATATTGAGACATTATCCGTCTCATTAAAATATGCCAGGGTAGCAAGAACAGTTCCGTGAATATTCTTTATTTCATGTGATGCCGTTGCTGCAAGCTCTCCTGTGATAGCCAGCCTGTCATGCCTGAACTGTTTTAAGAAGTTTTTCCGTTTACTTTCATTATCCCTCTCTAAAATAATGTTGGGAATAATGGTACTTGAGATAAACTTAAAATATTCATCCAGAAATTTTATCTGTTTATAAGTATTTCTGTTCACCTCAATAATAACAAATCCGGAAACCAGATCCTTTAATACCAGAGGTATTATTATGTCAATATTAAAAGAGTTGAATAATGAAGTGTTATCTTTTTTCAGAATATTTGATATCCCCATATCATCATCTTTTAAGAATAATGATTTCTTTGTGCTTTTTAGATGTTTTATTAAATTTGAGTCAATTTTTACAGGATCAACGGTATTGCTTTCAGGATAATATATGAATTTATTATGATTATTATTCAGATAAAAGAGCCCTATCTCTTTTACAGGTAATTGTCCTTTGAAAGAGAGAGCGAAATTATCAAGAAAGTCTTCATAGTATACCTGTTTTTCAAGAAAGCTGAGTGTCGCATTTATTAATTTTAAATAGGTTCTATTAATTATCATCTATCGCTTTATATACGGTGTTTCGTGAGATTTTCAATATGTCTGCACACTTTTTTATATTATTATTTGAAAGAATAAGAACCCGCTTTATATAGTTATCTGAATACTCTTTTAAAGGGATAAAATCAGAATCATCATCTTTTTTATTAATATAAAGGCAGTCTGCAATGAGCTTTCTGTCAATAACATTTTTCTTTGTTCTGGAGACAGCAATCTTCGTGATTTGTTTAAGCTCTCTTACATTTCCCGGCCAGTCATAAGCCATAAGAAGTTTTTTGGCTTCATTTTTTACTACATCAATCTTCTTTTCTGATTTTAAGCTGAATTCTTTAAGAAAATGTCGAAATAGAATTAAAATGTCCTTTTTTCTCTCTCTCAGGGGAGGAATGACTATAACCTGTTCTTTGAGCCTTTGAAATAGATCCATTCTAAAATTATTTTCAATAAGATCAATTTCCAGGTCTCTATTTGTAGCTGAGATAAGCCGGAAATCAGATTTAACCGGTTTCTCAACCCCGATCTGCATGATCTTTTTAGACTCAATTACACTTAGAAATTTGGGCTGCAGGTTTACCGGCAATTCTCCAATTTCATTTAAAAAAAGTGTCCCTTTGTCTGCTTGAATAAATCTGCCTTTAAATGCAGTATTGGCACCTGTAAAAGCACCTTTCTTATATCCGAAAAGCTCTGAATCTATTAATGATTCTACAAGGGTTGAGCAATTTATTTCAAGGAATTCATTCCTCTTTCTTTTTGAATTATTATGAATGAATTTTGCGATCTTATCCTTGCCGACTCCTGTTTCTCCCATGAGCAGAACATTATTGTCATTTTCTGAAGCCTCTTTTGCAAGTGCTGCAACTTCCCGCATTTCTACACTCTCATAGATAAGATCATCCAGACTGCTCAGTGAAGATATCTGCTTTTTTAAGATGACAACTTCATTTTTTATTGAGTTTAATTCAAGCGCTTTCCTTATGACTACAAGTAAATGGTCCATTTGTACAGGTTTTTCCAGATAATCACAGGCTCCATATTTCATGGCATTCACTGCAACCTCAACTGTATTATTAGCAGTCATCATGATTGTCTTATTTGCCATTAGTGTTTTATTTTTCTTTAAGAGATCGAGGCCATTTCCATCAGGAAGTCCAATGTCCAATATGAAAATGTCATAATCGTTTATCTCCATTTTCTCAGAGGCCTCTCTCATCTCTTCAGCCTCATGAACAGTATATTTCTTGAGTTTTAAAAACCTGGCAATAGATTCTCGAAGTTGTTTCCTATCTTCAATTAGCAATATTTTCTTTCGCATAGTAAAGAGACTATATAATATTTAAAATATATTATCAAGTAAGCCTGTATTGAAACCATAGTTTTTTAGATAATACTTAATGTGTTCAAAAAATCAACACAGTGATAATTCTCATAAAGCGGCAGTATTATTGAAGGTAGGGGAGTTGGGCAAAAAAAAGTGTTCAAAATATGAACAAACCAGAAAAAGCTGTAAATACTGTGATAACAGGCTTATGCGGATAAAGAGAAAAAAAAGTGTTCAAAAAATGAACACAAAAGCCCCGGTAAGTTCGAAAACAAGATTCTAAGATATTTATTTATATTGCCAAAAGTCCCTATATATAAAAGTTATCGGGTAATTTCTGTTTTTTTGGCATGAAAAATGCAACCAAATCTATTGTGGTTTTGAAAAGAATTTTTAATGAAAAACTACCTGAATAATTTTAATTATATTTTCCCGGCAACCCCTAACGGCGGCAGCCTGCCTGAAGATGAATGTATGAAAAATGATGATATGGAGGCAAGATGAGTACCCGGACGAAAATCACCTGTCCTGACTGCAGGAGAGAAATTGATGTAGATGAGTTAGTGCATCATCAGCTGGAAGCTATAATAAGGAAAGAGTACAACGAAAAGATGAATCAGGAAAAACATGATCTTGATAGAAAGGCGGCAGAGTTAGAAAGAGAGAAGCAATCTTTTAGATTAGAACAGATCCAAATTGAAGGTGAAGTAGGTAGAAGTGTTACTAAAATGATTAGTGATAAAATGATTATTATTGAAAAAAAATTAAAAGCAAGGTTCGAAAGGTAGAGGAAGAATGAGTTCTCAAACTAAAATTAAATGTCCCGAATGCGGGAAAGAAATTGATGTAAATGAACTGGTATATCATCAGAAACTGGAAAATGATTTGGTTCCAAGTTAGTTTTAACAAAGCCAGTTTGATTTACCTTTAACTAAAAAAGATTATAGGAGTGGATAATGAAAATTGATGAAGAAGCATTACGAATTGTGTTAAACAATATGCCAGATGGGTTTGTTTTTGAACAGTTTGCAAACAAGATATTGTCAATAATATTTGGGGATGACTTTATTCCAGTTGGAGGAACTGGAGACCGAGGAATAGATGGATTCCAATTTGTTTACAATAGAAAAAAATATTCAAAACTGATTTATCAAATGTCAACAGAAGAAGTCCATTGGAAACAAGATGATAATAAAATAACTCAAACTCAGGAAAAATTATTAAAAAATAAGATAAAATTAGATAAATTACATTTTGTAACAAATAGGAAAGTACAGCAAAAAGATAAGATACAAGACAATTTCTATGGTAAATATCAACTTCCTTTAACCATTTATGATATGGATTGGTTTATAAGTAATATAATATCTGAACCCAAAGCAGCTGATATTTATACTAGCTTTGTTGAAACATATGTTCATGAATACAACAAGCCAGGCAAACTTATTGAAGTTGCTGAATTTTCTAAAGACCCTCGCTTATATGTTTTTCTTAGGCAGCAAGTTGATGAAGGAGGTCACCAGAAGATTGAAGAAAATATTTTAGATGGCCTAATTTTATATTCATTAGAAGGAACAGCATCAGAAAAAAATATTTTCAAAACTTTAGAAGAAATTATTGATGGAATAAACCATGTTACAACATTTTGTTATAATAATCATGAAAAAAAAATTAGTAAAAGACTGTTGTTTTTATCCAAAAAACCATTTCAAAAGATTAAACATCATACCAAAGAGAATCATTTTTGTTTACCTTTTGAGACTAGACTTGAGTTGGCTGAAAGAGATATAAAAGACTCACAACTTCAGAAAGATTTTAGACAAGAATCGAAAGAACTTATTAATTTGAATCTCAGAATATTAGAAGTTGTGAAAAAAAATGTATATGATGTATTCGAAGAAGTCTTACATAGCATATATTATAGACAGGGTCTTGAGTTTTCTGATTTCATATTAAATAATGCAAGTAAAGAAATTGTAGATGAATCTCTTAGAACTATTATAGGTAGAGTAGTCGATGATACCAAGATAAAACTTGAAAATAAAAATAAAGTAAAAACAGTGTTGTTAATTTCTATAAGGGAAATAGCTTACAATGGATCCAATGTTCAGAAAGAATTTTTAAGACAACTCTCTAAAACCTACATGATGGTTTTTTTAACTCAAAATGATCCTAAGATAACCCTTTTTTTCCAGTCACTTGCTAACAAATTAGATGTTTTTGTGGGTACTTCAATATTGGTTCCTGCCTTATCGGAATATTTTTTAGAAAATAAAAACAAGCGATTTTGGAATCTTTTAAAAGGAGCTAAAGCATCTGGAGTTAGTTTAAAAATCAATGAATTTATTGTAGATGAATTAGTTAGCCATTTTAAAAGAATATCCAACCAATATATTGATTTATATAAACATTCAGAGTCAGATTATCTTGATGATGATATAAGTATTTTATATATTGATGAAATCTTAATAAGGGCTTATTTTTATGCTAAAAAAAGAGGGCAAATTACTGATTTTAATAGTTTTCTCATGAAATTTATTCAACCTAATTTGAGCAATGTTAGAGAGGATATTGTTTTCTATTTAAAAGAGGAGTTTGAAGTTGAATATATTACTACAACCTCCCAAGCAGTAGTTTTGGATAAAAATGAAGTTAATAAATTAATGGAACATTTAATACCTAATAAGAAAAACTCAGTAAAGCGTGCAGAAGCTGATGCAAAATTAATATTACATGTTTATAAATTAAGAGAAAAAAATAATGAAACTAACTCAGCAGGAATATTTGGTTACAAAACTTGGTGGTTATCTCAAGAGATTAACACTTTTAAATCTGTTAAAGAAGTTTTTGGAGATAAATACCCTGTAAGTTGTTATATGAGAGCAGATTTTATGTATAAATACATATCACTTGCATCTAAAAAAGATGACATTGATCATCTCTATAAAAAGTATTTTCCAAATTTACTCGGTGTTAATCTCAGTTATCATATTCCGCAGGGTGTAAGTGAGTTCGTAAGCCAAAAAATAAAGGAACATAAAAACACTAACCCTACAATTGTTAAAAGAACTTTAAAAAATTTAACTGAAAAATTAATGTCATCAATTGACAATATTAAAGCTAAAGATTTTAAAACATATTTTGATGAAGAATTAGAGCGATTGATAAGTGATAAATAAAATTTTGGAATTAAAACTGGAGAGAATTTTTGGTGCCAGGCCGATTTTTTATTCATTTGTATTAATTTTGCTGTCTGGCCAGTTTAATCATATAACTTTGAGAGAAAATAGTATTAATTAAAATATATTTTGAGGGAGAGTTTAGTGAAAGACAACAATTTGAAATTATTTAAACCGAATTTTTCGCTGTTAATTAAATTGTTTTTTAGCGGTGTACTATTTGCCGAAATAATATTGGTATTTAAATTATTCGGAGAAAGATTTGAATTACTCTCAAATTCAAATATCAATTATTGTTTGAAGATTTCTAGCAGGAATTGGACTTGGATTATTATATTATCATATACTATAATCCTAATTACATATCTTCATACTAAAATATATATTAAGAAAATTATAAATATATATCTCTATAGGAAAAAATGTATTAAGAAAATTGTTATTATATTAAGAAAATTTAGAATAGATTTACTGTCAATTGTGATTTTGGGAAGTTTTTTATCGTATGTATTTAACGGATTTTGTTACAAATTCCTCAAAAATAATATCTATAAACTAAAATGGGAACAAATGCTTTTTTTATTATTGATACCATTTTTTATTTCTATTTCGTTTTTAATCAGAAAATATCAATTAAAAAAAGAAATTATTGAAGATAAAACCTCACTCTTTGTGGCTGATAAAGAAATAGAAGATGAAAATGAGGATAGATTTAATTTTACTGAAAAAGCAGAGAGATTTGCAGAAAGAGTTTTTAATAATGGCTCAAATGAAAGTTTAGTTTTTGGTATTGAAGCTCCATGGGGAGCGGGGAAATCATCTTTTGTAAATCTTTGCAAAAAATATTTGACTAAGAACTATAAAAACAAAATAATTGTTTATGAATTTAATCCCCTTAGATATGAAAATCAAGATAAACTTTTAGAAAAATTTATTGGTGGATTAATAATGGAAATCAAACAACATATTTTTGTTCCAGAGATAAATTCTTTGATTTCAAAATATTCAACATTACTAAGAAACATAAAAACTTCTTTTTCGTTTTTTGGATTTAATATAAGTTTTCCATTAAATACGGATTCTATTGATAATATAATTGATAGGTTAGAAACAGCTTTAAAAAATATTGAAAAAAAAATCATAATTATTGTTGATGATTTAGACAGATTAAACTATTCTTCAATAAAAGAAGTTTTATTTGTAATAAAAAAATCTTTTACTTTTCCTAATATTTCATATGTGCTTTGTTATGATATAGATAATATATCAAAACCCAAAACTAAAAACTTAATAGCAGAAGATATCTTTGAATTTTTTGAAAAATTTATAAATATTAAAATAAGTTTATTTATAGATAGTAAATTGCTACTAGAATATTTTACTGAAAATAAAGAGCTTTCATTAGCAAATAATATTTTTGCAGACCCGAAACTTTATTCTAAAACAGTTGAAGGCTTAAAAGATATCTTTAAGTCCGATGAATATCATTTATATCTCCCATTTATTGGAGATGCTAGAAAGTTAAAAAGACTTGTCAATATAATCTCGTTATTAGAAATAGATAAAACAGATTATGACAATAGCGACTTTAATAAACATGATCTTATTCATTTATTGTTGATTTATATAAATTATCCAAATATTTTTAGAAAAATTTATAATACAGAAACAAATGAAAAAAATGGATATTTTTCTTTGATTTATAAATCTGGAGATGATTCTAAATATGATAATTCTATAAAATACACAACATATGAAAAAGATGTTCTAAATGGCAACCAAAAATTTATTTTGAATAAAGTTTTCAAAGTCTCAGAGAGATTAAAAACTTCATATGATAAACCATTAAAGCATTATCAAATCACAGAAGAAATAATGAAAAGCTATGCTTGCTTTAATGGGACTGTTTCTAGTTTGGATAGAAATCTTGAGAATTACTTAAATTTGATAGTAAACATGGCTCACCCACCAAAATTTGATCAATATAATTTTTATAAAAACATAAAGAGTCGTGTTTTAAATAAAGAGCAGATCCAAGAAGTTCTTAATGAAAGTGACTTTGACTTTTCAAAAAGTGAAAAGCCTCATGCTATGCTTTGGAAAGTTTTAGTAAATACAAAAAGTAATGAATTTACTCTTATAAAATCCTCTGAAATTTTAAATTATGCTTTAAACAGTTTACCAAAGTATTCAATACTTGAAATTAGTGAAATAGAGATTGGGTTTAGAAATACTCTTATTTATTATATTATAAAATTACTAGATAAAGTTGGCTGGACTGATCAAGAAAACAAACATAGTAATAATAATACTGATGAAAATGTCATAAAATTAGCGTATTGGATTTTTGGTTCTGGAACTTTCAAGGATGGAATATTAGATATTTTAAGTCAAGAAGATAGAGGTGTAATTGGTTTATTTGATTTGATGTTATTTCGGTTGAATTGTTGTGCTGATAGAGGTGGAGATATATTTAATATAGTAAGAGCTATCTTAAAACATGCAAATCCTAATGCTACCACTAAGGGAGATACAAATCAATTACTTATTGAGGAAATGAGGGAAATTTCACAAAAAGTGTTTCAAATATTTAAAGCTCAATATATTGATAAAAAAAAGAATATATTTGATGAAATTGATAGTTTATCATTAAAAGATGTTTGTGGGGAATATTATAATTATGTAGATGAAAGAATTAAATCCAAAAATATTTCAAATATTAATTCATATATTCTAATTTTTAAAGCTAAAATTAAGGTTTTTATCATGTATCAATTAGGAAATACAATTATTGAGAATGGAATAGGTTGTGGGTATTATAATATTGATAGTAAAGAAACTGAAAAAGACAAAGGGAAAATAAGTGCTGCAATTAATGATTATCTATTCAATTTTTGTTTTAATCCGGAAGAAGACGAAAAAAATTATGAACATTTTTTAGACATATTATTAATGAACTTTTCAAGTATTTTAAAAAACAATTCTGATAGGTATGAATATATACCCAAAATAAATCAATTTACAAAAGTATTAAATAAAAAAAAATTAATAGAATATTGGGTAGGACATAAGGAAAAAATACTATCTAACAAATATGAAGAGATTGAAAAAACATTATATACGGTGAACTATTCTGTCACTTACAAAGAAAATTTACCACAAACATATAAAGTTTTAGATGAGTTGGTAGAATTAGTTCAAAAATAACTTCCTATATTCTACAGTTTTAACGTATAACAAGATTTAAAAATTTTGGTGCCAGTACATTTTTTCTTAAACCAACAAGACTTCACTGTCTTTTAGATATCAAATAAAAAAACAGGTAACACCAAAAGTTCCATGAAAGAATATGATGGAATTAAGGAGCGTTAAAGTG
>CBDUZW010000026.1:0-56877 GCA_965371805.1 uncultured bacterium | reverse complement strand
GGGGAAAAAATGGGGTATGCTAGATTTCACATTCCACCAAGTTTGACAATAACTCCTGGGCAGATTTCAAAGACTTGCTTTACTTGCGGACATTCTATGTCATCAAGTATAGGTACGCATTTAAAGACGGTCGTCTCTCCTGAACATCTGGGATAATCTCCTGTACATTCGGTAATTGATTTACACGGTTCAAATCCTGGTTCTCCTTCGGCTACTGCATTAACAAGAAAGCTCATCATTATTATCATAGTTATTGTAATTAGAATAGTTTTATTTAATTTCATTTTATTACCTCATTTTTATTAATATTAATTATTTTATTTTAACAGTCATTATCTTTTACTTTACATTCTGCTCCGTAGTTTTCAGGGCATACATTATCTTTTTTTCCGCATTCATAGTTTTCTCCGCAGATTATTACTCCTCCTGTTAAGGATTTGTTTGATGAAGAATCAGGATTTTCATTAGTTTTCTCTAAATTGTTTCCTTCAATTTCGCATCCAATAATTAAAAAAATACTTAGAATTAAAATCATAATTATTAATGTAGTATTTACTCTCTTCATTATAATCGTGTTTTTTGTTTTAGTTCTTTAAATAATTTTTGGATGGGCTAAATTCCTGTACAAAGTATGGAGTTTTACTAAGTGAGGTGAGCTCTTGGGATACGTTCTTCTTAAATCGAAACATTTAAATGCTTTGTATGGCGAAACCATACATATGTCTGGTAGAAACATACAAGAATTAAGTTTCACAAAAACTGAAATAAAAATATTAAAACATATTTTTAAGCATTATAAAGATAGATATAATGCTAGACAAATAGCAAAAGAATTATCTCTTAATCACGCACACATAAATGACTTGTGCAATGCTTTAGAAAAAAAGAATTTATTCATAAGAGAAGAAATAGGTAATTCGATTTATTATACATTTGATTATAATAATAAATTAGCATTAAATTTTATTGAATATCTGCTTAGTCTTGAAGTAAAAGAATTCCCAGAACATCTTAAAGTTCTTTCATATAATTTAAGTAAGTTCAATGAATATATTAAATTAGGCTGTGTTTTTGGTTCTTCAATAAAAAGCAATCAGTACAATGATATGAGTTATTGTCAATCTTGGTGATGCTTTTGTTTCATCTAATACTACTAATGGCACTGGTTATTATGAAATAATTAATACTTTAGTTGGCGAGTATGCTTTTACTGCAATTATTACTGGAGAAGATCCTTCTACTCAAATGGTTGAAATCCTTTCTCTCCAAACAGTTGATGTAGATTTTGCTCTTGGCGAAGGTAGTTGTTTTGATGATTGTACTGATTGGCAAGGTAATTGTAATTCTGGTTGTGAAGGAATTGGAAATTGTACTTTTGTCGACAATTCTTGTTTTAACCGTCCTAAGGATTTTGTTTTCTCAAAGATTGTTGATGGAGACATTAACGAGATTACTTGTTGTGAAGGTCCTGTAAGAGTTTATCCTGTTGTAAAACCTGTTATTACTAGTTCTGCCGATCATTTGTATGATTACACTTTCCATACTAGTATTGGTGGTAAGAAGTCTCAGATTCATCTCTTAGTTTTTAGGAGCGAGAATAAGTAAAAATTATTTTTATTATTTTTATCTTATAGAAGGTTTTGAAATGTTAGGAATACTACTTTGGCTTGGAATTTTTATTGTTATTTTTGGATTTTTCAGTGTTCCTCTGTAAATTCCGTGATCAGAAATTTTCAGGTTTAGGTTTTGTTTTTGATTTGTATATTTGAAATAAAAATGTCATAAAATTGTCATAATTATTTTAAAATTTGAAAAATAAATGTTTTTAGTATATACTCAACTCGCAATTATGCGTGTCGCATAAATGCGTGTCGCCGTTTTACGAGCCAGCATTTTAGGGGAAATTATGAAAAACCCATTTCGTTATGGTCAGATTGTTGAAAAAGAGAACTTTTGTAATAGGGAAAATGAGTTAAAGGAAATAAAAAGAGCCATTGAAAATGGATATTCCTTCTGGATATATTCACCAAGGCGGTTTGGGAAGACTTCTCTTATTAAAAGAGCTTTCTCTGAAACGAAAACTATAAAGACGCTCTATTTAGATTTATATAATATCCAGTCTCTTGAAGATTTCGCAGATAAGTATTCTAAACTGATAATTAAAAATTTATTTGACTGGAAGATGGATGTAAAGGCTTTAGGTAAAAAAACAAAGCAATACTTTAAGAATATTAATCCATCAATTTCGTTTGATGCAGAAGGAATGCCTTCTTTTTCATTATCCAGTAGTTCAATTGAAGATCAGAAAGATATTGAGGTAATATTAGATATTCCTGAAAAAATTTCTGTGTCAATGGGCATTCAAATATGTATTGCATTTGATGAATTTCAGGAAATAAATAGAATTGAACCATTTATAATAAACTGGATGCGTTCTTCATTTCAGGCACATAAAAATGTTTCCTATATTTTCTTAGGAAGTAAGCAATCTCTAATGGAAAACATTTTTGCTGATTCAAATTCTCCATTTTATGAATTTGGATTTAAAATACCTATTTATGAAATATCTGCAAAAGATTGGAATATCTTTATTAAAAATAAATTTAGCAATTCCGGTATAGACATAAATGAAAACACAATTTCTGAAATACTTGAAAAATCAAATAACCATCCGCATTTTACTCAATATTTTTCCTCTGTAGTATGGGAATTATTATATGAAGGAGAAAATCAGAATGATAGGAATTTTAATGATCTTTGGATGAAGAAAATTATTGCAGCACAAACAATTGTTTTTCAAGGTATGTATGATCAATTAAACCAAAACCAGCGAAAAACTCTAATTTCAATAGCAAGTTTATCTGAAGTGGATCAATTGTTTTCAGCAAAATATATAAAAAAAAATAAATTACCGGCATCATCTTCTTTGTCAACAATTTTAAAAAGTTTAATGAAAAATGGTTATATTTATAAATCTAAAGAACTGAAATACAAAATCACAAATCCTGTTTTTAAAGAATGGCTTCTTAGACTATAAAATTATTTCTTTATAAAATATCTAAGTATCTGTTTAAAGTTGTTTTGATTATCAAAGAATGAGATTGAAACTATATTGAAGATTATTTAGATACGTTTTATGTTAAACCTTGATTTAATTCCTGAGAAGTTTAATATTAGTTATGATGGTTAAAATTCAACTTTTATTAAGGATTTGTCTCAACTTACCCCATAAGTTTAAACTAATTTAGATATCTCAAGGATATTGTCTGCAATTAAATCAGGTTTAATATTGAGATTTTCCAATTCTTCTTTAGCTTTCTTGCCATTTCCAGTTAAAACAAGAGCCGTTTTGCATCCAGCATTTATTCCAGCAAGGATATCTCTGGTACTATCCCCTATCATATATGATTCAGAAAGATCAATGTTAAATTCCTCAGATGCTTTTAATATCATCCCGGGAGCAGGCTTTCTACAGGGATCTTTTTTCCTAAACTCTTTAACAATTCCATCCTCATGAAAAGGGCAATAATAAATTTTTCTAATGCTTATCCCTATTAATTTAAAGTGATTGATTAAATTCATATGTATTTTCTCAACCTGAGCCTTTGTGCAAATACCCCTTGCAATAGAAGACTGATTTGTTATCCCGATTGAAATAAAATTCTTTTTTTTTGCAATTTTTAAGGCCTCAATAGAGAAAGGAAATATTTCAACTTCTTCAAAATCACAAATATAGTCTTTGTCTTCTATAATTGTTCCATCTCTATCAAAAAAAAAGGCTTTCTGTTTCATATGAGTTTTTCCATAATACTGTCATACACCATTTCGACTTTAATTCTATTCATACATCTATGATCTATTGGGCACACCCGGTGTTTACACGGAGAGCATGATACTTTTTCATGCAAAACTTTAGATTTTTCTCCAATAGGTTTAGTTTTATTTGGAATTGTTGGCCCGAAAATCCCTATCAAAGGGATGTTTAATGTATCTGCCAAGTGCATCAAGCCTGAATCATTACTAACAAAAATATTACAAAAAGAAATTCCAACCATAGATTCTCTAAGAGTAAATTCTCCAGCAAAATTAAAACAGCTCTCTTTTATCCCTTCAATAACAGCAGAAATTTTTAAAGACTCATTTTTAGACCCAAATAACACAAACTGTATTTCAGGATTATTTTTTTTTATTTTTTTAATAAGTTCAGTAAACATATCAGAAGGCCATGCTTTTGCACTTCCATAGGCAGCAAAAGTTGAAAATCCAATTATTTTTTTATTGAAATTTAATCCATTTCTCACCATTTTTGCCTTTACCAGTTCTCTCTCTTCAAATGAAAAGTTTATAAGATTCACTGAAATATCAGTATAATTTTTGGAAAATATTTTGTTTATCAGATCAAGATAAAAAAACCTGTGGTGTTTATTGTCTTTAGGAAACTTTATTCTTTTGTTTAACAAAAATCCTCTCAGATCTCTATTATATCCGTAGTTTTTTTTTATTCCCGCCAATTTAAACAATAGTGCTGATAAAAATGAATTTGTAAATAAAACACCAACATCAAAACCATTGATTCCTATGTCTTTTGAGACCTGTCTGATATTCCAGATGGAAAAACGGTCAGGAATTATGATAACTCCTGTAATTTCATTGATATTTTGAAAAAAATCTTTTAAGTACTCTTTTGTAATAATATATATCTCAGAATCTGGCAAAGATTGTTTTAAAGCCCTTATAGATGGTAGAGCCATTACGCAATCCCCGATCCAATTTGGAGATCGGAGAGCAATTTTCATTTAGTTATTATTATTTAGTAAGGTTTTTCTTTACCCTTTCCACATCAGTAATATTCTCAGTATTTTCATCAGGTGCATCTTTAGAAACCGTTTCTTCACTCAACTTCACTTCGCTTTCAGTACTTTCATTCCCTTTCTCAAGAACTTCAGTTTCACCTAAATTTATTATTGAATTTTTCTCATCCTCAATAATGGTTTCATATGTAACAAGACCCTGTCTTATTTCTTCAAGAGCAACTGTTAATGGGTTAAATGCTTTAATATCAACTTTCTTTTTCCCAGTCTTCATAATCTGCTTTGCTCTTTTTGCAGCTAAGATTGCAATTTTAAATTTATTTCCAACTTTTTCAATTTCCAAAATCCCTCCTTAAATAATAATAGTACCATTATTTAACAAAACAAATTATAGCAAATATAACGATTAAGTCAAGATGGGTTGATATTTATCACCAAGACTTGTATAATTAATCAATGAATATATATGTAGCTTCAGACCATGCAGGATTTCAGTTAAAAGAACATATAAAACTATTCCTCCGGGATCAAATGTATAAGGTTATTGATGTTGGAACAGATTCTACAAAATCTGTAAATTGGGCAGAATTTGGTGCAAAAGCAGCAAAAGATGTTTCGGAGAATTTTGAAAATTCTATAGGGATAATTGTTTGCGGATCAGGAATTGGGATGTCAATTGTGTCAAATAAATTTAGAAATATCAGAGCAGCACTTTGCAGAGATAAAAATGATGCTGAAATGGCAAGAAAGCATAATAATGCCAATATATTAAATCTCGGGGAAAGAACAACCGATTTTAAGGAAGCTATCTCTATTGTTGAAGTTTTTTTAAAAACAGAATTTGAAGGAGGAAGACATCAGGAAAGACTCGATTACCTTCAAAATATAGTTGAAGAAAACAATTTAAAGGAGAAATATAATGTTAAATAAAAGTATATTTGAATTAGACCCGGAAGTAGCAGAATCAATATTAAATGAGGTAAACAGACAAAATGAAAACCTTGAATTGATCGCATCTGAAAATTTTGTACCGAATGGAATATTGGAGGCAGTGGGATCTGTATTAACCAATAAATATGCTGAAGGCTATCCAAAAAAGAGATATTATGGTGGTTGTGAACATGTAGATGTAATAGAAAAGTTGGCAACAACGAGAGCAAAGGAACTTTTTGGAGCTGAATATGCAAATGTTCAACCTCATTCGGGAACCCAGGCAAATATGGGCGTCTATATGACAGTTTTAGAACCTGGCGATACTATGCTTGGAATGGATCTGTCACATGGAGGTCATCTTTCGCATGGGCATCCATTAAACTTTACGGGAAAATTATATAACATCGTTTTTTATGGAGTGAGTAAAGAAACAGAAACAATTGATTATGATGCCCTTGCAAAACTGGCAAAAGAACATAAGCCAAAGTTGATTATGGCAGGAGCGTCAGCATATCCAAGAACAATTGATTTTAAAAAGTTTAAGGATGTTGCAGACAGTGTTGGTGCCATTTTAGCAGTAGATATGGCCCATATTGCAGGTCTTGTAGCAGCTGGAGAACATGAATCCCCGGTTCCTTATGCAGACTTTGTTACTTCTACCACCCATAAAACATTGAGAGGTCCTCGTGGTGGAATGATTTTATCTAAGAAAAAACATCTCAAAGAATTAAGGAAAGCAGTATTTCCTGGAATGCAGGGTGGACCATTGGAACATGTTATTGCCGCAAAAGCAATATGTTTTAAACTTGCAATGGAGGACGAATTTAAATCCTATCAGAAACAGGTTGTTCTTAACTCAAAAACTCTCGCAGGGCATCTTATGGAAAGTGGTCTACGCATTGTTTCCGGAGGTACAGATAATCATCTGATGCTGGTTGATGTAACGCCACTAAAGATTACCGGAAAAGATGCAGAAAAAGCGCTTGATATAGCTGGCATTACAGTGAACAAAAACACAATCCCATTTGACTTGAATCCTCCAATGGTAAGCTCTGGAATAAGAATTGGGACACCATCTATAACTTCAAGAGGTATGAAAGAAGATTCAATGAAAGACATTTCAGATCTTATAGTTAAGGCATTGAAAAATACAAATGATGAGCAGGTTCTATTAAAAATTAAAGACGAAGTGAAAGACTTAACATCAGCATTCCCTATATACAAAGATATTATTGAAAAATATTCGATGAGTTTAAAATAGAGACTAAATGAAACAGGGTAAATTTCTATCTTCATTCTTTATATTTATCCTGTTTTTTTTGTATAGAGATGTTCTCTTTAGCGAGATCCATTTCAAAAATTCCGATTTCGAACTAGAAATCATCAGAATAAACGGAAAAACTAAAGGACCTACCCTTCTTGTTTTTGGTGGAATACATGGAGATGAGGAGGGAGGATTTTCTTCAGCCGAAGTTCTTTCAAAAATAGAGCTATTCAAAGGAAATTTAATCATTGTCCCAAGAGTCAATTTTGCAGGAATCATGCGCTATAGAAGAGAGATATTTGGTGACATGAATCGTAAATTTATAACCAAAGATTATCCAAATGATCCGGACCATAAGATAATTATTCTCCTGAAAAAATTAATTTCAGAAGCAGATATTTTTATCAATCAACATGATGCTTTTGGGTTTCACAGAAATAAATATATTTCAAAAACTTATAATCCATTCAGATATGGGCAAAGTCTTATTGTAGACACTGGAAAAATATATTCAAATAAATCAAATACAATTCTGGATATAAACTCAATAGGAAAGAGAATAATAGACAATGTAAACAAAGAGATCAAAAACAAAAAACATCATTTCTGTTTTTGGAATCAGAATTCAATAAGTGTGAATACAAAATTTAAAGATATGCAGAAATCTGCAACATACTATGCCGTAACAAGATATTCTATACCGGCATTTGGACTTGAAACCTCAAAAAACCTGCCTTCACCAAGCTTAAAAGTTAAGTATCAACTTCTAGTCATGAAAAAAATAATGGATGAATTCAATTTTGAGTATAAACTGTCAATAAACAAATTTGAAAAACCCAAATTATACTGGATAGAATTTATAAAAAACGAAAAAGATATAATCAGAGTTAATTCCAATACTAATATCAGATTAGATAAAAATGATAGAATTAAAGTTTCAAAAATATACTCAAATTATAAAACAGGTTTATCCTTTGACATATTAGGATGGAAAAATTTAAACGATTTCAATAATGAGTATTTGTTTATAAAAGAAAGGACTGCATTCCTAAGAAAAAACAATGTTTATATTGGAAAAGTCAGATTTAAATACTATAAAAAAGATTCATTGCGTAAAATATTTATTGAAGTAAATAATAAAATAATTTCAATTCCAAATTGGGGAGTGTTAAAATTATCAAAAGATGACTCTTTTAAAGTACTCTATGCTGATAGTAAAAAACACAAATTCAGGTTTGATATACGTGGATTTAATGGAAAAGGAAGAAATGATTCAAACGTTTTGATATCAAAAAATGATCTCTTAAAAAAACACTCTTTTCATAATAAAGGTAAAATTTATTTTGTAAAAATCTACAAACGATCAACATTTATGGGTGGTTTTCAAATTGAGTTCAGTCAATAAAAACTTCTAAAAGAATTAAATAGTCTCAGAAAAACCACTATGCCGTAGTCGGGCTTTTTTCATCTTTTCATATTGTCTTTCGTAATACTCTTTATTCTCTTTTGTAAAATTTCTCGCCTTTTTTGAAGCTCTGAATGCCTGATCAAATAATCCGTTTTGATAATAAGACTCAGCAAGAGTATCAAGTATAAACATATAAATGGAAATCTTATTCTCGTCTTTTACCAGATTCCAGGCTATTTGTGAATATTTTAAAGCTGCCTCTTTATTACGAAATTTTTTATCTTTACAGGTTAATAAGAGCCAGGCTAAATTATTTAGTACCTGGGGTTGTTCAAATTTTATTTTTAATGATTTTTCATAGCCATTTATAGCCTCTTCCCAATTTTCTGAATTATAATTAAACATTCCATAATCTTGATATAAACGCATACCTTGAATTTTGTATAAAATACGATTTTCAGGGTTTTTTTTTATTAAGTTTTCATAAATATCAATTCCAAGAAATAATTTTTCCTTTTCAGACATAATATTATTAGAATAAATAAAATTAAATGTAAAGAAAAGAGCCAATAAGGCTGTTCCACCCATTAATAAAATAGATTTTTTAACTTTCCTATTATGTTTTATTATCTCTTTTGAGTCTGCTGAACATTGTTTCAAAAAACTGATTCTTTCTGGAATATTAAAATGATGCCAGTTCTTTTTTTCTTTTGATTCATTTATCATTAGATTCAGTTTCTCAAAGGAGGATATTAAATGCTCCGGTTCTATTCCGGATTCAAAACAATACAGATCTGCCTGTCTTTCAAAATTCCGCATTAGATATCCGAAAAAATATCTAAAAAATAAAACAAAGAAAAAAAGAGTCAGAAGAATCATTAAAATATTTAAAAATACATTATTTGGTTCATAAAAAAAAATATAGAGAGTTCTACCGGGTTCAGTTATTTGAAAAAGTTGAACAATATAACTTGAAACAGATGTTAATACCGGCATAGCTGAAAAGAAAAAACCTAAGTAGAAAAACATATGCTTTTTTTTCACGTGTCCGACTTCATGGCTTACAACTGCTAGAACCTCATCCTTATTTAATAAATCCATCAATTTAGGAGTTAATAACAAATACCTGAATGGATAGATAATCCCCATCACAGCAGCTGTTATCAAACCTTTATTCAGTGCATTCCATGCTAGAATACCTTTAAATTTGACTTTTTGTTTTGAGCAATATTCCCCTATTAATGAGTTTAGTTCTCCCTCTTCCAAAGGTTCTGATTCCCATAGTTTTGTAATCAAATAAGGAGTAAACACTAAAAATATTATAAGATAAGCAAACATTGTTAAAAAATAGCCCCAACCACTACTCTTTATTTCATTATAATTTGCAATATCTATTAACGAAGATATATTTTCAAAAACTGTAGCGATAAACCAGGGAATAAGAATTGCAAGGTTAAATTTTAAATTTGAGCTTATATGGGCCTTTGCTGAATTTCCAAGAGAATATATATCCCCAAAATATTTATAGGACCAATACCATACAATTGATAAAAACAATAAAAAGAAAGTTAATAAAAAAACATCTATAAGAGAGTCTATACCACCAATCAATGGTATTTGTACTAATAAAAACTTTAAATCAAAAAAAAATACAGTGAAAGAAAAAACCAGTAAACCGTAAATCATATTGCTATTTATTGCTTTATTGAAATTATTCTTAATCAGAGTTTTCTCTTCAATTTTATTGTATTTCCTTCTTAACCTTAAAAATGAATTTTTATTATAATTTATGAATAAAATAATCAGAACAGATATCCATATAATATTTAAAGGAAATCCAATAAAACTACTCTTATCCGGAGCGAAAGCAATAATAATAATAGCAGAAAAAAAATAAAATATATTAGCAAAAATCATTTACAATTCCTATCATTGTATTTTAGCAGATTTTGTAATAAAAACAAATTAAGAATTTCCTAAATAACCCTTAGACTGTTTTATCAGGCTTCGTAAATAGAAATTTCTGCAAACGAAAGAATAAATAATAGAAAACCGGTAGAACAAAAAGAATAAGTACAGCTGAGGTAGTTAGCCCTCCAACAGTACAGAGTGCAAGAGATGACCATATATCACTTCCTGAATCATCTTTAAATATTATTAATGGCAGCATCCCAAGTACAGTAGTAGCCGAAGTCATAAATATCGGACGAACCCTCTCTTTTGTCCCGATTATTATGGATTCTATTATTTTTTTTGATCTTTTTACATGTTGATTTATATTATCTATTAATAATATAGCATTATTGACCACTATACCAAACAGTAAAATCACGCCAATATATGCCGTAGAATCCCATGTATAATCAAGAAGGTTAAATGCAATGAATACGCCTATAAGTGCCAGAGGAATAGATAACATAATCAAAAAGGGCTGGAAAATATTTTCATACAACATACCTAATATTATATATATAAGAAAGAGAGAGAGAAAAATTGATGTCCAGATCTGTGACTCTTCTTCTTCGGTCATTCTCCATCTCTGCTCTTCAAGACTTTTGCTAAAACCCGGAGGAACTTTTATATTTTCAAATAAGGTCTTATGATACCTGTCAGCCGCTTTTGCAGAGCCAAGATAATCCCACATTATCATAGAGATATATTCCTGATTCTCCCTTGTTATCCCACCCTTTTGAGTCGTAAACTCTATATCAATAATATCCTTTATCCTGAAAGGTATACCAGCAGGTGTTGTCAAATGATAATTCAAGATATCAAAAAGTTCTATTGAGTCTACATCATCAGCCTTTATTTCAACTGAGAGTTCCTTATCATCAAATTTAATCTTCTGAACATTTGTACTCTCAACGAGCATGGAATAAATTTTCCCAAAGAAAAACTGTGGTTGAATCTTATACTTTTTTATTTTTTCTCTGTTTAATTTAAATGCAAAATATTTTTCTTTACCTCCCCACCAACCTGTAAGATCAGTCTGAATATCCACATCCTTGATTCTCTTTTTATTCAGAATCGTTTTTTTTAATTCTCCGGCAAAATCAAGTAATTTCTCATAATTATAGCCCTTAATTTGTATGTTATATGGCATCGAAGAGCCAGTATCAGGATTATAACGATAATATTCAGGAGAGAATCCCCCAACGCTTACGCCTACGCCAGCCAGATTTGAAGCAACTCCTATCAAATCCTGTTCAAGTTGTATTGGAAGTGAAGAGTCCTTTATGTCATCAGGATAAGAGATTTCCATTATGGCAGAATTAGAATATATTCGAGTAACAACCTCTTTGCTAAAAGGTTTTTTTAATGCAATTCTTTCAAATTTTAGAATACTCTCTTTGACATTTTCAAATTCAGATCCGGAAGGAAATCTCAGTAATACTCGTGATTTTTCATTCGAATCCCAGGAAAAAAATCTCCCAAACGTAACATCCTCTTTGAATTTTATAAATGAAAAAAAAAGTGCCAACAGAATTGGTATGATAACAATAAGGGGATATTTTAGAATAAATGGGAAAAATTTTCCTTTTTTATATATATTTTTTTCTTTTTTTATTTTAATTTTTATTCTTGAACTTAGAGAGGGTATAAGTACAAAAGACACTATTATGGATGATGTTAAAGAAATTGCAATTATATATGCTAAAGGCAGATAGAAAACTCTAAGTCTCTCTTGAAAAACAAGTGCGAATGAAAAAAAAACAATTATTGTTGTAAGAGTCGACGATAAGACCGGTAGTATTACTGCCTTTGCACCCTCAACGGCCGATGCCTTAAGATCATATCCACGCTCTCTAAATCTCAAAATACTGTCAAATACAACAACAGCATTATCAACAAATAGCCCAAAACCAAGTGCCAAACCAGATAAGGTAAGAAGATTCAGAGGGATTTTAAACAAAAATATAAATGTAAAAGTTGTAAAGACAGAAAAGAAGACTGATGAGAAAATCAAAATTGTGGCTTTAATATCCCTGACTATCAGGATTAAAATAACAAAAATGATTATAAGAATAAGAGAAGCTATTTTAATCAGTTTCAATATTTTTTTATTTAAATCTTTACTTTGATCGTTTGTTATTGCAAACTCCACTTTTCCTTCTAATTTATCTGCAAGCAGCTGGAGTTTTCCTCTTAATTTTTCCGATAAAATTGTAGAACTGTAATTTGCTTCTTTAAAAATCTGAAACCCAATATTAGAAAAACCTTGAAAACGATTTTCTGCTCTTATTTCCTCATTTCCAAGATAAACATCTGCAATTTCCTTTAAGCTGATTTCTGACTCCCCAATTGTTTTAATTATAATTTCCTGAAGACTTAAAATTTCTTCCGGGGATTCAGTTAAAGAAAGCAAGATTTCTCCATGTTCTTTTGTTAAAGTAATTGATTTTTTATTAAAAAAGTACTGATTGATCCGATTTCTGATATCAATTATTGAAATATTGTATTTATTCAATTTGTCCATATCAGTATTTATTTTGATTTCAGGATCAATACCACCTCTTATCTGAATATCATCAATACCATTAATTGATTTTAGATATGGGTGTATCTCTTTGTCAACAATTTTTTTTAATTCAAAAGTAGATATGTCTCCATATACACCAAATTCAAATGCTGGCCTCTGTTCAAATTCATCTGGAACCTGTTGAGATACTGCAGGCGTATTTACGTTTTTAGGAAATGTCTTCTGTAGACGATTCAATCTTTCAGCTAATTGGACTTCAGCAAAATTCATTCTTGTATTTCGTTCAAACTCTACTGTAATAACACCTCTATTCTGCAAGGCTCGAGAAGTGATTTTCTTGATGCCTTTCAGATCCATAATCTCTTTTTCAGCTGGAATTAATACTTTTTGCAATACAACATCCGGAGAAGTCCCGTTCCAATAATATACTATGCTAAGTGATGGGAGCCCTCCTTCAGCATCAGGAACGAGTTCAATGGGTGTATGCCTTAATGAATACAGACCCATTATTACAACAATAATAAAAAAGATTGAAGCCAGAACCGGTCTTTCAATTACTTTTTTCATATTTCAAGTCTCCTCTTCAACTTAATTCAGAAAGAGTTATTAATTCTGGTCTGAACATATACTCATTATCAAATTATGAATAGTATTCTTATTCCAATAATAACATTTCAATATGCTTCAATTTTTTATATTAAGTGGCAATTTATTTGAAATCTGCCACTTTTCGTATCTTTATTTATATTATTAATCTTTTTTTTAGAAATCACATCAAAAGCCATACAAACATACTTTAATATTATACAGATTTTACAGGCTTCTTAAATAGAAATTTCTGCAAGCGAAAGAATAGATAATAAAAAACCGGCAGAACAAAAAGAATAAGCACAGCTGAGGTTGTTAGCCCACCAACGGTACAAAGTGCCAGAGACGACCATATATCACTTCCTGAATCATCCTTAAATATTATCAATGGCAGCATCCCAAGTACAGTAGTAGCCGAAGTCATAAATATTGGACGAATCCTCTCTTTTGTTCCGATTATTATGGATTCTATTATTTTTTTTGATCTTTTTACATGTTGATTTATATTATCTATTAATAATATAGCATTATTGACCACTATACCAAACAGTAAAATCACGCCAATATATGCCGTAGAATCCCATGTATAGTCAAGAAGGTTAAACGCAATGAATACTCCTATAAGTGCCAGAGGAATAGACAACATAATCAAGAAGGGCTGAAAGATATTTTCATAAAGCATTCCTAATATTATATATATAAGAAATAGAGACAGAATTATTGATGTCCAGATCTGCGATTCTTCTTCTTCAGTCATTCTCCATCTCTGTTCTTCAAGACTTTTACTGAAACCCGGAGGAACTTTTATATTTTCAAATAAGGTCTTATGATACCTGTCAGCAGCTTTTGCCGATCCTAAATAATCCCACATTACCATAGAGATATATTCCTGATTCTCTCTGGTTATCCCGCCTTTCTGGGTCGTAAATTCTATATCAACAATATCTTTTATCCTGAAGGGGATACCTGAAGGAGTCGTTATATGGCGGTTCAGCATATCAAACAGCTCAATAGACTTGACATCCTCAGCTTTTATTTCAATAGATAATTCTTTATCATCAAATTTAATCTTCTGAGTACCTGTACTCTCCTGAAGCATTGAACGTAATTTTGCAAAAAGAAACTGAGGCTGCATCTTATATCTTCGAAGTTTTTCCCTGTTTAATTTAAAAGCAAAGTACTTCTCTTTCCCACCCCACCAACTTTGAGTATCTGTCTGAATATCTACATCTTTAATTCTTTTTTTATTAAGAATAGTCTTTTTCAATTCTCCTGAAAAATCAAGTAATCTCTCATAATTATATCCTTTTATCTGTATCTGATAAGGCATGGAAGAGCCTGTATCCGGGTTATAATAATATGGTTCAGGTGAAAAACCTCTAACACCTACTCCAACTCCAGCAAGATTTGAAGCTACTCCAATCATATCCTGTTCAAGCTGTATTGGAAGAGATGAGTCTTTTATATCGTCAGGATAATCAATCTTCATATATGCACCACCCGGATATATATATGTATCAACTTCCTTTTTAAATGGTTTATCTAAAGCGATCTTTTCAAATTTTAAGATGCTCTCTTTTATATTCTCAAATTCTGATCCCGATGGAAATCTCAGCCAGACAATGGAATATTCATTGGAGTTCCAGGAAAAAAATCTTCCAAAAGTAACATCCTCTTTGAAACTTGTATACGAGAAAAAGAGAGCCATACCTATAGGTATTATTATGATAAGCGGATATTTTAAAATAAATGGGAAAAACCTTCCCTTTTTATGAAGTTTATCCTGTTTTTTAATTTTTATATTTATTCTGGCACTGAGCGAAGGTATAAGTACAAAAGAGACAATTATGGATGATGCTAGAGAAATTGCAATTATATAAGCTAAAGGCAGATAGAAAACTCTAAGTCTCTCTTGAAAAACAAGTGCAAATGAGAAAAAAACTATGATTGTGGTAAAAGTTGAAGATAAGACCGGTAGTATTACTGCACTTGCTCCCTCGACAGCAGACTCCTTAAGATCATAACCACGTTCTCTAAATCTCAGAATACTGTCAAAAACAACAACTGCATTGTCAACAAAGAGCCCAAACCCAAGTGCTAATCCTGACAGAGTGAGAAGATTTAGCGGAATTTTAAAAAGAAAAATAAATGTGAATGTTGTAAAAACAGAAAAGAAGACTGATGAAAAGATGAGAATGGTTGCCTTAATATCTTTAACTATCAGAATTAAAATCACAAATATTATCACAAGGATAAGAAATGCAATCTTGATCAATTTCAAGATCTTCCGGTTAAGATCCTTACTTTGATCAGCAGTTATGGCAAACTGAACCTTCCCTTTTAACTTATCTGCAAGATATTGGAGTTTTTCTCTAATTTTCTCTGAAAGAATCGTTGAACTGTAATTTGCCTCTTTAATTATCTGGAATCCAATATTAGGGAAACCCTGAAAACGGTTTTCT
Source organism: uncultured bacterium (assembly GCA_965371805.1). Lineage (GTDB taxonomy): Bacteria > Acidobacteriota > Aminicenantia > UBA2199 > UBA2199 > JAOZTV01. The sequence continues at coordinate 40,931 of CBDUZW010000026.1, read as the reverse complement.
TCCCTGATCTCCTGATTTCCCAGATAAACATCAGCAATCTCTTTTAACCGGATCTTTTTTTCACCTAATTGTTTTATTATTATTTCCTGAAGGCTTAAAATTTCTTCCGGAGATTCTGTTAATGATAAGACAATTTCTCCATGATCTTTTGTAAGGGATATAGATTTTTTATTAAAGAAGTACATATTTATTCTTCTTCTTATGTCATCAATACTAATATTGAAATTATTCAATTTCTCCATATTTGTATTTATCTTGATCTCCGGGTCTATCCCCCCTCTAATCTGAATATCATCTATCCCATTAACAGATTTTAAATAGGGATAAACCTCTTTATCAACAATTTTTTTTAACTCAAAAACTGACAGATCACCATAAACAGCAAATTCAAAAGCAGGTTTCTGTTCAAACTCATCAGGAATCTGTTGAGATATATTCGGTATACTTACGTTTTTAGGCAGTTCCTTTTGCAGCCGGTTTAGTTTTTCGCGTAATTGCACTTCCGCAAAGTTCATTCTTGTATCCCTTTCAAACTCGACTGTTATCGTTCCCATGTTCTGCAGAGCTCTTGAAGTGATCTTTTTAATCCCTTTAAGATCCATAATCTCTTTTTCAGCCGGGATCAAAACCTTTTGCAGTACAACATCAGGAGATGTTCCACGCCAAACATAAGTTATACTTAGTGAAGGAAGTCCACCTTCTGCATCAGGTACAAGTTCGATGGGGGTATTCTTTAGAGAATACACACCCATTATAACAACAATAATGAAAAATATTGACGCCAGAACAGGCTTATCTATTATTTTTCTCATCTCCTTATCTCCTATTAACTAACTTTTCGTTTCTCTTTAAAATTCTCAAGAATTTCAAAAGAAACAGGTATAAATATCAAGGTAAGAAAAGTTGTAAATAAAAGTCCTCCAATTACAACTAATGCAAGAGGTTTTTGAAGCTCAGATCCAGTCTGACTCATCAGGCCCATTGGTATAAGGCCGAAAATTGTCGTAAAGGTTGTCATCAAAATTGGACGGAGTCTTACTCTTGAGGCTTCCATAATTGCTGCTCTAACTCCCATTCCATCCCTTCTCATCTGATTTGCATACTCAATCTTTACAATAGCATCATTAACACCAATACCTATCAGAACCAGGATACCTATTCCAGATATGATGTTCAGTGAATTACCTGAGATCAATAAGGCTAAAAATGCCCCTATCAAGCCCATAGGGACAGTGAACATAATAATTAAAGGCTGCATAATGTTTTCAAATTTTGCTGCCATTATCATATATACAAGCAGGATAGCAAGCCATATTGCCTGAGTTAATGAATCAAATGCCTTTCTTCTCTCTTCCTCTTCTCCTGCAAAAGTAAATCTTGTGTTTGCAGGTAATTCAAGCATTTCCAATTCAGGTTCAAGTTTTTTTATAAACTCTCCAAGATCAGTATTTTTAATATTACCGGATATCATGAAGAATCTCTCCTGAGCTTCTCTTGTCAGTTCCTTTATAGATGGGACTTCCTCGACTGTAACAAGATCTTTCAGATAGTATGTATTATTATTTAAAGGTATTGGAAGTTCCAATAATCTCTTCATTGCCATTATTCCAGTAACAGGTACTCTTACCAGGATATCAAAACTCTTCTGTATTTTCTTTAAACTTCCAGCATCCTTCCCGGAAACAGCTTGATTTATGAAGTTTGACACCTGTTCTTTAGTAATACCAAGTTTATCTATAAGGTCCTGTTTAAAAATTATCTTAAACACAGGTTTACCTTCTGTAATAGTTGATTTTAATTCTGATACAAGTCCATACTTTTCAATAACTTCAGTCATCTGTTGAACAGCAAGTTTACCATTTTCTATAAATTCATAAAATACCTTAAGTTTGAAGTTATCTCCTTCCTGTGACAAGTACTGAGAAAGAGTGTTTTTCTCAAGTGCAAGAGTAAACTTTTCTAGATCTTCATTCTGAAGTATTTTTTGTGTTGCATTCATAACTTCAGCACGTGCTTCCGGTGAGCTGCAGCTTACAATGAGATGGATACTATTAACTGAAAGATCTTCGCTTCTGCCTGCAAAGTTTGAAACCGCGCCTGCCTCTGTAAACACAAATTCAACATTTTTCAAAGCATTAATTTTTTCCTGAATTCTGGCTGCAATATTATTAGTTTCAACAAACCCATAAGCGGGGATCGTATTTGCACTAATATCAAACTTTTTACTATCAGGCGCTGGAAGCAGTTCCTTATCGAGAGTTAGAAAACTAATTGCAATACCTGACAATACTATTATTGCCAGGAATAGAGCATATATCTTTTTATTCAGAAGTTTTTCAAGCGCTGTATGATAAAATCCATCAAAAGATTTATAAAGTCTATTAAATGATTTATAGATTGGCTGTAAAATCAAATTCGACACATAACCTAAAGCCTTGAATATATACTTAAAAAGAAGGTATATCAATCCTAAGATGTAATATATAATATATCCAATTATTTGTATTGGTACAAGTAATATTCCATTAATACCCTTTAAAGGCATATGAAACCATTTTTTTTCATCTTTTCCAAGAGCAAGATCTTTAAAGTCTATCTCCATTCCTGTTCTAAAAGCGGATAGTGCAGGCAGCAGTGTAATCGCAACTACTAGAGATGAGATCAAAGAGAAGGCAACAGTTAAGGCCTGATCTCTAAAAAGTTTACCTGTAATTCCATAAAGATAGATAACCGGTAGAAATATTGAGATAGTCGTGATTGTTGATGCAGTTATTGCACCGGCAACTTCTTTGGTTCCATTTATGATAGATTGAATAAGGTTGTTTTTATCCCGATGCCGGAATATTGATTCGAGAACAATAATAGAATTATCGACAAACATACCAACACCAAGAACAAGTCCACCCAGAGACATTATGTTTATATTTACTTTAAAGAAAAACATTAAAACAAAGGTTGAAATAATAGATATTGGAATAACCGTTGAAACGAGCAATGGATCTCTGAAATTCTGAAGAAAAAGTAAAAGGATAAATATTGAAAGAAATCCACCAATTAATAATGACTGTTTTAATGAATTTATAGATGATATTATTAAGTCTGCTTCTTTGGATATCAAAAAGAAAGTAATATCTTTAAATTCTTTTTCCATACTTTCAAAGGCTTTTGCGACGTCATTAGTCGCATTTACAGTATTGCCACCGGACTCTCTATAGATAAGAAGTGCAATAGCTGTATCTGAATCAAAACGTATATCTCCCTGCTTTACCTTATTTTTATAAAAAGCGGTCCCAAGGTCTTTAACCAGGATATTTCTGCCTTCAATTTGCTTTACAACAATCTCATTTATCTCTTCAGGTTCATCAATTTCACCCTCAATTTTAAGAATATATCTTAATTTATCCTTACGGACCATTCCACCCTGTTCAAAAATATTGTTCGCTTTAATTGCATTAGCCACTTCTGTGAGGGAGATCCCAAGATTGTTTGCTTTTTCAGGATCTATCTCAACAGAGACTTCCTCTTCATCTCCGCCCCTGATCTCAGCTTTTGAGATTCCTTCAAGTTGTTCCAACCTCGGGGTGATCATAAACTCAGCAGTCTCTTTAAGACTTTTTAAGTTTCTTTTGTCACTCTTTATAATTGCAATAATTATTGGTGAAGATGCCGGATCCCATTCAAGTATAGAAGGGGCATCACAATCATCTGGAAGGACACTCCTTGTCTCCTCAGTCTTTTCCTTAGTGTGGAGGAGAGCAAAGTCCATATCTGTCCCCCAATGAAATTCAATTGTAATAATTGAGTTTCCTTCCTTTGAAACTGAATTAATTTGTTTTACTCCAGGTACTGAAGATAAGGGACCTTCAAGTTTTGTTGTAATAAATTTCTCTATCTCTTCAGGACCAGATCCTGCATACTGTGTTAAAACAGTAAGTTTTGGATAACTAAGGTCCGGTAAAAGATTTATTGACAATTTATATAAGGAGACAAAACCTAATACAATAATGCCGATATAGAACATTATTGTACCAATGGGTCTTTTTACTGCTATATCAATTCCACTCATTTTACTATTTTAACCTTTGACTGATGAGCTAGTGTAACCTGCCCCTGGATAACAACTTTATCTCCAACTTTAACATCACCATCAAATTTATTAACTATCTGTTCCTCATCATTTTTAGGACCTAATTCAATATAACTCCAGATTGCCATTTTATTTTTCACAATAAAGACAAGCGGTCTATCTCCTCTGTGAACAACAGCTTTTCTTGGAACGATCATTACATCTTCAAATACTTTATATTCTATATCAAGCTCTGCCCTCATTCCCGGATATAGTAAATGGTCTTTGTTTTCTATTTTAATGAATACTGCAATAGTTTTATTTGTAGAATCCACCTGAGGACTGATCATTTGAATCTCCCCATAAAATATTTTATCAGGAAAGGCATCAAATCTTACCCTTACAGAAATCCCTTTTTTTAAATTTCTAACTTCTGATTCAAGTGCAAATCCTTTTAAATAAAGAGACTCCAGATTTACTAAAGATAAGGCTTCAACTCCTGCATTTACTCTTTCACCCTTACTTATCTTGATGTCTGTAATGACACCTGGAAAAGGACTCTTAGTAGACGTTTTTTTTAGTTCTATTTCAGCTTGTTTCAATTGAAAAACAGCATCTGAAAGTCCATCATTAGCTTTTCTTATCTCTTCTCTAAACGACCCGGTATTGATCATAGCTTCATTATACTTGTCTCTGATCTCCTCAAACTTCGACTCTTTGATTGCGCCAATCTCGAATTTTTTAACTGCTTTTAAATACTTTGATTTAAGTGCTTTCATCTCGTTCTTCTTTTCATCAGAGATTTCATTTTCCGAATAAGCATACGCTTCATTTACTAGATATTGAGCCATCATCTTCCTTTTGTTAACTTTTGCTTTTTCAACATCAAGTTTTTTGTTTGTATCTTCAATTTTCAATAGTAACTGGCCTTTAGATACTTTATCCCCTATCTTATAAGGAAGCTTTACAATAACTCCTGTTGACTCTGACTTGATTGTCGCTTTTTCCCAAACATCAGCAATAGCCGATATTCTTAACCTTAAAGGCAGTTTTCCCTTTCTGATCAGTGTAACTTTAACTGGAAGTGAAGAAGTTTTTGTTTTTTTACCTTTTTTCTTTTCTTCTTTAATAATCTCAGTGTCTTCCTTTTTTACATCTTTCTGAAATAGTGTATAACCGACAAAACCAACACCTGCAATCAATATAATAGCTGCAACAATCTTTAATACTTTATCCATGTTATTCTCCTAAAGGTTATTATACGAATAAAAACCATTTTTGTTTCCAATTTTTTGTAAATTTATTAAAACTTTGATTTATTTTGAAAATTCCTATACAATAGTTATTTATTAACAGTAGGAGAAATATATGCTTTTAAATAATTTTGATAAAACAGCGTTGAAACGAAAGGAAATAAGTATCTCATATCAAGAACTTCTGAATCATGCAAACAACTATGCATCTGAGTATGAGACTTTAAATGTAAATAAAATAGCTATTTTTGCTGAAAACAGACTTGAATGGGCCTATGCTCTATACTCAGCATGGTTAGATAATAAAATTGCAGTCCCAATAGATTTTATGTCAATGCCAGAGGATGTCGCATATATTTTAAATGATTGTAGACCGGAGATTGTATTTTATTCAAAAGAAACAGAAAAAGTTTTGACTGAAGCAAAGAGAATTCTTAAATATGAACCTTATTTTATAGATATTGACAAGTATAAAGATGAACCAAAAAATACAACTATAAAGCCAATAGAAGATCCTGATCCGGACAAAACATTGCTTATAATATATACATCAGGCACAACAGGGAATCCAAAAGGAGTTATGCTCTCTTTTGATAATCTTAAGGCTAATATTGAATTATTGACAACTGGAAAACCATATTATACAGAAAAAAACCGGACTCTTGTACTTTTGCCTCTCCATCATGTACTTCCTCTATTAGGTTCATTACTCGTAACCCTTTATGCCGGAGGCACCGCGATATTCTCACCATCATTAAAGCCTGAAGATATTCTTGAAACATTACAAAATAATAAAATCACCTTAGTTATAGGGGTGCCAAGATTTTATAATTCACTTCATAAAGGAATTATGGACAAGATAAACAGTAAAGGTATAACAAAGCTTATATTTAAAATTGTTTCATTGATTGGAACACAAAAAATATCAAAAAAAGTATTTGGCAAGGTGCATGAAAAATTTGGAGGTCATGTTGAGCATCTCATAGTCGGCGGAGCAAAACTCGATGAAACGGTTGGGAAGGATTTTACAACCCTTGGTTTTAATATTGCAGAGGGTTATGGAATGACTGAAACCGCACCCATGATCTCATTTCCCCGTATAGGAGAGATAAAAATCGGAACCACAGGAAAACCCGTTCCTACTCTGGATGTCAGGATAAAGGATGGCGAAATTATTGCAAAGGGAAGAAATGTAATGCAGGGTTATTATAATAAGCCGGAGGAAACCTCTGAAGTAATAAAGGATGGATGGCTTCATACAGGTGATCTCGGGAAATTTTCGAAGGAAGGTTTTCTGATGATAACAGGAAGAAAAAAAGAGATCATAGTACTATCTAATGGAAAAAATATAAATCCAGCACTGATCGAATCTAAGATTACAGAAATGTCTGAAATGATATCTGAGATTGGTGTCTTCTTTAATAATGACCGCTTACAGGCAGTTATCTTTCCTGATTTTAAAAAAATTGGACAACTTGGGATCAACAATATAGAAGAATCTCTTAGATGGGATGTAATTGATATGTATAATCAAAAAGTATCTCCTTATAAAAGAATTTCAAATTTCTTTATTACAAAAGAAGAATTACCAAAGACCAGACTTGGTAAATTAAAGAGATTTGAACTTGATAAGTTCGAGTTTAAAAAAAGTAAAAAACAAACAAACAATAAACATCCGGAATTTGCTGAATATCAGACAATTAAAGTTTATCTGGAAGAACAGACAAAAAATGAGATTTCTCCAGATGATCATTTTGAGATCGACCTTGGTTTGGATTCATTGGATAAAATTAGTTTCCAGGCTTTTATATCATCGACATTTGGAATTGAAATGAAAGATGACCTTTTGATCAATAACCCGACAGTTATTAAACTATCGAATTATATTAGAGAGAAAAAGAAAAAATTCAAGGTGGAAGCTGTTAAGTGGGGAGAGATATTTCATGAAAAAATGGATTTTCGTGTCCCCAAGAGCTGGATAACACAAAATATTTTTAAAAATTCAACAAAACTCTTCTTAAAATCATACTTTAAATTAAAAGGAAAAGGAATGAACAATCTTCCTGAAGGGCCTGTGATCCTGGCTCCTAATCATCAAAGTTTTTTTGACAGTTTATATGTAATGGCATTTCTAAAAAATAAGTTTATGAAAAGAACTTATTTCTATGCAAAAGAGAAACATGTAAAACAAAAGTGGCTTAAATTTATCGCGGGCCGTCATAATATAATTATCATGGACATCAATAAAGATTTAAAACTATCATTAAAAAAAATGGCAGAGATATTAAGAAAAGGGAAAAATATTATAATATTCCCGGAGGGAACCAGATCAAAAGATGGAAGTCTGGGAAGTTTTAAAAAGTCTTTTGCAATTCTGGCAAAAGAATTGAATATTCCTATAATTCCTATAGCAATAAATGGAGCATATAAGGCACTCCCAAGAGGTAAAGTTTTTCCAAAACCTTTTAAAAGAATTAATGTGAATTTTTTAGAACCAGTATACCCCGAAAATCACAATTATACCTCTTTAACTGATACAGTTTATAAAAAAATTGCTAATGAAATAAGCAGTTAGTTATTCGTTGCTATTATTTTTCCTATATCATCATGGACCCTTGCGCCATCATGCTCATAGGGACCATATGCCTCATCTGAGGGTGTTGTAAGTCTTGTAACTGATGGATCATATGCCGTTGACCATAATCCATCTGGTCCTGCTGAAAGAATAAGTGACCTGTGATTTGCAGCATTTGGGGAACCGGGAAAATAAGTTGCACTGATCACATACTGGTACCCCCATGGATCAACAAATCCTTCATGATCAATATAAGGTCCTCTCCATGCAAATTTACCTCTAATTGGATAATCCTCTCCACTCTGGTTCTGACCAGTTGCTCCCGTTTCATCATCCGGATTATTAAAAAACAGAAAATCTCTTAATTGCTTCGTGCTTCCATTTGAGCCCCAGTTGATTGCTCCTGTCCTGGATCCTGCTTGAATGCCGCTTGCTATTGGATCTCCAGGCATTCCTGTTAGTAATCTATCAACATTTCCTGTAGGACCATTATTATTTGTATTCGGCCATTTGCCAGTATCCTTATAGAGCAGCATAATTGAAGCAACAATAACCTGTTCCTCATTTATTGCTCTTGTAATTTTTGAATCTTTAATATGATTTGCAATTTCGGGGACAAGTATTGCAGCTAGTACTGCAACAACAGCCAGAACAACAACCATTTCTATTAAAGTAAAGCCGTTTTTATTCATAAATACTTCTCCTTTAAATTTTATAATATCATTTCCAATAAAAATAGACAATGAAAACCATAAAAAGTTCGATTCTTATTAAATGCTCTAAAAAAAAATCTGCAGTTTAATAAGTGAAATGGTATGAAAAATTTTGATGGTAGGAAATTTGAACCAGGTTTCATTAATAATCCACAAACTAATTTCTGGGGATTTTGGTGCCAGGCCAATTTTTTCCTAATAAATTTAAATTTTCAAGTGGGATTTCTAAAAGTTAATGAGAATATTCTCATCGACTGTTGTATATTCTGATTAACTAATGTAAATGACATCTGATCATAGGATTGTTTGACTTAGACCTGAATCCGTGCTACGATTTCTTTTTTTAGTAACACGATTCGTCAACTTTAAAAAGGAGATAGGGATGTATATTTCAAAAAAAACCATCTTAATTGTTTTATTTTTTTCAATTCTCACCAATTCAGGTTTTTCAAAAACCACTAATAAAAAGACCGAATCAAAAAAGATAAAAAAAACAAAACCGTATAAATTAACGGTTATTAAAGAAGAAATTACCGTAACCGCAAAAATGTCCCCCATCCTATTAAAAGACTGCTCTTCAAGCGTCAGCATCATTAACTCATCCGATATCAAAGCCATTTGTTCCAGTAATGCACTAAATATATTGGGAAATTTTTCAGGTATTTTTGTCAATAAAACAGGTGATTTCGGACGGTCTGATGTTGATATTAGAGGATTGGGGCAAAATTGCCGACAAATCGCTGTTCTAGTAGACGGCAAACCTGAAAAAATGGGACTTTACGGTTGTTCTGTTTCTCATTCCTTTCCGCTGGATAACGTTGATCATATCGAAGTTATCAAGGGACCGGCTTCAGTTCTATACGGCGGTGAAGCTCTTGGGGGTGTCATAAACATAATAACAAAGGTACCAAAAGGAAAATTTGAATCTGATATATCGGCATCTTATGGCAGTTATAACACACAACAGTTCAATCTTAAACATGGGGGGAACCATAAAAAGTTAACCTATTTTTTGACCTATGATAACCGAAAAAGTGATGGTCATATTGAAAATACCAATTATTCAGGCAGATCATTTACCGGCAGACTCATATACCGTTTAGATAATAACGCAAAAATCAATTTTCAGGGGAAATATTTTGATGGAAAAAAGTTTGAATCCGGGACCCTGGGAAACCCTCAAACCAATTTTTGGAACGACTATAAACGCGGATCCATCAGCATGAATTTACTGAAAAAATGGGAGAAAAATGACTTTTCACTAAATATTTATAGAAACTTCGGGACTCATAAATTTTCAGATGGTTGGGATTCAAAAGATTATACAAATGGTGCCATTGCTAAATATACATTAAGATCTATAAAAAATAATGAGCTTACAGTCGGTACTGATCTAAGATATTTTGGAGGTGAGAGTTTTAATTATCCAAAAGGAAATTGGAAAAAAAAAGAGGGATCTATCTTTTTTCAGAATGAATTTATATTACACTCAAAGTGGATTTTATCTTCAGGCCTCAGACTTCAATTTGATTCACTTTTTGGTAAAGAATTATCTCCTCACTTCGGAATTGTATATCAGGTCAACAGCAATACAGTTTTAAGAGGAGTTATAAATAAGGGTTTTAGATCACCTCAATTAAATGAACTGTATATGTACCCGCCTGCAAACCAGGACCTTAAACCTGAAATCGTCTGGAATCACGAATTGGGATTTGAACATAATATCGGCAGAAGGATCATAATTAAGGGAGCTGTTTTTAATATGAAAGGAACAAATATGATCCGTATTATACGTAATCAGAATCCCGGTCCAATGTATATATTTTCAAATTCAGGTAGCTTCTCTTTTACCGGTTATGAAACCGAGTTGGATTTTCATATCAATAGAAACTTTTCCGGTCAATTGTCTTATACCCATATGAATTATAAAGATCTAACAAAAGGAAAACCGGGGGAAAAGTGGGATATTTCACTCCGGTACAGTAAAAGGGATTTTTTAGTCTCTTTTCAGGCTCAATATGTATCAAATTATTATGCTGAGGATTTTTCAAAAAGAGGCATCCCGCCATATTTTTTATTGAATTCCAGATTTGTAGTTCCAATATTAAAGAAACTGAACCTGATCATTGACATGAATAACCTTCTGAATAAAAATTACTGTATATATGGAGAATTTCCCGGACTATCAGCTGGTTTATATCAGATGCCGGATAGAAATATTCAAATCGGGTTTAACTATAGACCGAATTAAAAAAGGAGTAAAAATGAAACAAATAAAAACTAAACTAATAATTTTCCACTTCATGATTTTTCTCTGCATCGTAGCATACGGACATACATATAAAGTTCAGGTGATAGTTGATACCGATATGGCAATAGATGATGCAAGAGCTATTACCATGCTTTTAAATCAGGATTTCATTGATTTAAAGTTGATAGTTACCTCAGATGGAGCCGTTTCACCGGAAACAGGTCAAAAAAGCTTAAGATCCCTGCTCTCCTTTTTAAAAATCGAAAAAGTTTTAATTGCTGCCGGAAGGCATTTGAACAAAGTCCCTCCTGCATGGAGGTCATGGTCAAAGAATATATTTTCTAAAGGCTTTAAGAATATAAATGTATCTAAAAACAAGCATAATTTACATGAAGCCCCGAAGGAAATTGTAAAATTACTGAATTCAGAAAACACAAAATTTATATACCTATGTCTTGGACCAATGACCAATTTAGCAGATGCTTTAAACATTGATCCTGAAATAAAACAAAAAATTTCCCGTGTCATATATTATGGAGGCCAGCCAGATACTGAAAATCAGGGATGGAATACAAAGCGAGATCTGATATCAGCAAAATCAGTTTTTAAATCAGGATTGAAAATTTATTCACTAAATAGCCCCGATATTAGAAATATTAAATTTACACCGGAATTATTAAAAAAAATTAAAATGATCGATACAGATTCTGCAAAGACCATAGTTCATTTATTTTCTGATAAAAAAATAAAAGAACTTTTAAAAAACAATCACTTTAATATCTGGGATGAAATCACAATAATTTATTTATCAAATCCAGAATTATTTAAATTTACAAGACTTAAGTCAAACAATTATATTATAAAAAAATACGATAAGAAGAATATTTACCAAAACTACATAAAACTTCTAGGTTTGTCAGCAGATTCCCATTTGCATGAGCGAAATATAGTTGTACTAAATAATTTTCCAACAAATCCACTTCAATTTAAACCGGACATCCGGAAAAATGTAGCAAAGGTCATTAATAAATATGGACTGGAAGAATGGAAAGCAGTTGTACTGACAAATGAGCTACACAGGCATCTCGGGATTTACTCAATAATTGGAGCAAAGATGGGAATCTATGCCAGAGAAATTCTTGGTGCCCCCTTTGATAGTGTAAAAGTAATATCACATGCGGGAAACAAACCTCCTCTAAGCTGTATGAATGATGGGTTACAGGTGTCGACAGGAGCCAGTCTCGGACGTGGTGCAATTGAGGTGGTAAATTCTGGACATCAAGCCAGGATACAATTTATATATAAAAACAAAAAAGTCATAATAAGTATAAAGCAAAGCATCTTAAACAAGATTAAGAATGATATTGCCCTTGCTATAAAAAAACATGATGGTTTAAACAAAGAATATTTCCAATATATAAGAAAACTCTCAATTAATTACTGGTTTGACCTGGACCGTAAAAAAATTTTCGATATCAAGACAGACTAAAGAGAATCATGTGATATTAGAACTGATAATTTAATCCAAAAAGTAGCTGATTGATGAGATCAATTATTGATTTGAACCTAAAGAAGAGTTATAATATCCTTATGAAAGCGATATCATTATTTAGCGGAGGCCTTGACAGTAGTTTGGCAATTAAACTTATTGTTAATCAGGGAATTGATGTAATAGCAATGTTTGTTGATACAGGATTTGGCGGCACAAAGGATAAAAAAAAACATTTAGAAAATATGTGCCGGCAGATTGGAGCAGAATTGCGAGTAGTAGATATAAGAGATCAGTTTATTAAAGAAATTCTTTTTGATCCAAAATATGGTTATGGGAAAAACTTTAATCCCTGTATCGATTGCCATGCAAATATGTTTAGAGTAGGAAAAGTACTTATGAAAGAGGTTGGTGCAAGTTTTATGATCTCAGGAGAAGTCTTGGGACAGCGACCAATGAGCCAGAGAGCAGAGTCACTTGATAATGTACTCAAATTGTCAGATGCTGATGATCTGATCTTAAGACCACTTTCAGCAAAACTTTTAGCCCCTACTAAACCTGAAAGAGAAGGATGGATAGATAGAGAAAAACTAATGGATATTTCCGGTCGAAGCAGGGAGATACAAATAAAACTTGCTAAAGATTGGGGCTTGGAAGATTATGAATCTCCAGGAGGCGGATGTCTTCTAACAGATGAACATTTTTCTAATAGATTAAGGGAGTTTATTGCTCATGATAGTTTAACAACAACCGATATAGATCTTATTAAATTCGGGCGCCACTTTAGATTGCCGGATGGGACAAAACTTATTATTGGAAGAAATCATGAAGATAATGAAAAACTTGAGTGTATTGATAGTGAGAAATATATTGAGCTTGTTCTTCCTATGAATGGTCCTTATTCTTTATTGAGTAGGAATGCAAGTGAAAAAGATAAAGTATTAGCCGCTAAAATAGCATTAACTCATACAAAAAGCAGTCCGGAAGAGACATATGATATTACTATAAATAATATAGAGTCAATAAAGGTCTCACCATTTAATAATAAAAATGAGACTCATAAATATTTGTTTAATAGTAAAGAGAATTTTATATTGATGAAAAAGCAATAGGTTTTAGGTCATAGTATAATTATCATCTAAAGTAATAGTTAATGAATTAATTTAAATTGACAAATATTTATTTATTTGTTAATATTCAATTTCTCTGAAGCTTGAGATGCTAAGGCAAATTATTTTTTTGCTATGCAATTCAAGACGTTAAGGTATTATTATAAATGGTAATACATCCCGTATTTGGAAAAGAGATAGGTTGATTCGTTTCAATGACTAATTCAATTTATTTTTCCCCATTTATCAAGCTTCAGAATTATTGTATTATTTCTATTTAAAAAGGAGTAGTTATGAAAAAAATTATTTTTATTGTCAGCATGATTGTCATCATTATGTCCATTGCTTGCGGCCCTTCTAAAGAAGCTAAAAAGAAGACCAATGAAACCCAAAAGGAATCTAAGGTTGAAAAAAAGATTGAAACTAAAGAGCTTCATATTCTTCATGCCGGTTCTCTTTCAATCCCCTTTAAAGATATGGCAGAGGCATTCATGAAAAAATACCCTGAATATAAAGTACTTCTTGAAGGTCACGGTTCCAGAACTTGCGCCAGACAGATTATTGACCTCGAAAGACAGGCCGATGTCATGGGATCTGCTGATTCAGCCGTCATCAGAAACCTCTTAATCCCCGATCATGCAGATTTCTGTATCGATTTTACAACCAATGAGATGGCGCTCATGTATAACGAAAAAAGTAAATTTGCAAATGAGATAACCACAGACAACTGGTACGAGATCCTCTTAAAGCCTGGAGTACAGTATGGACACGCCGATCCAAATGCCGATCCATGCGGTTACCGCGCTGTTTTAACCTGCAAGCTCGCAGAAAAATTCTATAAAAAAGAGAATCTTTTTAAAAACCTGATCGAAGACATGCCCAAAAAGAATATCCGTCCAAAGGAAACAGATCTGCTTGCAATGCTTGAAGCCGGAGAATTAGATTATATTTTTATTTATAGAAGTGTTGCAGAACAACATAATTCAAAACATGTACTCCTCTCTGATAATGTAAACCTAAAATCAGCAGACCTAGAGGATTTTTATAAAACTGCCGAAATGAAGATCACAGGAAAGAAACCTGGAGAATGGATCGTAAAGAAAGGTGCACCAATGGTCTACGGCATCACAATTCCTAAGAATGCAAAAGATCCGGAAGGCGGAGCAAAATTCATTGAATTCTTATTGGGAGAAGAGGGACAGAAAATAATGAAAAAGAACGGGCAGCCGGAAATCATCCCACCCAGAGTTGATATGGTCGACAAATTACCTGCGCTTTTAAAACCTTTTTTTGTTAAAAAAGTTACAGAAAATAAATAAATTGAATAAATTATAATTCATTAATGAAATTTAAAATAATATTTGCATTTCTGGGTACTCTGTTGATTCTATTTCTAGGAGTACCCGTTTTACGAATATTATTCTCAACTGCACCTGAGACCTTGATAGAAACTTCTAAGGAGAAGGTGGTTATAGATGCAATAACCCTGACATTGAGGGCTTCGCTCTGGTCTACAATTGCTGCACTGATAACTGGAGTGCCGCTTGCATATCTTTTAGCTAGAAAAGAATTTGTATTTAAGAAGATTGTTGAAGGCATAATTGATCTGCCGATCATCATTCCACATACCGCTGCTGGTATCGCATTACTTACTCTCTGGGGACGCCATTCTATTTTCTCAAAAATGACAGGTTTTAATGTTATCGGAACAGAGATCGCGATCTCAATGGGAATGTTTTTTGTATCGGCTCCATTTTTAATTAACGCTACAAAAGATGGTTTCAAATTAATTGATGAACGTTATGAAAAAACAGCTATCACTCTTGGAGCAACACCCTGGAAAGCATTTATATCAGTATCATTACCAATGGTTCGAAAATCAATAACGTCAGGTTCAATTATGATGTGGGGACGAGGTATTTCAGAATTTGGAGCTGTGATTATCTTAGCATATCACCCAATGGTAGCCCCGGTATTAATTTTTGAAAGATTCCAGAATTTTGGATTAAAATATGCAATGCCCGTTACTGCTCTACTGGTGATCATCAGTTTGATCATATTTATCTTTATGCGTATTTTTGAGGACAAATGATAAAATTAGAAAACGTAAATAAGGTCTTTGGTGACTTCAGTTTAAAGGACATTAACCTTAATATAAAAAAAGGAGAATACTTTGTTCTCCTCGGTCCCAGTGGTGCCGGTAAAACCGTTATCCTTGAAATTATCGCCGGCCTTATCAATCCTGATTCAGGAAAAGTCAAGGGAATAAAAGACAAAAAGACAGGGTTAATATATCAGGACTATATGCTATTTCCTCATATGGACGTTTTCAAAAACATTGCATATGGACTAAAGATTCGAAAAACCGGGAAAGAAATAATAAAAAAGAAAGTGGACGAATTATGCCAAAGCCTTAACATATCACATTTACTGAAAAGAGATGTATTGACCCTTTCAGGAGGTGAAAAGCAGAGAGTTGCAATTGCCCGTGCAATGATCATTTCTCCTGACATCTATTTATTTGATGAGCCCACTGCAGCTCTTGACAGAAATGCTCGAACAAAAACCCAGCAATTATTTGTAGATATGCATAAACAGACAGATGCATCTTTTATTCATATTACACATGATTTTGAAGAAGCACTCGCAGTAGCAGACAGAATTGCCATCATTAAAGAAGGAAAAATTCTTCAGTGCGATACACCTGATAATATTTTTAATAATCCAGACAGCAAAGAAATTGCTGATTTTCTTGGCTATCAGAACGTTTTTAACGGAAGTATCAAGAATGGAAAGATGAAAATTGAAGATTTAGTTTTATCTGTTCCAAAAGAACAGGCTTTATCAGCATATGTCGCAATTAGATCCGATGACATTATTATTTCTAAAAACAAATTTGAATCTTCTGCAAGGAATTCTTTTCCAGGGACAGTATCACAGATAATACATAAGGCCTCTGGAGTTGAAATATCATTAGATATTGGAATAATACTCCATATAGATATTACCCGTAAATCCTGGGAAGAGATGAATATAAAACAAGAAGATAAACTATGGGCAACCTTTAAAGTCTCTTCATTAAAAATCTTTGATCATAAATAATTATATTATTTAATTTTAAGATTTACCGAAATTCAAATATTAGAATTTAAACTTTTTTCTGAAAAAATAGCTTAGACCTATGCCAAATTCCATAATATTTAAACACAATAAAGCAACTCGTCCTGCATAAGGAATAAATAATAAAAGTACATAAAGTAAAAATCCAATAAACAGATAGAATATAGGAGGTATATTTTTAATTTTGAGATAAACGGAAACACTTTTACCTATAAAATATAGCATAACAGTACGTCCGAAAGTTAATATAATAAAATAGAACACAAAAAGTGAGAATAAGAATGGTATTCCTATAATCAAAAAACTCAAAAGCACAAAAAGAATCAGCAATAATATAAATGAGATTATTCCAGTAATACTGATGAGTGCAACTTTTTTCGGATTATTCTTCAGAATACTTTCTGCTGAGTAGATCTTATTAGATATTAATGCAAAAACAATCAAGACCAATATAAACCATAAAACAGTTTTTATAAGATTAATAATAAAAAAACTATTTGATCCTGTTAAAATGGGTAGAATTGTTTCTCTTATCTTTTTCAGGTCAAGTTCGAAAAGATGATATTTCCCGGAAACTTCACCATCATTGGATTTTGGAGCATTACCAAGAATTACAAGATCTCC
Organism: uncultured bacterium; assembly: GCA_965371805.1. GTDB lineage: Bacteria > Acidobacteriota > Aminicenantia > UBA2199 > UBA2199 > JAOZTV01. The sequence continues at coordinate 23,731 of CBDUZW010000026.1, read as the reverse complement.
ACCTATTTTTGAATTACATTTTATATTTACAACACTTGCTATGCAAATAACATCGCCTTTTATATTACCATTAAGTTCTATTTCTCCACCTAAAATAATGATTGATTCTGAAACAGAACCATCTATTTTTATTTTCCCCTCAATAGCGACAATATTACCTGTAAAAGTATCACCTTTTTTAACTTCAAGATTTTTTATAAATTTATACTCATTCTCTGAAAAAATTGCAGAATGCAATATCAATAATAAAAATATGATTAAGATCTTCTTCATTAGTTTCTTTCCCCTACCCTTAAGCTCCTTTTAACAACTTTACTTTTGAAGCTAATTTATAAAAAGTAAAAAATATTCCTGTTAATACGACTACAAAAAGTAAGCCTATTAATTCAATATCTGCCCCTACACCCAGTACAATTTTTGTGAATTTATTTAATGTCTCTACAAATACAATAGAATAATCCAAAAGAGCTGATAAAGATAAAACGATTGAATGCAATCCATCGAACAGGATACTGCCGAATGCCATAGCTCCTTTTAAAAGGCTATCTTTTGCAAAGCCATAATAGGCAAATATTATAAATATAATTGAGGCAATACTTATAAGAATTGAAATTATCAGTGATTGAAATGATGGTTTTTTTGCTAAAATCTTTGCCATAACAAATTCCGTGATTGAAGCTGGAGGTTCGATTAAAAATCCTTTATTTAATGTTTTTTCCACTAATTTATACTGCTCAATTCTTGCACTGCAACTACTACAGTCTTCTATATGCAAATTTGCATCAATATCATTTTTTGATATAAATCCATCTTGATCTGCTAATTCATTTAATCTTTTATCAGACAAACAATTCATTATATTCAATCTCCTTTCTTAAAATTTCTTTTGCTTTAAAAATTCGGTTTTTTACGGTTCCTACAGGGATATTTGTAATTTTTGCAATATCTTCATATTTAAGATTATCAACATACCTGAGTAGTATTAATTCTTTATATTTAAGAGGGATCCTGCTGACAACCGACCACAAATATTCTTCTTTCTGCTCACTTTCAAGCTTAGACACAGCTTCGTCTTTTATGTAGTTATCGCTCTCTACCATTCTCCGCTCATTTATACTGTCACTTTCAAGTGAATCAACTTTATAAGCGTTTTTTCTTATATAATCAATAACAAGGTTATAGCAAATACGATAAGCCCAGGTAGTAAATTTATACTCAAAATTATACTTATTCAAAACATTATATATTTTTAAGAAAAAATCTTGAGTTAACTCAATAGAAATCTCTTCATTCCTGACCATTCTGTATATATAACTATATATTCTCTTATTATATTTAACCATCAGTTCCTCAAATGCTACCTTGTCTCCATTCAGTACTTTTTCTATAAGTATCTGATCATCATCCAATTTCATTATACGTACCTTTCACGAAAAAGTTTATTCCATCTCGACAATTTCAGTATTTTTTGGTAAATTCAAGTTAAATATATTTGCTGGGAATTTATATTTAGTTTTATAGCCAGTAAAATAGTAAATATATTTTATGCCTGCGTCCTGGAGTTGAATTACTTTATGAGGAAAATTATCTGCCCCAATATAGACAGATAAGTCAACTCCATCCTCTTTATTCTTTATATAGATTATTTTTTCTTTTTTATTATAGGTAACCTGATCTGTTATTGATTCTGAAAAAAGAATTTGCAAAATCCATTTCTGTCTATTCTCTTTGACCCTGCCTTTAGTTAGTTGGCTGCTTTCCTTATCATAAAACTGATAATTGTTTTTTTCCAATAGAAAAACTTTATATTCGGGATCATTATAAACCCATTTTACTTTATCAATGTTTATATAAGATATGTTTCCTGATTCCTCAGCAATCAGATCTGTGTCATCAAAAACCTGCTGCTTGAAATCAAGATAAAATGGGGATAAATTTGTTAGAGTCTTTCTTACCTTAAAAAGAAGTTCGTTATCAGCAAGAAGTGATGTTGACAAATAAAAACTGAAAATAAAAACAATTACCAGTAAAGCTTTTTTTGTCATTTAATTTTTACTTATAATTACTCCAAGAGCCACTGAATATAATTTATCATTTTCACTTTCATTTCTTGAAGGGATTAAAATTGGTATCTTTGCCCCCATCACCACATGAGCAACAGGAATCTTAAGATAATAAGTAAATGCTTTGCCAAGCAAATTTCCAGATTCTACATTTGGTACAATCATTATATTTGTCATTCCGGCAACCGGGTTAGTTATCCCCTTATGTTGAGCAGCATCTTTAGATACAGCAATATCAAGTGCTAACGGGCCATAAACATTACAGCCTTTTATCTCACCTTTTTCATTCATATCAGTAAGAGATTGCGCATCAATTGTTGCCGGCATAGAATCCTTAACTTTTTCAACAGCCGCCATAATTCCAACATTAGGTTTATTATAACCAAGTTTATGAAACACAGTAACTGCATTTTCTATCATTTCTTTTTTCTGTTGAAGGTTAGGTAAGATATTTAACCCTCCATCAGACATTCCAAGAAGACCTTCATAATTTCCTCCTGGATTTTCCACTAATAAAATATCTGACAACAAATTACCGGTTCTTAGTCCAGTCTCTTTATCCAGTATGGGTTTCATTAAAGAAGCCGTTGCCAAAAAACCTTTCAAGATCACATGAACTCTACCTTCATTTGCCAGTTCTACTATCTTTTTTGCAGCCTCTTCTTCTGAATCAGCATGAACAATTTCATAATCGTCAACTTTACCACTATTTTCCAATAATAGATTTTCAATTTTATTTTTATCACCACAGAGAATAAAATCAGCGATCCCCTTTTCCTTAGCATTGATAACTGTCATTATTGAACTAAAATCCTCTGGAGCAGGTACTCCAACAACTGCATTTTTTACTTTTCCCGCTTCTTCTAAAAGTCCTTTAAAATCTATGACCATCTTCTACTCCATTATTATTGATGTTCTATTCTATCTTATTACATGCCTTGAGACATTTTCTGAATAAATTCATCATTTGTCTTAGTTTTAGACAGTTTTTCTACTAATAATTCCATCGCTTCAATCTCTGACATTTGAGTAAGAACTTTACGTAATACCCAGATTTTATTAAGTTCATCAGCAGGAATAAGCAATTCTTCTTTTCTTGTACCGGATTTAAATATATCAATTGCAGGAAAGATTCTCTTATCAACAAGTTTTCTATCTAAGTTTATTTCCATATTTCCAGTACCTTTAAATTCTTCAAAAATAACCTCATCCATTCTACTTCCTGTATCAACTAATGCTGTTGCAAGGATCGTTAAACTTCCACCATGTTCAATATTTCTTGCAGCACCAAAAAATTTCTTTGGTTTATGTAATGCATTCGCATCAACACCACCGGACAAGACCTTTCCTGATGGAGGTGTAACAGCATTATGAGCTCTAGCAAGACGTGTTATTGAATCTAAAAGAATTACAACATCCTGTCCCATCTCAACCATTCTTTTTGCTTTTTCAATCACTATATCTGCAACTTTTGTATGTCTGGAAGGCATTTCATCAAAGGTTGAGGCAATAACCTCTCCTTTAACACTTCTACTCATATCTGTAACCTCTTCAGGTCTTTCATCAATTAATAAGACTATTAATGCAATTTCTGGATGGTTTACTTCAATGGATTTTGCAATACTCTGAAGAATCATGGTTTTTCCAGTTCTCGGAGCAGCAACAATAATACCCCTCTGACCTTTACCAATAGGAGTCAGAAGGTTCATTACCCTACCTGAAATATCTTCAGGACCAATACCTTGAATAATTCTGTCTTCTGGATAAATAGGAGTAAGTTTTTCAAATCTTTTTCCCTTTCTCAACTTGACTACATAATCAGGATCCTCAGAGTTAATTGCCTCTATTCCGATTAATGTAAAATATTTTTCACTGCCCTTTGGAGGACGTACAGAACCGGATATAGTATCTCCTGTTCTTACATCAAATTTATTAATATATCCAGGAGCGACATATATATCATCTCCACTTGAAAGATAGGAATTTTCCTGATATCTTAAGAACCCATATCCCTCATTTAACACCTCTATAACACCCTCAGCAAACAGTTTCCCGTTGGCCCTTGCCTGAGCATCCAAAATAGCAAAAAACAGGTCATTCCCATTCTCTATTTCTTCATCATTCAGCTCAAATTTCTTTATGACTTTTTTCAAATCTATTGCTTCCATACCTTTTAATTCTTTTAATGAATACATTTTTACTCCTTTAACGCTTCCTCTAACATATTAAGTATTTTTTCCATCCCTGAATCATTTTTTATTGAAAATGGTACAGGAATCAAATCGAATTTTTCGTTGAGATTCTTTAATTGCTTTTGTAACTCTGAGTTCTTAAGCTTATCACTTTTTGTCAAAATTGTCAATATTTTAAATTGTTTATCAATAACTTTTGAAAGGGCCTCAAGATCATTATCCAGGAATCCCCTTCTAGAATCAATCAGTATTAGTACCAGTTTTACATTATTTACTGATTTAAAAAAATCATTAAATAAAATTTCAACCCTTTTTTTTTCAACCTTGGATATTTTTGCATATCCATATCCAGGAAGATCTACTATCTGAAAATCATCATTTATTACATAGTAATTTATACTAACAGTTTTTCCCGGTCTTGAACTGGATTTTGCTAATCTCTTCCTATGTAATATCTTGTTTATTAAAGAAGATTTTCCAACATTAGACCTACCCATAACTATAACTTTGGCAACATCATCATCAACAAGTTGCCCTTTATTAAAAACAGTTTTAAACAGTTCAGATTTTTTTATTATCATTTTTTTACCTATTGCACACTTAAACTTTTTACTCTTATTTTATCTATTATATCAAAAACAAGAAACAAAAAACAAGCATACTATTGAACCCCTATTGAAACAGATGATTTTAAAATTTTACTATTCATATTTTTTAAAACCAATTTGTTTTCGAGTACTAAATTCAAAAGTTCATCCATATTATCAATAAAATGTATCTTTATATCATCTTTTATATCATCAGTAATATCTTCTTCATAATCCTTTTTATTTTCATAAGGAATTCCTATATTTTTTATTCCATACCTGTGAGCAGCTAAAACCTTCTCTTTAATTCCACCTACTGCAAGTACTTTTCCTCTTAGAGTAATCTCCCCAGTCATTGCAAACTTACTTTTAACAGGAATACCGGTTATAAGTGAAATCATTGAAACTGCAAGAGTAACCCCAGCTGACGGGCCTTCTTTAGGAACAGCACCTTCAGGGATATGAAGATGAATATCATAGTCATCAAGCTTGGTGGTATCAAAGTCCAACTCAGCAAGTTTTAGTTTTGAATATGTAAAAGCAGTGGAAAGAGATTCTTTCATTACCTCACCAAGCCTTCCTGTCATAATAAGTTTTCCCTTTCCTCTCAGGAGTCTGGCTTCGATCATTAAAATGTCTCCACCCACCTGCGTCCATGCAAGCCCGATAGAGACACCAACCTCTCCCATTCCAATTGTTTTTTGAGATCCATATTTAGGCGCTCCAAGATATTTAGTTAATAATTCCTCAGTTAAAACAAAGGGCTTATTTTTAGAATATTTCTTATTATCCTGAACGATGTGTCTCGTTATTTTTCTAAATACAACAGCAATTACCCGTTCAAGTTCCCTTACACCAGACTCTCTTGTATATTCATTTATTATCTTCAACAGTAATTTATCTTCAAGTAAGATCTCATCGCATGCTAAACCAATCTTTTCTGATTGTTTTTGAATTAGATATTTTTTAGATATTTGTAATTTTTCTTTTTCAGTATATCCCGATATTTCAATAATTTCCATTCTATCTCTTAAAGCATGAGAAATTGTTGATAATGAGTTTGCAGTCGTAATAAAAAAAACTTTTGAAAGATCCATTTCGATATCGAGAAAGTGATCAATGAACTCCATATTCTGTTCTGGATCCAGTACTTCAAGCAAAGCTGATGCTGGATCTCCTTTAAAGTCTGAACTAAGTTTATCTATCTCGTCCAATAAGAAGACAGGATTCATTGATCTCGCTTTTTTTAAACCTTTAACTATCTGCCCCGGATATGCACCAATATATGTTCTGCGATGTCCCCTTATTTCTGCTTCATCTTTTACGCCACCAAGGGAAATTCTTGTAAATTTCCTTTCTAGAGCCCTTGCAATTGATTTTGATAAAGAACTTTTTCCAACTCCAGGAGGACCAACAAAACAAAGTATTTCACCAAGAGGTTTTTTCGAATGAAGTAAAACAGCAATAGAGTCAAGGACTCTGTCCTTAACCTTTGTGAGTCCATAATGATCCTCATCTAATATTTTTTCAGCATTTTTAATCTCTATTTTTTTTTTATCAATTTCTGTCCAGGGGATATCAAGCAACCAGTCCAGATAATTTCTTGACACTGAACTTTCAGCTGAATATAAGGGCATTTTTGACAATTTATTTAATTCAATATCTGCATATTTGTTTACTCTTTCCGGAAGTTTTTTTTCTTTAATCCTTCTTTTGTATTCCTCAATCTCATTATCCCCGGGATCAGGGTTACCATCATCTAATCCGGATTTTTGATTATATCTTGAATCATTAACTCCAAGGACACCTTTTTTCAATATATTATAAACCTTAATTCCTCTATTATAAACATTCAGTTCCTCAAGAAGTGACTGTTTAACACTTAGAGAAATATTTATTATTGAAGCAACTATATCAGAAACTGCTGATAAATCATCAGTCCCAATTCCTTTAAATGCCTCTTTTAAATTTACTGTTTTCTTTCTAATATATTTCTCAAACAATTCCTGTAATTTGACCGAGAGTTCTGACTCATCATCCTTTCTATCTCTAATCTCTGTTAATATCTCAATCCTTACAATATCAATTCCATCAGGGTTCGTAAATGAATCGTATATTCTCCCCCTTTGAAGTCCCTTAACTAGAATTCTGTAGTTTCCAGTATCCTGTTTTACCTCTTTTTCAATTCTTGCAATTATCCCTATATCAAATATATCATTTGTATCAGGTTCTTCATTTAATTGATCTTCCTGTACAGCAAGAAATATCATACCTTCAGAATTATCTACTGCAAACCTTAAAGAATCTATTGATTTTTGTCTACCAATAAGGAGAGGTACTATTGTCGAAGGGAATGTCACTAATTCCCTAAGTGGTATTATTGATAAGTCAATTTTTTTTCGGCTTATGCTATCCATTTTGCTTTTTTTAGAAAGCCATCATCAATTACTAATTTGTCGATTTTAGCTTTTTTTGAAGGAGTTTCATACATAACATCCAACATTAGTTCTTCAAAGATCGCTCTTAAACCTCTTGCACCAATTTCTCTATTAACTGCTTCTTTCACAATTTTTTCCAAAACCGATTTTGTAAATTCAATTTCGATTCCATCCAATTCAAACAGAATTTGATACTGTTTTGTGATTGCATTTTTTGGCTGTGTAAGTATCTTAAAAAGATCTTCTTCATTTAAGTCATCCAGGACTGCCGTTACAGGAAACCGTCCAATTAATTCAGGAATAAGACCAAATTTAATCAGGTCATCTGTACCTGCTTTTTTATAAATTTCATCATCAAGAACTTTTGCATTTTTATTGCTGAATCCGATCTGATTCTTTTTCAATCTTCTTTTGATAATTTTATCAAGACCGACAAAAGCACCACCAGCAATAAAAAGAATGTTTTTGGTGTCAATTTTCAAAAACTCCTGATGAGGATGCTTTCTACCACCCATTGGGGGAACGCTTGCAACTGTACCTTCTACAATTTTTAATAATGCCTGCTGAACTCCTTCTCCTGATACATCTCTTGTTATTGAAGTATTCTCACTTCTTCGGGATATTTTATCAATTTCATCAATATAGATTATGCCATGTTCTGTTTTTTTTATATCTTCTCCAGAAGCCTGATAAAGTTTCAATAAAATATTTTCTACATCTTCTCCAACATATCCTGCTTCAGTAAGAGTAGTAGCATCAGCAATTGCAAAAGGAACATTTAATACTTTAGCAAGTGTTTCAGCTAATAATGTTTTGCCTGTCCCTGTTGGACCAATCAACAATACGTTACTTTTTTTTATCTCAACATCGCTCTTCTTTCCTAGATTATTAATCCGCTTGAAGTGGTTATATACCGCAACTGCCAATTTTTTCTTTGCCATTTTTTGCGATATTACATATTTATCCAGTTTCTTTTTTATCTCTTCCGGTATCAATACATCAAATTCCGGTACATCTTCAACAACATTACCATCCTTATTGTTAAAAATAAGATTATATGCCGCCTTAGTGCATTCATCGCAGATATAAACACCAGGACCAGCAATTAATTTGAATGCTATTTCCTGTTTTATCCCACAAAAACTACACGAACTATTCTTTTTATCTTTCTTTGTCATTTAATTATCCTGTTCTATAATTTAATACTTGTTCTATCCCTAATCACCTTGTCGACAATTCCATATTTTACTGCTTCTTCAGCATTCATTATATAATCTCTCTCAATATCAAGACCTATTTTCTTTTTTGTCTGTCCGGTATTACCTGCAAGAAGATCAATAGTCATATCTTTTATTCTTTTTATTTCTTCTGCCTGAATTATTATATCTGTTGCCTGCCCCTGAGCTCCACCTAAGGGTTGATGAATCAAAACTCTTGAATTTGGCAGGATAAATCTTTTTCCTTTTGTGCCACCTGTCAAGAGCAATGAAGCCATTGAAGCTGCCTGACCAATACAAATTGTGACTACTTCATTCTTAATAAACTTCATTGTGTCATATATCGCCATACCTGAACTTATAACACCACCTGGAGAATTAATATATATTGAAATATCTTTTTCCGGGTCTTCTGCCTCTAAAAATAATAATTGCGCAACAATAACATTTGCGACAGAGTCATCAATTGCGGATCCAAGAAAAATGATACCATCTTTTAATAACCTGGAATAAATATCATATGCTCTTTCAACATTACCACTTTGTTCGACTACGATTGGAATCAAGGGCATTATTTAGTCTCCTTTATCTTTATCTTCTCTTTTAAAAGGTCATTTATTTTATCACCTCTTATTCTATCTTTCAAAGATTCTTTCTGCTCTGAGCTTGAATAATATTTTCTTATATCCTTTACAGGCATACCGAATTGTTCCGACATTTTCTTTAATTCACCCTCTACATCATCTGCACTTGCTTCAATTTTATGTTTTTTCTGAATCTCTGAATTTATCAACATAAATTTTACAGATTCCTCAGCTCTTTTTCTTAATACTGAATCATCTTTAATAAACTGACCTGCTTGAGGATCATTTTTTATTCTCTCAATTTCCTGAAGAATAAGTGACTCTGGAATAGTAAATTTAATAATATCTAATACTTTTTCAATTCTCTTCCCATTTCTTATCTCTTCCAATTGTTTTGCTGAATAGCTATCATATTCCTCTTTTAGTTTTTTCTTTAATGACACTTCATCTTCAAAGCCTAATTCCTTAATAGTATCAGCATCTAATACCGGAGTAAAATATTCCTGAACTCTAATTATTTCAATTATATGTTCAACTTTTTCACCTGCCCATTTTTTTTTATTAAAATCAGTTGGATACTCCTTTTCAAAAGAAAACTTATCACCTTCTTTTTTACCGGTTAATTCAACATAAATATCCTTTATATAATGATCTCTATCCTTCAAAATCTCAACCGTTTCTTCCATTCTTGGTGTCATTCTTTTTGTTTTAAGAATCTTTGTCTGGAAATTAAATAATACAATATCTGCATCTTTAATAGCTTTCCCTTCCACACTTACTGCTCTTTTTCTTGAATTCAAGATCAATTCAATCTGTTTTTTTTCATCAAATTTGTCAATCTTTAATTCTTTTGAAGGAATTTCAACTACAATTGTATCTAATTCAGGTATTTCAAATTCTGGAAAAATTTCAACAGTAAATGATGCTTTCAAGTCTTTCCCTTCTTTATGATCAATTTTGTCGATCTTCGGTTGAGATACTATTCTTATTTTATCTGCTTCAATCTTCTTAAAAACATATTCTTCTACTATTTTATTTAGTGCCTCTTCGTTCAGTGCACCCTTATATCTGGTTTTAAGTAAGTCTGCTGGAACCTTGCCTTTCCTAAATCCGGACATTTTTATATCCGATGAATATTTTTCTGCGATTTCATTAACACTTTTTTCAATTTCAATATGTGGAATAGTTATATCAAATGATCTTGACAATGAATCTGTATCAGATTTAACATCTTTTTTTACTGCTGTTTTAGCAGCTTGTACTTTTTCTACTTCTTTTTCTACTTTATCAGTAACTTTTTTCTTTACCTTTGTCTCAGTTATCTTTTTAACTGTTTTCTTTGCTGTATCTTTTTTTTTTGCTACTATCTTTTTTGCTACTTTTTCATCTTTAGCAGCAACTGCTTTTTTTTTTGTTTCTTCATTTCCCATTATTTTTACTCCTGAATTATTTTTAAACTAACGAAATTAGTCTTCACAAAAAACGTTTAAGCGTAATGATAACCAATAATAGTATTATTTGTCAACTCTTATCTGCAAAATATCGTTTTTAATTTGTTCTATAAGTTCATTTTTAGAGCTGAATTTTATTTCATCCCTTATCTTTTTTTCAAAAAATATCCGTACAGGCTCCCCATAAACAGATTTACTGAAATTAAATATATGTGTTTCTATTTTTATTCTTTCTTTAGTAAGATTTTCTTTATCACCAAATGTTGGATTAACTCCTATATTGGTAATCGAAGAATAAGTCTCATTTGCTATTTGAACATGAGTCTGAAAAACACCTCTTGGGAATAATTCATTCTCAGTTACAGTATTTATTGTAGGAAACCCGAACTGTTTCCCTCTTCCACTTCCTTTTGTGACTATTCCATCAATATAAAAATGATGATTTAATAGTTTTGTAGCTTTTTCAATATGACCGGTTCTTAAGAATTCTCTTATAAGAGTACTTGATATTTTTTCTCCACCTAATAAAATAGGTGCAATAATAGTCAACCCGAATCCTAACTCTTTTGATAACTGCTTAAGTGCATTTATATCACAATCTTTATCCTTACCGAACTTAAAATTATATCCAATGACAAGATGTGCCATATTCAATTTTTCAATTAAATTATTAATAATAAATTGTCTGCCTGGAAGTCTGAATATCTTCTTAAAATCCATTAAAAAAAGATTATTTAAACCTATATTGTTTAGAAACTCTTTTTTCTGTGTGTCTGTAAAAATAAGTTGATTCTCCTTTTTTAAAAAAACCTTCGGATTAGGGACAAATGTCACTAATGCAGGAGACATATCATTCTTTTCTGCAACCCTGAACACCTCTTCAATTATTTTCTTATGACCAAGATGAAAACCATCAAAATTCCCAACGGCAATAACAAATTTCTGTTTCATGTATGTCTGTTTTTAATTTTTTATAAAAAAAATATCAATAAGTTCCTTATCTATTAAGATATTATCTTTATAAAAAGGATCGAATGGGGAAGAAAAACTGATAATGAACATTAGTAAAAGAAATATAATTAAAATACAGAAAATATAATTGATCTTTCTTCTTGATTTTTTTATTCTTTCATATAAGAGTTCTTTACTCTTTTGCTTTTCGAAGTCGTCAATTATCGACCTCTCCATGTTTCTGATAATTTTTTTTTGTATAAGACTATATAGACTTTTATACACCTTATATTTAGTAAAAACACCCAACTCAACAATGTCACTTACTTTGTTTTTACCATTTATATATTTTAATAAACTAACTTCAGTCTCACTTAAAAATACCTTGTCCGTTGAAGGCATTTCATCCATTGTTTCATCTATTATTTCTATATCCTTTGTCTCTATTTTAGTTGGTTCAAAAACCATTTGATCATTTGGTACCAATTCAATGATCAACGGCCATTCATCAAGCATCTGAACCCCTTCCATAATAAGTCCATCTGTTTGAATTGGTTTCAAACTCTTCATTCCACTATCAATAAAATCCATAACTTTAAAATTGTATTCACCACTTTTCCATTTAAAAAGTGATAATATTATTTCAGTTGCTTGATTCTTTAAGGCCTTTCCAACTGTATCTTCCTCGATGATCTTCATTTCTACTAAGACCTCACCAACCTTTTTCCCTCTTTTTTTCTGGATATCAAGAGCCCTGTCCAACATTTCTTTGGATATTAAATCCTGTTTTACAAGCACATTTCCAACCCTTGTTTCAATCTTTCTCGGGAAAGCGTCAACACCTACTATCATTCCATCTTCAATAATAAGAGTGATAAAACCTTCAGGACTGGTAAAGGTTAGAATACCTGTTTTTTTCTGTAATGATACTAATTGTAGAATATCAGGAACCTTGAATTCTTTTAGAGTACCTTTAAATGCCATAATCTTCCCCCTTAATTGAAGAAATATTCAAGACTAAATATAAAATTGAAGCAATAATTCCTGAAATATTGAAAATAAATGGCACAGGTAAACTAAGGAGCTTAAACCCTGTAAAACCAGTAAAGCCAAAAATTAGGAAAAAATAAAAAATCATTGATAAGATAAGAAATATATTGTTTTTGTTTTTAAAATTAAAGTTTAATCCTGGAATTATTATAGAGAGAAAAATGATTTTTATAAATGCCCTGAAGTTCCTCTTTTTTATTTCTTTTTCCTTTAATAATTTAGCTTCCAGGAAAATAATATCTTTAATTAAAAATAATTGGTGACAATCCTCACAAAATTTATAAGATTTATGAACAGCCTTTTTTTTTATGATCTTAGAACATTTTGAACAGGCAGTACTCTCACCTAATGTATTAAACATTTTGTTTAAAAATTTAACATATATATAGAATATCAGAATGAAGTATATAAATGGGAATAAAACAAACTTTAAAAATATACTTTTTGATAAAGTTATTGGATTGAATGATGTTTCAGATAAAGAAAACAGCCTTTTCCACAAATAATGTCTATCTAAAACCGGATCTTTAATTTTTAATACAGAAGTTTGAATTTCAGATAATTTTGAATACCTTTCTGAATACGAATCGAAGACTTTTCCATCATCTTCTTCACCCTGACTATTTCCTAAGAGTACAAGGGCCAGGTTATTTAAAGCCACTTCATTAGTATCATTTTCTCTTAATGCCTTTAAAAAATAATTCAAACTTTCAGGTAGATCCTTTTCTTCTTTTGTACCTGGATTTTTAAATTTCTTATAATATAAATTACCAAGTAGTATTAATCTAAGCTCGCTATTATAATCATCATCCACAGAATTAAGTATCTCTTTGGATCTTTCAAAATTATTCTTTTTATATTCTGAAAAGGCAAATATCGTTTTTTGTTCATTATTTAAATATGAATAATCTTTGACATTATAAACCCCGCTAAATAAAATCCTCTCAGTTTGGAAAGAATCACTTTTATAATGATCTGATAATACACTACTAAAACTAAAGACAAGTAATATCAAAGTTGAAATCCCAAATAAAATGTATATTGATTGTTTTTCAATTCGTGAAAAATATTTAAACAAAACACCAAATATTAGAAATGGGTAAATCGTCCAACCTGAGAGAAATAGTAGCGGCCAGATAAACATAACTATTACAAATAGTGTTTTTTTTAAAGATATATCACCTTCAGCATTAATCAAGAGGTCATTTGCAAAAAGTGTAAAATATTTATAAAGCATAATTAATGCAAATACAAAAGAAACCAGCAGTATAGTATATAATAAAGAATTAACAAAAAAATTTAACATAAGAAAGGAAGTCTTAAAATCATCAGCAATCTTTATCATTTGGGAAAAAGCACCTTTGACATTTGAAAAAGCAAATCTCCCTTTACTTTCCAGATCAACTAATTTATTCATAACCAACCAGTAATGTGGAGCTTCTGCTGTCACTTTAAGATAAATTTTTTTTGATAGATCTTTATCCTCCGATCCTTTCAGATCAGCAAAATCTATTAATTTTTCAATAATTTTATTTTTCTCATTTCCTGACAATACCGATAGATCTATTTTGTCCAGATTTTCTAGAACTTTTTCTCTTTGACCATTTGAATCAAAATAATATATGAGGTCTAAATTCCCCCATTGGTTTGAGTTTGCAAAGAGTGGTATAAAAACTAAAAAAATAAATACTGAGATTAAAAATTTTTTCATATTTACACTTGATCCCCTTTTATTTTATTATAAACAGAAAGAATATTATCATATACCTCATTTAAATAGTCCTGCTCTTCCTTAGTTAAATTACCTTGTGTTTTTACTTTTAATACCTTTAAAAGTTCAACAAAAATCTCTGCCTTTTCCAACTGTACCAAAGAGTCTTTAGATATAGGGTCTGGAATTATCCCCAGATTTATCATAGCCTGAGAGGACAGCATTAGTATTATAGCTTTAATGTCTCTTTTCATTATTTTTATTCCTTATTATATACATAATGATATTATATAAATTATTTATTTTAAAATCAAGGGACTATTCTTAAATTAAATCTAAGCTTGGACATCTATATGAGTTATTTCATCATCTTCGTCTTGATTTTCAGTGTTTTCTTCCTCTTTGTTTTTTTTAAGATTTTCTCTTTCTTCGTTATCTTTAATTAGTTTTTGACTTACATCTTCAGTTTCAGCAATTGACCTTGCCTGCTCTTTGTCAAATCCTTTTAATTCTTCAGAAAAATCTACATCACCACTCTCAGGTTGAAGTATATCTGTACTTCTTCTGATTGTAGGAAATCTCATTTTCCCGACCTTTCTTATTACTCCAATTGCCATATTGCACCATTCTATTTACTTATAAGCTCATCAACTATCTTCTCTGCAATATTTTCACTTGAAATTTGGTAGGACCCATTTTCAACCTGAAGTTTTATTCCATCAACTTTACCACTTTTTATTGAACTTAATTCAGACGCTTTCTGTTCTAATTCTCTAAGATTATTAAGGTGGGATGAGAACTCAACACTATCTTCTGAGCTATGTCCACTTACTTTACCTGTTTTATTTTCTTTTTTTGAAAGATCTTTTTTAACAAACTCAGTATTAACATTTTTAATGTTGTCATATACTTTCATACTACCTCCCTTTCAAAATGAAACTAATTTTATCTACTACATTTATTGTATCGGCTGTTTTTATTTTTTCTTTAATCAAACATAAAAAGTATTTTAACACCTATTTATAATTAAATAATTATGTATTTTTTAAAGGACATGAGAAATAAATATTGTCCTTTTTTTGTACCACAAATCACGATAAACAATGGCAAATAAATTGCCTACAAAACCAGATGGTGTATTTATGAAAAAAAAAGGGAATAATTTATATAATAAAACACTCTATAATAAGTGGAATATTGAAAAAATAAAAAAAACTATATATAATAAGCTTTCGTATATTTATATATGATTAAGAAGGAGGTACCATTGAAATATATACTGATTCTTACTCTTGTTTTATTAATCTTTACTTCCTGCTCAACAAAAGCAGCAAAATCTGAGTTCAATTTCGCAAATATAATGGCGAGACATGACCTATGGAAGGAAGCTCTTATAAGATGGGAAAAATTATTACCCAAAATGAAGGATTCAAGTAAGCTTTATAATAACCTGGCTATTGCATATGAACAAATGGGAGAATTTGAAAAAGCTGAAGATGCATACAAAACTGCACTGAAACTGTCCCCCGGGAATTCTTTTATTCAAAGCAATTATAAGCATTTTCAAAAAAAAGGAGAAGTGAAAGAAAATGAAAAAACAAAGAAAAAAATTAAGTAAATTATTCATCTTGTTATTTGCATTTTCTATTTTTTCTCTATACGGAATCCAGGATAAAAAAAGAGTAACAATTATCATTCCGAATAAAGACTATATAGATTTTTCTAAATATAGCAAAGTTATTTTCCAGAAATATGATTTTAAGCTTCCAGATATTAATATTAAATATAAAAAAATATTTGGAGATTTCTTTTTTATAGAATTTCAAAAATCAATTAATAAAAAAGTTGATTTCATCAATGACAAATTGATCAATACTGATTTGACAGAAAAAGAAACTGATAATGATGATAAGAATCTGATTCTGGATGAAAACATAAAAACTAATTATAGCGATACTATTATAATTTCTATAAAAATGGTTTTAAAAATAGACAAGAGACATGTTATCTCAGAAAAAACAGATAAATATGGAGATAAAGAAAAACGTTTTGTAGAAAAAATTGTGTGGAGACTTAAAACGAATATTGGACTAGTTGATATCAATTCCGGGAAAATTTTAAAAAAAATATTAATCAATAAGAAAATTACAAAAGAGGAAGGAAGTACAAAACAGTTTAATTTCAAATTCTTATTTGATGCCACTATGAATGATTTTCTTAAAAAATTAATGAAAAAAGAACATATAGAAAGAAGATATCTACTTTCTCAATTAAACCTGATAAGAAAATTATCAATAATGAGGAACAGTTAAATGAAAAAAAAAACAATACTATTATTAATTACACTATTAATGTCTGTATCATTATTCTCACAATACAGCTATTTTTATGGAAAGAATAAGGTTATAAAAAGAAAATTTGAGTGGAAAATTGCAAAAACTAAACATTTTAACATTCATTTTTATACAAAAAACAAAAAATTGATAGAAAAAATTGCAGTAAAAGCTGAAGCAGCTTATAAGAAACTTTCCCTATATCTGAATGTAAATGCACATAAAATCATTCCAATAGTATACTATAACACTCATATAGACTTTGAAATGACAAATCTATTTCCCGGGTTTATGCCTCTGGGAATTCAAGCATTCGCAGAACCTATTGGCCACAGGGTTGTAATTCATGGTGATAGACCTTTTGATGATTTTGCAAAGACCCTGGCCCACGAACTTGGACATATTTTTGAATACCTTGTCTGGTATGGAAATACCAAAAAAAATAAGATTCGATTTGGACGTCAACCACTTTGGGTTCCTGAAGGATTCTCAGAGTTTATCTCAAGTAAATTGGAAGGTTTTAATAAAGTCACTGTTATCGATAATGTTATTACAGATAGAATTCCAGAGTTATCTAAAAATAATCAGATGACAGCATATACAAATAGGACACCTTACGACTTTGGTCGGGTTATGTTCGAATTTATTGATGAAAATTACGGTGCTATTGGAGTAAAAAAAACACTGAAATTTTTTAAAAAAACTTCGCTCTTCAAGTCATTATCAAGTTCAAAAGAAAGATTTTTCAAAATGTTTGGAGTAACAAGAAAAGAATTTAACTTTAATTTTAAAAAATATCTCAGGAAAAGATTCAGTAGATTTATGGGTCGGGAAAACCCGGATGAATATAGTTATAATATAGGTCCTGAATTCCCATATGCTTATTCTTTTGGTATCCAAATATCACCATCTGGTGAGGTTATGGCAATATTAACATATAATATCCAGAAAAGAAAACTTGAAATAATCCTTATCTCAATGAAGACTGGAGAAAAGATAAAAAGCATTACTCCAGGATTCATCTCAAAATATGACGGGATTGATCTTAAATTCAATCCGACAGACGGAATTTCTTTTGCATGGGATAATAAAAGTGAAAAAATTGCTTTTTTTGCTAGAAAAGAGTTTGACAACTATCTGGTTGTTATTGATGTTCTATCAACAAAAATTGAGAAATTTGTAAAACTAAAAGATATCCAGTCACCATCATCACCTGATTTTCACCCAACTAATCAAAAACTATATTTTACAGGAATTAATGATTTCAGAAGTTCGATTTTTTCATACAATTTTACAGATGGGAAATTCGTCAGATTAACGCATGGAAAGCTATATATTAAATCATTAAATCTATCAAATGACGGCAAAAAAATTGTCTATTCCGGGAAACTTCCTTATAGTTCATATAATTTATTCTTAGCTCCAATTGAAGCAATTGAAAGTCCCATGGTCATAACTGATAGTAAATCAGATGACATAACACCCAGTTTTTCAGTCGATTCAAAAAAAGTCTACTATAGTTCAAATGAGATGGAGTCGTATAACTTATACTCAATTGACCTTGAAAACAAGAAAAAATACAGACACACAAATGTTAAAACAGGAAACTTTTTCCCAACTGAGATTCCTGGAGAAAAAAACATGGTCGCTTTTACCTCTTTTTATAAGGGACTTTTTTATTTATATAAAAAGAATGTAGAGAGTTTCATAGAGGAGTCAGAGATATCATTTGAAACATATAAAAAACCATTAACAGAACCGCAAAATCCTGAACTTGCTGCTAACAAAGCTATAACAAAATTTGATAAATATAGCCCACTTAAAGATATTTCAATCACAGGTTCTCCTTCTGTTATTTTGGGAATGTCAACCAGGGGAGATTTCGCTGGATATACCAGCATAACAGCCACAGATGTCCTGGGAGACATGAGACTAAATCTAACCTTAGGGAGTTTTTATGGATATAGAAATTTTTCTCTCACTTATATAAATCTGAAACGCAGACTTCAAGTATACACAACTGCATTTTCAATGACAATGCGTTATTATACTCAATACAGTTTTTCTTCAGATATAGTAATAAGAAAACGATATGGTTTCAGAACCGGAGCATATCTTCCATTTAACAGATCCCATAGATTAGAAATTGGTTTCTCTGCATATAAACAGGAAGAAAACACAGACCTTCTATATTATGGAGTAAAACTTCCATACGGACAGTATTTCACTGGAAATGCTATTCCGCTGACATTATCACTCATTGGCGATTCAATATACTTTTCAAATCGCAGTCCAAATAGAGGTAGTACTTTTAAAATTTCAATTTCTAAATATATAAAATTAAGTGATAGCTTTATGGATGCCTCTTCCGCTTCTATTGATTATAGAAAATATATAAGCCTGGGACCAAACACAACCCTTGCATTTAGAGTAAACGGAGCCTATTCCGGGGGAAAGAATCCTGTTGTCTCATGGACTGGTGGAAATAATTCGATAAGATCCGCAGAGCTCAATTCCATTGTTGGAACTAGATTGCTTTTTGTTAATCTTGAATTGAGATTCCCAATAATACATGTAGCTGCTACTCCAATTGGACTTATTGGACCAATAAAAGGAGTGTTTTTCTTTGATGCCGGTGGGGCATGGTTTAAAGAGCAGGAGTATGATCTTTTTGAGCCTGGTGGTGGCTTAAGATTAAAAGATGGATTAGCATCGTATGGATTTGGACTTCAGGTAAATATGTTTGGTTATCCTCTACACTTTGACTGGGTATATAAAACTGATTTTAAAGAAAACAAATATCATGGTTTAAAGTTCTGGATAGGATTTGATTTTTAATTTATTTATTAAGTTAGATCTAAACTATGATAAATGAGAAAGATTTTGAAAAAGAGATTGCAGAGTTGTCAAATATTCAAGGAGATCTTGTACCCAGAGATAAGTATTTTGAAAAAATTTGGGATACAATTGAGTACAAGTCTCCTGTAGGACAAAGATATTATCTTAGATTTTTTTTCTCAGTTTTTTTTATTTTATTTTTTATTGGCTTTTTCTTTTTATATTATTCTGATTTTCTGTCGACTGTAATTACTCTTGAAAAGATACAAAGAGAGAACAAGAAGTTTATCCCTGTAATTAAAAATAAAGAGTTGGCAGCTTTCTATAAAAAAGATGAAATAAAAAGCCTGAAAGGACTGGTCATTAAAAGCATAAGCAATTCAAAGTATGAAGTGTCAAAAACTACAGACAATAGCTATAAAGTAGATCTTCTTTCCGGTCATATCCAGTTGAATAATAAAGAATATGGAAAAGAAAATAAAACAACTATAGTATGTCCCGATATTTCTATAATAACAAATGGGATTTGCGACATCTTTTATTATGACAATATAATCCGTATTATTCCGATAGAAGGAAAAACTCAATATACATTTGAAACCAAACAGAAAGAGCTGAAAACTGGAGAATATTTATTCATACTGGATAGAAAAAAAATCATTACTCACTCGCCCCTGATCTTATGATGACTCCAGTATAGATATTTATAATTATTTTTATGTTGACATTGTGCGCACATCATACTGTATTATAGACGAGGAGTTGGAGACTGATAAAAATCTAAAAACTTATAATAACAGTGATGACTTTTCTGAAGAACTAGGGATATAATTGTTAACACTAATACCATCATCATCATAATCTATTTCAAAAGAATTCTTAATAAAAAAACCTTCAGGAGGTTCTGCACTATCAAGCAAAAACTCCCCTCGACTTGTCCTGGATATAACATGATAAGAACTATGCTCAGTATCAGTAAACCATCTAAAAGGTCTCCCTACTCCTACCCCCTCTAATCTCTAAAGTAAGTATGTCATAAAAAAAAACATTTCTTTCAACTTCTTGCTTGGCACTAAAACTTCTATTAGATGGACCAGCGGGATAATCAAACAGAAATATTCGGTTCTAAACTGATATTTTTATCATTTTTTCAACAGAATTTAAATTATCAAATATTTTTTCCAGATATCTCTCAAATCTATCAATTTCCTCAGCTGAGAAATCTGAGTAATATAATTCAGTCATATAGTTTGAAATGTTTTGATATAGTTTTTGTAGATTTTTATCTTTTTTTGTTCTTTTGATAATAATTTTTCTTCTATCATCCTTAGAGGCAATTCTTTTTAGGAAGTCTGAGTTTTCAAGCCTGTCAAGCATACTAGTAAGAGTTGATTTGCCAAGAGCTGTTTTTTTTGCCAATTGATTTATACTGATACCATCATTTTGCCATAAAACAAACATGATTCTTCCCTGGGAGGGATTTAACTCAGTTATTCCATATTCCTTTAATTTTTTAGAAAGAATACGACCTGATATTTGATGGATTTTGGCAATTAGAAATCCTGCTTTTCGTTGGTTTGTCATTATAGTCCTATCATAATTCAAAATTGAAAATATTATTGCCGTTCCATCCTTTTGCCTTTTTTGGAGTAAATTCTAAAATTGAATAATCAGGATCATTATACCTTTTTGACCAAAATGTTATCCAGTCATCGTGCCAGAACATTTTTTTTAATTCTTTGTTTTCTACTATATTCATCTCACCTGAAAGCATAACCCCCCAGAAATTATTTGGAATACAAAGATATGCAGCTACTTTGCTATTTGATTTTATGTGAAAAAGTTTTTCTGAAGATGTATTTGTTGAAAAAAAGAGAGTTAACTTATTTTTATATTTTTCACTAAAGAAATTAATTAATTTTGGAAAATCCTTCTGACTTCTTAAATTCGACATTGCCCTGATTTCTGGGAATCCATTTTCTGAGATAGTACTGATATAAGCGGCACTTGTTTGGTTAATTAATTTTAAAGTAAATTTTTTGCAATTACTTAAATCCACTATTAGTCCTATTTTTTAGGAAATGCAGAAAACTGATTAGCAACTGCCTGCCATCTTTTATTCTCTTTAACAAACACATACATATCTCGACCCTTCAAAACTTCTATTTTTTCTTTAATCTGGACTTTTAAATTATAATAATATGTAACTACAGCAAAATTATTATCTCCATATAGTTGGATTTTGGGGTCAATCTCATTAATACTGATAAGCTTAATGGAACTTATAAAATTTTTATAACCTTCAATTATAATTTTTCTTCCTTCCTGTCTGTTTTTTATACTAGGTTCGATAAGAACCATATTTTTGTGAAAATATTTCTTTAAACCTAAGGCATCTTTTTTTTTTACCCAGGTAGAATTAATGGACTTTACCGTGTTCCAAACTTCTTTTTCAACATTATTCATAGGTTTATTTTTTTTTTCCAAACCAGATAATGAAAATGTGTAAAGCGTAATTAAAATTAAAATATAAAAAAACTTTTTCATTTGACCTCCTTAAGGTACTACATAGAATAGTACCATATAGAACTAAAAATATCAATCTTAAATTTTATAAATAAAATAAATCTAATTCAACTTCTTGCTTAATTCAACTTCTAATTCAACTTCTTGCTTGGCACTAAAACTTTCTAACCCACACAATGGGATTAATTATTACACCTTTGGAGCTAGTCATTATCTTCCTGTCTAGTTATAATTGTGTAAGTTTATATCCCTTTTTTCTTAATAAATTTATTAAACCCTGCTCAAATTATATTGTCCTTCGTTATATTTGTAGCGGTTAATTAACCGCATACGATCTATTGTAAGTTTTCGGTAAAGTACACCTTCCAGTACTTAACTGAATACTTACTTTATTTCTACTTCATCTTTGTAATTTTTTTCAGACATAATCTTTCCATTCTTAAACAGATTTCTTGCCTGTCCCCTTTTTTAATCAAACATATTTTTTTCCGAATATCACAAGTTCAAGATATTAGTTTTTTTTTACTATATAAAAATCTTTATTGTTCTCAGAAAGAGTTGTAAAACCGGCAATGATATATCCTCCATCAGTTGTTTCATGTGCTGAGAAAGCTTCTTCATATTGGTTGCTTTTTCCAAAACTATCAAGCCATTGCCTATTATAACTATTATCAATTTTTATAAGACAAAAGTCCATATCTCCGGTATCATTATTATCAATAAAACCTGAAATTACAAATCCGCCATCTGTTGTTGGTTGAATTGATCTGCTAAGAGCATCTTTACCATCACTTAATACTTTGTCCCATTCTTTATCTCCATAAGAATCTGTTTTCAACAACCATATCTCTCTTTTTCCAGTTGAATGTCTTTTATTTCCAGTTACCAGAAAACCACCGTCTGAAGTTTCTTGAACACCTCTACCAAAATCTTTATCATTATTTCCATCAAAAGTTTTACTCCATTCCATATTGCCTTCTGTATCTGTCTTCAATAACCACAAATCACGTGTTCCGTTTTGTTGTATTTGAGTATCTGTCGCTCCTGTAAAAACATATTTACCATCTGTGGTTTGTTGAAGTTCAAAAAAGAAATCATCCGCTGGACCACCATAAATTTTGTCCCATTCCATTTTGCCTTTTGAGTCGGTTTTTATAATCCATCCATTATTCAAATCACCCTGACTATTATTTAATCCTGCAATCATATATCCACCATCTCTAGTTTGAATTACGGAATATCCAATATCATATGAACTGCCTCCATAAATCTGGTTCCATTCTTCCTTTCCATTCACATCTGTTTTGATTAACCAAACATCCCATGATCCGTTTCCAGAAGATGTTGTATAACCGCAAATAATATAACCACCTTCCGATGTTTGCTGGACAGAATTTGCTTTCTCTTCAAAAGCACCACCAAAAGTTCTATCCCATATTTCATTTCCAGTTTCGTCTAATTTCATTAACCATACATCCAAATCACCATTCCCTTTAGATCCGGTGTATCCTGCTACAATATATCCTCCATCAGAAGTTTGTTGAATTGATTGAGCTTCATCAATTCTATCCCCACCAAAAGTTTTTACCCACCCATCTAAAGGTTTATTGTCAACTATAGGTTCAATTATAGGTTCAATTACATTTGAATCATTTATTTTACACCCACTAAACAGGTTAATAACCATAACCAAAATTATCAGTATTTTCTTCATATTTCCTCCTTATTTATAATTAAGTAATTACAAAAGTTTATTTAGTAAAACCTTCATAATCCTTTATATAAAAGAC
>CBDUZW010000025.1:0-56887 GCA_965371805.1 uncultured bacterium | reverse complement strand
TGTAAACAAAGAGCTTTATTTCATTATAGAGATTTTTTATAGGACACTAGTGATTAAACATATAAAACACTCTCAATATTTTACTTGTTTTTCTAAAATTGAAATATATTGGATTATGTGTTTTAATATACTTGAAAAAAAATGGTTTATAGAAAAGAAAAAAATCTCAAGAATAAATCCAAAAATCATGAATTAGATAATAAACGTAAAAGCAATAAAGATCAAATAAAAAAGATCACCTGGATAGGTATACTTGTAAATATTTTTCTTGCCGGTATCAAATTCTTAGTCGGATACCTTGGGGAAAGTAAAGCTGTTATTGCAGATGCATTTCATAGTCTCTCTGATCTCTCAACAGATTTTGCAATTCTATTCGGAATAAGATTCTGGGCAGCTCCTCCTGATGAAGATCATCCATATGGCCATGGCAGGATAGAATCAATAGTTACAATAGTCATTGGATTAATCCTTGCCTCTGTTGCTGTGGGGATTGGATATAAAGCAGTTATCGTAATAGGCAAGAGTGATGCGAAACAGGTAGGTTGGGTAGCATTGATCGGGCCTCTATTTTCAATAGTATTCAAGGAATTTCTCTATTATAAAACAAAAAAAATTGGAATAAAAACAAAATCATCCGCTTTAATAGCAAATGCATGGCACCATAGATCAGATTCGATCAGCTCTATTCCGGTGCTGATCGCTGTTATTGCATCATCCATAAATCCTGATTGGAAATTCTTAGACAACATTGGTGCCTTATTAGTATCTGCTTTTATTCTTAAAGTTTCCTGGGATATAATTAAATCTCCTCTATATGAATTAACAGATAAAAGTGCATCAGAAGCTGAACTTAAAGAGATTGAGAAAATCTCCGAAAAAATTGATGGTGTTAAAGAGGTTCACTCTATCAGGACAAGAAAGTCTAATTCAAATATCTATGTCGATCTCCATGTTCTGGTTGATCCTGAAATGTCTGTCAGAGATGGGCATCATATTTCAGACCAGGTCCGCTTAAAACTATTGGATGATGGACCTGGAATTGTAGATGTAGTTGTTCATCTGGAGCCATACGAAAAGACTTAGATTGAATTAGTAATCAATTGGTTCTTCCTCATTTTCTAAAACTCTTAAAGATCCTTCATTCAGCGCCTGCATTTCATCTTCCCCGGGGTAAAGTTCAATCGGAGCAATAAAATCGATTCTTTTCTTAATTAGTTTAATTAATAATTTTGAATACGCCATTCCACCTGTCACAAGAATTTTATCTACCTTTCCTTTAACAACAGTTGCAAATGAACCGACATCCTTTGCGATCTGATAGACAAGCGCATGAACAAGATTGATTGCCTCTTGATCACCATCTTTATACATCGCTTCAATTTTTAAAAATTCGGTTGTCTGCAAGTATGAGTAGAACCCACCATTGCCAAATATCAATTTTGAAAATTCCTTAAATGTCAATTTATTATCAAGTGCATATTTTACCGACTGAAGTACAGGAAGTCCACCGGCTCTATCAAGGGAAAAGGTACCCTCTTCACTTGAATTAATGCCATCGACCATTCGTCCATTTCTGTGAATTGATATCGAAATACCAGTTCCCAGATGAATCACGATCAGTGAGGATTTATAATAATCCAGTTTATTTTCCTTTGCAAACCGTTTGGCAACCGCCTTCATATTCAAGGCATGACTCAGCATTTTTCTTTCAAATAATTTATGACCCGAGTACCTTGCAATTTTATCCAGTTCATCAACTGAGACAGGATCAACCACATAGCATACAATATTATGTTTTTCTGCAATTGAAAATCCGATCTGTGCGGATAGATGGGACGCATGTAAACCATTCTTCGCCTCAATTAAATCCCTTATCATCTCATCATTGACAATATAGGTTCCTGAGATAAGTGGTTTTAATAATCCTCCCCGTGCAGAAACGGCAGCAATTCTATTCAGATCAATTTCTTTTTCTTTCAGCAGACCAATGATCAGGTCTTCCCTGAACTGTTTCTGAGCATTTACATCCTGGTATTGATCAAGTTCTTCATCACTATGTCTTATAGTTTCGACAAACAGAGGTTCTGTCTTATTAAATACGCCAATTTTTGTTGAGGTATTTCCAGTATTTACGATTAGTATCAGATTTTTCATTTTTCTCCTTTTTTATAATTTATAATTTTCAGTTTTTAGAAGTATTAAAGTATTGATGCAAGTAATTTTATTCCTTTCTGGATATCATCGCAGGAAGGATAAGAGAAATTCAACCGCAACTCATTTCTCTTCTTATCCGGATTTGAATAAAACTTACTACCGGGGATAAAGGCCACTTTATTCTTGACTGCTTTTTCAAAAAGTTCATCCGTATTTACATTCTCATCGAACATAACCCAGATAAACATTCCACCTGTCGGTTTTGTCCATGAAACGCCTTCCGGCATATAAGCTTCAAGAGCATGTAGCATCACATCTCTCTTGGGTCTGTACATTTCAATGATCTTTTTTATATGGTCATGCATATATCCTCTATCAATAAAATAGGCCGCTACCCGCTGAGTCACACAGTCCGGGCTTACAATTGATTTTTGTGCCCATTTAACCATTTGTCCAATAATTTTTGGTGCTCCGGATGCAAAACCAAGTCTTAAGCCAGGTCCCAGTATCTTGGAAAAAGATTTACAGATCGTAACCAGCTCGGGATCATTAAACTCTGTCCTCGCCAGCTCCCAGAGTGTTATGATACGGTCGCCAGAATAGCATAATTCTCTATAGGGCTGATCCTCCAGAATAGGAATATCATATTTCTGTGCAATTTTCAGAATATCTCTTCTTCTTTCAAGTGACATTGTCCTGCCGCTGGGATTCTGATATTCAGGTATCAGGTAGATGAATTTAACCGGTTTTTTCAGGCTTAATAAATTAGTCAATGTATTATCCAGGAGATCCGGGATCATTCCCAAATCATCCATTTTAATTCCGAATAATTTTGCTCCGCATGCCTCCATCGCCGCAATAGAACCAGGAAAACCAGGCGCCTCACAAATGACAATATCCCCCTGATCGATCAGACTCCTTGTGAAATCATATATACCATTTGTAGAACCATTTGTAATAATTAACTCATCATCTCCAATATTTTCAACAGATTCAAATTTTTTTATAGCTTTGATAAACAATGAGTCGCCTTCACTGGCACCATACTGCATTACATCGGCACCCTCAACAGTAATGACTTCATTAAAGAGCTTTGATATGATTTCCGTAGGGAAAGAACAGGGATTCGGCAACCCTCCGGCAAAAGAGATAATTCCAGGAACACCTTTTGTGACCTTTAAAATTTCTCTGATAAATGAATGTTCCATGGCCATGGTATTTTTTGAATAAAAACTTGAAAAATCCTGTCTCATAGCTCCTCCTTAATTAATGCCCCAATTTTTTTTTATTTTTTCCCATTTAAGATCTCTGCTTCTTACGATCAGTTCAATTTCCTCCGGACCTAAATGCTTAAACCTTCCCTGCTTTTTTAAATAAGCTTCAATAGAGGAAAACTCATTCGGATTCTTATTTAGAACAAATTCACCATTTTCATACTCAGCCTGGATCCATAAACCACAGTCAACTACATCCTTTGCCAATTCAACAGCACTATCTGATGCCGACCCCCAACCTGTGGGACAGCTTGCATAAACATGAATAAAGGAAGTCCCTTTACACATAGAGGCTTTTTTAACCTTTCTCATGAAATCTTCAGGGTATCCAATAGATGCAGTCGCTGCATATTCTATTCCATGAGCCGCAACGATCTCAAATACATTTTTTTTATTTGTTATCGATCCGGGTAAATTCTTCCCGGCAGGTGTAGTAGTTGTCTTTGTCCCGTAGGGTGTCAAACCGCTCTTCTGAATACCGGTATTCATATAGGCTTCATTATCGTAACAGATATACAGTATCCGGTCATTACGGTCAATAGCCCCTGAGAGCGCCTGTAAACCGATATCAGCAGTTCCACCATCCCCTGCAAATCCAACGGCATAATAGTCTTTTAAGCCAAGAGCTTTTGCGCCAGCTGAAACTCCCGACAACATTGAGGCCGTTCCCGGAAAAGTTGAAATGATCGCATTAGAACTAAATGCCATCTGAGGAAAAATAAATCCAACTGCTGACATACATCCAGCTGGCAGCACTGAATATGTCTTATCACCCAAAACCTTTAAAGCCAGTCTTACCGCCAGACTTCCACCACATCCAGCGCACGCCTTATGCCCATAAAAATATTCTTTCCCCGTTATATTTCTGGCCGTTATTTTATCTACTTTTATTTTATTCATTGATATCCACTCCCATCCCAATAAACTGGACCTTATCTTCATTTGTATCAGACTTTAATAAAGACATAAACATTCCTTCGATATGATTTTTAGAAACATCCTTACCGCCCAGACCACAAATAAAATTCATTAAAAATGTTGTCAATCCCTTTTTAGCGATGGTTGAAGTTACATTTGTAAAGACCGTTCCCTCATACCCGAATGATATATTCTTATCTATCACCCCAATGGATTTCACATGACCACATTCTTCTATCAACTCATCTTCTGGAAAAGGACGCATGTACCTAATTTTCACAACACCTACCTTATGTCCCTCGGACCTCATCTTATCTACAACTACTTTTACCGTTCCCGTAATACTCCCGAGAGTGATCAAAACGGCATCGGCATCATCTGCCTTATAAGCCTGCACAAGTCCACCATATCCTCTTCCAAATACTTCTTCAAATTCCTTATCCACATCTTTGATAATTTTCCTTGAATCTTTTACAGCTTTATGCTGCTGATACTTATACTCCAGATTATCAAGTGGACTGGTACTCATCCCCATATTCAGGGGCTTTTCAAAATCCATCTTATTAACTGTTTTAAACGATGGAAGGAATGTATCCACAACAGATTGATCCGGAATCGAAACGAGCTCATAGGTATGGGTCAGAATAAATCCATCAAGATTTATCATGAACGGTGTCAGTATCTTCTCATGTTCTGCGATCTTGTATGCCTGGATAACCATATCAAGCGCTTCCTGCGCATCTTCAACATAGACCTGTATCCAACCACAATTCAATAATGAAAGAGAATCACTCTGATCTCCATAAATACTCCATGGTAGAGCTAGAGCCCGGTTCGCATTCATCATTACAATTGGAAATCGTCCACCTGATGCATAAAAAAGACCCTCAGCCATATACAGAAGCCCCTGAGAAGAGGTTGCAGTAAATGCACGGGCACCAACCGCACTCACACCCATCGCAGCAGACATTGCCGAATGTTCAGATTCAACATGCATGAATTCCGCTTTTAAGGAGCCGTCCTCAACCATTTCCGATAAGCGCTCTACAACAATGGTCTGGGGTGTTATCGGGTAGGCGGAAATAACATGGGGTCTTGATAATCTGACACCAATTGCAATTGCATCATTTCCACTGATAAACACTTTTTCATCTTTCATTTATTTTGCCTCCTTTTCCATTGTAATAGCATTGACCGGACAGATATTTGCACATACACCACAGCCCTTGCAGAAATCATATTCAAATGCAATTTTCTTCTCTGTTCTGATGACCGTACCGTCCGGGCAGACAATATAACATTTCAAACAGCCAATACATTTTTCAAGATCAACAATTGGCTTGAAGGTTCTCCAGCCGGCATGCGTATCAACCAGATGCCCTGCTTCATAACCGGGTCCTGTACTGTATTCACTAATATGAGTAGGTCTTTTCCATTTTTTTACTTTTGGTCTATCCATTAATTATCTCCAGAGTTTTCTTATATGAGGTTTTTACAACCTTAATATTCTTTTTTAAAATTGAAGGTTTCATCTCATTTTCCAGTGCCTTTAGACCTGCTTCCAATCCTACAATATTAGAAACAGCCATCAATGCAGCCATCATTGCAGTATTTGTAATCGGCATTCCAAGCAATTCTAATGCAATTGAAGTCGCATCAATTGAATATATTTTTTTATCTCCAAACACGGAACTGTATTTCTGCCCGTTCTCAGAGTTGATGACGATCACC
Organism: uncultured bacterium; assembly: GCA_965371805.1. Taxonomy (GTDB): domain Bacteria; phylum Acidobacteriota; class Aminicenantia; order UBA2199; family UBA2199; genus JAOZTV01. Next base: position 50,810 of record CBDUZW010000025.1, on the reverse strand, counting down.
CCATCTTTTTTGATGCCCTTATTTGTGTCAGGGGTGATCAATGTCTCATCCAGGATCACAATATAGTCACTCTCCTGCACCTCGCTCCTGTCCAGTATTTTTTTTGTATCAATTTTTGTAAAACCAAGTACCGGAGCACCACGTCTTTCAGGACCGAAGGACGGAAATGCCAAAGCATGCTTATTCTCATAAAGTGCTGCTGCCATGCCAAACATTCTTGCTACTGTCCAGCTTCCCTGACCACCTCTACCATGCCAACGAATTTCTATCATATTTTCCTCCACATTTTCTATTTTATAATCTTTTATTATATTTAATCTGATACCCGGATCAGGTATTAATTACAATTTTATCTCTGGTTTCCAATAACTTTTTTACCAATCTGTTTATATAATTCGTTTTCATTCTCTCAAGCGGCCCTGAAATACTTAATGCACCAAAGAAATTCAAAGATGGGATTTTTAATGGGACAGCAACACAGACAAGTCCTTTTTCAAATTCCTGAATTTCGGTACTATAACCACTTCCCTTAATTTTTTGAACCTCAAGAAGAAGTTGCTCTTTATCGGTAATAGTCCGGCTTGTTAAAGGTTTCATTTCTAATCTCTCAAATACATCTTTAAGAACTGAATCATCTAATATGGATAAGATGGATTTCCCCAGAGCAGTACAATATAGTGGAAGCGAATCCCCAATATTAGATCTCATTTGAAGACTTCTATTTGATTCCGCTTTATCAAGATAAAGTGCTTTTCCATCAAAAAAACGGACAAGATTAATCGTCTCCTCAACCTCTTTCGAAAGAGACAGTAAATATGGATGAATTTTATCAATTAATAGATTTTTCAACTGAACCCTGTTTCCAAATTTAAAAAGTTTTAGTCCGAGACTATAATAACTATCTGTTTTTTCAACCAGCTTAACATCTTCAAGTGTTTCCAGATAACGGAATGCAGTTGTTTTATTCATATTCAGAGACTTGCAAATATCAATCAGTCTCATTGGAGAAGAACTTTCAGATATAGTTTCAATAATACTAAATGCCTTTTTTAATGAATTATTCATGACCCCTTCTTTTGTTTCACTATACGAAACATTGTTTCATTATTCGAAACAACAAACCATATATTACTTCAGAGGTTTAATTCTGTCAAGCATTATTCTTCTTTTTTTCAATAAATAAACAGAATTGCCATATACAGTTTTTTTTGTTAGACTTAAAATTTATTGAGGTGTTTCCAGTGAAGATGTTTACAACTGTTTGTCCCCGTAATTGTTATAGTACCTGCAGCCTGAAAGTATATGTAGAAAATAATAAAATCTGCCGTATCGAATCAAACCAGGACAATCTTGCAACTCCAAAAGGGACCTGCCTGCGTGGATTAAGTTATGTTGAACGTACGCATTCAAAAGAGAGAATTATATACCCAATGAAAAAAGACAAAAATAAGGAAGAATTCACACAAATCTCCTGGAATGAAGCTCTGGAAACAATAGCGGAAAAATTGGACTATTATAAAAGAGAATTCGGTCCACAGTCTGTCCTATATTATTCAGCAAGCGGGACCAAAGGTCTGATGAATGAAATGGGATCGAATTTCTGGAAATTATATGGCGGATATACGACTACTTATGGTGATCTATGCTGGCCGGCCGGCTTAGAAGCCACCCGGTTAACGCTTGGTGAGAACAAACATAATGTCCCCTGGGATATTGAAAATGCAAAGCTTATTTTAATGTGGGGTAAAAATCCAGCTGAAACAAATGTCCAGCAAATGAGATCTATTGATATAGCTATAGAAAAGGGTGCAAAGCTGATCACTATTGATCCCCGTAGAACACTTTCAGCAGAAAGAGCCGAACTACTTATCCAACCAAGGCCCGGAACTGATGGTGCCTTAGCTCTGGCAGTTGGTCATCTATTAATAAAATGGGATAAACTGGACCATAAGTTTATAAAAAAAAATATTTTTGGCTTCTCAGAATATAAAAAACTGGTTGAACATTTTACTCCGGAAAAAGCCTCTAAAATAACAGATGTACCTGTAACTTATATTCTCAAGCTAGCTAAATTAATAGTTGAAAACAACCCTATAAGTTTTCTGCCCGGCTTTGGTATGCAAAGATACACAAATAGCGGTCAGGCTTTCCGGGCAATACTATCACTTGCTGCAATTACAGGAAATATTGGTAAACCTGGTGCAGGATGGCTATATGCAAACTTACAATCTTCTATATTTGATGAGATCGTTGATCCGCTCGCTTTCTTTCCTCCGGAAAAGCCTGATGGTATATCCAGAGTCTCGATCTCAACTGCCCGTCTCGGCAGTGATATGCTAAAGCAGACTAAGCCATCATTAAAGATGGCCTGGGTAGAGAGAGGCAATCCAATCACTCAGAATCCTGATACAAATACAGTTATCAAGGCATTTAATAAATTGGGTTTTCGAGTAGTTGTAGATCAGTTTTATACAGATTCAGCATTAATGGCTGATATAATTTTGCCGGCAAAATCAATGTTTGAACAATCTGATATAATCGGAGCATATTGGCATCCTTATATACAATTAAAACAGAAGATAATTGATCCTCCCGGAGAAGTAAAACCAGAATCTGAAATATACTGGCTATTAGCAAAAAAACTTGGTTTTTCTGAAACTGAAATAAAAAAGTACCTCCCTGAACCCTCAGTTAACGGAGTAGATAACTTTCTGAACAAGAAACTGGCCCCTTTCCCTGAATTATCCCTGGAAGGGTTAAAACAGGGTCCGGTAATTGCTCCAGGAACTCAGGAGATAGCCTATTCAGATCTAAAATTCAAAACGCCTTCAGGTAAGATCGAACTATATTCCAAAGAAGCAAAGAGCCGGTGGGGCCTTGAGCCACTACCTGTATACTCTGAGCCTGTGGAATCTATTCGAAGAGCATCAAATAAGTTAAAAAAATATCCTCTTTATTTTATTACGCCAAATACAAAAAACAGTACCCATTCTCAGTTTAAAAATCTAAAGTTGATCCGTCAATTTGGTTGGAAACCATTTATGACTATTGCCCCGGAAGATGCTGAAGAACGGAACGTCTCCAACAAAGAAAGAGTAAGGGTCTTTAATGACAGGGGAAGCCTTGAGGTTGAAGCCAGGATTGATTTTGGAATAAAAAAAGGCTGCGTATATATGACAAATGGATGGTGGATCACAGTCGGGGGTACAGTTAATTTCCTCTCTTTAGGAAGAGAAACAGATATGGGACATGGGACTGCATTTCATGATAATTTAGTACAAATAGAGAAACTAAAAAAAACATAAACATGGAAAAATCAATTAATAATCACAAATCATTTGTATTGGATCTGAACAGATGCACTGGCTGTGGAGCCTGTATTGTCGCATGTGGGACACAAAATTTCGGAAAACAGGATCTGGCCTGGCGTGCCATACATACTTTCAATGAGACACACCACCCTTCTCTTCCACTTTTCAACCTTTCTATCGCTTGTAATCACTGTGAAGACCCCGCCTGTGTTGAGAACTGCCCTGCTAATGCATACTCTAAAGAGAAAAATACCGGTGCTGTTATTATTGATCCGGATAAATGTATTGGATGCAAATACTGCACCTGGGCATGCCCATATGATGCTCCCCGTTATTTCAGGGACAAGGGAGTAATACAAAAATGTGACTTTTGCATTGACAGACTCAACAATAATGAGTCACCAGCATGTACTATTTCCTGCCCTGTAAATGCCTTAACTTTAGGGGACCTGGAAGTTGAAAAAAAAAACATAACAAAAACAAAAAGAGTACCAGGATTTACCGACACTAAGATCTCCCCGGGTATTAGATTTAAAGAATTACGAAAAAACAGGTCTCCTGAGCTAACTGCACCACCAGACAAACTCACCCTTAACAGATCATTTAAAGCTTCTCTAAATCCTACACATAAGAAAATCAATTTAAAATCTGAATGGACATTATTATTATTTACAATAAGTGCCTCGGTACTAGTTGCATTCATGGCTGCATTTGCAAATAAACCTGAGCAGATCAATCCTTTTATATTTTTAGCTTCAGGTATACTTGCCATGGGATTAAGCACAGTGCATCTTGGACATAAGTTGCGTGCCTATCGTGCCATTTTTAATTTCTCAAGATCCTGGTTGAGCAGAGAAATTCTTTTTTTCTCTCTATTTTTAAGTTCAGGACTTATTTATTTATTACTATTTCCCCAATATAAATTTCTTGGAATTATATCAGCAGGTATTGGCTTTATCAGTTTATACTCTATTGATCGTATATATAATGTTACTATGAAAGTCAGCCCGATAAATTTTCACTCTGCCCATGCTATTTTAAATGGGATCTATCTAATGGGATTTATTTCAGAAAACCTGGAGTTAACTGTAGTAACTGCAATAATAAAAATATCACTATATCTCCACAGGAAATTATATTTTTGGAAGATCGAAAAAAAAACACTTCCATTTATAAGCGCCTTCAGGATAATCCTTGGTTTTTTCATCCCAGTTTTCTTTCTATGGTCAAATGTTCTCGATTTCAATTCATTCTTCTGGATTATATTAACTATTATATTATCTGGAGAATTTATAGATCGAATGGAATACTATTCTGAGCTGGATATCATTACCCCGGAGAAACAGGTATTGATTGATTTAAAAAATGCCCTTTCTTAATTAATCAGCACCTTTAATCCATTCACAATTTGTAAGTCATAATTTTTTACTGTTGGCGCAGGATTAGAGTCATAACGGTAATTTATACCTGCAGTATATGATAATAATTTAGATAATTTTACTGAAAACTTAAGATCAGAGGTGATTCTAGAAGAGCTATCCTTACCAAAATCCGACTGGAAATAAGTTACATTTTTTATTGAAAATTTCTTTGATATATAATCTATTGATATATAATTTGTTGATTTCAATATTGATGAATCTTCCTTCTGAATTAAGTCACTTGAAGGATTAAACCTCTCAATTTCATACATCATTCCCATTCCTAAATGGATGTTAAACTTACCCCATTCTCCGCTTTGATTTATAAGATGAAACCTGAGACCAAGACCAGCCAACTCTCTTTTTTCCAACAATAAAAAATCATTAAACTCTTTTTGTAAAAATGCTTCAAATAGAAATTTACCTGATATATCTCTGATAAATCTAAGATGAACAAATCCCTTGTCAATATAGGATACTTCACTCTTTTCGCCATAGGCTAAATTTCCCATAAGGAATCCACTATTTTTCCCCTTTCTGAAATCAAGCCTGAGATCAGTATTAAATCTAAAAAGATTAGTGTTGCCTTTATAAAGGCTCAGGGAAAATCCCAAAGATGCTTCTACAAAATCCTTAGTTATATCTTTTCTCTGCTTCTCAATATTAACTTGACCATTTAAATAAGGTAATTGAGAAAAAAACAAAACCAGAACCAGAATAATTAAAACAGAATTATATTTTTTTATATTTTTCATCTAGCAATTATACTTAATTTTATTTCTTTCTGCAATTACACTTAGTTAAAGCTATTTCCCTATCTTTACACTCATAATTAGTATTATTGAATCTCCATCTTCAGAACTAATTTTTTTAATTCATGGAGACTATTTATGCAGTTATAAATATCAAATAAATATTCACAAAGTAGAGAGTCTATTCACATTTATAATCTCAAACTCACCTTTATTGATATTAAAAAATTCAAGAATTTCATCTAATAAAAAACCCCTAATTACAAAAATAAAATGAAATCTGTCATCTGATCTTGAAATATTTATGCATTTTTTTGTAATATTATAGAAACCTTTTTTTTGCAATTCAAGAGGTCCTATCTCATCTATGATTATATAATCTGAATTTAATTTAATGCCCTCTTCGATCTCATCAACTGCCATATTAAATGCTTTCTTATAAAAAACATACTTTCCTATTTTTAATACCTCGTCATCTTTAAACGTATTGTCTATTACGCTAAAAGGAAAATCCTTATCCTTCGAAATAGAATAGAAACAACGCTTGCTATTTTCTATTGGAGATAAGACCCCTGATATAGATTTCTTCTGATTTTTTATCCAGTTAAATAGGTTGGTAGTTTTACCACTCTGCCTGTCCCCTGTTAATAGATATATCATCTTTAGGTACCTCTGCCATTAAGATCAGAGAGATCTGCCTTTAATACAAAAATAAAAATGGACACTATAAAAGCTTTCACTCTTTTAAAAAAGCTTAAGTTCCCATATTTTTTCCATTTATATGATACAGCACTCTTCAGCACCGGCAGCATATTTATAGTTGTATCAATCTCTTTGGAATATTTCCCTCTTTTTTTTTTAAAGATATTTTTATAGAGTTTAATAACCAGGGGAGCAATAAAATAAAACCACAGGGACATTATTATTATATACCTTACAACCATTATTAGCGCCTTCACACCGGTTGACTCTGAAAAATGAGGAAAAACATAAGACAAAATTATTATCATTATAGCCATAAAAAAAATCAATATACTAGATGTCTTTTTATAAAAGGGTTTTCTTTTGCGCTTACCTTTTTTAACTTTTATCTTGACCTCCATCAAAAATTCCTGATCAAAAATTTCCTCATTATCCTCTATCCATCTTGGAAGTTTTCCTGCAATGATCCCGACAATAAATCCAGTGATAATGTGAATGCCTGAATAAATTCCGATTATCCATAAGCTGAGATCTTCTATTTCACTCAGGAATGGTAATTGCTTCGTAATATAACTTCCAAACTGATCTATTGATTCCCATAAATTCAGCCCATAAACCAGAGTGAGAAAAAATATCTTCTGTAAAGAGGATAGGGTCAGTGTAATTAGTCCAAATATTAGAGCGGCAATCTTATAAAACTGTTTATATCTGAATAGTATCTCTCCAATTATTCCTTGAAGAGAAACCGCAATATATGCTGCTGGAGGAGTATGGGGTGAAACACCTGCTTTTACGATTAGTACAATAATGGTTGCGGTAATTATTGTACTCTTTTTTTCTGAATAATACCCTATCAATGCAATAAAAAGTACTGCACTGCCATTAATGAATAAGCCTGTCAGAGGTATTTTAAAGGCATGTAGAACACCTCCAAGAGCAGCTTCACTCAATGCCCAGAGAGCTGTAATTCTAATTACAGAGTTATTTATTTTTCTCACCCTTAGACTCAGGCAATCTATTGAATATTTTTGTATATCTATATAACTTGTGACTGTGAGTATCAGTTAATTTATTTTTAGCAAGCTTCCATCTCCAGTTTTTCTTTGACTCTCCAGGAGTATTCATTCTGAATTCTTCTGAAAAACCCAAAATATCTTGAACTGGAATAATACTTAGCTTAGAAATTGAAGCCATTGCAGTCCTTATAAACTTCCAGTGAAACTCATCCCTATTTTCAGATCCAATATATTCTAAAACATAATCTCTGGTATTATCATCAATATCCTTACCATAAAACCATCCATTAGTTGTATTATTATCATGAGTCCCTGTATAAACAATACAATTTGAATTTTCAAAATTTCCCGGTAAATATGTGTTTTTAGGATTAAAATCAAAAGCAAATTGCAATATTTTCATTCCCGGCAGGTTCAATTCATCCCTTAATTCTTCAACTCCTTTTGTAATAATCCCAAGATCTTCCGCTATTAAAGGGAGTTTCCCTAGTTCCTTTTCAAGTCTTAAAAAAAAACTGAACCCAGGACCTTTTAACCATTTTCCTTTAATTGCTGTTTTTGCTCTGATCGGAACAGCCCAATAAGATTCAAAACCTCTAAAGTGATCAATCCTGATAATATCGACCATTTTTAATAGATGGGAAACTCTCTTTTTCCACCAGGAAAAGGTTTTCTCATTCAGACCTTTCATATCAGGTGCAAACCATTTATAAAGAGGATTTCCCCATTTCTGACCATTTTTGCTGAAATAATCCGGTGGTACACCAGAAACTTTTTCAGCCTTAAGCGATTCTTCATTTAATTGAAAAATTTCAGGATTAGACCATGTATCAGCACTGTCAAAATTAACATAGATCGGAATATCCCCAACTATAGAAATTCCTTTTGCTTTTGCTTTTATTGTGAGTTCTTTCCATTGAGAAAAAAAGATGAACTGAGTGAATTTCCAGAATTCAATTTCATCTTTTAAGTTCTCTTTTTCCATATTCAACTCATCAAGACCCCTTTCCCTTATCTTCTTCTTCCATTTTATCCAGTAAAAAGTTCCTCTCTCTTTTGCAAGAGAGACAAATAGAGAAAAATCATCCAGCCAGTATTTCTCTTCTTTTTTAAATGTTTCAAAAGTCCTTTTATCCGCAGCCTCAGCATTTTTAATAAATTGGTCAAAAGCTTTTTTTAAGAAATTATATTTGAATGCTTCAACCTCTGCAAAATCTACAAAATCTGCATTACTTTGCTTTGGAAGCAGGTCATAAAGTCCTGCTTCTACCCAGGATTTTTTAAGTATTTCTTCAACACTGATAAGAAACGGATCACCAGCAAATGATGAATATGAAGAGTATGGAGAATGTCCAAATTGGGAAAGGGTTGGTGTTGTTGGTAATATCTGCCAATACCTTTGTCCCGACTTTTTTAAAAAATCAATAAAATCAAAAGCCTCCTCTCCTAATGTTCCTATTCCATACTTTCCCGGTAAGGAAGAAATATGCAGCAATAAGCCACTGCTTCTTCTTAATAACTCTAAACTATCCGATTTCTTCTTTTGCAAAACAACCTCCGTATTATCAGAAGAAATTATCAATTAAAAAATAAAATAAAGCAAGTAAACTTTTTTTATGTTTTTTTTGTTACTTTCAGATATAATTTGCGTTAAACAAATATGATAAATCAAAATGGAGTCCTAAATGAATAAGGAAAATAAATTGATAAGAGGTTGTCAAAAGGGTAATAAAAAATCATTTTCCATATTATATGAGTTTTATTTTCAAAAAATCTATAATTACATCTATTATAAAACATATCATAAAGAGACAGCTGAAGATATTACAAGCAATACATTTATGAAAGCATTTACAAAAATTCAGAATTTTGATTTAAATAAGGGCAAAATACTTGCTTGGCTTTATACAATTGCAAAAAATGATATCAACGATTTTTACAGAAAAAAACACAAATTACTTTCAATTGACGATATCTGGGATATCAAATCAGAAGAAAATATAGAAATTGATGCAATAAACAGAGAAAACTTTATTTCCTTACAAAGATATATTCAAGACCTGCCTGAATATGAGAGAGACATACTGATTATGAGAGTCTGGCAGGAACTTCAATTTCAGGAAATCGCTGTGATCCTGGATAAAAATGAAGGACAGTGCAAAATGACTTTCTATAGAATGATAAAAAAAATGAAAGAAGAGATACCTGCAAATATTTTTATACTTTTAGCGATGACTAAATATATAATAAAATAGGAGGAAAAAATGGATCAAAAAATTAACAAAATTCTTAAAGACATTTATCAGATCGCCCCGAAATTACTGGAAAAAGAAAAAGATCTCAAAAAGACCATAGAAAAATTATTAATTAAAATGCCTGAATCAGATCCTGATCCTCAATTTAAAAAAGAATTATTAGAGAAAATCCTTAAAAAATATGGGAAACCGGAAGCAGGAAAATTCCTGAAAAAAGCTTTTTATTTAAGGCCGTCATTTATTGCTCTTATGGCAGCATCACTGCTGATAGTCTTTGTAGGAGTCAACATATATCTTCCTAAAGATGCCAATAAATCAAATTCTATTAAAGAACACACAAATATGCCTCATCTAAAAACAAATAAGAACATAAGGGCAATTGATGAAGTTAAGGTTCCCGAAGTTCCAAGTGCTCAAAGGGGGGCTAAAAAAAAGTCTAATACCAAAAGAGAGGACTTAAAACTAATAGCCCCACTCGAAATACCGGGAGAGATTGTAGAGGATTCTTTTGAGTTTGAAGTTGGAATCGAAGGCGGCATTGGAGATGACAATATCTCCGGAAGTATTCTATGCGGGAGTATGATTGACTCCCAGCCTGAAGTTAATACTGAAAGTTATAAAAAAACAGAGGAGAATACTTTTGTAGACTCAATGCAAAGACCACTGTCAACATTTTCGATAGATGTTGATACTGCTTCTTATTCAAATATGAGAAGGTTTTTAATGGAAAGAACACAGCCCCCGCAAGATGCAATAAGAGTTGAAGAGTTGATCAATTATTTCCCATATAATTATCCCAAGCCTGATAATAATGATCCATTTTCAATAAACACTGAATTTTCAATATGTCCATGGAATAAAGCTCATAATCTAGTACTGATAGGATTAAAAGGCAGAGAAATTGAAGATAATAAGCTGCCGCCATCAAATCTGGTTTTCCTGATTGATGTATCAGGATCAATGGACAATCCAGACAAACTTCCCTTACTTCTAAAATCGTTTAAACTCCTTTCCAATGAGCTTAAAGAAAATGATAGAATTTCAATTGTTGTTTATGCAGGATCTGCCGGACTGGTTTTACCTCCAACAAGTGGAAATAAAAAAGATACTATCTATAATGCCTTGAACAAACTTCAGGCAGGCGGATCTACTGCAGGCGGTCAGGGTATAAGACTTGCTTATAGAATTGCCGAACAGAATTTTATTGAAGACGGAAATAACAGGGTAATACTTGCAACAGATGGAGACTTCAATGTGGGTCAATCCAGTGATGCAGATATGGAAAGATTAATTGAAAAAAAAAGAAATAAAGGCGTTTTCCTTACTGTCTTAGGATTTGGAATGGGGAACTATAAAGATTCAAAAATGGAAATACTTGCCGACAAAGGTAATGGAAACTATTTTTATATCGACTCTCTAATGGAAGCAAATAAAGTACTGGTAAATGATCTGAGAAAAACAATGTTTACTATCGCTAAAGATGTAAAAATACAGGTTGAATTTAATCCTGCAAAGATCAAATCTTATAAACTAATCGGTTATGAAAACAGGTCGCTTAAAAAAGAAGATTTTGCAAATGACAAAAAAGATGCTGGAGAAATCGGATCTGGACATACGGTAACAGCGCTTTATGAAATTGTGTTAAGAAAGAAAGGTGAAGAGTTAAAAGATGAAAATGGATTAAAATATCAAAAAAAACAGATCAAATCTGAAGCTTTGAACAGTCATGAGATGATGACTGTAAAACTAAGACATAAAAAACCGGATGAAAACAAGAGTTCTTTAATCTCCAGAGTTATAAACCAGAATATTACGACTCTGGACGAAACATCAAACAATTTTCGTTTTGCATCAAGTGTTGCTGAATTCGGTCTTCTGCTGAGAAATTCTAAGTATAAGAAAAATGCTTCATTTAGCTCCGTTTTAAATAGAGCCAAAAATGCAATGGGAACTGATAAATTCGGATACAGAAAAGAGTTCCTGAAACTGGTTAAAATAGCAGCAGATATTTCTAAAAAAAAATAGAAACATAAACCGGGCTTTAAGATAAAGCCCGGTTTATTAACGGGTTTTTTAAAATATCATTGTAATTGTAAATAAATAGTGTTACTCTGTAAATTGAGAGTCTTAGAAGCTGAAAAATAAAAGGACAAATAATATATGAATGCAAAAGAATATTGCGGATTAGTTGAACGACTAGACCGTTACCAAAAGCAACTTATCCCAACTATTATCATTAAAGAAGATGAGTCTCCACTCATCAGCCTAAAAGAATCTGAATTCAATTTAATGTATGAGCCTTCTTTCAACAAAGAATATAATTATATGGTCAGGGAAGATATCTTTGAAAAAATAGGTCGAATAAGCAAAATTTTAGACAAGGAAGGAAAATTACTGATTATTCGTTCTGTATGGAGATCGTTTGCACACCAAAAACTTCTCAGAGACAGAAGGATGAAAATTGTTAAAAAAGATCATCCTAATAAATCATTAGAAGAAATAAAAAATATAGTTTCATATTTTATTGCTCCGGAAGAAGAATCGATGCATTCAACCGGTGGAGCTGTGGATGCGTTAATATATGATTTGAAAAATAATTGCGTAATGAACTTCGGGAATAATCAGGGCCTGCATTTAGAGCTTAATGAAACCTGTTATCCCTTTCATCCTGATATTTCAGCACAGGTAAGAAAGAACAGAGAATTGCTTATAAATCTCTTTGAAAAAGAAGGTTTTTTCGTAGATCCTAAAGAATACTGGCATTTTGATTATGGAAATGTTATTTGGGCAATAGAAAAAGGGAAAAAAGAAGCTAAATATGGCGTAATAAAAAAACAAAAAGTATATAAGGGAAGACTCTATAAAAAGAGAATTATTGCATAATTTTTTTGCCTGTCCCCTTTTTTACTTATAAGAACAAAATAAGGAGTCTTAAAAAAATTGGTGCCATGCTTGAAAAACTTATTTAAATTATTTTCATTAATAAACCATCAATATGTGAAAAATGTTTATCCAATGAAAATAATGCTAACCCATTCTGCATTGCAGAAGATGCTATCCAGATATCGTTAGAAGGAATTGGATTTCCTTTTTTCTTTAATAAATTAAAAATCTGTGCATAAAAATCAGCAGTATCCCGATTATGATTTATAAAATGTACTCTTGGAGAATTTAAAAAATTCTCTAATTCAGAGCGATTTGTTTTTTCTCTATTGCTTCCCTTAAATCCAGCATAAAGTTCACCTAATACTGTAATGCTAATCCCAATATAATCAAGATGTTGAAAAGCAGAAATAATATCCTTATTATTACGTTTAAATTCAGAGTAAACATTAGTGTCGATAAGAACTTTTCTTAATCCCATAATCCTTTATCAATTTCTCGAAGTTCCTGAGTGTTTTTGTTAAATTCTTCTGCATCCTTGTCAGTCCAGGTTCCTGCTAAATCATCCAAATCATGATAAACAGGGAATGTTTTACCTTTTTCAAGTCCAAAGGATGATTTTAAAATTTTCAGCATTATTTTATTTATACTCATGCCACTTTTTTTAGACTTCTCTTTTATCTTATCAGAAAGTTCAGGATCTATTCCTCTTATCGTCAAAGTGTTCAAATTTCACCTCCTGCATGCAGATAATGCATGCAATATATATTTATAATATAAAGGCAAAAAAAAATCAACAAGAATTAGAATAGTAATTGTTTTCTTGATAATATTTCAAGAATATTAAGATTATTAAAAAGGAGCTTTAATTTAATGAAAAAAATATTATTAATTATCACTATTTTTGCAATAGGTATTAATTCTCTCTATGCAAATCAGATAAAATTAAAAAGAGATCTGTTTATCGCAGTAAAGAATAACAACCTAAACTTCCTCTCCGTTTATTATTAGCTTATTTGATATCTCTACCTGGGGTTTTAGTGAAGCTGAGACCCCACAGTATCTCTCTTCAGACAAATTGATTGCCTTTTTAATTTTTGAAATTGAAAGATCCTTACCTTTAAAAATATATGTAACAAGCATCTTAGTAAATTTTTTAGGATGCTCATCTGCTAATTCTGATGACACCTTTATTTCAAGTGCTTCAAATTCTACCTTCATCTTTTTAAGAATTGAAACAACATCCATACCTGTGCATCCGCCCAGAGATACTAAAGTCAGACCTTTAGGTGTCGGCCCCTGTCCTGTACCTCCTACTTTTTCATGAGCATCTATTAGAAGTTTAAAACCCTCATGCTCTGTTTCAAACAACATCCCATTTTTCCATTTTACATTAACTTCCATTTTTTTCTCCTTAATTTACAAACAAATCATTTATAAATTATAACTTACAATTATTTTTTTAACAATTTTAATATTATTTGCCTTTGCAGGACAAATATTGTTATAATAAAGTTTCTGATTTATTCTAATTACAAAAAGTAAATTTGTAGCAAATTAAAAAGGTTTTTTCTGAAATAAAGAGGGAAATATGAATATAAGGAAATTTAGTAGAAAAATGCATTATTGGGGATCATTATTCTTGATAATCCCATTACTCATCATAATATTTTCAGGAATTCTTTTATTATTAAAAAAAAACATTGAATGGATCCAACCTTCAACAATAAAAGGTCAGGGCCTAATCCCATCTATTACTATGAACAAAATTCTTCTAGCATCTAAATCAGTTCATTCCGCTAAGATCAATAATTGGCAGGATATAAAAAGAGTTGATTTGCGGCCTTCAGAAGGAGTTATAAAAATACTTGCCAAAAACAATTGGGAGATTCAAATAGATCATCAAACAGGAAAAATTCTTCAGTCAGCATATAGAAGATCAGATACTATTGAAGGATGGCACGATGGAACATTTTTTAATGATAAATTGAAACTCCTGTTTTTTTTACCTGCAGCAATAATTCTTCTAATGCTGGTATTCACAGGCATTCATCTTTTTATTATTCCTTACAGAAAGAAAAAAAGATGAATCTTTATTGATTTAAAAACAAAATAATTATATTGACAAAAAGAGGTAATATTACTATACTTCTACTTAATGAAACAGAGTAATAAAGAAAATGTTAGCACTGAAAGGTTATCTGTTAAGAATGAAATAATCGGAATATTACTTTTATTTGTATCAATATTAATGTTATTCAGTTTTATTAGCTATACTCCAAAAGATCCAAGTTTTTTCAGTGAGACTACAAAAAATGTTTTTATAAATAACTATGTTGGAAGAGCTGGTTCAGAAGTATCAGCATTATTTTTTAAAACTTTTGGTTTTGCTTCATATATATTTGTTGTTTACTTTCTATTTCTTGTTAGTTTCTTTTTTATCAATAAAAAAATAAATAATATTTTCACAAAAAGTGCGGGTTACTTTTCATTACTTATATCATTTTCTGCCCTGCTTGCCAATATATCAACCTTCAAAGAAGGGGATCAGATTAAGACTGGCGGTATCGTGGGTTATTTTATAAATGATTTTTTTGTAATAGCTATCAAACCTTTTTTCTCATTCATGTTGTTTTTTATAGCTTTTTCAATATCTCTAATAATTATCACAAAATTTTCTTTTAGAAATGTGCTGAATATTTTGTTACTACTAACAGACAAACTCTCAAATATCATAAAAATTGCATATTCAAAACAATTAGAAAAATATAAAAAAAAAAAGAGGATTGAAAAAGTTCAGGAAAAATATAATATTAAACCGAATAGAGAAACTATAAAAGAAAAAAAGAAAGAGCAGGTTCAAACTCAAAAGTTTCAGGAAAAAGAAAAAAAACAGAATACTTCCCTATTTCCTGAAATGGAAGATGACATTGTCAGTACTACGACATATACACCTCCTCCATTAAGTTTTCTAGATGCTCAGACATCGTCAAATGAGATAGATTTTAAAGAGCTGGAAGAAAAAAAAAAAGAGCTTTCACAGAGACTAAATGAATTCAGGATCAAAGGTGAAATTAAAGAATATTCTCCGGGTCCAGTTATCACAACATATGAATTTGTTCCTGATACCGGCGTAAAGGTCAAAGATGTAACAAATTTGTCAGAGGATCTAGCCCTGGTAGTTCGAGCTCAATTCGTAAGAATAGAAAGAGTTCTTGGAAAAAAAGCGATCGGAATTGAGATCCCCAATAAAAAAAGAGAGATCATCCACCTGAGAGAAGTACTGGAAAGCGAGGATTATCGAAAATTAAAATCACCAATGACAATCGGAATCGGCAAGACAAAAGCAGGAGATTTTTATATCAGTGACCTGAGAGAAATGCCTCATCTGATCATTGCAGGCGCCACTGGAAGCGGTAAGAGTGTTGCTATTCACACAATTTTATTAAGTATTTTATATAAAGCATCTCCAAAAGAAGTGAGACTGATATTGATAGACCCAAAGCAGGTAGAGCTTGCAATATATAATACTCTCCCCCATCTGTTGACACCGGTTGTTGTTCAGACCAAAATGGCTAAGAATGCACTGGATTGGGCAGTCTATGAGATGGAAGAGAGATACAAAAAACTGGCAAAGATACAGACACGAAATATAGATCAGTATAATAATAAAATAAAAATGCTTGAACAGACTGATGAAGATGCATTTTTAGAACTGGAAGATACCGAACACCTGCCATACATCGTCATCGTTATTGATGAGTTTGCAGATCTGATAATGGAAGCCGGAAAAGAAGTTGAGAATAGCGTGGCAAGGATCGCCCAGAAGGCCAGAGCAGTGGGCATTCATCTGATCCTGGCAACCCAGAGACCTTCTGTAGATGTTATTACCGGTACAATAAAAAACAATTTCCCTTCAAGAATGGCCCTTGCTGTCCCTTCAAAATTTGATTCAAGAACAATTATTGATGTTATCGGTGCGGAAAAACTGCTAGGTCATGGGGATATGTTATTCCTGCCCCCCAAAACAGCCACCCTTATCAGACTTCACTGCGCATATGTTTCTGAAGAAGAGGCATTCCGGGTTGTAAAGTATCTTTCGCAGCAGCAAAAACCGGAATTTAACCCCCAGGTTGTAAAAAGCATCTCATCTCTCGAACAGAATGGGAAAGAGGAAACTGACCTGGATGACCTATTTTTCAATGCAGCAGAAGTTGTCATTGAAGCAGACCAGGGCTCCGCTTCATTTCTCCAGAGAAGAATGAGTGTGGGATACGCTAGAGCAGGACGTCTTATTGACCAGCTAGTAAGCAATGGTGTTATTTCTGAATCAAACAGTAAAAACCAACGAGAGGTATTAATGACAATGGATGATTTAGAGCACTTAAGAAAGGCAGTCAGCCATCATGGATAAAAACATATTTTTTAAATCTGAAGGAATTCAGGTAAGAAGAGATGAACTATTTTTTATTCTTGGCCCCTGCGTATTAGAAACGGAGAAAATAACATTATATATCGCTGAAGTTCTTAAAGAATTATCAGAGAAACACAATATCAAGATATTTTTTAAAGCATCTTTTGATAAGGCAAACAGATCTTCGGTAAATTCGCATAGAGGACCCGGGATTGAAAAGGGACTTGAATTATTGAACAAAGTAAAAGAAAAAACAGGTTTACCGATTGTCTCTGATATTCATGAACCATGGCAGGCAGAAGTTGTATCAAAGGTTCTTTCTGTAATCCAAATTCCTGCATTTTTATCAAGACAAACAGACCTGCTTATAGAAGCAGGAAAAACAAATTTGCCTGTAAATGTTAAGAAAGCCCAGTTTATGGCTCCAGAAGACATGAAATTTATAATTGAGAAAATCTCTTCGACAGGAAACAAAAAAATAATGCTGACAGAAAGGGGTACTTTCTTTGGATACCGAAACATGGTTGTTGATTTCAGAAATATCCCAATTATGGCAAAGAATAAACTTCCAGTGATAATAGATGCTACCCATTCAGTTCAAAGACCAACAGCAGAAAATGGAACATCAGGAGGAAATCCTGAATTTATACCCTTAATGGCAACAGCAGGTTTAACTTCAGGTGCAAATGGAATATTTATGGAAGTACACCCAAATCCAGAGGAAGCAAAATCCGACGGAAGTAACTCTTTAAAATTAAAAGATCTCGAGAGACTATTAATTTATCTAAAAAAGATATATAATATTAAATTATGAATATAAGTGATATTGGAAAAAAAGTCCTTTCAATTGAAGCTGAAGCCATAATGTCGTCTATTCCAAGAATTGAAAAAAACTTCGAAAAAGCAGTAGAATTAATCTGTAGCACAAAAGGTAGAGTTGTAATTACCGGTATGGGAAAATCAGGACTGATCGGAAAAAAAATTGCCGCAACAATGACCTCGACAGGAACACCTTCAGTCTTCCTGCATCCCTCAGAAGCCTTACACGGTGATATTGGTATAATAAGATCTGATGACATAGTACTTGCTCTGTCGTCCAGTGGGAATACTGCAGAAATTGTTGAATTAATAAATTATATTAAAAGAATTGGCGTAAAACTAATTTCATTAATAGGAAATTTAGATTCAATAATGGCTGATCAAAGTGATGTTTATCTTGATTGCAGTATAGAAAAAGAGGCTTGTCCAATAGGACTTGTCCCAACAACATCTACAACATTGACACTCGCTGTTGGTGACGCTATATCTGTAGCATTAATGGAAAAAAAGGGATTTACTAAAGACGATTTTCTCCTTAACCACCCCGGTGGAAATATTGGAAAAAAACTATTGAAGGTTGAACATCTCATGCACACAGGTGATGACTTGCCAATCGCATATATGAGCACTTCGATAAAAGAGATAATAAAATTAATAAATGAAAAAAAATTTGGATCATGCATTATAGCCAGTGCAGAAAACAAATTAGTTGGTATTATAACAGATGGAGATATTAGAAGAGGAATAATTGACAAACAAAATTTCCTAACTTGTACTGCATCGGATATTATTAACGAAACTCCACTAAGCATAAAAAAAGATATTCTAGCTACAGAAGCATTAAGACTACTCGAGGAAAAAAAGATAACTTCACTGATCGTAGTTAATGAAAAAGACTTAATTACTGGATTACTACATCTACACGATCTATGGAGAACGGAGATGATATAATGGACCAAAAAGAACTAGCACGTAAAATTAAATTAATTATAATGGATGTGGATGGCACACTTTCAGACGGAAGATTTTTTGTTCTTCCAGACGGGGAAGCATTAAAATCATTTGATGTAAAAGATGGAACAGGTATTATCTTCTCAGGATTAGCAGGAATAAAAACTGCAATAATAACTGGAAAAAAATCTAAAGCAGTTAAAAACAGATCTGATGAATTAAAAATAAACGACTATTATGAAGGAATTTTTGATAAGACAAAACCATTTTATGAGTTATTAGAAAAATATAATTTAGAGAAAGATGAAGTTGCATATATTGGAGACGATATTGGTGATGCCGAAGTAATGGGCATGGTTGGATTCTCTGCTGCAGTAGGAGATGCACACCCTTTGATTAAAAGAATATCGCACTATATCGCAAAAAGATATGGTGGAAGAGGCGCTGTAAGGGAAGTTATAGATTTTATTCTTGACGCACAGGAAAAATGGCCGGAAATATTTATGCAATTAAAAAATGGAGACAACTTCGAAGAAATGTCTATGAAGATTAACTCATAAACAGCATTTCACAAAAATAAAACTAGATTTTTACCTATATTATGGAGAGTTTCAATATAAATAAGTGATAATAATATATAGAACTATATTATTGTGAATGGTAGAGCCAACATAGATATAACTCTACCCTATTAAGACCTTAACTATTTTTTGTTTTTTCTACTAGAAATAGTTTATTTATTTTCCGTTTAGTCTAAAAACTTTACATTTGAAGCTTGAGGGCCTTTATCGCCTTCAGTTATATCAAACGTTACATCCTGTCCTTCTCTTAAAGTTTTAAAACCATCTGTTTCAATACTTGAGAAATGTACGAATACATCATCACCTTCGTCTCTTGAAATAAAGCCAAAACCTTTCTTGTTGTCAAACCACTTAACTTTTCCTTCTAACATAGAAATCACCTTTTAAATTTTAATTTTTTCAGAAATAAATTATTCTGAAAACTTCACATTTGAAGCCTGAGGACCTTTGTCGCCATTTGTAATCTCAAATGTTACTGACTGTCCTTCTTGCAAAGTTCTAAATCCATCGGATTCAATACTTGAAAAATGCACAAATACATCTTCTCCATCATCTCTTGAAATAAAACCATAACCTTTCTTGTTGTCAAACCACTTAACTTTTCCTTCTAACATAAAAACCATCCTTAATTAAATTTTAACCTGAAACATTAAACATCTTATACAATAAAATATTATATTTCATTGTATTGGAATAATTTTATATTTCAAATTGATATAATATTATACTTAAAAAAAAAGTTAAAGTCAAAAAAAACAAATTATTTATTATTTGTTTTGTAAATTATATTTTAAATAGTTAGATATCTATAACAAAAAGCCTTTGAATATTTATTCAAAAAGAGGTTTTATAAAATAAATTCAAGTGCTGATTAAATCTAGACTTTTTGAAAAAAAAAAAAATAACAGACATTTGTTGTTCATTGCAAGAATCATTCAATTTATGTATAATTGTCTCAGGAGTATCTATGACTGGAATCTTAATGACAGTATATATTTTCATAAAATGATGAACCCAATAGAAAAAATTGACAGTATAGAACTCTATATAGTAAAAATCCCACTTGTTAATTCATTTGAGACTAGTTTAAAAAAGATAACTCATAAGGAAGCACTGCTTATAAAAATAAATGCCGGGGATTATTCTGGCTGGGGAGAATGCGGTGCAGATATTGATCCATTCTATTATCATGAAACCATTAAAACAGTTTTATATATAACTGAAGAGTTTTTATTTCCTATTTTGTTTAAAAAGAAAAATCTAACGATTAAGAATATCACGTTTTTTTTCTCTGTTATCAGAGGATATAATATGGCTAAGGCAATGATAGAGAATGCTCTCATTGATCTTATTGCAAAAACAAACAAATTGCCTGTATATAAGTTGATAGGTGGAACACATAAGGATGTCATGTCAGGAATAAGCATTGGAATAAAGAAAGATACTAATTCATTATTATTTCATGTTGAAAAAAGTATTGCCGATGGTTATCATCGAATAAAAATCAAAATAAAAAAGGAAAAAGATATTAAAACCCTGAGAGCTATCCGGAAAGAATTCCCGGACACGCCTTTAATGGTTGATGCAAATGGAGATTATACCTATGATGACGTAGAAACCTTAAAACAGTTTGATGAATTTAAATTAATGATGATTGAGCAACCTTTTGAACATAATGATATTTATGAACATTCTATCCTGCAAAAGAGTTTAAAAACGCCTATTTGCCTTGATGAATCCATAACAGGAATAGATAGAGTGAAAACAGCAATTCATCTTAAAAGCTGTAAAATCATAAACATAAAACAAAGTCGAGTTGGTGGAATTCTTAATGCAAAAATGATCCAAAACTATTGTGTTAAGAACAATATTGACGCATGGTCAGGAGGAATGCTTGAAACAGGCATCGGGAGAGCATTTAACCTTCATATCCAAACCCTTCCCGGATATACGCTCCCGGGAGATACCTCAGCAACTTCACGTTATTTTCATGAAGATATTGTAACGGAACCCATCGTCTTAAATAGCAGAGGCTATATCAAACTCCCGGAAGGTGATGGGATAGGAGTAGAGGTAATACAAAGTAAAATAGAAAAACATAAAGTATTTTATAGAAAGATTAAACCCTAAATTGTTTTAGATGGTAATCCAAATGGCGGTATAAAAGCTTTGCCCATGACACACCATCTAATTTTCCAAAAAATGGATGAAATGGCCACTTTTCCAAATCTTTGTTTAGTTTGAATTGATTCAGTAATTCTATAGTTTTTATCTTATCTTTTTCTATTTCAACTGGTTGTGTCTCTAACATATTCAACCCTGTAGGAGAATTTTTAGGCCATGGTAAATATAATCTTACAAGGGTCCTTGCAAACAATGGAGGTCCTTTTATAAGATCTTTTACTTCCTCACTAAGTCCTAAAGGATATCTCAAATTATCTTGTAGATGGCAAATCATCTTAGAAACATTAAACTTACCCCATTTTGCTTTACTATCAATCATCAGTTCATTTATACGGTCTGACAAATCCATTACCACTCTATCTTCAAAAATATCAGTCATCTCCATTACCTCCGACTTCAAGAATATCATAAAAAAAACGAGAATACAATATTTGCTTTCTAGTGATATTTTAGTTATTATTTAATATAAAGGAAAAGTAATAATGGACAAAAAATCAGAAATAATAGCTAAAGTTGAAGAAATAAATGCAATGCCCCGAATAACCTTAGATGTAATGGGTTTATTAAATGAACCCGGAACCACCATTTCAGACATCACTAATAAAGTGAAATTAGATGAAGCACTGGTAGCATTTATATTAAGAAATTGTAATTCACCATTATATGCAATAAAAAGTGAAATACGTTCTCTTCCTCAGGCATTAAATCTCCTGGGTTTTGCAACAATAAAATCAATACTTATGTCTTACTTCAACAAAAACTTATATAGTATTAGCGGGAAAAGCGAAATAAAGAATATGCTTTGGGTTCATTCTATTTCTGTTGCATCTTTTGCTCAATCCATTGCATTATTATTAAAGGCTGATCCAGAAGAGGCATATCTCGCAGGCCTCCTGCATGATATTGGTAAACTCATTATTTATGATTCAGATAATCCTTCTTTTGAAAAAGTACTAAATGAAATTGAACAAAGCAAAGTCGAATCCTATAAAGTAGAAGAAAAGATACTTGGCTTCAACCATATGGAAATTGGTTCTATGATAATGGAAAAATGGAAGTTTTTACAAACCCTCAAAGAAGTTGCAAAGTTTCATCATTATAATTTATATTATGATCATAAAAACATCTATATTCCTATAGTCGCTTTTGCAAACCTGCTTACCTATCAGGAAATTAATAAAGATCAGGTAGATTTAAATCTATTTTTAAATAAGTATAGGCTATCAGAAGTAAAGTTGGAAAAAATCATTTCTAAGGGATTGGAACTTCAAAAAAGCTACCTTGAATTTTGAAAGTTAAGCATAGTGATTTACTATACTTTTCAGCTCTGATTTTCAATCCTTTATTATTTATTATAAAGCTTTCATAAGCTTTCCATTTGTAAAATTTCTATTTGCTTTTTTCTTTTTTTTCAGTTAATATTAATTACGAGGTCTTATTGAAAATGGATAAGAAATTGGAATTAATCAATAATGTTGAAGAGACAAATGCTATGCCCAATATTTCACTAGACCTTATGGGTTTGATAAATGACCCGGGAACAAGAATTGCAGACATTTCTCAAAAAGTAAAATTAGATGAAGCCCTTGCAGCATATATATTAAAAAATTGTAATTCCCCATTATACGGAATAAAAAATGAGGTCAATTCAATCCCTCAGGCACTCACACTATTAGGATTTTCAACAATCAGAACTGTTCTAATGTCCTACTTTAATAAGAAACTATATAACATAACAGGAAAAAACGAGATAAATTATGAACTCTGGACACATTCTGTTTCAGTTGCATCCTTTTCTCAAGCGATTGCCTCACAGCTTGACTCTAACCCTGAAGAAGCATATCTTGCAGGATTATTACATGACATCGGAAAACTGATTATTTACAGTTCAGAAAATACTGCATTTGAGGAGGTATTGAGACAGATAAGAACAAGTGGAAAAGAATCTTTTACTATTGAAGAACAATCCTTTGAGTTTAATCATATGGAAATCGGTTCATTAATAATGGATAAATGGAAACTGTCAAAAAAATTTGTGGAGGTGGCGCAGTTTCATCATTCTACTAGTCACTACAATAATGAAAACAACTATATCAGCATTGTTGCTTTTGCAAACCTTCTCGCCCATGAGGAAAATGATGAGAACAACATTGATCTTAGTTTTTTCTTCAACAAATACACTCTATCAGAAAGGAAATTTGAAAAAATCATATCAAAAGGATTAGAACTAAAAAAAAATTACATTAGTTTTTAAATATCTTCTCTCCAATAATAACTATGTATGGTTTCCCCATAAGACTATGCCCCTCATATATACTTGTATCACAATTCTGCTTTTGTGTATTGGATGAAATAACAAAGGTTCCTTTCGGATTCCAGATAACAATATCTGAATCAGAGCCCACAGCTAAAACTCCTTTTTGGGGATAAAGACCAAATATTTTTGCAGGGTTTGTAGATAGAATTGAAACAAACTGATTCATATCTATTCTGTCTGGCAAAACGCCATGAGTATACAATAAAGAGAGTCTGTGTTCCACGCTTCCAACACCATTAGGTACATTAAAGAAGCCGTCTTCTTTGTAAATCAATCTATCCTTTTTATTAAAGGGACAATGATCTGTTGCAACAACATCAATCATTCCGTTCATAAGTCCAATCCATAGAGCATCCTGATCGTCCAGTGATCTAAGTGGAGGGCTCATTATAAATTTTGAAGAATTTTCAAATTCAGAATCTTCATATTTTGAGTCATCTAGTAATAAGTAATGAGGACAGGTTTCGACAAAAATATTACCATTTTTTTTATAAGGTTCTACTGCATCCAACCCTTTTTTTGTTGAATTGTGAACTATATAAGTTTTGCAATCAATTTGATTTGAAAGTTCAATGATTTTTTTTACTGCATCTCCTTCAGTTTCCGGCGGTCTGGATATTGAATGATATTTTATTTCTATTTTTCCCAGTTTTTCAAGATTTTCTTTTAACTCATCAATTCTATCTCCGTCCTCACAATGAACCATCACCACAGCATCTAAGTCAGAAGCAACTCTCATTACCTTTTGAATATCTTTATTGTCCAATCCTATTGTTTTCTTATATGCCATATAGACCTTAAAAGATTTTATACCTTCTTTTAATACACAATTTTTCATTTCATTTTCTGTATTTTCATTCCACTCGGTTATGCTCATATGTAATCTATAATTGCAGAAAGATTCTTTTGCTTCTTCTCTCCTATATTTTAAACTTTTAAGTAGAGACTCTCCTCTTTTGGGAGTCACAAAATCAAAAATTGTAGTCGTCCCCCCAAATATTGCAGCTTTACTCCCGGTTTCAAAGCTATCAGAGGATTTTAATCCATTGCCTATTGGTAAATCAAAATGAACATGTGGGTCAATCCCACCGGGAATTACAAACATATTTTCTGCATCAATTATTTCAGTTTGATCAGGAATAGTTTCAATAATATCCGAACTGTCGCCAATAAACTCAATGATTCCCTTTCTGCAAAAAATATCATTTTTTACAATTCTGGATTCAGTTACAATTTGTCCGTTTTTTATCAGTATAGAATCTATGTTCTTAATTTCTTCCATAAACTTTCACCCATCTTTCTTGAATATTCTATAATCTCGCTTTCATCCACATTTTGAATAACACCTTCCTTCATCACTATCTTTCCAGATGAAATAACAGTTTCTATATGATTAGAATTTATTCCATAAATAAAATGTCCCAGAAAATTATCCTTATTTATTTCTGTTGGAGAGTCATAGTTAATTATAACAAGATTATTATTATTGTCTCCTCTAAATTGATTATCATTAAGGTAAAGGTGTGCTTTTCTGAACCGTTCATAAATCCTTGAGAGTGACGTCCCGTCAATAGCCTGTGCTGTTAAAAATGCAGCTTTAACACTTCTTAACATATCACTATGCATACCGTCTGTCCCAATCAATAAATTATTACCAAGACCTTTTTCAGAAAAACTTCCAACCGAATTATTTTGATTACTTTCAGTGTTTTGGACAATAGAAACTCCTGAGGTTCTTAATAATTTCCGTTCATTTTCATTTATATGGATACAATGTGCAAGTATAGATTTTCTAAGGTTTAAAATACCTGCTTTATCAAATCTTTCAATAACTCTCAAATTATGATCTTTCAAACAATTAACCTGATCTATCTCATCCTCAGCAGTATGAATATGGATACCTGTATTGAATTTTTCAGCAATTTTCACCGCTTTTCCAAGTGTTGAATTTCCTACAGTAAAAGAAGCATGAAGACCTACAAGGCCCTGATTATTATTTAAATAAGTTTCCGTTTCATCCAGTCCAGCTTCTGCTATATGCTCGCCATCCCTATCCGAGATTTCATAACATAAAAGATTTGACACTCCAACCTTCTCAAATGCATCTTTTATGGTTTGAAGAGATCCTTTAATTGCAAACGGAGAAGCATGGTGATCAATAACAAAAGTAACCCCCTTTTTCAGACAGTCGATTGCCGTATATAGTGCTGATGCCTCTATCATTTCCAAAGTAAGATTTTTATCAAGATTCCACCAGACATATTTCAATATTTCAAAAAAATTGTCTGGAGTTTGTTTTGGAGATGGCATACCTCTGGCAAGAGTTGAATATATATGATGGTGACTATTAACAAATGATCTTGTTATAAGTTTATCCGTACAATCTATAATTTTCGAATCATTGCTGTTTCCTAATTCAAACTCATCAATGAATTTGATACCACCATCAATTCCTTCGCTTACCTGAATATTTCCCTTTCTAAACTCAAAGGATTTTTCATCTACATAAGTTGCATTCTTTAAATATATCAATTTCTGCTTCTCCTTATTATATAACAGAAAAAGTGTATCATTACAGAAAAAAAAGTCAAATTTTTTATATGCATACATTATCTTTCTATTATGATAACTGGGTTAGTGGGGAACCACAAGTGATTGCCCCTACAATATAACAAATCATAAATCAGGATTTATCGTAGGGGTGCCCTCGTGGGTACCCTTTATAAACACATTAATCTTTATTTTTATTAACAGGCAAAATAAATCTTCTTTTTCCATCAAATTGATATAAGGCATTACACAGGGCACCTGCAGTTGGGACAAGCCCGATTTCTCCTACTCCTTTTGCTCCATATGGACCAAGTGGGTCTTCCTCTTCAACGCCCATAACAACAACTTTTGGCATATCAGCTATACTTAAAAGCCCAAGATCTCTGTATCTTGTACTTTTTAAAAAACCCTTTTCCATAGGCAGATTTTCAGATAAGGCATAACCCAGTCCCATGTGAACAGCCCCTTGAATCTGTCCTTCAAAGAGAGTTCTATTCATTATTTTTCCAGCATCATGTGCAGCATAAACAGTATCAATATTTCCATTATCATCCAGTGATACTAATTGAGTTGCATAACTATAAGAGTAGTGCGTGATAACCTCACCCTTTGCACCGGGTTTTGTCGAATCATCAAAACTCCATCTTCCAAAATATGTTTTCCCTGATAATTCATCCAGACTTTTTTTTTTCAGATCCTTTTTCAATTCTTCTGCAGCTTTGATTATTGCATTTCCAACAAGTGATGTTCCTCTACTTGAGGTTGTCATTCCTGATCTTGCTTCATTTTCAGTACTAACCTTAACTCTCATAATAGATGGATCTATGCCGGTCTCTTCATATAATGTCTGTATTGCAACAGTATTTACTCCCTGCCCCATTTCCGTCCAACCATGATGAATAATAACTCTATTGTTAGAAACCTGGATTTTGACCTCACTATAATCAGACATTCCATTTCCCACACCACAATTTTTTATACCACAGGCAAGCCCTGCATATTTTGTCTTATAAAAAAGATCCTTCACAGCTAGTAAGGTTTTCCTAACACCAACAGCCTCTTTCAGTATCTGCCCGGTTGCTGTTTTGGACCCATTTATAAGTGCATTATCATATCTAAACTGCCATCTGTCAAAACCGCCTTTTTCACAGAGTTCATCAATACAACCTTCAATTGCAAAAACAACCTGATTAACTCCAAATCCCCGCATTGCTCCGCAGGGAATATTATTTGTGTAAAAAGCCTTTGCAGAGAGATCAACATTAGGAACATTATAAGCACCAGTTGCATGGCCAGCCGCTCTCTCAAGCACCTTCATCCCCACCGAAGCATATGCACCTGTATCTCCAGTTATTTTTGCTTTAATCCCAGTCAACATCCCATCCTTATCGCATCCAACACTAAATTTCATATGAAATGGATGTCTTTTAGGATGCATTCGAATAGATTCCTCTCTCCTGAGATGAAGTTTTACCGGTTCTTTTAAGATATAACTAAATAGAGAAACATGACCTTGTACCGTCAAATCCTCTTTCCCTCCAAAACCACCTCCATTAGGAATTAAAGTTACCTTTACCTTTTTTTCAGGCAGTGCAAGTATAGATGCTACAGATATCCTGTCTTCATAGACTCCCTGCCCTTGAGAAAAAAGTTCTATTCCATCATCTCCCCAGGGCAAGGCAATAGCAGCTTCAGTCTCAAGAAAAGCATGCTCTACTCTCTGGGTTTGATAAGTTCCCTTTGAAACATACATAGAATTTTCTAAAACCTGCTCAATTGGTTCTCCTCTTTTTACTATTGTATCTTCGAGTAGATTACCTGAAGGGTCAATAATAATTGAACTCTCTTCTGCTTTTAACATATCTGTTAAAGGCTCAAGAACTTCATAATCAACCTTAATCAATTCTGCAGCTTTTCTGGCATTTTCTTCTGTATCTGCAACAACGCCGGCTATAACATCGCCTATATATCTTGTCGTTTCCCCTTCAACAACCATAAGAGGCCAATCTTTTTTTATTAAACCCGTAAGCCTCTTTCCTGGGACATCCTTACCGGTAAACACTTTTTTTACTCCATTTGAGTTTTCTGCATCCGATATGTCTATATTTAATACTTTTGCTCTTGGATGATCACTGAATTTCAATACAGCATATAGCATATTTCCAAATTTAAGATCATCAACAAAAGGATTTGTTCCAATAGCTTTTTCATAAGCTCTGTACTTAGGATATTTATTTCCTATACCAGCAACCTTATTCAAATCTATTTTTTTATTACTATTTAAAGAGTCCCTTACAGTCTCAATTGCTTCAATAATTTTTATATATCCAGTACATCTACATATATTAAATCTTAAGGCTTTAATTATCTCTTCTCTATTTGCATTTGGATTATTTTCTAATAAAATTTTTGTCCTTGTCAAAAAACCGGGAGAACAAAACCCGCATTGAACAGCTCCTTTTGAGACAAAAGCCTTTGCTAAAAAGTCCTTTAATTCAGTTGGGAACCCCTCTATTGTAACAATATTTGATCCATCTAATTTTCCCATTTTAGTTACACATGCCAAAACAGCTTTTCCATCCAACTCAACCATACATGCGCCACATGCTGCCTGACCGGAGCAACCATCCTTGACGGAGGTAATTCCTTCAATATTTCTAAGATAATTTAATAAAGAATAATTTAAATCTCCAGAATATGTTATTATCTCATTATTTAAATTGAATTGTATAGGTTTTTCTTTTTTGTTTAATTTCATTATATATATATAATTAAAAACTTAGAAAAAAGCAATAGAAAGAGAGATTTATCTAAATGTTTTTTTCATTTTATAAACAAAATTCAATAGTGACAAAAAATAAACTAACTATCATATCATTCAATTAACTTATTTATTTAAAAAATGAGAACATACTACACAATACATCCTCTTATTTTAAAAAATTAGCTGCAGTTTTAAAAACAATCCTGAATGCTTTATCAACTTTTTTTTCGATTTTTTCATTTCTAGGAAAAGGTACAACATGGTCATAATCAAAGTCAAAGTCAAGAATCTTTACTTTTATGGGAATTTTTCTATCTTCGCCTTTTAAAGTGTTTATTATCTCAATAGGAGGAATAACAGAATCTTTTCGAAGACCTAGAGCCATAACCCTCTTACTTATTTCTCTAAAACGGGATTCACGGAACTCCTTCTTTTTTTGATAGTCCAACATAGACCGGAACACTTCCCCTACTGGATGAGAAGAATTAAAATAATGTTCGAGCCGTTTATCTCTTTTTATTTCAGAATCAAGATTTTCAATAAAAAATGAGTAAACTGCGATATTGGCTTCACTGTCAAGTATATATTTTGAAACAGGACTAGTCCTACTAAGAATGGGACCACCACAAAAATTAAATAAGCGCGAATGCTCAAACATATTGTCATGATTTCTCATCATAATTATTTCAGCAAGAAATGACCCTATTGAGTATGAAAACAGATCTATCTTCCCTCCTTTATTTATTATTGAGTGCCTACCGGCATTGATATGCTTTACAAGATCAATAATATCATAATAAGATTGTAGTCCTGACCATAAAAATCTCTGTGGCATAAATTGTAATCTGGTATTTAAAGCTGCATTTGCAATTGAACTTGAAGATGTTTTGGGATAATTTTCAATTTTCCATTTCGAGACATCTCTCATTATCCTTGGATCACTCCATGAATCTGGTGCCCTGTTTATATGAAATGCCATTGGGAATAAGATAACATTTTTCTTTGCCCTGATAGAGAGTTCTTTGGCCCATGGGAGATACTTTACCCAACTTTTTTCATTTAACCCATGAAGAAGAATTATACTGTTTTTGTCTTTTTTTCCAAGCCTGCTTATAACCGGATAAATGAAATTTATATTTTCTTTGATTTCAGAATCCTTTAAACTTACAAGACTTTCCAAATGCTTAGGGAAACCCTCAACTTTGAAAGAATACTCGTTCATAAACTCTAAATCATGCCTTTCACAAGAATATAAATCCTCCCCCGGAAGAAGATTAGAATGTTTTGATTTAAATTCAATATTGTGAATTTCAATTCCCAATCCTGGCAAACTGATTTTTTTTTCTTTTAAGTTAAATTTCTTATTTAAATGATCATAAATTTTTAGATAAGTCATTTTTTTCCTTTTTCTTTAAATCTTGTCTCTTTTCATTACTCTTTTTTATTGAATGTAATTCTTTTTTTTTTTTTGCCAATAACTCTTCCCAGCGTGTAATTCCTTCCTTAAATAAAGTGATTTTATTTTTAAGAGACATTATCTCGATATTCATATTTTCAATTTTCCCCAAAGTCATTTCCTTTGAGTAGATTCCCTGATCATTTGATATTTTTAAAAATTCTCTAAAAAGCCCTGATATGGTTTTTATCTGACTTAATGAATATCCAAACAATTGAAGATCAAGAATAAGTTTACATAGATATATATAGGACTCTGAAAAAAGTCTGAAACCACCGTCACTTCTCATATCAGACTCAATTATCCCCTTCTCTTCCCAATGTTTAATTGTACGGATACTAACATCTACTTTTGCTGCCAGATCACCAACAGTTAATAGCTTGCCTACTCCTTTGCCTTGATTCTTATCAAGTCCCTTCGGGAAACCAACTTTCTTAACAATTCTCTGAATTTCTTCAATTGTATAGCCAAGCTCAAACATATTTTTAATATAGAGAAATTGTTTTTTATTGTCCCCGGAATAGAATGGAATTCTATCTTTTGTAACCCCCATAGGAACAATAATTTTATAATCCTCAATTTTTTTTATTACTTCCTCAGAAATCCCCAGATCTTTGATCAATTCATTAATTATGAATATATTTTCCTTTGCCACTCAGCACCTCCATACAACGCATGCGTACATGCTATACTATACGTATACGTACATGTTAAAGAATAATATTTTATTTGTCAAGCAAAAAAACAAAAATAATGTTGATTTTTTTTTTTTAATATAATAAAGTTCTTAGTTATGTGGTAATATGCAGTGATTATTTCATGTTTTATTAGGAGGATAAAATGAGATCTTTTTTTAAATTAACAATAAAGAATCAAATTTATATTTTTAGTTTTCTATTTATACTTTTACCTATTTTATTATTTGCAATATTCAATTATAAAGTTTTAGATTCGGATATGAAAGAACAAATAGAAAATACATTAAAAGAGCAATCTTTGCAGGTAAAGACTCTCATCTCTAATAATTATAACGAAATCAAGCGAATTGAAAAAGACATAAATATTCAGGCAAGAAACATCATAAAATCTCAAGCTGAAGCAGTGTTTAAATTCATAGATAAATTCCCTGGTACCAATGAAGAATTAAAAACCATATTATCCACAATAGAAGTTGGTAAAACTGGATATATCTGGGTTACAGATTATGAAGGGAATTATATTATTTCCTTTGGGAGAAAAAGGGATGGCGAAAATATCTTTAATGCCAAAGATTCAAATGGAGTTTTATTCATCCAGGAAGCTATAAAAAAGACA
Organism: uncultured bacterium; assembly: GCA_965371805.1. GTDB lineage: Bacteria > Acidobacteriota > Aminicenantia > UBA2199 > UBA2199 > JAOZTV01. The sequence goes on along the minus strand of CBDUZW010000025.1, from coordinate 19,120 downwards.
AAGCTTCTTATTGATAATAAGGTTGATTTTCAAATCTATCCATGGAAAAATAAGGATGAAAAGATAGCAAGAGATAAAATTGCTGCATTAGTACATGATAGTAAGAGAAAGTGGGTTGTTGGTGTTAGTGTCTATTTTGATGAACTGGCTGACAAAAGATTTATTGAAGATAAAATCAACATTCTCAAAGATCATATCGCAAAAATAGTAGTAGGAAAAACCGGATATGTCTATATTCTTGATAGTAAGGGTAATTATATTGTATCCTATAAACGAAAAAGAGATGGCGAAAACATTTTTAACGCAAAGGACTCTAATGGAAAGTTGTTCATTCAGGAGATATGTAATACCGGTAAGACCTTAAAAGGAAACAAATGTGGGATTGCATATTATCCATGGAAGAATAAGGGTGAATCATCTTCAAGACTAAAAGTAGCAGCCTATTCGTATTTCCCTGAACTTGACTGGATTATTGCTCCTAGTTCTTATCATGAAGACTTTCTTGGTATACTGGAAAAAATATTATTCATTTCAATTATAATTATACTAGTCTGTTTAGTTCTCGGAATTATTATATCATTTTTTTTCACAAAGCAACTTATCAAGCCAATATATATGATAAAAGGCAGACTTATTCATCTTTCAAATGGAGAGTTAGATCTCAAAATCGAGAATATTGAAAAAAATGAAATAGGCGAGATCTCAGAATCCTATAATAATGTTGTAGATAGTTTGAGGGAAATCATAATCAATGTTAAAGAGACAGAAACAAAAATCCAAACATCTGTACAAGAGGTTTCTACAGGAAGCAATGACCTGTTTTCAAGAACAAATGAACAGGCTGCATCTATTACTGAGACCTCTACTACTTTAGAAGAATTTTCAGCAGTTTTAAAACAGACTCAAGAGAATACAGTTACGGCAAATAACACCTTAAACGATTTTATTACTGAGCTTAACACTAAACAGGACCTTATAGATAGTGTTACAAGTACAATGGAACAAATTAATAATTCAAGCAAACAAATAGATAATATCATATCTGTTATCAACGACATTAGCTTTCAAACAAATCTTCTTGCTCTGAATGCTGCAGTTGAAGCTGCTAGAGCCGGAGAAGCAGGGAGAGGATTTGCTGTGGTTGCATCCGAAGTTAGAAATCTTGCTCAAAAAACTGCCGAATCTTCAAAATCAATTCAAGAAATCGTTACTGATAATCTTCAAGCTACTCAAAAAGGTACAGATCTTGTTAACCAGACATCTGAGTTTTTTACATCTATTAAGCAGGTAATCGACAATACGGCAAAAACAATAAATCAGATAACAGAGGGTTCAACAGAACAACTTACTGGAATTGATCAAATCAGTGTTGCTGTCAATCAATTAGAAAATGTTTTAAATCAGAATGTTTCTCTATCGAGAGAACTTACAAATACGGGGAATGATCTTAAAGAAAATTCATCCAATCTCAAAGAACTTGTATTAAAATTTAAATTATAGATATAAAAAAGAATTATACAAAAGCGTAAGGATGAATGTTTCAAATATATTCGTCCTTACTAAAATATCAAAAACTATTTTCTAATTTTATCTAAAATCTCAACATTTCCTTTTTTTTTCCAGATCTTTATAAAGATATAGATTAGAATAAGAACAATTATTATTGCTATATATATTGATGAAAAATGTTTTTCTCTTATTGCCAGGAGTATAACAAACATAACAACCATATTAAATATTGAATCATTTTCTTTAAAAAAAACTTTTTTTAAATTGAAATATAAGTTTGGTTTTTTGAATTCGGAGAATTTTGGAAGAATACTGTTAATACTGCTACAATAATTTGAATAGTCTTCTTTATATAAACCCTTAAGATAGTTTTCTTCAGACCTTATAATAAAATGGTATTGCAAGAGCATAAAAGATACAAAAGCTAATAGTGCGTAAACATTTAAATAGACCATTAGTAATCCGCTAAACATTAAGATATTTCCTATATATAAAGGGTTTCTCACTATAGAGTAAATACCGCTTATATTTAAATTTTCTGCTTTTAAATAGTTTTCTCTACCCGATGTTCCTGAATATGAGAAACCAACCGAAATCATTCTTATTATCTCTCCAAAAATACTAACAAATACTCCAACAATTGTAATCAATAGATTTATATCTGTTCCATAATCATATGGTTTAAAAAAAATCAGGACTATTATAATTAATGGCATCGGTGTAAAAGATCTATATTTGAATAGAATATCTCCGATTTTAATACTAATGCTTTTTTTTTCATTCATCATTTATCCTCTATCTAGCCTTTCTTATTATTTTTTTAATAAATATCAGGTCCTTTACTTTAACAGGAGTAAAACAAATTCTTTTTACTCCTCTTGGAATAAGTTTTAGATATTTAAGAATCTCTCTTTTAGAGACCCTTTTTTTACTTTTCCAGTCATATACCTGTATCTTTACTATAAGTTTTTCGCCTGCAATCTTATATGCCTCGTTTACAATCTTTCTAAACATATCAATGTTTTTTTTTTCAGACAATTTCATTTCATCTTTAATCTGTCTTTGATATGACATAAGATAAATAAAGTCTATTCTATTCTCTAGAATTTCCTTTAGATTATGAGAATACCATAATTCACTATTTTTAATAAATAATGGAGTCTCGTAATATAGATTCATTCCAATCTTAATTTGTGGATTAACTTTTTTTACTTCACTAATGATTTTTGATAAAACTTTAATTATTTTTTTCTTTTTTATCTTAACCCATTCTGTATTATAGTAGTTTCCACTCTTTATCATTTTCTGAATGTTTGCAGAAACACCCGTTACACGTTCAAACTCAGCTGTTCCAAAGTTTGTTATACCTTCATTAAACTTTATAATAAGATCGTCCTGTATAAGAATTCCATCTATTTGTTTTTCTGCAAGTTCTTTATAAATACTAATAATTTTATTCACAGCACTGTCATTAAAAAGATCATATTTTTTTATTCGTTCAAGTTCACCATCTATATATTTATAGTCAAATAAATCATAATCTTCTTCCCAGCTAAAATTTCTTGTAATCAACCATCCATATAAACCAGTCACCTCATTAAATTTTTCTGCAACTCTTCTTTCAATTATCAATTTGTCTAATAATGGATCTATAATTTTATAAGATCGGTTATTGAACAATAACCCCATTGGTTTCTCTTTATTTTGAAAAGTCCTGATAATTATATTATCTATACCATAATCTTTTATTTTATTAAATTTCAGCTTTCCTCTTAGATTTGTTGCAAATATTTGTATGTCATATTTTTTCCCAGTGGCTTCAATTAATGCTACTGAGAAAATAAAAATGGAAAAGAGAAAAAACAGGCTAAATGAGAAAATTCCATTTTTCTGAATTGTATTTCTTTTCAATTTCTTTGATTTCTTCAATATGATCTTCAGAAAATTCAAACTCATCAAAACTCCCTTTAATAAATTTTTCAAAATTACTAATTATTGAACTAATTAATTCATCTTTTTTCAGTTTATCAATATCATCCAATGGAACCATCATGTTTTCTATCAATCGTCTATTTGATTTTGCACCATCTGCATAAGTATCATAATTCATAGTTATTGGAATAGAACCATGCTGCAATAATGCCTTGTTATTTCTCTTTTGCGCGCTACCTACAAGTTTTTTTCCATTATACTCAATTTCATTAGGAGTTGGAAATGAAAAGCATGGCATATTAGTTTTAGAAAGCCTCGGAGGACTCCCTTTTGATAAATAAGCATTTATGCCTATCTGATTAAATGACCTTACTAAGACCTTTGCAATCAACATATAGGATTTATACAAATCATTATCTGTATAAAAAACATCTTCAGATGAAATTATCGAATATGTTATTTCATCATCATGTAGTACTGTTTTTCCACCTGTAATTCTTCTTATAAATGAATAATTATTTTTTTTTATATAATCAATATTTACGGCTTTATGTATTTTTTGAGAAACTCCAAAAGAAAAGGTTGGCTTCTCCCAAAAGTATATTCTTAAAAAACCAGCTTTATTGCTTTGGCAATAATTGTAAAGAAATTCATCTACAGCCATATTCATGGTTGCAGATTTTGGTTTTTTATCTAGAATAAGGTACATTAATTTATAATTAAAAAATACTAAATCTTATATAATATATTAATAATGTAATAAAGTTACTGATAAATATTTCAGTACTCTATTATTTTTATTCTTTATCCCTGGTTGACATATCAATATTACCTTTAAAAATTGCACCTTCAGCAAGCACAACTCTCTGCGAGATAATATTTCCATTCAATTCCCCATCAGGCTTTATCTCTACTTTTTTAATTCCATTGACATTGCCATTAACTTTTCCGATAACTATAATCTCTCTGGCTTCAATCTCAGCATCAACTATACCATTTTTGCCAATAATAACCAAACCCTTTGATCGGACAATACCTTCGATACGGCCTTCAATTAGTATTTCTTCTTCAGAGTCAAGCTCTCCATTAACAACAATGGTTTGACCTATAAAAGATCTTTTTTGAGAAAAACTTCCACTTGAAACCATATTGCCAACACTCTGATCTTCATTTTTATTGCTCCATACACCCATTTTTCCCCTCAAGCTAAAAAGCGGGCAACGGGGATCGAACCCGCAACCTCAAGCTTGGGAAGCTTGCGCTCTACCATTGAGCTATGCCTGCTTTAATTATTTATTTCTTTTTTTTGTCTTTTGCTTTCGCTTTTGTCTTTGCATCCTTAAGATCAAACTTATAATCTACAAATTCAAGATAAGCCATTTCAGCTCCATCACCTTTTCGAAAATCACCTTTGATAATACGAGTATATCCACCTTCCCTATCCATAAACCTTGGAGCTACTTCATCAAATAATATATGTACAGTTTTCCTTTTAAATAAATAAGCCAATGCTCTTCGCTTACTGTGAAGATCACCATTCTTCCCCAGAGTAATCATTTTTTCTACAAGAGGTTTAACAGCTTTTGCTTTTGCAATTGTAGTATAAACCCTTTCTTTTTCAATAACACTACCTGTAAGATTACGCAGTAAAGCTCTTCTTTGTGACGGGTTTCTACCTAATTTATATCCAGATTTTAAATGTCTCATTTTTACTCCTTATTACTCCTTTTCATCATCCTAAATTATTTATCTTCATTTTCCTCTGTTTTAGCTACTTCGAGTCGAGCAATAATGCTTTCTCTTAAAGTTTCAGGAAGTTTTTGTCCCAATGATAACTCCAAATCATGAAGTTTCATTATAATTTCTTCAAGAGATTTTTTCCCAAAGTTCTTTGAGTTTAAAAGTTCATGTTCAGATTTTTCAATAAGTTCAAAAATGAAATCAACACCAAGTCTTTTTAAACATTTTAAAGCTCTAACAGAAAGTCCCATTGCTTCAACATTTTTTTCCAAAAGTTCTGATTTACTTTCAATAGCAAATTCAGATTTCTGTTCAATTGATGGGATAACAATATCAGTATCCTGATAGTTTAAATATATTGCTAAGTGGTCCCTTAATATTTTTCCTGCAATGGAGACAGTTTCTCTTGGAGAGATACTACTGTCAGTCCAAACTTCAACAATTAATTTTTCATAATCTGTTTTTTTTCCAACCCTTGCTGGTAAAATAGAATATTTAACCTTGTCTATTGGACTGAAATTGGAATCTACCGGAATAAAATCTATTGGTAATTCTTCATCAAAATTCTGTTCAGCAAGCTTATACCCAACTCCTCTTTTAAGAACTATTTCTGCACTAAATGATGCATTCTCTTCAAGATGAGCTATATGAATACTTTTATCAAGTATTTCTACATCACTATCTGTTTCAATATCGCCAGAAAGTATCTCTCCAGCACCTGTCTTCTGTATTTTAATGATTTTTGTATCAACATCTTTCAGTTTAAAAGGGATAGCTTTTAAATTTAAAATTATATTTAATACATCTTCAAATACACCTGGGATTAGAGAGAATTCATGTAAAACGCCATCTATCCGGATAGCAGTTATAGCATAACCTTCTACCAAGGATAATAGTACTCTTCTTAAAGCAATTCCAATCGTGCTTCCATATCCCCTTTCAAATGGTTCTGCAACAAACTTTCCATAATTGTCAGATAATTCCTCAACCTCAAGTATACGAGGTCTCTGATAGTTTAATTCCATTATAGTACCCCCTATTTTGAATACAATTCTACAATAAGATGCTCTTCAATATCTAGTGAAATATCATCTCTTACAGGTAAAACATTGATTTTTCCAGTTAATTTTTCAGCATCAACTAACAGCCATCCAGGTACATCAACTAAACCTTTTACTTCTTCTATCATCCCTTTGATATTTTCATTTTTTATTGCTTTTTCTTTAAAAGAGACTATATCATCTTTTTTTAGAAGATATGAAGGAATTGTAACTTTTTTTTCATTAACAGTTATATGTCCATGTCTAATCATCTGTCTTGCATGAGTTCTTGAATAAGCAAAATTCATTCTATATAAAGCATTATCTAGCCTTAATTCAAGCATTTTAAGTAAGTTTTCACCTGTAATACCTTTTTGTTTTGAAGCTTTAGCAAAGAAAATTCTAAATTGTTTTTCACCAACACCATAGAATCTCTTGACTTTCTGTTTTTCTCTTAATTGACTTTTATAATTTGATTTCTTAAAAGATACTCTTGCTCCTCTATGACCAGGAGGATAATTTCTTCTGTCTAAAGAACATTTTTCTGTTAAGCATCTTTTTCCTTTAAGAAAAAGTTTTGTTCCTTCAGCACGACATAGTCTACACAGTGGTCCGTTATATTTTCCCATTAATTATTCTCCTTATACCCTTCTCTTCTTCTTTGGTCTACAACCATTATGGGGAATCGGTGTTATATCTTTGATAGTTTTAACCTTGAAACTTGTACTTCCAACACTTCTAATTGCACTCTCTCTTCCAGCTCCTGGTCCCTTAACTCTTATATCTAAAGTTTTTAGACCAAAATTCTCTGCATCTTTCAATGCTTTCTCTGCTGCAAGTTGAGCTGCAAAAGGTGTTGATTTTCTTGATCCTTTAAATCCAACTCCGCCACCAGCAGCCCATGTAAGCACATTACCATCCATATCAGTAATAGTTATGATAGTATTATTAAAAGTAGCATGGATATACATTTTTCCATGTGGTACTATCTTTTTTTCTTTTTTCTTACTTTTCTTTTTATCGGTATTCTTTGCCATTTAGTTCCTCCACAAAATGTTTAACTCTATATGTTATGTCCTATTTTCTCTTTTTAATCATAGAACCCTTAGATCCTTTTCTCGTACGGGCATTAGTTTTAGTTCTTTGTCCACGAACTGGAAGTCCCCGCTGGTGCCTTCTTCCTCTATAGCAATTAATCTCCATAAGCCTTTTAATATCCTGGCTAATACTCTTTTTGAGATCACCTTCAACCATTAAGCTATCATCAATATACTTTCTTATTCTTGCCAAATCATCAGAACTAAGATCTTTTACTTTTTTATCCTTATCAACTTTTACAGTTTCTAGAATGTTAAGTGATTTAGATCTTCCAATTCCAAAAATATATGTTAAACCAATCTCAACCCTTTTGTTATTCGGTACTTCAACACCTGATATTCTTGCCAATTTATCCTCCTTTAACCTTGCCTTTGTTTATGTTTAGGATCAATACAAATAACCCTAATTACACCTTTTCTTTTTATAATCCTGCATTTAATACATATTTTTTTTACAGAAGCTCTTACTTTCATTTTTATTCTCCTATTTAAATCTATAAATAATTCTACCCCGTGTAATATCATAGGGAGAGATTTCCATCAAAATCTTATCACCTGGTAAAATTCTAATATTATTCTTTCTCATTTTACCCGATGGATGTCCATATATTCTATGGTGGTTTTGCTCTAATTCAACCAGAAACATAGCATTAGGGAGAGTCTCAATGACTATTCCTCTTGCTTCAACAACATCTTTATCTTTAGTCATTATAATCTCGTTAAGATCTCAGGTCCATTCTCAGTTAAAACAATAGTATGTTCAAAGTGAGCAGAATTACTTCTGTCAGCAGTGACAATTGTCCATCCATCATCCAAAGTGCTTACCTCATATCCGCCGTCAGTTATCATCGGCTCAATAGCAAGTGTCATGTTTTTTTTCAATTTTGGTCCTTTTTTTCCATTATTATAATTAAGTATTTGCGGATCTTCATGCAAATTCCTTCCAATTCCATGCCCGGTTAGATCTCTTACAATTTCAAATCCATTTTTCCTTACTATTTTATCAATTGCATTTGAAATATCACTTACTCTATTTCCAACCTTAGCAGCTTTTATCCCTTCATATAAAGATTTTTCACAAATTTCCATTAATTTTTCCTTACTACTGCTTATACTTCCAACGGCATAAGTTCTAGCACCATCACCATAATATCCATTATAAATAGATCCGACATCTATACCTATTATATCACCTTCCTTCAAAATAGTCTCTTTTGAAGGAATTCCATGAACAACTTCATGATTTATTGAAGTACAAAGTGTAGCAGGAAAACTTCTTGTCTTACTTCCATATCCCTTAAATCCAGGTTTTGCATTTAGACTGAGAATTTTTTCTTCAGCCCATTTATCAAGTTCATATGTTGAAACACCCGGTTTTATTTTATCTTCAATCTCATTTAAAATAACGGCAATTATTCTATTAGCTTCACGCATTATTGAAATTCCTTTTTCAGTTTTTTGAATAATCACAATGTTATTTCCTATTTTCTACCTTTTATTCGTCCCTTTTTAGAAAAAGACTCATAATTTCTCATTGTTAACTGAGCTTCGATCTGCTGAACTGTATCCATTGCAACTCCAACAACGATTAAAATTGAAGTACCTCCAAAATAGAAATTCAGTCCCATACCTGTTGAAACCCATTCAGGAAGAATTGAATATAGAACACTACCTATCAAAGGAATCTCAGCTACTTTAAAACCATTCATGAATATTTCAGGAACAAGAGCAATTAAAGCTAGATAAATAGCACCAATAAATGTCAATCTGGATAAAACTTTATCAATATAATCAGAAGTATTTTTACCAGCTCTAATACCTGGAATAAACCCACCATTTTTCTTTAAATTATCCGCAACATCTGTTGGATTGAATATAATTGATACATAAAAAAAAGTAAAAAATATTATTGCTGAAACAAATAATAAATCATAAAACGGCATACCTGGACTTAATTGTCTTGTTATCCAGTCTGCAATAGCATTCCCTCTAAAGATACTTGCAATTGTACTTGGAAAAGCAATTACTGAGGAAGCAAAAATAATTGGAATAACACCACCCGTATTTACTTTTAATGGTAAAAAAGTACTTTGACCACCAAGCATTTTTCTTCCCTGTATCCTTTTTGCATAAGAAATCGGTATTCTTCTTTGCCCCATTTCTACGAATACAATAAATCCGATGATAGCAGCCATTATTGCAAGCATTAGTATAACGGTTATTATTGTCATTTCTCCATTGCCTAATTTTTCAATAACACCTAGAGTTGCAGGAACAAAACCAATTACAATACCTGCAAAAATGATCAAAGAAATTCCGTTTCCAATTCCTCTTTCAGAAATCTGTTCACCAAGCCACATAATGAATACAGTTCCTGTTGTCAGGGTAATAACTGTTAGGAGTCTAAACCCCCATCCTGGACTAAGCACAACATTACCGCTCATCATTTTTTCAAGACCAATTGCAATACCAAAAGCCTGAATTGCACATATTACGACAGTACCATATCGGGTATACTGTGTGATCTTTTTTTTACCAAGTTCGCCTTCTTTAGAAATTCTCTCTAAATATGGCCATACAACCTGTAATAATTGCAAAATGATTGATGCACTAATATAAGGCATAATCCCCAACGCAAAAATTGTCATCCTGGACATATTTCTTCCTGAAAACATATCAATAAATCCAAGGATTCCATGTTTCTGACTTTCAAAAAATTCAGCCAATGCTTCCATGTTTATACCTGGAATAACAATTTGCGAACCTATCCTATATACAGCGAGCATTAAAAAGGTAAAGATTATCCTCTTTCTTAACTCAGGAACAATAAATATATTTCTAAAAAATGTAATCAACTTTAAACTCCTTTTTATAAAATTATAGCTTCTCCGCCTAATTTTTCAATCTTCTCTAAAGCACTTTTTGAAAATTTATGGGCATGAATTTTCATTTTTTTAGAAATCTCTCCATCACCAAGTATCTTAATCTTCAAATTTTTATCTGTTACTAATCGTTTTGTATAATAATCTGCCAGCGTTATTTCATCAAGTCCAGAAGCTTCGATTTTATTTAGATTCACAACATTATACTCAATTCTGAAAATATTGGTAAATCCTCTTTTTGGAATTCTTCTTACAAGTGGCATCTGACCACCTTCAAAACCTCTTTTTCTTGAATAGCCACTTCTAGATTTCTGTCCATTCATTCCCTTTCCAGCTGTTTTACCAAATCCGGAACCAGGACCTCTGCCGATTCTCTTTCTTTTCTTTATAGCACCTTTTGCAGGTTTTAAATTTGCTAAAGATATCATTTCTTCACCTCCGAAACATTCAGCATAAAATCAATCTTAGTAATCATACCTCTAATTTCAGGACGATCTTCTCTTAATACTTCTGAATTCAACTTAGTTAGTCCTAAACCCTTAACAATTGCTCTTTGTTTTTGAGTTCTTCCTATAATGCTTTTTACCAACTTTATTTTAATCATTGGAAATTTCTTTTTTACTGCCATAACTCCTCCTCGTTCAGATCTCTTTTTGATCTGATAGTGTCAGGATGCTTCATGTTATTTAAACCATCTATTGTTGCCTGCGCAACAGTCAAAATGTTTTTACTTCTAATACTCTTAGTAAGGATATTTTTTATCCCGGCTAATTCCATTATTACTCGGACTGCTCCACCTGCAATAACTCCGGTTCCCGGAGAAGCAGGTCTCAGTACAACTCTTCCAGACCCGAATTTTCCAACATTATAATAAGAGATAGTATCATTCAATATTGGTACTTCTATAGTATTTTTTTTTGCTGCTGCGATTGCCTTTTTAATAGCAAGTGGAACTTCCTGAGCTTTACCCATACCAAATCCTACTTTGCCATTTCTATTGCCTACAACAACTGCCGCTGAAAAACGGAGGTTTTTACCACCTTTTACAACTTTAGTTACCCTTCTAATAGAGATAACTTCTTCTTCAAATAATTCTTCTGTATTTTCAGTTATTTGCACCTTGCTCTCCTTAAAACTTGATTCCATTTTCTCTTGCAGAATCAGCAATTATTTTCACTCTACCTGCAAACAAATAAACATTTCTATCAAAAATAACTTCTTTTATTTTTTTCTCTTTCAGTCTATCGGCAATAACCTTTCCAAGTAGCTTAGCTGCTTCTTTATCCTTTGTGCTTTTAAGGTTTGGTTTCAGCTCTTTTTCCAGAGTAGAAGCAGTTGTAATAACATTTGCTTTCTCATCATCAAAAACTTGAACATATAGATACTTGTTTGTTCGAGTTACCATCATTCTTGGTATTTTTGCAGTACCGACTAATTTGCTTCTTAAACGGTTTCTAATTCTTTTTTTTCTTTTCTTTTTTATAATATATTTTGGTGTAATCATCTTAGACTCCTGCTGTCTTTCTTACTTTTTGTCTCAGATATTGTCCTTCGACCCTGATACCTTTTAATTTATAAGGTTCAACTGGTCTGATCTTTTTAATGTTCGCAACCACTTGACCTAATAGCGCCTTATCAAAAGAATGGAGAACAAATGATCCAGGGTTTTCCTGAGTCGCAGTAACTCCCTTTGGAAGTTTAAAATCAACCGGATGTGAATACCCAACCTGAAGGTTTATGTTATCACCTTTAACAGTAGAACGCCAACCTTTACCATGTACTTCAAGTTTTTTTGAAAACCCTTTTTCCACGCCAAAAACTGCGTTATTTAAAAGGCTCCAAACCAAACCCTGAAAAGGCTTGTCTGAATCATTCTTTCTGTTAACCCAAAGGTTGCCTTCTTCTAATTTGACCTCAACGCCTTCTAATATTTTTATACTCAATTCACCCTTAGGTCCCTTAACCAAAGTAATATTATCCTTAACTTCTACCTTGACCGAGCTACTGAGAGCAATTGGCTTTGATGCTAATCTCGACATAACTTCTCCTCCACTTACCAAACATGTAGGAGCACTTCGCCGCCTACATTGTTTTTCTTACAACTTTTCCCGGTCATTATTCCCTTTGAAGTTGAAATAAATGCGACACCTAAGCCTCCTAATACGACCGGAATATTTTCAATATCGGCATAAACCCTTCTTCCAGGTTTTGATATTCTTTTTATTCCATCAATAACAGGACTCTTTTTGTCATATTTTAAATCTACAATTAATTGTGAAGGAAAGGAACTCTCATCGAGTTTGTAACCCTTAATGTAACCTTCATCTTTTAGTAGTTTTACGATTTCAATCTTAATTTTTGAAGTAGGCATTGCAACTTCTGATTTTTCAACCATCAGTCCATTCCTTACTCTCGTTAACATATCTGCAATTGGATCTGTGTGACTCATCTTTACTCCTTACCAGGATGCCTTAGTAATACCTGGAATTTCTCCTTTTAGAGATAGTTCTCTAAAACACAATCTACAAATTTCAAATTTTCTATAAACTGCTCTTGACCTTCCGCATAATCTGCATCTTGTCCCTACTCTAACTTTATATTTTTTTGGTTTTAATGCCTTTGCAATAGTAGATTTCTTAGCCATTATTCCTCCTATTTAGTAAAAGGCATTCCTAATTTCTTCAATAATGCCCTTGCGTATTCGTCAGTCTTTGAGGATGTAACTATTGTTACAGACATCCCTCTTACTTTATCAACTTTATTATAATCAATTTCGGGAAAAACCAGTTGATCTTTTAAAGCGAAAGTATAATTACCTCTTCCATCAAAAGATTTTGGAGAAATTCCTCTAAAGTCCTTTATCCTTGGAATCGTAATTGATACCAGTCTGTCAAAAAAATCATACATTCTTTCACCCCTAAGAGTCACAGAAACTCCAATAGGCTGACCTTCTCTCAGTCTAAAAGTTGCTATAGATTTTTTTGCTTTTCTTATTACTGGTTTTTGTCCTGAAATAGCTGTTATTTCGTCAACTACCTTATCTAAAATTTTGATATTCTGAGTTGCTTCCCCAACTCCAGAATTAATCACAATTTTCTCAAGTCTTGGAACTATCATTATATTATTTAATCCAAGTTCCTTCTTCAGCTCTTTCCTTGTCTCTTCTTTAAATTTTTTATATACTCTATTCATTTTTATCTCCAAAGACCTATTTAAGAGCAGTTTTGCATTTATTGCAAATCCGTGTCTTCTTTTTATCCTTGATACTGAAATTTATTCTTACACCCTGTTCACAATCCTTACAATAAAACATGACACTGGATATTGGAATTGCACCTTCGCGATCTACTATTCCACCTTGAATATTTTTCTGTGGATTAGCTCTGACATATTCCTTTAAAATATGTACCTGTTCAACAACAATTCTATTTTTTTGTAAAAGAATATCCTGAACTTTTCCAGTTTTACCCTTATCGGCCTTCTTTCCTCTTTTTACAATTACCTGATCACCAATTTTCAATTTTGTACTGTTCATATTATATTACCTCTGGTGCCAAAGAAACTATTTTCATAAATTTCTTTTCCCTTAATTCTCTCGCAACAGGTCCAAAAACACGTGTTCCTAGTGGTTCTTTATCTTTATCAATTAATACAGCAGCATTATCAGAAAATCTTATATAAGATCCGTCTCTTCTTCTTGACTCATATGCTGTTCTAATGACTACAGCTTTTACAACCTCACCTTTTTTTATTTTTGAATTAGGTTCAGCTATTTTTACAGATCCGACAAAAATATCTCCAACATGAGCAACCTTTCCAACAGCACCGCCAAGTGCCCGAATAAACATAATCGACTTTGCGCCGGAATTATCAGCTACTTTTAGTCTTGTTTGCATTTGAATCATTCTACAACTCCATCATCAGTTGGTTTTGAAGAAACGATTTCAGTAATAAGCCATTTTTTATTCTTACTGATCGGCCTTACTAATTTCATTTTAACTACATCCCCAAGTCTGCATTTATTGTCTTTATCATGAGCAAGATATTTCTTTTTTTTTCTCACAATTTTTTTATAAACAGGATGCTGAAAAACTCTTTTAACATCAACAGTTACAGTTTTTTCAGCCTTAACTGAACTAATCTCGCCAGTCATGACTATCTCAACTTTCTTTTTATTATCCATTTTTTGACCTCTTTTCTTGTTTAATCGTCAACAGTCTGGAAACTTCTCTTTTAGTCTTGCTGATAGCATGTAAATTATCCTGCTGACCAAGAGACTTTTGCATTTTTTGTTTAAAAAGTTTTTCTCGCTCTTCAGTGATCTTGCTGTCAATTTCCAGATCCGACATAGCTCTTATATCTTTAGCTTTCATAATTAACTCCTAATTTTCCCTCTTTACGAAACGAGTTCTTACAGCAAATTTTCTTTGTGCAAGTTTCATTGCATGTTTTGCAATACTTTCGTCAACACCTTCAAGTTCGTAAATAATTCTTCCTCTTTTTAATACATCTACCCAAAATTCAGGATCACCTTTACCTTTTCCCATTCTTACTTCAACAGGTTTAGATGTAACAGGTTTAAAGGGAAAAACTCTAATCCACATTTTTCCATTTCTCTTAATATGTCTGTTTATAGCAACCCTTCCAGCTTCAATCTGCCTTGCCGTGATCCAACAGTTTTCCAGAACCTGTAAACCATAATCACCAAATTCAAGTGTATTGCCTTTAGTTGCCTTTCCTCGTCTTTTTCCTCTAAAGACTTTTCTATGTTTAACTTTTGACGGCATTAACATCTTTATTCTCCTTTTGATTCAATCTCAAAATCTTGTTTCTTATATCTTTCTTTCTCTTTATCACCATTATATATCCAGACTTTAATTCCAATTTGGCCATATTCTGTATGAGCTTCAGCAAAGCCATAATCAATATCAGCTCTCAATGTCTGTAATGGCAGTTTTCCAAAAAGATACCACTGGGATCTAGCAATTTCAGCTCCACCAAGTCTTCCGCCTACTTTAATTTTAATACCAATAGCACCGGCTCTTAATGATGAATCAACTGATTTCTTCATTGCCCTTCTATAAGAGATTCTCTTTTCTATTTGATAAGCAATTCCTTCTGCAACTAATTGAGATACCAATTCAGGATATTTAATTTCAATAACATCGATTAAAATTTTATCAAGAGGCATTCCAGTAATGCTTTTAATTTCTTTCTTCATCTCTTTAACACCAGAACCACCCTTACCAATTATAATTCCAGGTCTTCCAGTATTTATCTGAACCCTGATAGTATCAGATATTCTTTTTAATTCTATTGAAGCGATACCAGCATGCTTGTATTTTTTCTTTAGTATTTTTCTTATTTTAAGATCTGTATGAAACAAATCAACATAATTTTTTCCTTTTCCATACCATAAAGAAAGCCAGCTTTTATTAAAGCCTAGTCTAAATCCATAAGGATGTGTTTTTTGACCCATTATTTTTCCCCTTTCCTTTCATTTAAATATACAGTTAGATGAGCATATCTTTTTAAAATGCTTACACCTCTACCTCTTGCAGTTGCCCTAAATCTTTTTTGGTAAGGTGCTTTATCAGCAAATATTTCTGATACATAAAGATCATCTACATCTACATTAGGGTTTTTTACCTGAGCATTCGCTAAAGCTGAATTTAAAACTTTTAAAACTAATCCACTTGCCTTCTTTTTCTTTGAAAACCGTAAGATTGTTATTGCTTCCCCAGCATCTTTGTTTCTGATCATATCAGCAACAAGTCTGATTTTCCTTGGAGATATCTTTAAATATTTTCCTTTTGCAACAGTTAAGTGTTCCATTCTGTCTCCTATTTATTTTTAGAGGTATGACCCCTGTAATTTCTAGTTATAGAAAACTCACCGAGTTTAAGTCCAACCATGTTCTCTGTTACAAAAACAGGTAAAAATTTTTTACCGTTATGTACTGCTAAAGTAAGACCAACCATTTCAGGAATTACTGTAGAACTTCTTGACCAGGTTTTAATAACCTCTCTTTTTTTTGAATTCTTTACAGCAAGAATTTTTTTATACAGTTTTTCCTCAATATATACGCCTTTTTTTATTGATCGTGCCATTGGTTAAATTCTCCTCTTAACAATAAATTTTTGAGTTCTCTTATTATTTCTTGTTCTATATCCCTTTGTTGGTTTACCCCAAGGAGTTACTGGTATTCTACCACCTTTGGTTTTTCCTTCACCACCACCATGTGGGTGATCAACAGGATTCATAACCGTTCCCCTAACATGAGGTCTTTTTCCAAGCCATCTGCTTCGACCCGCTTTTCCAACTTTGATATTATTACGTTCCATATTACCTAACTGTCCGATAGTAGCTCGACATTCAATATGAATCTTACGTAATTCACCAGAAGGCATTTTAATTAATGCATATTTTCCTTCTTTAGCCATTAAAGTTGCATAACCACCAGCTGTTCTGGCAATCTGACCACCTTTATTTGGTTGAAACTCAATGTTATGAATAACAGTACCAACAGGAATGTTCTTTAATAATAGAGCATTTCCATATGCAATATCAGCTTCACCGTTTGTAGCAATAATAGAATCGCCAACTTTCATTCCATCTGGAGCCAGGATATATCTTCTATCGCCATCTTCATATTTTACAAGTGCTATTCTAGTCGTTCTATTTGGATCATATTCTATTGTTTCAAGTACACCGGCAATATCAAGTTTGTTTCTTTTAAAATCAATTATTCTATACTTTCTCTTATGACCACCACCTCTAAATCTGATAGTGATTCTTCCATTATTATTTCTACCACCCGATTTTTTTAGAGATACCAATAATTTTTTATAAGGTTTATCAGTAGTAATTTCATCAAAAGTATATCCGGTCATACCTCTACGACCAGGTGTAGTAGGTTTATATTTTTTAATACCCATTATCCCACCTCAAAATATTCAATCATTTTTGCTTTTTCATTTAGTTTGACATAAGCTTTTTTCCAGGAAGATCTCTTTCCTGTATATTTGCCATATCTCTTCTCTTTACCATAATAATTCATCAATTTTACAGAATCTACTTTTGTTTTAAATAATTTTTCAACAGCATATTTAACCTGGATCTTATTTGCATTTTTATGAACTTTAAAACACAAAACTTTTTCCTTATCTTTTAAATCGGTTGATTTTTCTGTAATAAATGGTGCAAGTATTATATCAGTATTTTCTAATCTCATTTTAATACCTCTGTAATTTTTTCGATTGCGTCAACAGTAGCCAATATATAGTCATAATGGAGTGAATCATATATATTCAATTCTCTCGCATCAATGGCCTTTATAGAAGGTATGTTTTTTGTTGAAAGCAATAACTCTCTATTTTCTTCATTATCAATAATAAGTAATTTATTATACTTGAAATTCTTCAATTTTTCAATTGCTTCTTTAGTTTTACTAGTACCAATTTTCAATTCATCAATAATAATTAATTTGTCATTTCTAACTTTTTCAGAAAGGACTGATTTCAATGCATTTCTTCTAGCTTTTTTAGGCATATTATAAGAATAATCCCTTGGTTTTGGACCAAAAGTGACACCACCTTTTCTCCATATAGGACTTCTTGTGGATCCAGCTCTTGCTCTACCGGTTCCTTTCTGTTTCCAAGGTTTTTTACCACCACCGGAAACTTCCCCTCTAGTTTTAGTTGAAGCGGTTCCTCTTCTCTGATTGGCTCTGAAATTTTTAACAGCCTCATAAATAAGATGTTCTCTTAATTCATAATTAAAAACATCTTCAGATAATTCAAGTTCTTTTACATCATCATTATTTATATTTTTTACTTTTATCAGCATAATTAACTCCTTTTAAAGGATTCTTTCATTATATAAATATAATTTCCATTAAATCCCGGAACGGCGCCTTTTAACAGGAGAATGTTATTATCAAGATCAACTTTTACAATATTAATCCCTTTAATAGATTTAGTTTTTCCACCCATTCTACCAGGCATTTTCTGTCCCTTCATGACTTCACCAGGATAAGCACACATCCCAACAGAACCAGGTCTTCTATGATGCATTGAACCATGGGTTTTGGGCCCACCAGCAAAATTCCATCTTTTAATAACACCTTGAAATCCTTTACCTTTAGTCGTTCCTTCAACTACAACATTTTCATTCTCTTCGAATATATCAACCTTAATACTATCACCGAGGTTAATATTGTCATCACTAATTAAAAACTCTTTTATTACTTTAGTAGGAGGAACTTTTGCTTTTTCAAAATGTCCCTTCATTGGCTTCATTACATTTTTTATCTTCTTTTCTTCAACCAATCCTAATTGCACTTTCATTAGATCATTATTCTCATTGATCTTTTTTTGTATTACTAGACAAGGGCCAGCTTTTACTACTGTTACTGGAATTACATTTCCTTCATCAGTAAATATTTGCGTCATTCCTATCTTTTTTCCTATCAATCCTTGTATCATTTTATCCACCTTTTAAATTCAACTTCATTTAAGAAATAAAATTATTCTTAAAATAATTAATTCGATTTCACCTCAACTTCCACGCCTGCCGGAAGGTCCATTTTTTTCAATTCAGCAATTGTATCATCATTATGATTAATAATTTCAATTAATCTTGAGTGACTTCTACGTTCAAAATGCTCTCTTGATTTTTTATCAACATGAGGTGATCTTAACACACAAAATCTTTCAATTTTTGTAGGTATTGGAATTGGACCGGCAATTGTTGCTCCTGTCCTCTTAGCTTTATTAACAATTTCAGCTGAAGACATATCCAGTATCCTACTATCAAAAGATTTAAGTTTAATTCTGATTTTAGTATTCATATTCCCTCTTTTATTTATTCAACAATATCAGTTACAGAACCGGCACCGATTGTTCTACCACCCTCACGG
>CBDUZW010000024.1:0-57652 GCA_965371805.1 uncultured bacterium | reverse complement strand
GAATATGGTGATTAAAAATTCTTTTAAATCTAATATGTTATGGACTCGTACAATACCTTGACTTAGATATAGCTGTATGTTACTTTTTTATTTACAAATCATATATGGAGATTCGGGCATGAAGAAAACTTATGACATTGCAGTGATTGGTGGTGGAATAATTGGAATGGCTACAGCTTATTATTTAAGTTTAAAAAACAAGAATATAATTGTTATTGAAAAAGACACAATTGGATCAGGTTCTACAAGCAGATGTATTGGCGGAATACGGCAACAATTTTCAACTCCTTCATCTATTAAAATCATGAAGGAAAACATAAAACTCTTTTCTGAAATGGAAGAGGCATTTGGATTCTCAGTTGAATTTGAACAGGGTGGTTATCTTCTTCTTGCACATAATCAGGAATTGCTGGAAATATTTAGAAATAATGTTAAGATTCAACAAAAGGAAGGAGTCAATGTTTCTTTAATAACAGCTGAACAGGCAAAAGAAATAGTTCCGGAACTTAATATAGAAGGTGTATTGGGAGCAGCATATTGCCCAGAGGATGCTCAGGCATATCCATTTTATGTTTTAAAGGGATATAAAGAGGGAATTGAAAAAAATGGTGGTAGAATAGTAACGGGCACCACTGTATTGGATATTAAAAAAGAGAGTCATTTTTCTTTAGAATTAGAAGATAACATAAAAATACAGGCTGAAAAAGTTTTAATAAGTGCTGGCCCGTGGACAAAAGAGTTAGGAGATAAAGCAGGACTCGACCTTCCTATTTTTCCAGAACGACATGAAGCTATGATTACAAGCAGAATGGATAAATTTTTTGATCCGATGATTGTAGATTACAGGAAAGATGGATGTTATTTTCAACAGCTTATAACAGGTCAGGTTATAGGATGTTTTACTCCAATCCCTATTGTGCCGGGAATAAGAGAGGATGTCACACCGGATTTTCTCCCTCAAATTGCAAAAAGAATGATGAGACTTGTACCTGCTTTAAAAAATGCTTCAATTTTAAGACATTGGTCAGGAAGTTATAGTATGACACCTGACGGAAGTCCAATTGTTGACGAAACAAATATTAAAAACCTATATGTATCAGCAGGAATGAGCGGACATGGATTTATGTTCGGACCTGCAATCGGTAAATATATGGCCCATTTTATGATTACTGGAGAATGGCTTGCCGATTTTAGTGAATTTTCAATTAACAGATCTTTTATTAGTACTGAGAGTTTAAAATAACATAAGGAGAAAATAATGTTAAAGATTGGTTGTGTTCAAACTTTAAAAATACAGGAAATCACAATGAAGGGAGCTTTATTAATCTGTGATAGAAATGAAGAAAGTGTTTTACTTGCAGCTGATCTGATACCAAGAAATACCCGGGTCGGTAGCAAATTGGAGGTTTTTGTTTTCTCTGATCATTTCGGCAATTTAGTTGCTTCATTAAGAAAACCTCTTGCAGAAGCTGGAGATATTGCATACCTGAAAGTACAGGAGTTTACTTCAAAAGGTGCTTATTTAGACTGGGGCTTTATAGTTGAACTTTTTTCTCCAAGAGACAACATCTTCTATAATCTGCAAGAGGGAAAATCTTACCTTTTCAGGATTTTTGTAAATAAGGAAGGAAAGATCAGAGCTACAACTGACATTTATGACCATTTAAAGATTGGTTCAAAATACCAGAAAGATGATCTGGTAAGTGGTGTAGTTTATAAAATATTGGAAAATGAAAGCACTCTGGTTGCTATTGACAATATTTATTTTGGATTAATACCTAAAACAGAAAATTATGTTAATTTGGACTATGGAGATAAAATCTCCGGCAGAGTAATAAGAGTAAGAGATGATGGTAAACTTGATATTTCCACGAGAAAAAAAGCAGGAATACAGTTAATTGATGATTCTGAAATTATTTTAATAAAAATGAAAGCTAATAAAGGGATACTGGAATTGACTGACAGAAGTACCCCTGAAAAAATACAAGAAGAATTGAATATCAGTAAAAAAGCCTTTAAAAGAGCAGTCGGGAGACTTCTTAAAGACGAATTTATTAAGAAAAATGAAGACTCAATAGAAATAATTTAATAATTCCATTATGGATATACAAGAAACGGTAAACAATATATTATTATCAATTAATAATATAATATTAGGAAAAGAAAAAGAGATTCGCCTTGTTTTAACATGTTTACTTGCAAAGGGACATTTATTAATTGAAGATATTCCAGGTGTTGGGAAAACAACATTAGCACAATCTATAGCAAAAACTCTTGGACTGAATTTTAACCGGATTCAATGCACAAGTGATCTTTTACCAGCTGATATTATAGGGACTTCTGTTTTTGATCGCACAAAAAAAGAATTTACATTTCATAAAGGTCCTCTTTTCAATAATATGATTCTTGTAGATGAACTAAACAGAGCATCTCCAAGAACTCAAAGTTCATTTCTGGAAGCAATGGAAGAACAACAAATTTCAATTGATAATACTACCTATGTACTTCCTGATCCCTTTTTTGTAATTGCAACTCAGAATCAAAGATATCATACAGGTACATTTCCAATCCCGGAATCCCAGTTAGATCGTTTTTTAATGCGTATCCAATTAGGATATCCTGACTTTAATTCTGAGAGAAAGATTTTAACCGGAAATAACAGACATAATATGATAAGGAATTTAAAACCAGTTATTCAATTAAATACCTTTATAGAAATGCAAAGGCTCGTACAAAAAATTCATATTTCAGATCCAATATTAGATTATATACAAAATATTATTACTTCAAGCAGAAATAATCCTGATAAATATATAGGATTATCTCCAAGAGCAGGTATTGCACTGGTTAAAGCATCACAAGCCTGGGCATTTACCAACGGAAGAGAAATGATTATTCCAGAGGATGTTCAAGCAGTGGCAGGAAGCGTGTTGGAGCACCGTCTGTCTCCTGAAAGTACTGATATGAAGAAAAGTAGTTTTCCAATAGTAGATAATCTTATAAGAACCATTTCATTAAATAATTAATGTCGATTAATAATAAAAAACATAATCAAATCAAAATAACAACAAAACCGACAAAATCAGGATATATTCTAATATTTATCATAATATCAATGTTGATCGCTTCAATTAATTATGGAAATAATATGGCATATATGTTCACTTTTTTTATATTAAGTTTCTTGCTGATAAGTTTTATTTATACAAAAAATAATCTAAGAAATATTGATATTTCAAACCTTAGATATGAATCTGTTTTTGCAGGGAGTAAATTAAAAATCAGCTTAGAATTAACAAACCTCTCAACAAAAAATAAATTTGGAATATGGATTAAAGATTCTAAAAACACAGAAATCTCAGGTCCTTTTTCAATTAATTTACAATCAAATGTCAGTGTAAGCTTTTCTATTCCTACTCAAAAAAGAGGTCAATTTACAATTAATAATATTACTATTTTATCTATTTTTCCACTTGCTGTTTTTTTGGTAGAGAAAAAAATAGAATGTAGTAAATCTTATCTTGTTTATCCAAGGCCAAGAGGAGAACATGCATGGATAGAAGAAAATTTAAATTCGAATGGTTTGGATTATGGTATGAGCTTCAAAGGTGGTGATGATTTTTCAGGATTAAAACCATATAGAATTGGAGAATCAATGCACCATATAGACTGGAAATCATTTGCCCGGGGTAGAGCTTTAAATGTTAAGGAATTTTCCAGTGGCAGCGACTCTATACTTTTTTTTGATTTTGAAAAACTTAATAATTTATCAATTGAATCACGTTTATCACAATTATGCAGATGGATCTTATCTGCTGATAAATTGGGTATAGAGTATGGATTAAAATTACCAGAACTGAAAATTTGTCCAGACTCTAATCCAATTCATACATTGAGATGTCTTGAGTCACTTGCTAAATTTTAAATTTAAAAATGATATCTATAAGAAGAAATAATCAGAAAAAAATCAAGTTACTATTTCCAAAAACAAAGATAGAGCCTGTACTTGATTTGTCAGAACAGTCAAAAAAATGGCTTATATTAACATTGCTTTATTCAATTTCCACACATATTTCTCATTTACCTATATGGACTATTATCCTTTTTCCAATTCTAACTATTTGGGGATATAATACTCAAATAAAAAAAAGATTTATACCTTCAAAAAAAATTATTGGAATTATAGTACTTTTAACTATTGGAGGTATTTTAATTACGTATAATACCTACCTTGGAAAAGATCCCGGTATAACAGCTTTAGTTCTATTAACCATTTTTAAATTAATTGAATTAAAAAACTATAAAGATTATATGTTTATAGTTTTTTTGTCATATTTTTTATTGTTTGGTAATTTTCTTTTTAATCAGGATATAATTACAATGCTTTTTATGATAATTGGATTGATAATTTCCACTTCATCAATCCTAAAAATTAATTATGGAGATAGCAAGGATATAAAGTTTAGTTTTATTCTGAAGAAGGTAATATCTTTTATTATTTTATCTATCCCCTTTATGATAGTTCTATTTTTATTTTTCCCCAGATTCTCAACATCTATCTCTTTATTGGATATCTCAGATAATACAAACAAAAAGGGAATCAGTGGGTTTAGTGATTTCTTAAGACCGGGTTCACTTTCAGAAATTGTTAAATCAAACGACCCTGCATTTAGAGTTGAATTTATAAACAATAAAACGCCTGAACAGAAAGATCTGTATTTTAGAGGAAATATTTTATGGGAAACCAATGGAAAATACTGGAGACAGGAAAACCGGAGAAACAGGATTAGACCAGACACTGAATATAAAAATGAAAATGGTATTGAACAGATGTTTACACTGGAACCACATAATAGACATTGGTTATTTGCCCTTGATTATCCTGTTGATATGCCAAGAGGAGCTATTGTTTATTCAGGAAATGTTTTTAGGACAAGATTCCGAATAAAAAAAAAAACAAATTACAAAGTCACTTCAGTTTTGGATATCAAAAACAAGAATCCCAAACTTTCATATAGAGAAAAATTTTATGGCTTACTACTGCCTGTTAATTGGAATTCTAAAATTTTACAATTAGGTTTAAAATGGAAAAACAACTCAATATCAGATTCTGAAATAGTAGCAACTGGACTGGAATATTTCAAAAGTAATGGATTCACATATACTCTCGAACCGGGAATAATGAATGAAGACACTCCTTTAGAGGATTTTTTATTTAATAAACGAAAAGGATTCTGTGAACATTATGCAGCCACATTTGCTTTATTGATGAGATCTGCCGGAGTACCTGCAAGAATTGTTGTTGGATATCAGGGAGGAGAATTTAATAATGTAGGAGGATATCTGCTTGTCAGGCAGTCAGATGCACATGCATGGACAGAAGTCTGGCTGAAGGAAAAAGGATGGGTCAGGATAGATCCAACTGAAACAGTGAGTCCTGAAAGAATCTTATATGGAGCAGATATTAGCAAAATAATTGAATTTTCAAACCTGAAAGATCCAGATGAAATTTTAAGATCTCTAAACAAAATAAATTTTTTCAAAAAGCTAAGTGTTTACTTCTCTTTTTATTTAGACAATATTAATAGGAAATGGGATCAATGGGTTATAATGTATAGCAGATATTCACAATTGAATCTCCTTGAATATTTAGGAATTGGATATTTGAATAGGTCTTTACTCTTTTTAATTCTAATTATAGCTATACTTTCTATATTATTCGTTTTATCAATCTTTCTAAGGAAAAATGCTTATATTGATCCAGTACAAAAAGTATATTTTTCTTTTTTTAAAAAGATTAAAAAATCAGGAATAACTCCATATACCTGGGAAGGTCCTATAGATTTTAAATCAAGACTGATTAAAGAAATGCCTGATAAAAGAGAAGAAATTGACCTAATAATTCACACATATATTCAACTGAGATTTGGGACATCCCTAAAATGTAATAAAGAATTATATAAATTTAAAAAACTTGTAAGGATGTTCTAGTTTTTTTTAGAGTCTATTTGTTAGTTTTTAGCTTTATTGGATCTTCTGCGGCATAACAACCCATAGTATCAAATAAACTATTATTCCTGGAAAGGCCACACTAAAAACAGAACCTAATACATATATTAATCTGACTATTGTTGGATCTATTTCAAAATATTCGGCAATTCCTCCACAGACTCCAGCTATCATCTTCTCATCATTTGATCTCATCAACCTTTTTGTTTTCGTATCACTCATAATTACCTCCAATATATCTATAACGCAATTACATCATAATTTGTTCCGATAAAAAAACTGACTTGTCCTACTTGTAGGGACATGGGCATTTAGGATATAATACTTTATGAAAAACATTGTTATAAAAGGTGCGAGAGAACATAATTTAAAAAACATTGATATTACATTACCAAGAGATAAATTTATTGTAATAACCGGATTATCGGGAAGCGGGAAATCTACACTTGCTTTTGACACATTATACGCCGAAGGACAGAGACGTTATGTAGAATCCTTATCAGCATATGCAAGACAGTTCCTGGGAATGATGAGCAAGCCGGATGTTGATAGTATCGAAGGATTATCTCCTGCAATATCTATTGAACAGAAAAGTACAAATAAAAACCCGCGAAGTACAGTTGGTACCGTAACAGAAATTTATGATTATTTGAGGTTATTATATGCAAGAATTGGAAATGCACATTGCCCTGTTCATAAAATAAAAATTGAATCTCAGTCCCCGGAAAAAATAGGAGAGAGAATTATAAAGGATTTCTCCAAAACTATAACGATTATGTCCCCGATTATTAGACAGAAAAAAGGTACCTATGAGAAACTCTTACGTGATCTGAATAAAGAAGGATTTATGCGGATTAGATTAGATAAAGAGATCATTAGAACAGATGAGACTATCAAACTTGATAAATACAAGAAACATGATATTGAAATAATTATAGACAGAGTTGATATTAAAGATGTTTCAAGACTAAAAGAGGCTGTTGAAATTGGTCTTAATCGATCTGATGGACTGCTAATTGTTATCGGAGAAGATAAAAAAGAAATAATTTATTCTTCAAAAATGACCTGTCCGCATTGTGATACAACATTTACTGAACTGCAGCCCAGGATGTTTTCATTTAACAGCCCATTCGGAGCTTGTGAGACTTGTTATGGATTAGGAATAAAGATGGATTTTGATCCTGAATTGATAATTCCAGATCGAAGTTCCTGTATTGCTGATGGTGCAATAATGCTATACCGGAATGCAATTGACGGTTGGCGAGGTCAATATCTCGGAGCTGTTGCAAAACATTTCGGATTTGATATTTTTACACCAATGAAAAAACTTACCAGGGATCAACATGACGTATTAATGTATGGTTCAAAAGAAAAAATAAATTTTTCACTCTCTATGAAACAGGGCACTGCGAACTGGTCACATCAAGGAACATGGGAAGGTTTAATACCTCAATCAGAGAGATTATATAAACAAACAGAATCTGACTATAGAAGAAAAGAGCTTGAAAAATTCATGAGAATATCAACCTGCCCCAGCTGTGAAGGGAAACGATTAAAAAAGAAGATCCTGGCAGTAACTATTAACGAGAAATCCATATCTGAGATTACAGATCTTTCAATAAAAAAAACAGTGAGTTTTTTTGAAAATATTAAACTTAATAAAAAAGAACATATTATAGCAAAGCAGGTATTAAAAGAGATCTTAAGCAGACTCACCTTTTTAGAACATGTTGGTCTTGGGTATCTTACACTTTCACGTAATGTTGCTTCCATATCAGGAGGAGAAGCACAGCGGATAAGACTTGCGACACAAATTGGTTCAAATCTAATGGGAGTTCTATACATTCTAGACGAGCCTTCAATTGGACTGCATCAAAGAGATAATCAAAAACTGATCGATACTCTTCACAGGTTAAGAGATATCGGGAATACTCTTATAGTTGTAGAACATGATGAAGAAACCATAAATAAATCAGATTTTGTCATAGATATAGGCCCTGGAGCAGGTATTCACGGTGGTGAGATCATTGCAACAGGAACACCTGAGCAAATAAAAAAGAACAAGAAGTCTATAACCGGCAAGTATCTTTCCGGTGAATTGTCTATCCCTATCCCGGAAAAAAGGAGAGAGTCAAAAAACTTTATAAAAATAAAAGGTGCACAATCAAATAATTTAAAAAATATCTCTGTAAATATCCCAATTGGGGTTTTGACATTTATAACAGGGGTTTCAGGTAGTGGAAAGTCGACTCTGATACATGAGACTTTATATAAGGGGATAAAAAAACAACTTTTCAAATCAAAAATAAGACCTGGAATCTATAAATCAATAAAGTTTGATTCAGAAATAGATAAAATCATTGTTATCGACCAAAGTCCAATCGGAAAAACGCCGAGAAGTAACCCTGCAACTTATACAAAAGTATTTGATGAAGTAAGAAAAATTTTTGCAGAGACAAAAGAAGCAAAAATAAGGGGATACAAGCCGGGTAGATTCTCCTTCAATGTTAAGGGTGGAAGATGTGAAAATTGCCATGGAGATGGAGTTATAAAAATAGAAATGAATTTCCTGCCTGATATATATGTAGAATGTGAAGAATGTAAAGGTAAAAGATATAATACTGAAACACTGGAAGTGAAATTCAAGAATAAATCTATTGCAGATGTTCTGGATATGAGTGTTGAGGAAGCCACTTCCCTATTTAAAAATATTCCCAGTATCAACAATAAGTTAATTACACTTCTCCGTGTTGGATTGGATTATATAAAACTGGGTCAAAGTTCCATAACCCTGTCCGGAGGAGAAGCACAGCGGATAAAATTAACAAGAGAACTCGCAAAAAGAGCGACTGGAAAAACACTTTACCTAATGGATGAACCTACAACCGGACTTCATTTTCATGATGTAAACAAACTAATTAAGGTATTGAATGATCTTGTTGAAAATAATAATACAGTTATTGTAATTGAACATAATATGGACATGATAAAATCCGGCGATCACATTATAGATCTTGGCCCGGAAGGTGGAGATGGAGGTGGAGAAATCATTGCTGAAGGAACGCCGGAGGATGTTGCAAAAATAAAAGAGAGTTTTACCGGACAATTTTTAAAAAAGATTCTATGAATTTAAACAACATTCCCACTGATCCTGGCTGTTACCTTTTTTATAATAAGAAAGATGAGATTATATATATTGGAAAAGCAAAACATCTAAAAAAAAGAGTAAGCAGTTATTTTCAAAAAAAAGATCTCGATACAAAGACAAAACATCTGGTAAAAAACATATTTAGAGCTGAATATTTCATTACTTCAAACGAAAGAGAAGCACTTATTTTAGAAAACACATTAATCAAAAAGCATAACCCAAAATATAATATTGATCTAAAGGATTCTAAAAGATATGCATTTATTAAACTGTCGAAAGACAAATATCCAAGATTTTCCATTGCAAGAAACAGAACTGGAGAGGGTACATTTTTTGGACCCTTCGTTCTTGGAATGCAACGGGATCAAATCCTTTCAGTCATTAATAGAACTTTTAAATTAATAACTTGTAAAAAATTTCCAAAAAAACCCTGCTTGCGATTTCATCTAAATAGTTGCAGCGCTCCCTGTATTAATAAGATTGGTGAATCTGAATATAATATTGGAGTGAGAAGGGCCACAATGGTTTTAAAAGGAAATATCAGTGAACTGATAAATGGTTTAACAAAAGAAATGAAGGATGCATCCAGTGATATGAATTTTGAATGGGCTCTTGATTTAAGAAACCAGATCAGTTCATTAAAAGCATTGCAAACCCGACAAAATATGGAGCGAGAAAAAAAATATGATGAAGATATTATAAATTTCATAATAGATAAGGAAAAAGTTTTTTTAATTTTATTTAATATATACAAAGGTGTATTAGAAAACAGACAAGTGTTCGAATTTGAAAAGACGGAATTATTTTTTGAAGAATTTTTAATAAAATATTATACAGACAATCCAATCCCAAAAGAAATAATTATCCCTCAACTCCCCGATCCTATAATTATTGATTATATAAATAAAATAAAAAAAAGCAAAGTTTTGTTTAAAGTTCCTCAAAAAGGTGAAAAAGCGGCTCTTCTCAAATTAGTACATAAAAATATTGAGACAACTTATTTTGGCAATATTAAGAAACTGGAAGATCTTAAGGAAAAAATATATTTACAAAAAACACCTAATATAATTGAATGTTTCGATATATCCCATATAGCAGGTACATCTACTGTAGCCTCAATGATCCAATTCAGAAATGGAACTCCTTATAAAGCGGGATACCGTAAATTCAAAATCAAAACAGTAGAAAATATTGATGACTTTAAAGCAATTGGCGAGGTCGTAAGAAGAAGATATACCCGATTGAAAATTGAATCCGGAGAAATGCCTGATTTAATAGTTATAGATGGCGGGAAGGGCCAGTTAAATGCAGCATTAAAAGAGATGCAGATAATTGATCCGGATATCCCTGTAATCTCTCTTGCTAAACAATTTGAAGAGATATTCCTGCCTGGTCTTGTAGATTCAATCAGATTAAATAAAAGATCTGAAGCCTTAAAACTTTTAATGCAGATTAGAGATGAAGCCCATAGATTTGCAATAACATATAACAGATTGCTTAGAAAAAAATCCCAACTAAATCAAGACTAAAAAATTATTTTATCAGAATAATGTGAAGTTCCCGGGTTTTCATTATCTGAATTTTCATATTACTTTTGTAATTTTAAACTTTATTAAGTTCTAAATTTAAATATAGGACGAAGTTTCAAATAGAATAAATTATAAGTTTATATTAATAAAATATTCTAAAGGAGAATACAATGAAAAGAAAAATTATTTTTATGTTTTTATCTATTTTACTGATCAGTTTTATGTTTGGAAAAAAAATTGGAACGATCACAGATTTAATTAATCCATATTCCCTGAGAGTGGATAATGGAAAATTGTATATAGTCGAGGGTACAAGCATATATATTTATTCCTTAAAAGGTCTTAAACTGGAAAATAAATTTGGAAAAAAAGGTGAAGGGCCGGAAGAGTTCAGGGTCGCTCCCCGGACTAATATGGGAAATGTCAATATCGAGATCTATTCTGACTTTATTCTGGTTAACAGTTTAGGAAAAATATCATTTTTTTCAAAGGATGGAGAATATCAGAAAGAGATCAGGGCTTCAGGTAACTGGAGATCATTTAAATATCTGGGAGATAAATTTGTCGGATTTGGCGGTTTCAGCAGGGAGAAGAACATTCAGTTCATACACCTCAGGATTTATGACGATCTACAAAAAAACGGGATCGATTTTTTTAAGCAGCAGGTCTTTTTTAATCAGGGAAATGTTAATCCTTTTCTCTTTCACGGACCAAATTTTTACACAGTAAATGGCAAAATTTATGTTGAAAAGGATAAGAATAGAATTCTGGTATTTGATAAAATTGGTAATCAGATATCATCTATAGATGTAAACAAAGGGTATAGAAAAGTACTTGTAACAGATAAGGACAGATCAAAATTCCTGAATTATTTTAAAACGCATCCTTCTTTTAAGGAACTGTATGGAAGGGTAAAAAGAGATATAAAATTGAATAAATATCTACCCGGTATTAAACTCTTTTTGTTTGCAGATAATAAGTTTTATCTCATTAGATGGACAAGTTCAGATAGCAAACAGGATATTGCTGTATTTGATCTAAATGGAAAACTGATCAAAAAAGCACAAACCACTTTTCTAATGAAAGATATGATGATCCCCTATGCTTTTACAATTAGCAATGATCTGCTATATCAGCTTATTGAGAATAAGGATGAAGAGGGTAACTGGGATCTCTTTGCTACTCCTATAAAATAAAAATATAAAAATAGGGATCAATGTTCAAGGGACTAAAAATATTTAGTATTTGATCCTCTTAAGTAAAAGATCTGAGACCTTAAAACTTTTAATGCAGATAAGAAATGAAGCCCATAGATTTGCGATAACATATAATAGATTGCTGAGAAAAAATTCTCAATTAAATCAAGACTGAATAATTATTTTATTGGGATAATGTGGAGTTCCCAGTTTTCATTATCTGAATTTTCAACTAGTTGATATATCTTTCCATTATTAATTGTATATGGAGATGCTTCAACAATATTATTATAAAAGATTGGAAGATATAAGGTTTTAAGCAATTTCCCCTCTGTATCCAGAATTATTAATTCACTTTTCCCTTCATCTTTATATACGTTAATATATAAATTTTACCATTGGCAATATTATAATTTCTCATTACTGGAAAATAATTAGAAAATTCTAATCGGGCTTTAAAAATCTCATAATATTCCTTTGTTCTTGGATCAGTCTTCAACATTTGAAAAGTTGCCTCTTTATGATTTTTGAGTATTTTAGCTTTTTGATATTTCGGTTTTATTTCATGAATTTTATCTCCCATTAAATTGAAAACATCAAAAACACCATTTTTTTTATTTATATATATTTTATTTCCTCTAATTAATGGTAACGCCCTTTTGTAAGCAAATAGATTGATCCTTTTGTTCTGTTGAAGATACCTTTTTTCTCTGAATAATTCTTTTACAATTTTAAAGTCTCTATTATATATATTAATTGTATCATATGCAGTTTTTTCTTCTATCACTTTGCCAAATCCCATTAATTTTGTTCCAATTGGTTTATAACCCCATCCGGAAGTTGCCAATTTAATTTCTTTTACATATTCTCCAGATTTAGAATAAAATGAAAGCTTATTTAAGCTACTGACAAGTATAAATTTCGAAGTTACTTCTGTTGCAACAGATTTACCTTCATCAAATCCCATAAATTCTCTTGGTCCCTCTCCAGATTTTCCAAATTTTCTTTTTAATTTATAATCATCTAACGAATATATTAAAACATTTAGTCCATCAGTTATAATCACTTGATTTCCGTCAACAATAATCGGATAATAAACAGGATTTGGATTTTTTATTTCCTTTAAAACAGCAACTTTCTCACCGAAAACAAACCCAATACTGCTTATTAACATAAATATAACAATAGTTAATTTCATTCGACCTCCTCTAAATTTTTCAACTCTACTTTAAGAATAAACTGCTTTAATATATAATCTTACAAAAAAAGAATAGAAAAATATACATGACATCTGTCACTATATTAAATTTAAGACTTTTACATCTTTACATATATGTACTTAAAAGATATATTTAAATTTGAATAACAGGAGAAATAATATGTTAAAAAAAAGTTTTGTAAAAAAGTTATTTATCTATTCTATATTAATATTTCCATTTTATTTGTTTTCTGCAAAAGTAGGTGTTCTAAATGGAATTCTAAAACCGCAGATGATAAAAGTTTATGATAATGAACTTTTTGTAGTTGAAGGACATAAAATCTTTATTTATTCATTAAATAATCTTAAGTTAAAAAAAATAATTGGTAAATCCGGAGAAGGTCCTGAAGAATTCAAAATTGACCCAGCCAGGACTTTAATAATCAATGTTTTTAAAGAGCATATTGTCGCAGAAAGTAGAACTAAAGTGATATTTTTTACAAGAACCGGTGAATTTATCAGGGAAATGAAGAAAAATCGAACAATTCTGCAAATTATTCCTGTTAAAAACAATTTTCTTATTTTTAAAATTGACTATAGTAAATACGGGAAAAATTATTTTGTTTTACATCTTTATAATTCAGAGATGGAAAAAATTAAAGAGTTATTTAAACAAAAGTTCTTTTCTTATGAGAATAAACTATTTGTTATGCCAGATTCTTTAAATTATTGTGTAGATGACAATAAAATATATATTGAAAAAAGTATAGAGGGATTTAAAGTAGATATTTATGATAGTGAAGGTAATAAAATTGACCACCTGGAAAGAACTTATAATAAAGTACCTGTTCCAGAAACTAAAAAAAAAAATGCATTAAAAGAATATCTAAATAACCCAGCAATAGTAAATGCAAAAAAAAGAAGAGGGGAAGCTTTTGTTAATCAATATATAAAAAGTTTAAAACTTATCTATCCTGATTTTTATCCGGCAATCAAATATATAACTTCAAATAATAATAATATCTATTTTCAAACTAGTGAAAATAAATTAAATCAAATTAAATATATCATATATGATATTAATAATAAGAAATATAAGGAAACTTACCTTCCCGAAGTTAAAAAAGTTGATTTTCTAGTTCAAATGCAGGGAGATAAAAAGTTTTTTTCAATTTTTAATAATAAATTTTATTATTTGAAATATATTGAAACAGAAGATGGTGAAGATTGGGAGTTACATAGTAAAAATATGTGATGGTTGCAAATAAAATACTATTTATAATTCAATTAAACATATTATATAAAAAAAAATATTTTTTTATGTATTATTAATTTTTATTATGTTAAAATATAACATTACAGTACTACATTGTAGGTGAATTATGAATAAAACATTAAACAACAATGAGATAAATCGTTTAAAAGAGGAGAATTTCCGTTTACGAAATGCACTGGATGAACTCTCTATCCTTAATGAAATAGCCTTATCTATAAACTCAACACTCTCGTTAGAAAAAATCCTGGAATCTATCGTTCAAAAATGTACAAAGCACTTAAAAGTCCAGCAAGTCGCTGTATTGCTACTCGACGAGAAGACTGACACAAAACCTTTCCAGACAATGGTTAGAGGATGCGATACTACATCCAATGTTCTACCTTACCGGTTGGATATACAGTTAACTGGTTGGATGTTAAAAAATAAAACAATTCTACTTATTAACGATTTTGAAAATGACGACCGGTTCAATAAAATCTCTGATACGCCCCTTTCCATCCACTCTCTATTAAGTGTGCCAATGTTTTCCAGAAACCGGATGATTGGATTGATCGTATTATTTAATAAAAAGGAAGACATCGGTTTCAGCAAAGATGACCAGCGGCTTCTATCAATATTAGCGTCTCAGGCATCTCAGGTGATCGAAAATGCCCGTCTTTTAGAAGAAGAGCAGAAGCTTCTAAAAGTTCAACAGGAACTCCGGGTTGCTTATGATATTCAATCAAATCTACTGCCATCAGAAGCACCTGAGTTGGAGGGTTATGATATATATGGGAAGAGCATTCCTGCAAGACAAGTAGGAGGAGATTATTTTGATTTTATCCCTATAGATGATCAACATATGGCTTTTTGTCTAGGAGATATATCCGGTAAAGGAATCCCTGCAGCCTTATTAATGTCAAACCTCCAGGCAACAGTCCGTGGACAAACACTGGCTAAAGCATCTGTTGTAGAATGTCTGGAACGTTCCAATGAAATGCTTGTCCACAATACCCCCCCTGAGAAATTTTCCACTTTTTTTTATGGAATACTTGATTCAAAATCGCATAAGATAGTTTATGGAAATGCAGGCCATAACTACCCTTTTCTATTCCCGGAAGAAAAAGAATTCCGATTATTGGATATTGGAGATACTGTTCTCGGCTTCATTGAAGAATCTACATATCAGGAACAGATATTTCATATTGAACATGGAGAAATTTTCGTATTATATTCAGATGGAATAACCGAAGCTATCAATGAAGTTGAGGAGGAATTTGGAGAATCTGGGCTTATTTCTGTGATAAATGACAATAAAAGTGCATCTTCAAAAGAAATAACAGAAAAAATTATCCATGCAGTTCAAAAACATGCAGGAAGTTGTGTCCAATTTGACGACATGACAATTGTTATTATCAGGAGAATAAAAAAGGCATAAATATTTAAAAATTTATCCTTGGGAGTTAAATATGTATATGCGTCTTTTTCAAGCAAACATAAAGCCCGAGTTAATCAAAAAATTAATAGAGTTTTATGAAAACCGTGTCATTCCAGGACTTTACAAGGTAAAAGGGTGTAAATCAGCTAAATTGATCCGTAGTAATCATCAGCAGGAACGATTTATATCAATGACTCTCTGGGAAACAAGATTGGATTCAGAGAATTATGAAAAAAGTGATCAATTAAAAGAATTTATAAAAGAAGCCGAACCCTTTTTCTCTGAAACTTCTGAATGGAAAGTCCAACTGTCTGAAAAACAGGAGTTAACTTATGGGCCTGTAAAGGAAAAACCTGTGATCACTGCTCATCCCATAAAAACTGAAAAAAACCTGAAAGGATCAAATCATCTGGAAACGGATCAAATGTGTATGCGTATTGTAGCCTCAAAAGTTAAGAAAGAATCTACTCAGGAGTTTCACAGAATATATGAAGAGGAGATCATCCCGGAACTCCAATCTGTTGACGGCTGTGTCTATGCATATTTGGCTGGAAGCCTTGAAAGTGAAAATATAGACCATGAAGATGTATTCTCTGTAACGATATGGGAAAATCAGGAAAAAGCAGAGGCTTATGCCAAAAGTGGTAATTTTGAAAAGTTAATCAAGAAATTGCAGCATACTTTTTCACAGCTATCTCAATGGAATTTATCATTGAATGATCATGAAGGTAATATAGTGATAACCAGCGACGACATGACCATTAACCGCTTCTCTATTATTACAGAAAAAAAATTTGAATAATATTACAATAGTGAATTAAAATGATTGGACAAACAATTTCTCATTACAAAATATTAGAAAAGCTGGGTGAAGGTGGTATGGGTGTTGTCTATAAAGCGGAGGACACAAAGCTTAAACGTCTCGTTGCTCTGAAATTCCTTCCAGAAAATTTAATTAAAGATTCGGATGCCAAAGATCGCTTTCTGACTGAAGCTCAGGCAGCTGCAGCATTGAACCATTCAAATATTATCACAGTATATGAGATCAATGAATATAAGAACCGTGTTTATATTGTCATGGAATTTGTTGAAGGCGAAAACTTAAAAGAAAAAATTCATTCCGGACCATTAAAGATAGACGAGGTATTAAGAATTGTAAAACAGATATGCAAAGGATTACAGGAAGCTCATGATAAGGATGTAATTCACAGAGATATAAAAAGTGCCAATATTATGATCGAAGAAAAAGGCCAGATCAAAATCATGGATTTTGGACTGGCACGCCTGAAGAACCAGCCAGGTATGACCAAAGTTGGATCTACAATTGGTACTGCTTCTTATATGTCTCCAGAACAGGGTCAGGGCGCAATAGTAGATCACAGAAGTGATATCTGGTCATTGGGAGTTGTCCTATATGAATTGGTAACTGGTGAGACACCATTTAAAGGTGAATATGAGCAGTCAGTTATCTATTCAATAATAAATGAAGTCCATGAGCCATTATCCTCAAAATGTGCAGATGTCCCTGAAGGACTTAGGCAGATTATTAATAAAACACTTGCTAAGAATCCGGAAAATAGGTATCAAAAAGCAGCTGACCTTCTAAAAGATATTATCAAATTAAAAGAAGATTCAAAGTCGGCAAATTCAAATTTAATAAATGATAACTTTCTAAAACCCGTCAATATTAAATCCAAAAAATATTTTATCTCTTCTACCCTTATTATGACAGTAATTATTATCTGGTTATTTATACTATGGCAATCAAAAACAAATGAAAATGGAACTAAAATCCAAAAAACTCCTGATAATATAAATCAACCCAGTCCACTTAAAAAAAAAATTGTTGTTTTGCCCTTCGAAAATCTTGGATCTCCAGAAGACGAATATTTTGCAGATGGTATTACTGAAGAGATCACTGCCAGACTTGCCGGATTAAAAGGTCTCGGGGTTATTGCCCGTATTAGTGCCAAACACTACAAAAACACTAATAAATCTGCCCGGATAATCGGTAAAGAACTGGGAGTTGATTATCTGATTGAAGGGACGATCCGCTGGCAGAAATTAGCCAATGGGTCCAATCGTGTCCGTATTACACCTCAGCTTATCAGAACATCAGATAACACCCACATTTGGGCTGAAGTGTATGACAGGGACCTCATCGATATATTTGCTGTCCAGGCTTTTATTGCTGAGCAGGTTGCTTCTTCCCTGGACATAACACTATTGGAAGGGCAACGTGAGAATTTGGCAATCCGTCCAACAAAGAACATGGAAGCCTATAGCTATTACCTCAAAGCAAAATCTCTATATGCTAAAGATGAAAAAGAGTCAACATTTCTTGAAGCATTACAAAAATTTAAAAAAGCTGTAAATTTAGATCCTAATTTTGCTGAAGCCTGGGCCAGTCTTTCCAGTGTTCACAGTACACTGTACTGGTTTTACTATGACAGATCCGACCAGCGGATTGATAAAGCAAAATATGCAGTTGAAAAAGCTTTTGAACTTAGACCCGGTTTCCCACTGGCTCACAAAGCCTTAGGTGATTATTATTATCACTGCAAACTAGATTATAAGCAGGCTCTGGAGCAGTACACTAAAGCAAGAAGAGGCTTAGGAGAAAACAGTGAATTATTTGCATCAATCGGTTATGTGAAAAGGCGGCAAGGTGAGTGGAAGGATGCCTTAGATTTTCAGACTAAGGCCTATGAGCTTGACCCACGTTCACCAACAATAGTTCGAAATCTAACTGAAACACATGTACTTATGCGTAATTATCAGTATGCAGAACGGCTTTTTAAAATTTCATATTCACTTAATCTAACAAATGCAGATATTTACAGTGAACAAATACTAAACATTTTATTATGGAAAGGTGATACAAAAAGAGGAATTAAACTTCTGGATGAAGCTTTTCAAAGATATTTTCACTTAGAAAACTCACTTTTTATAAATTCACATTTATTACTCTTTATGTGCAACAAAAACTATAAAGAAGCACTTGACCGTCTATCCTCATTTTCCAAAGAGTCTATTGACGATCAATTTGTTTTTATACCTAAAGCATTGATCATTGCGCAAATACATCAACTCAACAAGCAGCCTTCTCGTGCTCAGGTAGAATTTGAAAAGGCACTCAGGGTATTGCAGTTCCACTTAAAGAAAAATCCCTTAGACAGCCGGATTCATAGTTCTCTGGGTTTAGTATTGGCAGGCCTGGGAAAAAAAGCCGAAGCTGTAAAAGAAGGAAATTTAGGCGTTGAACTCATGCCCATCAAAAAAGAAGCCTATAGAGGATTCTCCAGAGCTTTGGATCTGGCCCAAATATATACAATGATAGGAAAAAATAAAAAAGCAATTAGTCAAATTGAGTATCTTTTATCAGTTCCTGGTTATTTATCAATTGAACTGCTCCGGATTGATCCAAAATGGGATCCATTAAGGAATAATCCACATTTTAAAAAATTACTGAAGGAAGGGAAGCAATACAGCTATATAGCCAATGTTAAATAGAATAATATCTCATTATACAATCCTCGAGAAACTTGGTGAAGGTGGCATGGGTGTAGTGTATAAAGCCGAAGACACAAAACTCAATCGAATGGTTGCTTTGAAGTTCCTGTCTAGGAACTTGATAAGAGACCGGGAAGCCAAAGAGAGGTTTTTTACTGAGGCACGATCTGCTGCTGCATTAAATCATTCCAACATTGTCACTATTCATGAAATAAATGAATATGAAAACCAGGTTTACATCGTAATGGAACTGGTTCAGGGTAAAAACTTGAAACAGAAAACCAGTTCTGGTCCATTGGAAACTGAAGAGGTATTGAGAATTGCCAGCCAGATGGGCAGAGGCTTGGAGGAAGCACATAATAAAGACATCATTCACCGGGATATTAAAAGCGCAAACATAATGGTCACTGAATCAGGACATGTTAAGATCCTCGACTTTGGACTGGCAAGATAAAAAAACCAGACCGGTGTAACCAAAGTTGGAACTACTATGGGGACAACAGCTTATATGTCACTGGAACAGTCAAAGGGAGCAATTGTTGATCATAGAAGTGACATATGGTCACTGGGGGTTGTTTTATATGAATTGCTGACAGGAGAAACACCTTTTAAAGGAGAATATGAGCAGGCAGTTATATATTCAATCCTAAATGAGGATCATGATCCTGTGTCTACCCGTCGAACAGATGTTCCTGCAGCACTTGAACAGATCATTAACAAGATGCTTGATAAGGATAAAGAGAAACGGTATCAAACAGCCGGCCTTCTTCTAGAAGACATGCGAAAATTAAAAGCAGATTCAGCACCGGAATTATCAGTTTCCAAAACGAAAACCAATATGGAAATTAAAATCAATAATTCAAAAAAAAAACATATCTATTCCGGTATTGCAATTCTTCTTCTGTCCATTTTATTAATGTTTTTAATATTCTTTCCAGAAAATGTGCATAAAAAATCAATCAGTTCAATTGGAGTTCTCCCATTTTCAAATTTAAAGATGGATTCAGAGATAGATTATCTAGGTTTTGCTCTTGCCGACCAAATTATAGGGGACCTTATCTATCTAAAAAACATTACAGTCCGGCCTTCAAGTTCTGTCCGTAAATATGAAAAAAAATTAATTGAACCAATATTAGCCGGAAATGATCTTAAAGTAGATTATGTTCTGACAGGGAACTTCTTAAAAGAAAAGAAAGATATAAAGTTAAGCATAGAGCTTATTGAAGTGGAAACCAATAAGATGATATGGCGTGAACGTATTGAAGTCAAATATAAAAACACATTTAAACTACAAGCCATTGTCTCAAATAAGGTTATTAAAGGACTCAGAATACAATTTTCTCAAGGGGAAAGAAAACGGATGGAGTCAAACATTCCAGGAAATTCACTGGCATATGAATATTATTTAAGAAGTATCTCTTATCCCCATACAAATAAAGGAGATAGGCTTGCAATTGAGATGTTGAAAAAGTCTATTGAACTGGATTCAAATTATGCACCGGCATATGATCAATTAGGATCTCGTATGAGCAGTTTAGCACAATTTGGCCTACTGGGTCCTGTTGAAACAAAAAAAGCTGAAGAATATTTACTAAAAGCGATATCAATAAATGGTTCATTACTGAGTGCTTTGGGAAATTTATCAAATCTCTATACTGAGTCAGCAAGAATTGAGGAGGCAGTAGCTCTTACAAAAAAAATGATTAAAATTAATCCCAATAATGCTCTTGCCTATTATTCCCTCGGTTATATTTACCGATTTGCAGGAATGAATATTGAATCCATAAAGAATATGGAAAAAGCAATTACAATTGATCCGAAAAACTCAAGATTCCGGTCATGGGGTCTCACATATATGATCATTGGTGAATATGAGAAAGCGATTAAAGCATTTAATAGTTACAAGAATTGCATATACTGCCTGGGATGGAAGGGTATAGCCCGTTTCAGACAGGGAAATAAGAATCAGGCTTTAATAAACTTTGACCAGGTAATAAAATTGGAGCCGGATGGTCTTTGGGCACAGGTTTCCCATTTTTTTAAAGCAATTATTCATGGCAACACCAGCAAGGGATCAGCTGCAATGTTAAAACTGGAACAGGCCAATCTCAAAGATTCTGAAGCCTGGTATTACTGGGCGAGCCATTATGCACTAATCGGGGATAGCGATGGTTGTATCCGATCCTTGAAAAGAGCGGTTGACGGGGGATATTTTAATTATCCATTTATGAAAACTGATTTTTTTCTTGATTCAGTTCGGGATGACCCTGAGTTCAAGAAAATACTGGAAAAAGCAAAGGAAAAACATTTAGCCTTTAAAAAAATATTTTTTAAATGAAACATCTATCAAAAATACCAAATAAAAATCATTTCAATATCAACCTTCCCACACGGCCCTCTGATCCTGCAAACCAAATTGTTTTTTTACCTGGACTTACACTTAGAGTATGATAACCCCTCTTGCCAAATGGTTTCCAACTCTTTCCAGATTTTGATATAAAGTTTCCTTTAGGACCAGTAACAATCAGATAAATTTCTCCCAATTGTCTATATACAGACACACAAGAAAGAAAAACCAGATTTTTGTCTTTAATTAAATCCCAGTGTACTCCACCATCAGAGGTTAAAGCAGCTATATTACCACCCTGATTTTCAATAGTGTAATCTCCTCCAACTATAATTCCGTGTTTTGGACTGGAGAAATAAACAGAAAAAATTCCGGTACTATTTTTTGAAGAAAGTATCGGTGTATTATATGCCTTCCATGAGAGTCCACTATCTTGAGATTTGAATATCCGGCTTTTTAATCCACCTGTCCCAAGCCATGCGTATTTCTCTCCATACACGGCAACACATGTCCCACTAGCAGCAAAACCAGCCTCACCTTTCTCCGCTGGAGGTATATTTTTGATGTCTATATCTTGCCAGGTGTCTCCCCCATCTGTGGTGATTAAGATTTGAAAATAACCCTTTACAGGATCCCCCACAGCAATGCCTCTATATTTATTCCAAAAATTGATTGAGTTCAGGAATCCATTTTTATAGGGGTTTTTATATGACATTTTCCAATTTTTTCCTGCATTTGATGATTTGTAAATCCTGGATTTACCCTCCCCGCCAACAGAAAGAGTAATAAAAGTCTTCTCATCAGTTGCATGAACATCTCTAAAATCAAGACCACTGCTCTCAGAAATAAGCAATTTCTTAAAAATTTTTCCTCCGTTTTCAGTATAAAAAAGAGAACCACCAGAACCACTGATAATGGCTTTTTCTTTGGAAATAGCAAAGATTCCCCTAAAAGAGATCGATTCCCCCAGACTGGAAAATTCTTTAATATTTATATCTGGTAACTTTGCAAAAATTAGACTTGAAATACAAATAATCACAATTAGGTATAGAGACTTCATATTTCCTCCTATAGATTATCTTATCAGATTTTATGTGTTTGTAAAAGATATCAATAATCTGTGTCACCAACATTGATTCTATAGTTTATATAATAACTTAATGCTAATGGAAAAGACAAAAATATTTATTAACTCAAATCTATTTTTTATATTCAGTTTTTTATATTTTTCAGATATATTGTTCCGCACAGTTCCTAAGGATATAAATGATTTTTTCTCGATTTCTTTATTATTCTTTCCTTTAATAATAAGCACTATCATTTCTCTTTTTGACTGGCGCATATATGGTTCTAAACCTGTCAAACAATTCACTTTATCAAAATAGTATGATAAAATAATTCATTGAATTGATTTGGAAAAAATAAAGAAGATGAAAAACCTTATAAAAAAAAGCTTATTCGTAAACAAATTACGAAAATTGTTTATTCCTTCAAAAAAAACATTAATAAATAGAAAATATCGAGATACAAATAGGTTTAATATATTTTTGTCTGAGTATAAAACAGTATATTTTTTTATTCCTAAGATCGCTTCTTCAAGCTTGAAAAAAACATGTGCAATGTTATTAAACCTAAATCAAGACAGCAAAATCCAAGATTTCCATAAAATTGATTTCCCCTCTAT
The DNA here is from genome assembly GCA_965371805.1 of uncultured bacterium. Lineage (GTDB taxonomy): Bacteria > Acidobacteriota > Aminicenantia > UBA2199 > UBA2199 > JAOZTV01. The sequence goes on along the minus strand of CBDUZW010000024.1, from coordinate 34,335 downwards.
ACTTAGAAGTTCCCTGCTCAATAATGATCGTTATTTTAAATTCGCTTTTGTTAGAAATCCTTATGACAGGCTAGTCTCTTTTTATTCTAATAAAGTGATTGGGGAAAGAAATTTTCAAAAAAATAAAAGTTGGAAATATAAACCATTCGAAGACTTTATTAAAATAATCTGTGACATTCCGGATGAAACGATGAATGTTCATTTTAAACCCCAGCATACATTTATTACAGATGCCAAAGGTGCATTATTGGTTGATTATGTTGGAAAATTTGAAAAAATAGATGAAGATTTTGAAATTATCAAAAAAAGAGCTGGTTTGCCTGATAATTTAGAACTACCCCACAAACAAACATCAAAACATAAAATTTACCAGGATTATTATTCAGAAGAAACAAAAAAATTGGTTGCAAAACGATATGAAAAAGATTTCCTGATGTTTAATTACTCATTTTAATGAGTTACTCAGCAATTGTTAATTGTAATAATAATCAGCAGAGTAAAAAAAAAAAAATAAGAAAAACTTAAACTTGACATACTTACTAATTATTAAGTATTATATAATATAAAAATTTTCAGGAGAAATTGAATGAAAAATAAATTTAAAATTTATACTTTAATATTAACCCTTTTGACTTTTACCTCTTTTGTTATCCAATGTGAGGGAAAAAAAGAATCAAAATTACCAAAAAGATTGAGAAAATTAGAACTGACTGATAAACAAATAGAAAAATTTAAAGCAGCCCGAAAAGAAATCTATACACCTGAAATAAAAAAGAAGAGAAAAGAATTAAAGTTAAAATTAAAAGGTTTGGAAAAAAATTCGAATGAATATAAAAAAATAAAAAAAGAAATTAAAAGGGAATTAAAACCATATCAAAAGCAATTACATGCAAAGTTAAAAGAAATTCTAACAAAAGAACAAAAAGATAAATTTTTTAAAAAGAAAAAAAACAAGAACAAATATAAAAATTAATTAACAATTATGAAGAATTCAGCAAAAAATAAATAGAATTTCATATTGGGTATAATACATAAAATTCTCATAGAGACATTAACAATTCAGTTCCTTAAAAGCACTATGTTAATATGATATGGAATCTAAAATATTATAGGTTTTATATTCTTAATATGATTCTAAATAGAATATTATTATTAGAAGATGAAAAAAAGAGATGGTAAATTGAAAATGATAGGAATTAATTTTAGAAAAAAAAAAAGGTAAATTTCCGATTTTTTTGATTGGATCCGGAAGAAGCGGAACGACCTTATTAATGAAGATTCTCAACAGCATTGATGACATTATGATCTATGGTGAACATGGCGGATTTTTAAAATCAATTGCAGAAGCATACTTTATGAATTTTACAGACGAGGACATAAATGAACACATTTCGGAAGAAGTGTCACCGAATTTTATTTTCAAACGCAAATACATCTCAAAGATTGGATATAGCTGGTTACAATGGTATGGAAAAAAAACAATAAAATACAATTTTAAAAAATTTATAGAGTCATTCTTTAATCCAGAGGCTTTAAAAAAACACATCCATTGGGGGTTCAAAGAGATAAGGTATTTCAACAATGATCTGGTTTTAGAGATGCTGGTGGATATTTATCCAAATGCTAAGTTTATCTTTATTACACGACATCCGATGGACGTTATTGCGAGCCAGCTGGTAATGGAAAAATGGGGTGGATTTGATGAAATTCTCACAACATGGAAAGCACAGAACCGGAACATGAGTGCATTTGAGTCTGAAAAGAAATGCAATTGTTTCATTATCAAATATGAGGATATAATTGCACAAAAATCCACCAGATTAAAAGAGTTATTTAACTGGCTGGGTTTTGAAATTTCCTTAAAGCAGTATGACATAATAAAAGTTAAAGAAGGAATTTGGAAAACAGAAAGAGAAGATGGAAAGCCCCATAGAGAAATGCTTACGTCTGAACAAATTAAAAAAATCATTAATTCCTTACAACTTGATATTGAAAAATTACCAAATGATATCAAAATGAAATTACAAATCAATGAATGCACTGGACAAAGACAAGAATGAATGATAAAGATAATTTATTAGTTAAGGATAAAATAGGCTTACTGGGTCCTACTATAAGATGGGTGTTTGAAAAGGTTTGGAAAATTTCCAAACTATGGTTAATCCTCAAACTTATTTTCACCATCATACCAGCATGTTTATTAGCCCTGCTGGCTCTGGTTGGACGTGAATTTATTAATGCCATAGTTGAAGTAAGCAGGAATTCAAACAGTAATTTCAACTCAATTCTTGTGTGGATCGCTTTGATCCTGGTTATTGCTGTTATACAGGCAGCATCTTCTGCCGGACGACAATATGCATCACGTCGTCTAAATGAAATTCTTCAAATTAATATCACAGTTGAAGTTTTAAAACATGCCAGAAAGCTTGAAATTGCCACATTTGAAGATCCTGATTTACAAGATACTCTAGAACGTGCTCAAGGTAATATTTCCGGTAATATTAATGGTTTTATTAACCAGATATTTAGTTTTATTACCAACAGCCTTTCACTTATTTCGATCATTGGCATTTTAGTCGTCATTGATCCAATCGCAACCTTTCTGCTTTTTCCAATTTCAATTCCATATCTCAATTTCTATTTAAAGCAGTCCAGGCTTCAGTATATAAAGTCGCGCAATAGAGCAACCCGTCGCCGGTGGATCCGTTATTACTCCCAGACTATGTTAAATAATACATTTGTACCGGAGGTGCGATTGCTGGATCTTGCCAAACCTCTCACTGAACGTTATCAGAGTTATATGGAAGAGTTTATTGGAGAGGATCGGAAGCTCTATATAAAGCAAATTTCAGGTAACTTTATCTTTGCTATCCTTTTTGCAGGTGCCATAGCTGTCACATCAGGATGGATTGCATGGCGCGTTTTTCAGGGATTACTGACAGTTGGTGATTTGGTCATTTATGGACGGGCAACACATCAATTAAAAAATACCATCGAAAGTTCAAGTATTAGTGTGACGAGTATTTTTCAACAGGCAATGTATGTCACCGATTTAATTGAATATCTAAACTTAAAACCAAAACTATACAGTCATCACAATTATATTCCGAAAAACATTGATGGGGAAATAAAGTTTAAAAATGTCTCCTTTGCTTATCCGGGATCTAAAATAAAGGTACTTCATGATATCTCGTTTACTATTCAACCCGGCGAAGTTGTAGCCTTAGTTGGAGAAAACGGCTCTGGAAAATCGACGATTGCAAAATTAGTTTCTCGTTTATATGATTCTGATCAGGGAGATATTTATATTGATAATCATAATATAAAAGAGTTTGATCTGGACTATCTTTATAATCAGATTGCATTTGTTTTTCAAAATTTCAACCGGTATGAAGCAAGCGTTTTAGATAATATTGCCTATGGTAATTGGAAAAAACTAATGGGTGATCGGGTATCCATTGAAGCTATTGCTGAAAAAGTGGGAATTGATAAGATGATCCTTGATATGCCGGATGGGTATGACACTATGCTTGGTAGAAAATTTGGCAACTATACTTTATCCGGAGGACAATGGCAGAAAATTGCCATTGCACGTGCCTTTGCCAGAGAAGCATCACTGCTTATTCTAGATGAACCTACAGCGAATTTAGATGCACATACTGAATACGAAATATTCAATGATTTCAAAGAGATATCAAAGGGACGTACCACTTTACTTATCTCACATCGATTCTCAACTGTGAGTATCGCTGATAGAATTATAGTTATTGATAAGGGATGCATTATTGAACATGGTTCGCATCAGGAACTTATCCATAAAAACGGTCACTATGCAAATCTATATAAACTTCATAAAAATCGTTTTATAAAAAATGGATAAGAAATTAATTCTTCATGTCGGTTGTGAAAAAACCGGGACTAAATCGATTCAAAGAGCATTGGCAAATGGTCGCAGAGGGTTAGCAGAAAGAGGGATTATTTATCCTAGATCTCTTGGTATTGAAAATCATACAAAAATTGTTGCGGCAGCACAGGATGATGATGTGATGGATAATATTCGTGCACATATCTTTGCAAATACAGGAATGTCATTAAAAAATTTCAGAATTGATTTGAAACAGAAATTACAGCGTGAACTTAATAATTATGATCAGTGGCATACACTGATCGTAAGCACGGAGCTGATCCATAGCAGGCTTATATATAAGAGTGAAATAAAGCGGTTATTTGAATTATTTGAAGATATTGTTTCTGATATTGAGGTCGTAATATTCTTACGAAGGCAGGATGATCTTGCTGTAAGTCGATTTGGTACTGCTCTTATGGCCGGTCATAAAAACTTCGATAATGTTTTTGATAATATTGGGGGGCATGCATACTCAAAGTTACCAAAGGGGCGGGTAGTAAATGATTATAATGATTATTATGATTATAAGGCATTGATACAACGGTTTGAAGCACATGTTCCCCGTAATAAGATTAAAATTGCTCTATATTCCGATATGCAGCATTCAACAAACTCAGTGGAAAAGTTCATTAAAATAACAGGACTGGATAGGGATTTGATCTCTGCAAATATTGAGAAGTTAAACACTGCAATCAGTTTGAAGGCTCAATATGTTATTTCAAAATTAAATAATGAGATCAGAAAAAACTTTTCATCAGGTAATCGTAACTCAGGCTATACAAAACTACAGAATCAAATTAAAAATGAACTGTCCGGTGAGAAAAGAAACGTTAAAAGGAAAGATGCGGAAGCATTCGTTAAGCAGTTTACAGAAACAAATGAATGGGTGCGTAAGAATTATTTCCCGGGACAAAAGCAATTATTTGAATTGAATTTCCTGAAATATCCAAAAAACATTGACTATTCTTATTTACAATCACTTCTTGATGAACAGATAAGGGATTATCTTAAGAAAGCTGGAGACTTCAAAGAAAAGGAGAGAAATGTTAGCAGAATGAAACGATTTTTCCGACAAACTAAACACAGGGCTCAATCTGGGTATTTCTGGATATATAAACTGATTAAGTCAATTTTGTACTATTTTAGAGTTTTTAAAAAGCCCCTGATTTTTTTTCGTAACTATTTAAGCAATCTTTATTTAAAACTAAATCGATGGACAAAAATATTGCATAAGCAGAATTTTTTAAAAGAAAATAGGGCTGAATTTAATGAGCGAAATGTACTTTCTGAATTTTTAATTATTAGAATATTGGGTAATGATCATCCTCCTAGACATTCCAAGGATCAGACCTTAAATAATCTAAAATTTATTCTTGAGAATGAGCCGAATTTTCTAAATTGCAGAAAATACTTTATCCTGAATCGAATTATTGATTTGAAGCGTGAGAAAGAACTGATAGATCTGTTAGATAGATACTCCGTGGACTATTTACGAATACCCTTTGATAGTAAGGAGTATGCAAAAAAAGGCTGGAGAGTAGATGTTTTTGGAGGGATTCATTATTTTTCATCAAAAAATTTCTATAGTAAACCCAGGAATTTTCAAAAAAAACAAATTCTCTGGGCAATTGCTCCGAAAATTAATTATGTGATGAATATAAATGGAGCACGTAATATTGCTCTGGAAGAGGGAAGGCGTACGGCAAATTGGACATTTGTCCTGGACGGAAGTTGCATATTTAAAGAGAATGATTTTAAGGTTCTCTGTCGAGATTGCACTCAAAGCCCCCATTTACCATATATAATCATTCCATTTGCCAGACTTTCCAAGAGTATTGAATATCTGAATAATGATGTTGCAGCAAAGATAAAATATGAAGAGCCACAGATTGGATTTCATTTCACCGCTAAAGAGTGCTTTAATCCACATCTACCATATGGCATTCTTGATAAAGCTGAATTGTTAAAAATACTGTGCGTCCCGGGTATGTGGACTTTTTGGGGTAAATCACCGTGGTTAAAAAAATATATAAGGCAGACGGATGACAAATATCTATATAAAATCTCCAATAGTGCTGTGCATAGACTATCATCCGGTATACATGCCCTGGAGGTGTCGGGGGCAGCTCAAGATCGATACAAAGCCAGACTTGATGCCATAATCAGCACGATTCATTATTTAACATGTCGATATGGCACAGAGAAAAAGGATTTCCAGACAGTAGTATTCAATGATAAGAATCTGGAGCCTTTGCCCTTGAGCCATAATGAAGTGAATTTTGATCATAATGAGATCGCGGATGATTTTCATGAGAAATTTTTCGCTCGATTGCGTGGGAAAAATATGTTTGTTGGGATTGGGGCTATGAGGTGTGGCACTACATGGGTCTCTGATTATTTAAAGAGTCATCCGGAGGTCTTTCATTCACCGATTAAAGAGATGAATTTTTTCAATACACTGATTGCTAATCCATTTAAAAAATATGGTCAGGACTTTCGTACAAGAAGAATGGTAGATATTATTCTGAAAAATTCACACAATTATCTTTCTTTCAAAAAAGTGCGTCAACACCTTTATGATCTCGCAGAGCTCAGTGCCCTGAATATGGACAAAAATGAATTTCTGCACTATTTTGAACGAAGAATCGGTAAAGAAAAACTTTTTGGTGAAATTTCTCCATCATATTCTCATCTACCTCCGGAGGGATACCGTATCATCAGGAATTTGGGTTTTAATGCTCGTATATTCTTTTTGATGCGCGATCCGACCAGTAGAACCATTTCACATATTCAACACACCATGCGAATTAAACCAGATATTGATATTGATTTGGAAATTGAACAATTATCACCGGACAATAACCACTATGTGAGGTCTGATTATCTTTTCACATTAAAATCAATAGCAGAAGTCGTACCGAAAATTCCATTTAAAGTATTTATATATGAAGATCTATTTACAGAAGAGAGTGCCTCGTCCCTTTGTAAATTTCTTGAGATCTCTTATTATAAACCGGACTTTGACCGTGTATTGAACTCGTCCAGGGGAATACCTTTCAGCCTGGAACAGAAGCGCCGGATCCGCAAAAAACTGGATCCAATATACACTCAGATGGCTGAATATTTTGGTGATAATAAGCCTGAAAAGTGGTTATGGTAAAGCGTTTACCTTAAAAAGGTATAAGACTGTATATCTATTATGGAATACTTACTAAATTAAGCCTATTATTAAGCAATTCTGAAAACGAACCTTTGGTTAGAAATGGAGTCAAGCTATTGTGTCCTTTCTTAGTTCCATCTCCCTGAACGGCAATACCATTTGCAGGGATCAATTCAAGTATCTCTTTGGCATGCGCCATGTCAGTAATATTATCAACACTGTACATAATTGTACATATTGTCAGTTCATTCTTGTCAAAACCTTTCAAAAGATCAACAGAGTCGACACCATTTTTATCAATCCAAAATAGAGTGTTATTTGGGAAAGTCGATTTGAATAGCTCAAAATCATCCAATGTTACAGCTTCACCCCCCCAAATAACAATACGAACTGAGACATTGACTTTTATCGATGGATTTAAAGAAAGAACGAAAAAATGATGCAGAGCAATGAAAGACACTTGGAGACTTTTTAAAAATTTAGAGAGTCATTTTTTAATCCAGAGGGTTTAAGAGATAAGTCCATTGGGGCTTTAAAGAGTAAGATACTGCAACGAAGATCTGATTATAGAGATGATGTCAAATTATTTGAGTCTTCCTACAACCAGTAAACCTACAGTTAATAGTTGATATTACAGTACTTATCTTAATAGAAAAAATAGAATTATAATTAAAAAAAGAGTATAATATATAATGAAAAAATTCATTTTACTTTCATCACAGAGGTCCGGTTCAAACTTTTTACAGTCTTTATTAAATAGCCATCCTGAGATATTAGTTGGTGGAGAACTCTTTAATAGAAATGATCAGTTTATGAATGATTTTTTGATTAAAAATAATATTCAATTTAAAAATGTTGATCCTGCAGAATGTATAAAAAAATATTTTTCAAGAAGTTTAAAGAGAGGCACCAACTATATTGGATTCAGATTGTTTTATACTCATCTAAGAAATAAGAGAGAGTTAATCTGGAATACATTGAAATATACACCTGATTTTAGTTTAATTCATTTACAAAGAAAAAATATGTTAAAAAAATATTTATCACTAAAATTGGCAAAAAATACATCCTCCTGGATCAGAAAAAGAATGGAACAGGAACAATAGATATGATCCAATTTATATCGATTACAAAGAGTGCTTACAGTACTTTAGACAGCATGAAAGAAATATTCAAAATGCCTCCCATTTTTTTAGAGAAAACAATATGATGGATATATTTTATGAGGACCTTGCAGCTGATAAAAATTTTGAAACAAATAGAGTGTTGAAGTTTTTAGGATTGAAAGATGCCAATTTAGAGAGTAACCATGTGAAACAGAATAACCAGAGTCTGTCAGATCTGATATCTAATTATTCAGATCTGAAAAATAAATTTAAAAATACAGAATGGGAGATCTTTTTTGAAAATTAAAAAAGCAAAACGCATATTTCTCAATAGTATTAGATATGTATATAGATATGAAATTAAAGGAAAAAGTATCAAAAAACTCAAGAAAAGCACATTAGATCAGGTTTATTTAAAAAAATATGGAATTATTAATACTCTTTTACTGAGAATTAATCTGAAAAGAGGAAATTCTCTTATTAATAAAAAAAAGTATGCCAAAGTAGAAATCCTACTGAATAAAGCAAAAGTAAAATGGCCTGATAACATTCAACTGTATAAGATGCATGCAAAAATGGCAAAAGATATGAACAATATGGAATTATCCTGTAGTCTCTGGAAAGAAACTACGATCCAATTTCCTGATAATGAACAAATGCTTTTCAAATATATTATGTCGTTGATTACAGTTAATAAAATTGAACTGGCTTATGAATTATGTAAAAAAGAAAAAGCAAAATTGTCCAATATACTCTTTGTGAAGGCAATGGCAAATATATATATGGCATGGTATGATTGGGATGCTGCACTTAGTGTTTTAATCTCGTTACCAGGGTATGACAAATCCAATATTTATATTCGAATCCTGGAAGCAGATACCCGGTTCAGAAAAAATGGGATCAAAGGTCTTGAAGCTGCAACGGAGATATTAGAAACACTTTATTTAAAATTCCCTGAATCAATTTATATAAAAATTAAACTTGCAGAACATTATATTTTTGCATTCCGTCAAGCTGATGCGAGCAAACTTATCAAGGCGCTATATTATAAAGATAAACATAATTTTGAAGTCCTTATTCTTTATGCGTGGTTCAAACATTCAATAGGAGATGAAAAAAAGGCAAAAATAATTTGGAATACTCTCATAAAAAAGCACCCAATTAAGAGACCGTCATTATATCTATATAAGGAGAATCCTGATCGGCTCGATAATAACCCACTCCCGGTAGAACCCGGCAAAATACTACTGTTTACCTGTATCAAAAATGAAATAAACAGATTGCCATGGTTTTTTAAATACTATCGGAAATTGGGAGTTGATCAGTTTTTTTTTGTGGATAACGGATCTAATGATGGAAGTACGGATTTCTTGAGAAAGCAGAAAGATGTACATCTGTTCTGGACTGAATATAATTATGGAAAGTCCGGTTCAGGAATGCAATGGATCAATAAATTGATTGATATTTATGGTAAAAAACATTGGTGTATCTATTTAGATGTAGATGAAGCATTGATATTTCCGGGAATTGAACAGAGAAGTCTTAAATATCTTATAAATTATATGAACAAAAAAGGCCATGAAGCATTCAGAACATTTATGCTCGATATGTATCCCCATAACACAAATGATATTTTTAGGAAATCAGTAGATGATCCTATTGCACAGTGTCCCTATTTTGATAATAATTATCAGTTTTTTGGTGCATATAATTGTCCCTATACAGAAGTTAAGGGAGGAATTAGAAATAATCTATTTGGAGAGAGAGTTGCTTTGACAAAAACGCCCATAATTTCTGGTAATAAAGAGATTAAATTTATAAGTAGCAGTCATTGTATAACACCTGCCAAAGTGTCGGATGTTACAGGGGTTTTACTTCATTATAAGTTAGCATCAGATCTGGGAAAAAGATCTTTAGAAGAGTTCTCACAAAAAAACCGTGTACATTTCTGTAATCAGCGGCATCTTAATTATAAAAATATACTGGATAAACTGGGAGATAATCACACTCTGGTAAATCCATTAACCCTTCGTTATGAATCCAGTGATCAACTTGTTAAATTAGGCTTGATGACCAAACCGGATGATTTTGATTGAGTTAAAAAGCCCTAATTATTCCCCAAACTGGTACCCAAAATACTCAATTTCATTCTTTTATTTAAAACTATTCAAGATTTTTAAAAATATTTATTAACTCAAATCTACTTTTTACATTTAGTTTTTTATATATTTTAGATATATTATTCCGCACAGTTCCTAAGGATATAAATAATTTGCCCTCGATTTCTTTATTATTCTTTCCCTTAATAATAAGCACTATAATTTCTTTTTCTCTTGCTGTAATTTTATTTTTTATAAAATATTTATCCATTGCAGCTTCTGTCTTCATCTTTTTGGCAATCCTTGTGATTCTTGTTCTATGCCAATAAAATAAAAGATATAATAGAAGCATAAAAATTAAAAATTTGAACCATAATGTCTTCCAGAAAGGAGGTATAATAGTAATTTTAATGCAGGTCTCTTTCTCATTCCAATAACCATCATCATTTGATGCCTTGACTTTGAACAAATATTGCCCAGCCGACAAATCTGTATATGTTGCTCTTCGATGTTTGGAATCTGTTTCAATCCAATGTTTATCTAATCCTTCCAATTTATACTTAAATTTGTTTTTTTCAGGCTGTCTATAATTCAAAGCAGAGAACTCAATAGAAAAAATATAATCTGAATAGTTTAATGTGATCTCTCCGGTATAATTAATATGCTGTTCAAGCTGAAGTTTTTCTGATTTTTTGCCCTTTTTGACAATTCCAACAGATTTATTAAAAATGAGAAAATCTGTAATTACTACAGGTGGAATATACAAATTATCAATGATTTTATCCGGGTTAAACATATTAAATCCATTTATTCCCCCAAAATACATTATTCCATTTTTATCTTTATAACATGCCCCCTTATTAAATTCATTTCCCTGAAGGCCATCTTGCTTACTATAGTTGGAGATTTTTTTAGTTTCCGGATCAAATTTGCAGAGTCCTTTATTTGTACTCAACCAAAGAGCCCCACTTTTATCTTCTAATATTCCATAAATAACATTATTTGGAAGACCATCTTTCTCCATAAAATACGTAAAGGTTTCATTTTCCTGATTAAATTTATTTAGACCGCCACCGGCAGTACCAACCCATAGAGTACCCCGAGCATCCTGGCAAATTGAATATATGGAATTACTACTGATGCTTTTATAATTCTCCGGCTGGTTTTCATACACGATAAACTCTTTTGTTTTATAATCAAATTTATTAAGTCCTCCGCCAAATGTCCCTACCCAAAGATTACCATCGGCGTCTTCACAAATAGTTTTGACAAAATCATGACTTAAACTATTTTGATTGTCTACCTGATGTTTATAATGTATAAAGTTTTTTTTAAGCCAGTCATATTTATTAAGTCCGCCCCCTCTTGTTCCAATCCATAAATTATTTCTGGAATCAAGATAAATATCATCTATAAAATTATTACTGATACTATTGATATCATCAATTTGATTTTTGTGGTGAATAAACTTCTCTGTTTCCGGATCAAATTTATCAAGCCCTTCCCCATAGGTACCAATCCATAGATTACCGGACTTATCTTCAACGACAAGCCTTACAAAATTATCAACTATACTCTCTGGATCATCAGTGCGATTCTGATAGGAAGTAAAATTTCCTGATTTACGGTCAAATTTATTCAATCCTCCACCTCTCGTTCCAATCCAGAAATCATTATTCTTATCTTCACAAAATGAATAAACAATATTATTACTTAGGCTTGCGGAATCATCAGGTTGATTTTGATATAGATTAAAGGCCCCTATCTCATTATCAACTTTATTAAGCCCACCTCCATTTGTCCCTATCCATAAATTACCACCTTTATCTTCAAAAATCGATTTCACAAAATTATTACTGATAGATTTCGGATTTGATGCATGATTGCTATAATTATAAAAAGATTCAGTCTTTTTATTAAATTTGTTAAGCCCGCCTCCAGCTGTTCCAATCCATAGATTACCCTTTCCATCTTCAAATATTGTTTCAACATAATTATGACTAAGACTGGCAGGATTATTAATTTCATTTTGATAATATAGAAAAACTCCAGTTTTAGAATCAAATTTGTTTAATCCACCATTTTTTGTGCCAATCCATAAATCTCCATTTTTATCTTGCAGAATAGATGAGACTGAATTATCACTAATGCTTTTCGGATTACCAATTTGATTTTTATACTGAAGAAATATTTTAGTTTTCCGATTAAATTTATTGAGTCCGCCCCCATCTGTTCCAATCCAAAGATTATCATTGCTGTCCTCAATAATTGATAAAACTGAGTTATGACTAAGACTATTGAGATTATTATGTGTTTTTTTATAGTGCAAAAAGGTTTCAGTTTTCCTGTCAAATCGATTGAGACCGCCACCATTTGTCCCTATCCACATGTATCCTTCTTTATCTTCCATGATTGAATAAATCTGGTTGTGACTTATGCTTCCAGAATTCCCAGGTTGGTTTTTGTAATTAATAAAAACATCTGTTTTTCTATTTAATTTATTAAGCCCTCCGCCAAAAGTACCTACCCATAAATTCTTATCCGAATCTTCAAAAATAAATGTGATAAAATTATCACTTATGCCAGTGCTGTCTTTAAGATTATAATAATAATTATAAAACCGGTATCCATCAAATTTATTTAAACCATCTTGAGTACCAAACCACATAAAACCAAGGCTATCTTGAAATATACAATTAACAGTCGTTTGAGACAATCCTTGTTGAACACCAATTCGATCAAATTGAATGTTATTTGCATCAGGAAATATCTGAATATTAAATGACAGCAAAAAATTAAAAATAAGAATTAAATATGTTTTTTTTTTAAAAATTTGTTTAAATAAATTAATTTTTATTCTCCATCACAAAATTATAACTTGAATCTGACGCATATTCCAAGTACATAAATATAATAACAAACAGAATAATAAAATTCAATTCTTCAATTTAGAAAACGAATACAAATGTTGAATATTTTTTCTTTATTTATATTCTTTTAGCTTTTTAAGTTTATTTTTAGCCCATTTAATTTTAGGGAATAGCTTAATCATTCTTTTAGTAAGTTTTATGGCAGCTTTAATATTTTTTTGCTTCTCATATAAGTTAATTAAATAAAGATAAGAATATTTGTCTTTAGGATATTCCTTCAATCCATATGAATAAATTCTTTCAGCTGACTTATAGTTCTTCTTACTCTCAAAATAATACCCGAATCCTGCAAAGGTGTTAAAGTTAATATCATATTTTTTTGCATCAGCTCTGTTTTTAAATTTCAAATATTCATCAAAAAAAGCATTTAAACCATTTTTTTTTAATTCTTTGTATAATACCTTAGTAATATCTATCTTTTTAGGTCCTGTATTCTTTAATACATCTAAATTATCTTTAAACCAATCAATGGCACTTACATAACCTTCTTTTTTCCATTCATCCCATTTTTTGATAATACCGTCTTTTTGTAGATCCTTTAAACCTTTTCTATTTTTAATTGTATTTTTTGCTATTAACAGGGTTTCTACAAGCATATTCTTATATTCAACAAGGTCTTTATAATTACTATCTTTTGTATGTCCATTGATCAATAATACATCTTCTGGACAATAGGTAACGAATTCCTTTAAGACTTTATCATATTTAAAAACACTGCCGGCATATGCAGAAAATGATGGAAACGCCTTTCTATAGACAAGGTCACCGGTAGCAATTATTTTTGCTTTTTTAAAATGCACAATGATATCACAGTCAGTATGACTTCCCGTAAAACTTTTTAGAATTATTTCTTCTCCATTTAAATGTAGAGTCAGCTCATTCTCAAAACATATATCAGGAAGAAATTCAGGTCCATACTCACTTAAAAAGAAGTCTTCTACCATTGTCTTTCGCATTGTTTTATGAGAGATTATAATTGGTTCCAATCCAAAAACATTATTTGCACCTGTGTGATCAACATGCTCATGGGTATTAATTATATATTTTGGGTTTTTCTTATAAAGCTTTAATATTTCTTTTTTTAGCTCTTTTCCCGCGTCAGCAATACCTGTATCAACCAGTACTAATCCATCAGGGCCATCAAAAGCAAGAGCATTAACAAAATAACCAGGCCAGAAAATGCTGAATTTTGTAAATTGTTCATTGATTTTATGAATTTCTACCCGGGGTAACCTCTCAGCATAAATGCTTGAAATAAACATTATAAATAACAATAACAACAATACAATTCTTTTCATCTTCTGCTCCTGATTTTAATTATTTCAAAAAAGATAATAATTCAATAATGAATATTTAGTAATAACTTTAATTGAATTAGAACTCAATGAGCCAAAAGGCCCAAATAATTAATGATGACAAATGTCACTCTTTAGAACTATAATTTTCATCAATATTTAATTAAACAATTTCAACGCTTTTTCAAGCTGAATATCTCTCTTGTCAAGAAGATCTTTCAAATTAAGTTCTGAAAAGCAAATGATGGATATATAGATTTTGATTTTTAAATGCTAAAAAAACTCTTTCCTAACTATCTAAGATTTTTAATTATATCAGTGGTCATCCAGAATATATCGGCACTCCCACGTCTCCGGCTGGTAAAGAAAAAATACTTTCCATCCAGTGAAACCGAAGGACAAATCTCATCATTGTCTGAATTTACTGCAGGGCCCATATTCTTTGATTTGCTCCAGGTTCCATTATTATTCTTATAAGAAATATAGAGGTCCTGCTTTCCAATACTGTCTTCCCTCTCCATAGAACTAAAGATAATATAACTCTCATCAGGAGCAATATATGCATCCCAATCATGTTGCTTACTATTTACTCTTATGTCCAGTACGATTGGTTCTGTATATTTATTTTTTTTCAACTTTGACATAAAAATATCACATCCCCCTATCCCATTCTTTCTACAGGAGAAATAATAGATATTTCCATTCATTGCGACAGAGGGGTAATTCTCTGTAAAATCCGTATTAACAGGAGGACCAAGAGTTATAGGCTCAGACCACCTTCCACTCTTGAGGCGTTTTGACATAAATATATCCAGATTTTCCTGTTTCATCCCCCCCCTGCTACGAGGGCGATTTGAACCAAAGTAAATTCTCTCTCCATCTGGAGACATAGTAAAATCGCGATCTATAAATCCATTAGTAAAAGATATGGGGAGCGGTTTAGTCCACCCGTTTCCAGTATCATAGGTTGCATATATAGACCATTTTTCCTTAAAAAAAGCATTATAATAGAATTCCTTCCCATCTTTAGTGAATGCTGCACACATCTCCGGTGTATTTATATTTGAGATCAGTCTATCCATAAACACAACTGCTTTATCTTCAGGCGCAATCATACCCATATATGGTCCTCTTAAAACCTGGAAACTGGTTTTCTTTTCTATTGGCAATAAATAATTCACAACCATTGAAACTAATATAAGAAAAAAAACAACCTTTTTATTCATTTTCATTTTCTCCTTCAAACAGAATACTGGCAAAATTTTAGAAATTTTTAACATATTTAATGTTTATTACTTAAAATTATATGGTTTCAATTTTGTAATAATCTCTGTTGATACCCAGTAGATATTTCTATTACCTTTTTTTACGCATGCATAAAACAGATATTTACCATCAGGACTTATATAAGGTCTGTTTTCTGAATCTTTGCTATTAATCCTTTCACCCATATTAACCGGATTACTCCATTTACCATTATGCTTTTTGAAGGAAATATATAGATCATCTTCACCTAATCCCCCATCCATAGTTGAACAATAAATCATATAACTCTCGTCTGGAGCAATATAAGGATCCCATTCATCATATTTTGTATTTATGCGACTGCCTAAATTTATGGGCTTCTGATAGCTGCCATCAATAAATTTTGACATATAGATATCCGAAACACCAAACCCACCTGGTTTTCTGCTAAAGAAATATATATTACCATTTGATGAAAGAGAGGGATAGCTGTCATGATAAATGGTATTGAGAGGAGATCCTATTGGATTAGGGGTTGACCAGCCATTTTTATTAATATTAACACTCCAGATATTTGCACCTTCTCCTTCTGATCCAATTTCTTTAATAAATATTTTGGATGCAAACACAATTCTCTTTCCGTCCGGAGCAATAGTAAAGTCCCCAACTCTGTATTTATCTACTGATGTTATATGTACTGGTTCTAACCAAACATTATTAGAGCGATATATGACATAAAGTATAGGTTCTCTATTTATCCATTTTTGATAGATAAAGAATTCCATTTCATTTCCCCACCCTGAACACCCTTCACTTTCTTTTGTAGATATTATTCCGGGTGCAAAAATTTCAGGTTTCATTCCTGGTGTTTTTTGACCCAGATAGGGACCTTTTAGTATAGGCCAATTAACCTCATTAACCGCATCTTTTTCTGCAAAAAAAGATACAGATAAGACTAATGAAATCATTAATACAAAAATAGACTTTCTAAGTAGCATCATATTTCTCCTATTACTCTAGATCTTTTGGCTTTAACTTATCTATTATTTTTACATCAACCCAGTGTATACTACCACCCTTTGAGTAAAATAGATATTTTCCATTTTTTTCACCCTTTATAATTTATTATTTTTTTTTAAGTTTACTAAATATGTCTATGGCTTGCCAGAAGTATCCCCTGTTGTAAACATTATAAATTAAATACTTATTATCAGGCGTAATAGTAGGATAAAGAAAAAGACTCTTAAGACCAATCTTTTTACCTAAATTTTCAGCAGAAGTCCAGGAATCATCCGAATTACGAAAACTGATATACAAATCAAACCGTCCTGTATTGGACCAAAAAATCAAATAACTTTCATCAGCTGCAATAAATGGTGCTTTTTGAGGACGATTCTTATCAAGTATAGGCGGTATCTTCTCTTTTGCCTGATATTTTCCATCCTTCATTATTGACCGGTAAATCTGGTTATTATATTCAAAATAAACTGTATTATTTTTAGTAACTGATACAGAACTCTCATTATTTTTTGAATTGACAGCATATCCCAGATTTATCCAGTCACTCCATTTATTTTGACTCATTCTATTTACATAATAGATATCATCATCTTTGGCAGATTTTCCATCGGGGAATTTACGTTTAGCCAGAAAATAAATTCGATGACCATCCGGGGAGATAACTGGCGAGGTAATTTCATTAAGCACTACTTCCGGTTTGCTCCATACCCCATCTTTTTTGTTCATAATAAAGCATCTATTTATTCCCTTTTTATGTCGCTGAGTATCAATCCAGCATAGGGTTTTAAAATCAGCAGAAAAACTAAGGGGTCCATGTTCTCTTGTACTTTCCAGAGAAACAATCCCATTAGAAAATGGTTTTGGATTAGTAACAGGTAATTCAGAATCAATATATTTTGAAGTTAATTTTGGAAACTGCATTTTAGCTATATTAAAATCTCTCACTTTTAATTTTTTAAGTAATTCATTTTTATGAAATTTTTCAGCAATATTAAAAGGATTTTCACCCCTTAATGTCAGGATATTCTTATTACATTTTCTTTTGATCAAATAATCGATAGTCTTTATATCTCCAGATAATACAGCAAAATGAAGAGGTGCCCAGCCATCATTGTTTTTCTGATCTATATTTAATCCTTTATCCAGCAACAATTTCAACCATTTAATAAGACCTCCCTTTGCTGCCAGATGCAAAAATGAATTATTAAATTTATTCTTGAATTTATAATTTATTTTGTGCCCACTTTGAACAATAACATCCAATATATTGCTTAATCCTGCAGAAAGGGCATCTCCCATTTGCAAATTAATCTCTTCTTTAATAACCGGGTATCTTGCCCCTTTTTTTAAAAGGAAGTCAACAATCAACTTGTTTCCTGTCTCAGCTGCAGTTAATATTGGCGTTATTTCCCATTTTCCTTTTCTATTAACATCTGCTCTGAATTGGTTAATCAGTAGTTTAACAATATTAAAATCGTTTATAGCTACTGCTGTTTCAAGAGCCGTCATTCCTCTATCATCGTCATTTGGATCAAGGCCCATTTTTATTAATAAAGCAACCATTTGAATGTTCCTTTTTAATACAGCATGCCGTAATAATCCACTTTTTCCAACATCTTTAATATGAATCAACCCGGGTTCTCTTTTTATAATCTCTTTTGTTTTTTTCAGATCACCATGAAGTACTGCATTAAAAAGATTTTCAGTTCTTTGCTTTTTTAATTTTTCTGATTTTTCATTTTTTGTCTGAGAAAATAGAGTAGTATTATAAAAGAATGCAAACATAATACAAATTATGAATACCGGGATTGACAGATTTTTTTTTCTAAACATATTCTTCTCCTTTATATATTTTACATTAATTCAATTTTTTCATGTAGTTCATATTATTTTTTTTTAATTCTTCCAGTTTTTGTTGAGCATTTTTATTTTTTGGTTTTAATTTCAGGGATTTCTTAAAGTTCAAAATTGCCAGCTTCTTATTCCCATTTCTCATATATCCTTCCCCCAGACGATCATACGCATACCAGTAATCTGAAAATTCCCTCTCCATCAATTTGAAGATTTTAATTGCATCATCAATCCTTTTATGCTTATCCATAAGCCATTTGCCGATTTTATATAAATGCCATTTATCCTTAAAACCGTAACTTCCAGGAAAATTTTTTTTTAATTCATAGTATCTGTCGATTGCTTTATCCGCATTTTCATTTTTCAATACTTTACAAAGTTCACCGGCAAGTGAACCGATAATTTTACTGGGACCAGCATTGGCACACTGCCATATCCAGGAGTTACGGCTGCCGGCAACTCCTTTTCCATATGCTGCCCAATCTTTCAGAAAATCTTCCTTGATCATTTTATCTACAGTATTGCCCTTTGCAATTTCTCCCTTTACAAGGTTTATTGTCCCGGATATCATATCTCTATACTGCCTTAACTCAACAACACTTGACTCACGTCCATGTCCTGAAAAAATAATAACATCCTCGGGGATCAGTGACAATGCTCTATTAATCACCTCCGGATATTTAAGAAAATTGCCGGTATAGTTATCGGCTGAGGGAAAGGACATGCCATAAGATACATCCCCCAAACATACAATTTTTGATTTTACCAGGTGTACCATAATATCAGTTTGATCATGAGATCCGGGGATTGAATATAATTTAAATACTTCCCCACCAAATTCCAGAGTCATCTGGTCTTCAAATAATATTTGAGGAAGGGCATTATCAGGGAATTCCATAAGCACATATGAGTAAGATAGAAGAGTTTTTTTTAACAAGCTGGAGCCAATAATAACCGGTTCCCCTGCTAATGCAAAATTTCCCCCAGTATGGTCTTTATGGGCGTGAGTATTAATCAGATATTTAATTTTATGATTCTCAGGGGCAATTTCCTTTAATACATTTCTTATTTCATCACCGGTTGCCTGTTGTCCGGAATCTACTAATAATATCCCATCCTTACTGACATAAGCCAGAAAGTTAGTAGAATATGGAATTTTTGAGGTTAATCGATAGACATTTTTTTTAAGTTTAGTAACCTCAATGTTTTTCTTTTGTTCTTTTCCAAACACTGAAATTAATGTAACAGTTAATATCATAATAATAAAAATTTTGGGTTTTAACATTTTTTCTCCTTTAAAGTATATTTTTAAATTTGTAGCTCATTAAATTACTTTTTTAATTTTTTCAACATCTCAATTGCATTTTGCAAGTTTGGATTTAATTCAATAGATTTTTTATAGTTTTTTATAGCATTTTCAATATCACCATCTTTCATAAGAGCTTCTGCATAGCTATCGTAAGCATTTGCAGAGTTAGGATAAAATTCAATATTTATTTTAAATACACAAAGTGCATGTGTCGGTTTATTTTGTCTTAAGTACTGATAACCTAATCTATTTAAACGGTTTTCTGAAACAGAATAATCCTGTGGTTTTTTTTTATGTATTTTTCTATATGCAACTGCAGCTTTAATATATTTTCCTTCATCGAGTAAATTTCTTGGAATTTTTTCATTTTTTTTCATTTTTAGAGCTATTTTTTTCTGCCTGCTCATATTATTTGCAAAAGTAAATTCTGCTCTACTTAAATTATTATTATCATCTTTATAAAATTTGATTTCTCCAGTTTTTCTTTTTACTTTAAATGTATTTTTCCCAATATGAAATAATTGTTCCTTCTCACCATCAATAAAAAATAAATTTTCATCTTGCAAAACAACTTCAATCAATTGATCTGTTCCGTATTTATATCTCCCGGTTAATTTTAACTTTTCTTTTTTGCTTATATTGTCCAGTTTATAGATTTTTGGAAGGTAACTATTCCATTTATAAGTTTTTGCAACAGCTCTGGTAATCTCATTAAGTATTCCGGAAGAACTGCTTGTATTAGTAAAAATAATTACAGCATTTCCATCAGTCCTATGAGAAACAAATCTGGCAAAAAAACCGTAATTATCCCCGGCATGTGAAAAATATATTTCATTACCCATCTTCATAATAAATACACCTAAACCATAGGGTGTCGAAATATGTGAATTTAGCATCTGCTCTGTTAAACTTCGTGAAATTATTTTATTTGATCTTCCCTGAAATGACTTTTGTAATTCAATAACATATTTTGCATAATCATAAGTAGTTGTCCATAACCCGCTTGCAGCAGCATTTGGCGAAAAATAACGTTTTTTTGAAAGAACTCTATTGCTTACATGTGCTGCTGCTGCATTTTTTTTTGCTTCAGAAGAAATAGGTTGCTGAAAAGATGTATTATTCATCTCTAAAACATCAAAAACATTCTGTTTCCCAATTATATAGAATGGTTTCCCGGTAACATCTTCAACCATTTGTTGAAGAATTGCATAACCTGAATTTGAATATAAAAATTCTGTTCCAGGAACTCTATCAGCAATTGTTGGTTTTGTTTTAGCGGGCAATTCACCTTTCAAGTATTGAGTAATGGTTGGAAAATTTTCCCTCGTATAGATTTGACCATATTGACGTATTATTCCACCACTGTGATTCATCAATAATTTTGGCGTTATAATTGCCCTCGCTGTATATTTGTTCATGGGAACCTTCCAGGAAACTAATTTTTTGTTTATGTCTTCTTCTAAATTGACTTTGCCCTGTTCCACTAAAGATAAGACTGTGAGTGCTGCAACACCTTTACTTAAAGATCCCACATTAAAAAGTGTTTTATCAGTAACTGGAATATTCAATTCTCTATCTGCAACACCGTAATATTTTGTCCATAAAACTTTATAGTCTTTTATAACAGTGATACTGATACCGGGAACATCATAAAATTTCATTCTTTTTTTAATAGAATAACCGGGTTCTCCTTCAAAAACATTTTGGGGTAAAAGTCCGGTTTCAACTTTATGAATTTGCTTCTCTATTGTTTGAGCATTGTTCTCTTTTGTCTGAGATAATAATGTGATATCACAAAAAAAAGAAAACAAAATACAAATAATAAACGACTTGATTAATAGATTTTTTTTGTTAAACATAATATATAACTCCTTAATTTAATTTTCTAATAAAGATTTATATTTCAGTATAAGGATGAAATTAATCTTAGTCAAAAG
This sequence comes from uncultured bacterium, assembly GCA_965371805.1. Lineage (GTDB taxonomy): Bacteria > Acidobacteriota > Aminicenantia > UBA2199 > UBA2199 > JAOZTV01. The sequence continues at coordinate 12,476 of CBDUZW010000024.1, read as the reverse complement.
GATTTATACATTGTTAATGTTTTTTTTCAAATACAGCTGCCATATGGTTTTTTTTATATAAACATTTTATAAAATGTTTGGCTTTAACATTTGAAGTTAACTGATTTTATATTTTAAAGAAAATCAAACGTATAAAAAATGAAATTCCTTTCTTAATTTCTCAATAATTCCGGTTGATACCCAATAAGTTCTATAATAACCTTCCCTTAAACTTGTAAAAACAATTATTTTCCGTCCAGCCAGACATTGAAATGGATAAATTATTTTATTTTCTGATTTCTTGAACTAAGTAATAATTTTTGATACTATATATGATGTATTTTCAGAAGATTAACAGGAAGATTTTATTCATATGTCTGTTTTTTTTCTTTTTCGCTTTAAACTTATTTCCACTTGAATCAAAAATACCTTTAAATCAATATATATTAGATGATTGGAATGTGATTAATGGAATATCCAATGAAGCTGTAAATTCAATTTCCCAAAGCAGAAATGGCCTTCTCTGGCTGGCGACATTTAATGGAGGGATTGTCACATTTGATGGCTTAAATTTCGAAGGTTTTGATCTGGGTCGATTACATCTTAATAATATGTTCAAGGTATATACGGACAAAAAAGATCAGGTATGGATTGGTCGTGCACCTGGACTTATATGCGTTCAACCTGATACAGGAGAGTACAAATTGGTCAAACTCAAAAACCAGAGTTATTTTTTAGCCAATGCTATTTTGGAGGACCATTATTCTAACCTATGGATTGGGGGGGGGAAATCTTCATTGATCTGCTTTAAAGAGGGGAAATATATCCCATATCTGTCAAATAAAGATAAAAAAAAAATGAAGTCTATATCCGCTATATTATTAGACTCCTTTAATAACTTATGGGTTACGTCCTATGATTCCGGTTTATACAAGGTCGCTAATCGTAAAAATATAAAACAGAAGATTAATCTCATAAAAAAAGAAACCTCTCTTAATGCTCTGGCTGAAAACAAAAATAAGGACCTGTTAATCGGGACAGACAATGGTTTAATTATTTTGGGCCGTAATGGGGGTGAAAGACTTGTTTCTATTGAAGATGGACTTTCTTATAATGTTGTAAACTCTCTGTTAACCGATTCAGATGGGAATACATTCATTGGAACACAAAAAGGATTAAATAAGATTCAATTTGATGTCAATGGGGAAATAAAAATAGATAAGATATTATTTAATGATTCTATTAATTGTCTTTATGAAGGGAGAGAGGGTAGCATATGGATTGGGACTGAAAATTCAGGATTAAAGAGGTTGCGTAATCCTGTTTTTAAGAAATATTCGATAGATGATGGACTGCCATCCTTATCATTATCTATTTATAAGGATAAAAAAAAAAATATTTGGGTTGGTTCCAGATATGGAACTCTTTATAAATTTTCAGGAAAAAAATTTATTCCTTTTTTAAATCTTCTTCCAACTCCTGAAAATGGAATTACATCAATTGCTGAGAATAAATCAGGAGAACTTATAATAGGAACCCTATATAAAGGTGTATATGTTTTAAAGAAAAATAGACTTGTTCATCTCTCCGAATCTCAGCATTATTTTAAAGGAGGTGTTCATTTTATATTAAATGATCAAATGGACAATATATGGCTGGGTAGTTCTTATGGTTTATTTAAATTAAAAGGTGACTTTATAGAGCGATTTGAAGGTTTGAATAGAAAACCATATTTTTCCACATATGATGCTCTTGAAATAAAAAAGGGAAAATTGATGATTGGTAGCAGCAAAGGGGTTTTTATAATAAAAGAAAATAAATTATTAAAATTTCAAGTTAAAAAAAAAAAAATATATTCTCTATTTAAGGATAGTCAAGGTATTATATGGGCAGGTTCTCATAAATTTGGTTTGTTCAGGATTGATGGAGATAATATTACTAATATTACTAAAAAAAATGGATTAACTTCTGACACAATATTTAGCATTACCGAAGATGGAATGGGACACCTTTGGATAAGCAGTTCCCAGGGTATACAAAGAATATCATTAAACCTGTTGAAAGATTTTTCAGACGGGAAAATAGAAAAAATTGAAGGAGTAAAATTCGGCATATCCGATGGTATGGAAAGTGATAAATGCACCAATAGTTCAAAGAACGGCATATTAAGTTTTGATAAAGATAAACTCTGGTTTGGTACAAATAAAGGTATTATAGAGATAAATTCATCTCAATTAAAAATCAATGATGTTCCTCCGGGGGTTTTGATAAAAGATGTCAGAATAGATTCTAAAAAAATTCCCTTTGATAAACTGGAGTTTTGGAATATAAAAAATATTTCATTTTCCTTTTCAGTTTCCACATTCATCTCTCCGGAAAACTTACGTATCAAATATAAATTATTTGGATATGATACGGATTGGCAGGAAATTAAAAAATTTAATCAAAGAAAAGTATCATATTATAATTTACCCGAAGGAAAGTATAGTTTTAAGGTAATTGCTTCCAATAGTCATGGGGTTTGGAATAATGAAGGGGATACAAGAGAGTTTGTTATCAGAGAATTTTTTTTTCAAAGTTCAAGATTTAAACTTATGCTGCTGATTTTTATACTGGTATTAATTGTGGTTAGTATTATTTCTGTTAGAAAATTTCTTTATTATAAAAAAACAAATAATAAGTATAAGAGCTCAACACTTGATGAAGAAGAAGCCAATAAAATCCTGCAAAAAATTAATCAACAGTTAAATCTAAAAAAAATTTATCTGGAGGATGATATATCATTACAGAATTTTGCAAAAAGGATTGACATCTCCTCTCATAAATTATCCCAGGTAATAAATGAAAAAATGAAATTAAGTTTCTGGGATCTCATCAATTCCTATCGAATAGAGGATGCAAAAAGGATGTTGTGCAGAGCTGAAAAAAAAGAGTCTACTATTTTAGATATTGCATATGAGGTTGGATTCAATTCCAATGTTTCATTTAACAGGGCTTTTAAAAAAATAACCCGGTTAACACCAACTCAATACAGAAAACAAAAAGCTGAAAAACCAGATACTAAACTCACAAAATAAGATCCTGATTTATATTCAAAACTGGAGACAGTTTTATTGATTCCAGATTCTCTTCATTTTGCTGTGATTGGAGATAAAGTTTATGTTGTAAAAACCTTTAAGAGAAAAATAAAAAAAAGTTTATTGATAATATAAATCATAAGATATAATATTTGTCCCATTAAGATTTATCTATTTTTGATACCACCAGTTCCCATTCTTCAGCATCTTCATTCTCCACAAGCTGATATACCTTATTATCCTTGATTTCAAAAGGAAACCACTTTCGTATGGATATCTCTTTTAAAAAGATAAAGGTATCTTTTAATAAATTGCCATTTAAATTAAATACCAGACATTGGGTTTTCCCATTCCGATTATTGTATGTAAAGACATATATTTTATCATCTACTACCCTGAAGGATCTGATTGCCGGAAAATTTTCAGGGAAAAATATTTTTTTTGCAAAATATTTATATACCGCCGGTTGATCCAATTTTAATTGATTAATTATTGCTGCACCATCTTCTTTGGTGAATTTTATTTTTTCAACCATATGTTTGATTTCACCGGTTTTTCTGCCATTGGTATCAAAAACATCAATACTAAAATCACCGGAGTGACAGACATAAATTTTATTATTATACTGTTTAAATCCATAGTATGTACGGTAATAAAATAAGCCTTTTATTGCATCAAGATCATGGGGGGGTCGAATAAATTCATTTAATTTCTCAAGTTTTTTATCAGCAATATTTAATATCCTGAATCTGTTGTTTTTTTTATCAATAAGATCAGTCCATACAAGGTATTTTTCTTTAAGTGGTATAACTTGAAAATAAGTGGATGGAATTTTTATTGTTTTTTGATAAACTCCATTTAATGAATAAATTGTTACCTTTGATAAACTGGTGATTACAATATTCTCAATTGACGTATTCATTCTGATATTTGCAAATCCACTCATTGAATTAAGAAGATATTCCTGAGGTCCCTCTCCCTTACTTCCAAAACTTGTTATATATTTCAAATCCTTCTTAGAGTATATATGAACAGATGATTTTTCACTAATATATATATTTTTCTCACCAATAGATATTTTTTTTGGATATGTTAATTCTGAAAGGGTTATCCGACTTTCAGCAAACAAGCCGGGACCCATTATTAAGAACATTAAACAGATATATATAGTTTTCATTTTTTCTCCATTATTTTTTTATTGATTTACCAGAACTTCAATTGCCTTATCCAGTTCCTCTCCCCTTAGATTATAATTTCGCAGAATACCTTTACGATCAACTAACCAGGTAGATGGAGTTGCACTAATCCCATATAATTTTGCAGTTTCATCTTTCCAACCATCATATGAACAGGCCATCATCCAGTCCGGCTTAATTTTGTCTAAAAAATCTTTCAAAAGTTTTTTGTCAGTATCTAAACTGATCCCGATTATCTCGAATCCTTTTTCTCTATATTTTGTATTTAATTTCTGTAATTCAGGAAATGCCTTTACACAGGGAGGACATTTTACATCCCAGAAATCAATCAAAACAACCTTCCCTTTACGATCCGATAGGTTGTACTTAGATCCATCCAATAAGTTTATGGAAAAATCTTTTGAAGGATTATCAAGTCCAATTTTATCTTTTATAAATTTGATCATTTTAATAAATGAAGGTTCTTTTTTTAGACCGGAAAAAGATTTGGCACTTTGAAGATATTTAAATTTAATAAACCCTCTCTCATAAACCGCTTTTCCCATCCACTTCAAACCTTTTGCCTTTTCCCCCATTCCAAGGTAACAATCAGCAATTTTCAAATAATTCCAGGGAGATTTTTTTCTACCAAGTTTAGCTGACATCTTCTCCAATTCAAATATAAGCTTTAAGGCATCATCAAATCTTTTTAATAATTGGAGAGTATAGATTTTATAATCCATCATCTGGTATAGAAAACCTTTTGAAAAAGAATATTTTTTACTAATACTGATAATGGACTCCAAACTATCAAATGCCATTTGAAATTTCTTCTCCTCCACATACTTACGCGTCTGTGATAGTAGAGATTCTACCTTTGTTGCAGCTTTCTTCCTCTCTTCCTTGCTATATTCTGCCTTCATCAGATCTTTCTTTGAATTTACTTTTTGACGGCTATGGCTGATTCCAGTAAATACAATTATAAAGGTAAACATACAAACTATTAACATACTTATTTTTTTCATTTATCTTCTCCTTTAAACTTATAATCTCTATTAGACAAATAAAGCATACAAATGGATTATATTTTTCTTATGTAAACTTCATTTATAATTTAATAGAATATTATATATCAATAAAATGGATAAAATATAGATTACAGATGTCACTATATATAAAATGGGATTATTTACTTAAGAAATAATGTTCTTATTCGCCCTCCGAATACTGTAGCATTATCATTGCAAAGATTTGTAAATGATAATAGATTTTAAAATTATTTAATTAGTATTTCATAAATTATCTGGTTTCAATTTTGTAATAATTTCTGTTGATACCCAGTAAACAGCTCTTTCCTTTCCCACTCTTGATATATAGAAAAGGTATTTTCCATCCGGACTAATAGTTGATCCCATGGTCCCATTTTTGGAATTTATTACATTTCCAAGACTCTGACCTTTTGTCCACTTGTTTTTCTCAATCTGAAAAGAGACATAAATTTGTGGTTTCTTTCCGTGTTTTGGTCTTATTGTATTGAATAAAATGTAGGATTCATCCTGAGCAATAAAACAGTCTGTTTCCATATATTTTGTATTTACTTCTGGTCCAAGGTTTCTAATATTTGTAAACTTTCCATTTATATATTCAGCTTTATATAGATCGTTATTACCGTACCCTCCAGGTCTGTCAGAACGAAAAAAAAGGTTACCATTATTTGAAAGAGATGCATGAACTTCACTCCCTTTTGCATTCAATTCTAATCCTGCATAAATAGGTTGCGACCACCCGCTTTTTGTTTTTTTTAGATAGTAAATATCAAATCCTGTAGAATAAGAATCCGGGCGGTCTGCAGAAGCATAAAACACTGTTTTCCCATCAGGTGAAAAAGTAATATCACAATCTGAATATTTACCGGAAAAAAAAGCTGTCTCTGGACCGGACCAAATATTATTAGTACGTTTCATATATTTTATCTCATATTCAGGCTTTTTTTTTCATTTGGTCCCCTGTAATATGAAAAAAACAATTCATTACCATCCGGTGAGAAAGAGAAGTTAAATGAATGACTATCACCAGTAAGTTGCCCGGTATCAAATTTTTGAGGTATTAATCCAGGAATAACTTTCCCCAGGTAATCTCCTACAAATTTTAGTACTTTTTTATCCTCAGAATAGCCTGAATAAGTCCCAATAAATATCAACACTAAAAATAATACTTTTAAAATCTGACTTCTAATAATTACATTTTTCATAATCTACCTCTTTTTATATGGTATATTAAACAATAACACAAATTTTCGTCCTGTATTTTTATTTTCTTACCTCTTCAGCTGTTTCCAAAATAAATTAATATATTTTTTATGTACATTTTCAACAGATTTTATTCCAATATCAGATAGATGGGAGAATCCATTTTGTATTGAAAATTTCTTATAAATTGATTCCATATCCATACCTTCGGATTTTGCTTTTTTTAATGATACCCAGAGTTTTTTAATATAACGATAACGAATTTCAAGTTGATCGCTTTTCCATATACCCCTATGACCGGGAATAACATATTGAATTTTGTCTCTATTTTTAAATATTTGTTCAAGTGCCCGAATCCACTTAGGAATATCCAGATTGGTTTTATCCCGATACCCGGACATCATTTGCCCTTCTAGAAAAAGATCTCCGGTGAGTAAAATTTTCTCCTCAGGAATATGAACAATAATGTCATTATTTGAATGAGCATTCCCAAAATAATATAGTTCAACATTCATATCTCCTAAATCAAGGGTGAGTCGATCCTTAAAAGTTTTAGATGGAAGGGTTTGAATATAGTTTTTGTCAATATCATCACAGGCTGTTTTGACCCAGGCTATCCACTCTTTCAATTCTAACGCTTCTTTTGAGTCAGGTTTGTGACCCTTCAACTTTTCCTCTCGTAACTTTGCTGTAGCCCTGAACCAGTTACATGGAGGTGGTTCATTTCTGATACCATCAGGAGTATTTTTATGACTTATTGTTATTGCATCTTTAAAAGCCTGGTTGCCGAATACATGGTCCCAATGAGAATGAGTATTTATGACATAGGCAAAATCTTTTCTACCAAATTGTTTTTCAATAGTTTTTCTCATATCTAATGCCAAAGTTGGCAAATAGGATGTATCGATCACAACAATCCCTTTTTTTGTTTTAATTGCTGTAATATTATTACTCATAACAATTTTTCCAGATAGAACCAGGACATTTTCTGACAACCTATGGACCTTATAATAGAACAATTTTCCTTTTGATTCTGAAAAGACAAAAAAGTTTAAAACAAAAACAAATATCATAAAGACTATTGTTTTACTTTTCATTCTTCTTTTAATACTCTTATCTATATGTCCAGGATGGCCAATACTCATATTTTTTGTTATTTGATAGACATTGTTGAGAAGTCCCATCTGATTTCATTTTAAAGATTTGAAAATTCCCGTTTCTGCTCGATTGAAAAACAATATACTTTCCATTAGGTGACCAGCACGGATCTTCATCAGTAAATTTTGTATCAGTCAATTGTTTGATATTCTTTCCGTCCTTATCAATAACAAAGATATTTCTTATTTTTGTTTTTGGCTCATGAGTAAAAAAAGCAATCTTTTCACCATCTGGAGAAAAAGCCGGATAAAGTTCAATTGCTGAACTATCGGTAAGCCTTTTCTGATTCCCTCCATCAGGATCCATCCTGAAAATTTTCCAGCTTCCATGTCTGTCTGAGCAGAATAAAATATATTTACTATTTGGAGACCACCTGGGGAACATTTCATTAGATTTGTTATTTGTTATTCGCTTCAAATTTTTTCCATCTATATCTATTCTATATATTCCCTGATTCCCATCTCTGGTAGAGACAAATATTATGCTCTTTCCATCTGGAGCCCATCTCTGATGATAATCAGATGCTGGATTATTAGTTAACCGTTTTTGCTTAGTTCCATCAGAATTCATTAAATATAATTCACCGTTTCCATCACGTTGTGATGAAAACACCATTTTTTTACCATCAGGTGACCATATCGCACATATATTATTACCGGGGCCTTTAGTTAGCTGCCTCTGATTACTTCCATCAGAATTCATCACAAAAATATTAAATTCTTTTGAGCTCCAATGATTACCTGAATAATAAGCTATCAAACCATTCTTTATTGTTTTATTATAATCTGTATTAAGATGTCTTTTTTTTTCAGAGAAAATAAAAAATTGAAAAAGAACCAATATTGTAATAATTAAAATATTTTTGTTCATATTATAACTCCTTTAATCTATTATATTAAAATACAATAATAGCTCAATAAAAAACAAAAAAACAGATGACAAATGTCACTTTTTTAGAAATTTCTCACTTATTTTGATCAAAACACAGAATTTATTAATCAATTTCAAAATCTTCAAAATCATCATATGGGACTTCTTTCCTTCCAAACAATGATATTATTTTCCCAACAATAAGTCCTGATAAAATTGACAATACAATAGTTATAAGAATCCCTTTAATCTGAACTCCCTTATTAATTCCATCAACGACAAGCATTGCAACTAAACCACCAAACAATCCGGGGAGACCATGAAGATGAAGAACGCCACAGGTATCAACTTTCCTGATTGCATTTTGGAATCGACTTTGCAAAACAGCATAACCAGTTGTTGACAATACACCGGCAAAACCACCTATTATAAATGCAACCGCAGGTGAAACCTTATCACATGTTGAGCCTATAGCCACACCTCCAGCAAGAGCTGCATTAGCTATGTCAGCAATTGAGACCTTTCCTCTTAGTTTCAAGGAAGCGATATATGTTGCTAATGTAGAGCCGCATAATGCAATGATTACATTGATAATGGTCATAGGAATATCTTTAGGCGCAACAAGTGCAGCACAAAAAGATGGCCAGAAAACCCATAATACCATACTTCCCAATAAGGAAAATCTATCACTTGTATCATCTGATTCAATAGGTGTATCATACTCTTTTTTTGTTGTCATTGAGTATGCAACTCCCAGACCAAATAGCGCCCCAAAAGCATGAATTACAATTGAACCACCTGTATCTACAAAACTACCTTTCGGTATTAAACCTAAACCACCGGATAGAAGGATCCATTCATTCATTGCATAGAATGGAACAAATAATATACCCATCAATATATATTGATTCATTTTAAGCCTACCAAGTACAGCTCCTGCACCTATAAGAAGGCTGGCTGCTCCAAATTCAGCTAGAATCAACAGGTCAATTCCATGTTCGCCTCCTCCAAAGATTCCCAAACTTTCTTTAAGAAAATACATTGGGATTGATATACTTACAAGCAAATATGTGGCTGTGATTGCTGAACGGCCATACTTTTTAACAAATACCATTAGAAACCCAAATCCGACCAACAGCATAGCCATTATATGGATTGAACGAAAATACTTTTGAACTTCAACAATTGATAACAATTCTTCACTCATTTTTTTCTCCTTTTCAGATGCATTGTACTTAACATATAATTATATTGTTAAGCATTATACAATATTTTTTCAATAAAAAAAGTAAAATTCCAAAAAAATATTATATTGATAATTTAAAATTAAAAATTAAGCTTTTTTAAGAGATCTTCTTGTGAAACACTTCAATATCACTCTCAGATCCAAAAACAAATAGAATATCACTCTCCTTTATAATAAAATCTGCTCCTGGATTCGGGATCATTTTTTCAGGCACTATTGATCTGATTGCGATTATTGTAATATTAAATTTTTTTCTGATATCCAATTCAGCAATACTCTTTCCATAAAAAATTTCAGGAGGGACAATTTCCTGAATTGTATATCCGGAATCAAATGGTAGATAATCAAGTAAATTTGAAAAATTAAGCATTTTTGCTGTTTTGATTCCAGCATCTCTTTCAGGATAAGAAATTTCTGTTGCTCCTACCAGCATTAATATTCTTTCATGATCTTCAGAAAGTGCTTTTGCAATTATTCGCTTAACTCCCAACTCCTTAAGAATATTGACTATTAGAATACTAGACTCAAGTGCAGGGCCTGTTGAAACTATAGCTGCATCCACCTTTTCTATTTCAATTGATTGTAAATTTCCTTTTTTTGTTGCATCCATAACTAAGGGCAAAGTAACAAATTCCTTTATTTCAGTAATTTTTTTTTCATCTATATCTATGGCAATAGTCTCTATTCCTTTGTCTGAAAGTGTTTTTAATAAACTTATCCCAAAACTACTTAATCCTATCAACGCTATTTTTTTCATTTATCTCTCTCCTTTTAACCTACCATTATATCCTCTTCCGGATAATCATAAACACCTAAAGATTCTTTTCTACTAAATGCAATAATAAAGGTGATTGGGCCGACTCTTCCTATAAACATTAATAGTGCAAGTACTAATTTTGATGCAGTAGATAATTTCGCAGTAACACCCATACTTAATCCTACTGTCCCAAATGCAGAAATTGTCTCAAACAGAAGATCATAGAACTGTATCTCAGTATTTTTTGTTTCAATTGAAGATAAAATGAAAAAGAATACAGAAACAATTAAAAAACTCAAAAAAAGTACAAGAAATGATTTTTTAATAATCTCTGAAGAAATACTTCTATAAAACATAGTTACTTTTTTCTTACTTAAAAAAAGAGATTTTATATACGCAAATCCAACACTAATCGTAGACGTTTTTACGCCACCACCTGTTGAACCCGGAGAGGCTCCAATGAACATAAGAATCATCATAATAAATATTGATGCACTTGATAATATATTCAGATCAATAGTATTAAATCCGGCAGTTCTTGTTGATATGGATTGAAATAAAGAAGACAAAAATGTTGAACCGATTGAAAGTGTATTATGATCTGACAAAGTTTCTTCTAGAAAGATAACAAGCGTTCCGAAAACAATAAGAATAAAGCTGCTGACAAGAACTATCTTTGTATGAAGTGAAAATTTCGAAAAAGATTTAATTTCTCTTCTTATAAACAAATATACCTCATTCAGAACTAAAAACCCAATCCCTCCACCAATTATTAAAATCGAAGTTGTAATATTTATCCCTATATCACTTGTGTAATTTTCCAGATTATTTGAAAAAAGTGAAAATCCTGCATTACAGAAGGCAGATATTGAATGAAAGACTGCAGTAAAGGCTCTTTCTGAATTATCCTCTATATTAAATTGTAAATAAAATAATATCGCTCCGACAAACTCAAAACTGATGGTATAGATAAATATTTTTTTTATAAGATCTCTTACATTTTTATATCTTCCTGAAAAATAATCATTTTCAATTAATGCTTTCTTAGAGGTTGAAATAGAGCCTCCTGCCAAAAGTATTAAAAGTGTGGAAAAAGTCATAAAACCCAAACCGCCAAGCTGTAATAAAACCAGAATTGTTAATTTTCCAATAAAAGAGAAATCTTTTTCTGTATCTTTAACAATTAACCCGGTAACAGTTACTGCCGATGCTGCAGTAAAGAATGCATCACTCATATTAATACTACTGCCTGTCGAAGAAACAGGAAGATATAGAATAATAGCACCAATCACTATTGCAAAGACAAAGGTTAATAGAATAAGAAAGGCAACAGATCTTTTCATTCTATTGCACCATTTTAAAGGGCCAGTATGAGAATAATACCTTTCCGATAATATTTGTTTTAGGTACGACTCCAAAATACCTGGAATCTTTACTTAATTCTCTATTGTCTCCTAATAAATAAAATTTATTCTCAGGAATTTTTAATAAACTGATGTCTTTTGGATCTTTAATAATCTCTCCTTTTGCAATCTTTTTAAAAAAAGGTTGATTCAACTCTTTTCCATTAATATAAATAATATCACTTTTTATTTCAATATCATCTCCTGGTAAACCAATTAGTCTCTTTATCATAAGTCTTGATTCATTTTTATTTTTTTTTTGGAATAATATAATGTCAAATCTGTTCAATTTAAATTCGCCACTAAGCTTTTTAATTAAAATTCTATCATTATTGTATAATACATGTTCCATAGATTTACCCTTAACAGTATAGATAAAATAATAATTATTGAAAAGAATAAAAACACAAATTGCCGCTATAATAATTCCAATGAATATATAAAAAAGTTTTTTTTTATTTCCAAAACCCATATATTCGGATTCTATAAAATTAAAGCTTCGCTGTCAACTGTTGAAGTTCAGAAACATATTAGACTCTGATCCCCCAAAAAACCCAAATGA
>CBDUZW010000023.1:0-58263 GCA_965371805.1 uncultured bacterium | reverse complement strand
TTGTAAACAAAGAACTTTATTTCATTATAGAGATTTTTTATAGGACACTAGTGATCAGTTTTATGTATTTCCTTAGATTAGCATATAAATTCAGGAACATAACTTATTCAGTGTATCTATCATAGGGTTTTTAGAGCATTATTAATTATTCTAATTACTTCTTGATTTCGTTTAATAGTTTGAGAATAAAGATATTCCATACCCTCTTGGGTACCTGCATTAGCTTTTGACATATCATCTACTTCAGTTGCCATTATACCAACTAAACCAAGCTCCATCTTCATCTTATATAAATAGGTATATAAGCTCCAACTCTCATTAAATAATCTTCTTTTTCGTTTAGGTAGTAAAAGAATTAATTTTCTAGCTTCTTCATCCTGCTTTGGATAATTTTTAGTAAGGAGCATAACATGATTGGAATCAAGGTTTTCTAATTCTTTCAACATTGGGACAAATATTTCTTTAAAAGCTATAATCTTTTGATTCAATATTTTATCATTCTCTCTATGCTTTGCAAGATAATGCCTCAAAAGTATAAATATTAATCCTATAAGTAATGCACTCACTGATATCGTCCACTCAATCATTATTACCTCTTATTTTTTCATTACACATCTTTTTTTTTATTACTATATTCATATTTCAGTTTCTATAAATAAAATATTCCATATCTTGTGTATTGAGCAACTATTTTTCATATTTCTTTAAAATTTTGATAAAACCATCATTTTGGAGAAAATCTTTCCAATCATCATCTTCTCTGACGAAAGCAACTTTGATTTCATCCAATCCCAAACTTTTATTTAAATAAAACAAAGCATTTTTTTTATCTGATTTTATAGCATAAATACAGGCAAGATTATAACTATCTCCACCCTTTTCAATTGATTCTTGTTGTTTTTCAATGGCTTCTTTAAACAACTCTTCTACTTCTTTTCCTTCTTTAAATTTTGCCAAATATCCAATAGCAGTTCCCCAGTTTCTTAAGGCTTCATGATTATCTGGTTTTATTTCAATAACTTTTTTATATTTTTCAATAGCTTGACTATACAATTTTACCGATTCCATTCCCTCTTTAGTTTTTGCTAAATTCGCTAATTCAGATCCCCAAAAAAGTAAAGCTTCATACCTATCTGGATTTATTTTAAAAGCCTTCTTATATTTATCAAAAGATTGTCTATACAAATCTTCTGAGTCTTTAATTTTTGCAAAAGCACCTAAATTATTCCCAAATTCAACAAAAGCTGTGTACATATCTGACTTTATTTCAATTGCTTTCTTGAATTTATCAAAAGCTCGATTAAATAAATCATGAGCTATTTTTCCTTTTTTAGTTCTTGCCAAACTCCCTAAATATATCCCCCAGTTGCAATAAGCTTCATTCATATCCGGTTTTATTTCAATTGCACTCCTAAATTTATCAAATGCTTGATTATACAATCCTTCTGATTCTCCCTTTTTACTAGTTCTTGCAAAATTTCCTAAATATACTCCCCAATTATTTAAAGTAGTGTAAAGATCTGACTTAATTCTAATAGCTTTTTTGAATTTATAAAAGGCTTGATTATACAAATCTTCAGATTCTTTCCCTTCTTTAATTTTTGCTAAATTCCCTAGATAAGTACCCCACTTTTCAAAGACAACATACATGTCTGGCTTTATTTCAATAACCTTTTTGAATTTATCAAAAGCTTGATTATATAAGTCTTCTGCTTCTTTTCCTTTTTTAGTTTTTGCTAAATTTCCTAAATGAGTCCCCCACATATATAAGGAGTGATGCTTATTGGGTTTTATCTCAAGAGCTTTACTAAATTTTTCAAAAGCTTGTTTATATAATCCATCTGCTTCTTTTCCTTTTTTCATTTTTGCTAATTCACTTAAATATATTCCCAAATTATGATAGGCATTATGAAAATCAGGTTTTATTGCAATTGCCTTTCCAAGTTTTTCAAATGCTTGTATATACAAGTTTTCTGCTTTTTTATGTATTCTTGTTATTGCATAGTTTCCTAAATAAGTCCCATAATTGTATAAGGCTTCATAACTATTTGGTTCTATTTCAAGCGCTTTTATAAATTTTTCAAAAGCTTGATTATATAAATACATTACTCTTTTGCCCATTTTAGTTTTTGCAGAATTCCCTATTTCAACACCCCAATTTGAATATAATCCAGCTAATTTATTGTTAATTTTTCTGTTATTTAATTGTTTTGCTTTACTCTCAATTTGAGCAATTTTATCTTTTGGGTATTTGTTTTCAATTAATAAATTTATTATCTCCTTTATTAATAAATCAACTTCTGAAGTTTTCTCAATTTTTTCTTTTGTTTCACTTTTCCCTTCTTCATATTGCTGAATCGCTTCATGAACTTGTCTTTTTGATATTTCTAATCTCTCTTTTACTAATTTAAAATGTTCCTCATCATCAATATCCACTATATTATTTAACATTCCTTTAAGAGCAGTAAATGGTTTATCTACAATTTTAGGCTGTCCTAATCCCAACTCAGTATTTAATTTAAGCATAAAGGAATCAGAATCATAACCTCTTATAATAAAAGCATTTGTATTTGGTGTTTTTAAAAATGTTTGGATTTTTTCATTCGGTTTTTCTTCATTATATGCTACCCAATAAAGTCCATTATCAAATCTACCAAGGTTTTTTATATGATCAAAAATTGGATCATCTCCACTATATCCAATAAAGATCCAAGGCCTTTCATTTTTGATACTATCAAATATACGTGGAACATTTTCTTTAACTATTTTCATTTCTTCTTCTGAATTAAGTAACCATAGTCCGTGATGCTGCCCATGTAAGTAAACGACTGATTTCTTTTTAAATGATGTTGTTGTTAAATCTTTAAGAATTGCCATATCATAAGTTGGCGGGTACTCATTAAATAATGCTAATGCTCTTAACATTAAGTTGTCAAAATTCACAGTTAGGACATAATCACCGTATCCTTTATTTAGCAATTGCGCAAGATAAATATGTGTTACATTAATTTTTGCCTTACTAATATATTCTTTCAGTAATGTATTTCTTTGATTTGGAGTTAAACAATCCATTAACTTTGAATAGCTTTTTTCATTTTCCTTTAATTCCTGAATATCTGGATTATTATTAAACTTTTTCAATATATCTTTTATAATCTCATTTGCTAAAGGGATATTTCCTGTTTTTGAAGCACCAGCCCCTAAGAAGAAAATTGGTTGTGGTAGATTATGGCCTTTTGCATCTTTTATTATGTAAGCTAGTTTTTCTATAGTTGTTTCTTTCATCATCTACATTAATCTCCCGCACCTAATTCAAAAAAAATATTAAAAATTCATAATCAGGATTATTATATTTTTTCTAAAAAAAAATGTCAAACAGAATTTTTAATAATTTTAGTGCTATACTTATTTTTAAAAGTATTATGAATTTTTATTTAATATATCCAACTTTTTTCCAATGATTTAGAATGAATTTTTCAATATCAGGTAATGGCTCAAAATCACATATTTTAGATAATTCAATGCCCACTTGAGTAAAAATTACAGCCCCAACTATTACTTGATATTCGTCTGATTTTTTTAACTTAATATAATGTTTATTTCCAAAAAAATTACAAGTAATATCTACACTTGGAGAAATAAAAGTAAATTCTCCTCCATATACATTAGTCACTTCGAATTGTATCAATCCAATATGACTAAGATGGTTCAAAGAATCAAAGTCAATATTATATTTTTTGTATATGTCATCTTTATAATTATATATTAGAGGAGTTATATTGTCTCCAATAACCCATTTAAATTTGTTTAGATTAGTAAATAACTCTACATCTTTTTTATCTAAAATGGATAGATTTTTTATAGCCCTTTTTGAATAACTATTAGGCAAATTCGCTTCACCAGCCAAAATACGAGCCCAAATAGTTTGCATATCAGGATCCGATATAAGACGACATTCATTAAAAAAGTTTGCTATCCAATCATTCTCTAAATCTTGAGGTTTTGAATCTTCTTTTAGTTCTGGAAGTGCCTTTTTTGTTATATCTTCAATGTTTTTTTGTTTTATTGTTTCTTCGTTTAAAAAACGTGTCATTGCTCGTTTTTGAAGTTCATGAATTTTAATATCACTTTCAGCTTTAATGATGCTTGCTTTAGATTCAGCGTTTGCTACCCTTATTATCTGCCATGGTTTTGCAATACCTCCAATCGCAGAAGAAATTTTCTCTATTAAAATAGTAGCAGGTTTTGCCAATCCACCTAAGTTAATAATTGAATTTGACTTGTCATCACTCATAAGTAATAGTAATAAAAAACAAAAAAATTGTCAAACTAAAAAAAAAATAAAAGCAAATTAGAAAGAATTAACCGGTTAACCCAGAAGTAATAATTTTTTGGTGTCAGGCTAATTTACATAAAGTCATTGTCAAGACTATTTAGGTGAATAAATTGAGTTATGAGAGGATGATTTAAGTTTCTTTATTTTTTAAATTTTATTGCAACCATTGTCATATCATCATACTGTTCCGTTTCATTACAGAACATATTAACGTCGGTTATAATTGATGTCAACACTATTTCGGGGTCTTCCTGTGTATATTTTTCAAAAGATGTTTTTAGATTTGAAATACCATATTCTTCCTTTTTATCATTCATAGCTTCAGTAATTCCATCTGTATATAATAAGAGATAGTCATCTTTTGAAAAGTTTCTTTCTTTTTCTTCCAGTGATAGCTGATAATTATCATTTTTTGTGATTCCAAGTGCCATTCCTTTATTATGCAGTATTTCTGTTCTTTTTGTTTTTTTATCAAAAAATAATGGATAATTATGACCGGCATTTATATATTTTATTTTAGACTGTTTAAAATCAACTGATATCAAGCATAATGTAACAAAACTTTTTTTATCTATTAAATCATAAATAAGAGAGTTTGCTCTTATTATAGTCTCTTTTAAAGAATAATTTGTTTCTTTTAAGTATTGAAAAACCCCTTTGCAGAGAGTCATATAAATTGCAGCTCCTATTCCTTTACCGGATACATCACCTATTAAAAGGTAGAGGAGGCCTTCTTTATTAATAATCCAGTCATAATAATCTCCACCTGTTTCTTTTGCCGGATGACAAATTCCGGAAATACTGAATTTGGAATTTTCAGGGATTTTTTTGGGAAATAATGAATTCTGGACTTTTTTAGCAAGATTTAATTCATTAACACTTCTTTCTCTTTCTAATTCCTTTCCTATATCCTGAATAGATAGAATAGTGAAAGTTTTCCCCTGCATAACGAATTTTGTAGGGAAAATTGAGATTGTTTTATCTTTCAAATAAATAAGTTTCTTTTCACCGGCATTCAAATTTGAAAAATTTATTTTTCTTGTATTTAACTGATTAATGTTTTTTAAAGAAATAATTTCAAGGAGTTTTTTAGCAGTTTGATTTATTAATTCAACATTACCGCTTTCATCAAAAGCGATTAACCCGGCTCCTACTTGTTTTATTATATAATTTTGGAATAAAAGTTTACTCTCATTTTTTATTCTCTTCTCCTTTGTTTTTTTTGAAAATTTGTTCAAAGATTTAAAAAATTCCTTATAAATCCCATTATGTTTTTCCCACTGAAAGCTAGCTGACAGATCTGAATGCTCTATAGATTTAATAAATCTAGTAAACTCTTTTGTTATCGATTGAACATAATTCAATAAATTAAAAATCACAACAATCGAAAAAACAGATAAAATAAAGCATATGTAATAATATTTTTCATTAAAAGATATAACGGTTAGAGAAATGGCAATTATCAATATCAGAATTCTAATCAGATAATTAAAGGTATATCTCCTATAAATCATATTTCCTCATTCATCACATTTTTTCTATATTCAAAACTCATTTAAAAAGTATTTTATTTTATTTATATTTTAATTGCAAGAATTGGGCTTTTTTTTTTCTTACTTACCCACTATAGTTGACAAAGTTAATTGGAAAAAATATAATGAAAAATAGTATAAATCATGATTAATAAAGATAGATTTTCCGGTTGTTTATTAGGTTTGGCCCTGGGTGATGCTATAGGTGCTCCTTATGAAGGTGGAATTCTTGAAAAACTAATCTGGAAATTGATCTGCATATCAAAACTAAATAAAAAAAGATGGACAGATGACACTCAGATGTCAATAGACCTGGCTCTCTCACTAGTTATTAATGAAGGACTGAATTTAAATCATCTGGCAGGACAATTTGCCAATAGTTATAAATGGAGTAGAGGTTATGGACCGGCAACTGCAAAAATACTCAAAAAAATAAAAAAGGGAGGAGATTGGAAGAGATTAAACCGTTCTGTATATCAGGATGGATCCTATGGAAATGGTGCAGCAATGAGAGCCCCTGTTATAGGTCTGTTTTATAATCATGATCTGGATGTTTTGATAAAATCAACGAGGGATTCTGCATCAATTACACATGCACACCCTATCGGAATTGAAGGGGCTGTTCTGATAGCAGCAGCAACTTCATTTTCCCTTAATTCATTTTCTCCAATTGAAATTATCCAACAATCAAGAGTGAGATGTAAGCAGAAAGAGTTTACAATCCGTCTTTCTATTGCAAATAAATGGATATCTGAAAAGACCACACCTTCAGCAAAAGAAGTTGTTGAAAAACTGGGAAATCACATCACAGCAGAGGGATCAGCTGTTACAGCTCTCTACATATCTCTTCATTATCTTGACAAACCATTTGAAGACATGTTGGATTTCATAATTCAATGTGGTGGAGACGTTGATACTATTGCCGCAATGGCAGGCGCCATCTGGGGAGCAAAAAGAGGTGTCTCAGATCTTCCTGAAGATTATTTAAAAAATCTGGAACAAAATGACCGGATAAATAATATTGCAAATGATCTTTTCAATACCTGGAAACTTCTTCCAAAACCCGAATAAATTTGCAAAAATATCCAATATAAAGTATAAATATAAAGGCGTTTTTAAGGAGAAATCTTATGAGTGATATCAGGGTAAATCTATCTGAGTTTGATAATACAATCAAATCTATTGGTGAAAGAAAAATTATCTCTCCAAATAAAGTTAGAAATTATGTTTCAGACGGCTATTCGGAATTGTATATTACTGACTTAAAAAAGGTAAAAGAGATTCTGGATTCAGGTAAACTACCCCCCACCTTTGAAAAAGCAGGATCAAGAGAAAAAATATATTATAAACCGGAAGGATTAAAAGCAGGTATTGTTACCTGCGGTGGATTATGTCCGGGACTAAACGATGTTATCAGGGCAATCGTTATGTCATTATACTATCAATATAATGTTACGAATGTAATTGGATTCAGATTTGGGTATAATGGACTTGCAGATAACCCTCCTGAACCTCCCCGGAAATTAATACCTGATGATGTGGCGGATATTCATTATCTGGGCGGGACCATACTGGGAACATCAAGAGGAGCACCTTCAGTCGAAACTATTGTAAATCATCTTGAAAAAGAAAACCTCAATATATTTTTCACAATTGGAGGAGACGGGACATTGAGAGGTGCCCATGAAATCGCTCTAGAATGTCTTAAAAGAAAAAATGGAATAAGTGTCATTGGAATTCCAAAAACAATTGATAATGATATAGATTATATTTCCAGAACCTTCGGATTTATGACTGCAGTTGAAGAGGCAAGAAAAACAATAACAGCCATTCATAATGAAGTCTTCAGCCTTGCAGATGGTGTAGGTATTGTAAAATTAATGGGAAGGGATTCAGGTTATATTGCTGCAAATGCCTGTTTATCAAATAATAACGCAAATATTTGTTTAATACCTGAAGTTGACTTTGACCTTTATGGAGAAAAAGGATTATTGACATTTATTAAAAACAGAATCCAGGAAAGACATCATATTGTCATCGTTGTTGCAGAAGGTGCCGGACAGAATTACTTTGATCATAATAAGAATGAAATAGATGCCTCCGGAAACCTCCAATATGATGACATTGGAATATTTCTTTCAAATGAAATAAAAAAGTACTCAATAAAAGAAAAGTTTCCCATGACTGTAAAATATATCGATCCTAGTTATCAATTAAGAAGCAGGGAAGCAAATGCTGGGGATTCATCCTTTTGTCTTGCACTGGGTCAGCATGCAGTTCATGCAGCAATGGCAGGTAAAACAGATATGATAATTTCATTATGGAATAATTGTTTTATTCATGTTCCAATAGAACTTGCCGTAAGTTCCAGAAAAAGACTTAATCCAAATGGAAAATTATGGCAGCTGGTAAACGCATCTACAGGCCAGCCATCTTTATTGAACTAATTGAATTATCATCATAATTCTAAATTATCAAGAATTCCGTTTAAGGCGTATTCAACTGTTTGCTGCCACTTTTTCCCTGTTTTATCATTGATATATAGTTGAGCTTCTTTCTGAGATAATCCCTGTTTGTATGCCTTTAATAGTAATTCAGTTTTCAGGATTTTGATTTTTTTTTTTAATATTGATTTATTTGGACTTTCATCTAATTGAACCAATTCTTTAAACGACACCTCTAGTAATTTTTCTTCATCTAAATTCTGGTTTTGGCTCTGTTTTTCTAAACTCTTTTTTTCTCTTTTATTTTTTTTCTTCTCTTTTCGTTCATTTCTATAAATAAGAAGTAATTCCGGCAGAAGATTTTCTGATTCTATCCGGGCTTCTTCCAATGTTTTACAACCCAATTCTTTTGTAATAATAGGTTTCTTTGTCTCAGAAAAAAACTTCTTATAAACTCTCATAAAACACGTTTTATCTTCTGAAATCACCCTTATTATATATTTTGATCTTTGACTGCCTGACAATTTTTCCTGATCCATTTTAACCTCAATCCTCATTCTAAAAAGTAATTATTTAAAAATCTTAGTAAATTAATACATTTACAATAATCTTTCTCTTTATTTTTATATCATATTTTAAATGTTTTTTAAGTATTTTACAATATACCCTAATCCATGTTGGTAAATCCCAGATCTGCAGCAATCTTAATTGCGTTTAAATACTCAGAATTTGTTATTCTTCTTGAAAGTTCAGGAAATGAGTATGCGTTATAAGAAGGATGGTATTGATCCATAATATTTATATATGTATCAACTCCAATTTCAGTAGCAATAAATTCCAAAAATTCTTTTGTACCGGCGATGTTTTCAGGCAGGACAAGATGTCTTATCATCAAACCCTTCTCTGCAATACCATAATCATTGGTTTTTAAAACGCCAACCTGCCTGTTCATCTCCTTTAATACATCTTTAATATTAGACATATAGTTTTTGATGCCTGAAGAGTAGAGTTCTCCATTTTTATTTTCCATATATTTGCAGTCAGGTAGATATAAATCAATGATGCCATCCAGTTTTTTTATAATTTCCAGATTGTCATATCCGCCTGTGTTATAAACTAAAGGGATATTAAGTCCCATTTTTATAGCGATAAATACAGCATTTAATATATTAGGAAGATAATGAGTCGGGGAGACAAAATTTATATTATGGCATCCTGAATTTTGAAGTTTAATCATAATCTTTGCAAGATCTTCATCTTCAACCATATCCCCTTCTCCATTAAAAGAAATATCCGAATTCTGGCAATAGATACAATACATATTACAATTACTCAAAAAAATAGTTCCTGATCCATTCCTGCCTACCAATGGACTCTCCTCTCCAAAATGTTGGTGAGATGACGCTATTTTAATTTTATTGCTGCTTTTACAAATACCGGTTTCCTTATTTCTGTTGACACCACAATTTCTAGGACATAGATTACAGTTTGAGTAAACAACAAAAAACTCAGATACAAGTTCTTTTAGTTTTCCAGAATTATATAGATTTAAATATGAAGGATATAGCATAATATAATAATAGATCAAATTTAAAATTTATTCCAGCATCCGCACCAGGCTGCAATAATTCAGGCATTCCCGGTACCCCATTTTTTATTTCACAATACCAGCTCCTGAAAACACATTCTACAATACGGTAAATCTATAAAAAAAGTTATAGTTCTTCAACAAATTATATCTTGATGCATTCTTGACTATAAAAGTTTTATTTATTAGAATTTTAATTTACAGGAAAAAAAAATGGAATTAATAGATGTCACAAAAAAATTTGGAGATATCACAGCTCTCCAAAATCTAAGTTATTCCTTTGAAGAGGGAAAAACAACAACAATTATTGGCCATAGTGGCTGTGGAAAATCAACAATTTTAAGAATTATTATAGGACTCACACAACCAACATCAGGAAGCGTTCTTGTCAGAGGAACAAAACTTACAAAAAAAAACATAATGAGACTAAGACATAAAATAGGCTACCTGATACAGGATGGTGGTTTATTCCCACATTTGAATGTTTTTGATAATATTACATTGATGCCGAAATTTCTAAATTGGGACAAAAAAAAAATAGAAAAAAAAGTAGAAGAATTATTGGCCTTAACTGAATTTCAGGAAAATAGGTTGAGGTTATTTCCAATTGAACTTTCAGGTGGAGAAAAGCAGAGAGTTAGTTTAATGCGTGCTTTAATAACAGATCCTGAGATCCTTTTATTTGATGAACCTCTTGCTGCACTGGATCCAATGATCCGCTCAAACTTACAAAAAGATCTGAAGATCATCTTTAAAAAACTGAAAAAGACCGTAATATGGGTAACTCACGATATTGGTGAAGCCGGATATTTAGGTGATACAATTGTTCTTTTAAAAGATGGGACAATAGTTCAATCTGGTAATATTAGTAAATTACTTAAATTTCCTAAAAACACTTTTGTAACAAATTTTATAAATGCTCAATGGAGTCATTTGAAAACAATTATGAGTGAATTAAAATAAAATGAAAAGAATTTTAAATAAACAAATATTTTGTAAGTTTTTTATACCAGCTCTATTATGCCTATTTCTATCTATTTCAGCCTACTCTTCTAATCTAATAAAAATTGGATCAAAAAAATTTACGGAATCAGTAATACTTGGAGAGATGATTGCAAATCTTATAAAATCCGATGGTACGAAAACGATACACCATAGAGAACTTGGAGGGACAAGAGTTTTGTGGAATGCATTATTAAAGGGAGAAATAGATATATATGCAGAGTATACAGGAACCATAAGCAATGAGATACTTGCTAAACAAAAAATAAAAAGCTATATAAACATAAAGTCTTATTTAAATAAAAAAAACATCTTAATGTCAAAGCCTTTAGGTTTTAATAATACCTATATTCTCGGTATGAAGAAAAAAAGAGCTGAAGAATTAAATATTGACAAAATCTCTGATTTAGCAGATTTTCCGGAATTGAAATTTGGATTCAGTAATGAATTTATAAACCGTAGTGACGGATGGTCAGGATTAAAAAAACACTATAAGTTTAATCATGATAATGTTATCGGACTTGATCACGACATCGCCTATAGAGGTCTGGAAAGCAACAGTATTGACCTTATAGACCTATACTCAACAGATGCAGAGATTAAACACTATGATATCAAAAGAGTTAAAGATGATTTTAATTTCTTCCCAAAATATGAAGCAGTAATACTTTTCAGAAAAGATCTTTTAAAGAGATTTCCAGATATTTCAAAATTTTTACAATTAGAAGGTAGAATTAATGAGGATGAAATGACTAAAATGAATGCCAGAGTCAAGCTTGATAAAATAAGTGAAACTCAGGTAGTCTCAGAATTTCTTAAAGACAAGTTTAATATATCAATTAATTCCGAAGCTGACTCTTTTTTTAGAAGATTCTATAAAAACACAGGGGAACATTTATTATTGGTTTTTATATCCTTAACCGCTGCTATACTTCTCTCAATACCATTGGGAATTATTGCAGCAAAATTCCGAAAAACCGGTCATATAATTCTTGGGATTTCCGGAATCTTACAAACTATTCCCTCTCTGGCTTTACTTGTATTTATGATCCCTTTTTTTGGAATTGGAAAACCTCCAGCAATAATAGCTCTTTTTTTGTATAGCTTATTGCCAATCATACGTAATACTTATACCGGTTTAATAAATATTCCAAATTCAATAAATGAGTCAGCAATAGCATTAGGATTACCGGAAAGATCCATTCTGTTTTTAATCCAACTTCCTCTTGCATCCAGGACAATATTAGCAGGTATAAAAACCTCCGCTGTGATTAATATAGGAACAGCAACACTAGGTGCTTTAATTGGAGCCGGAGGGTATGGTCAACCAATCCTCACGGGGATAAGACTTGATGATATTGGATTAATTTTAGAAGGTGCAGTTCCTGCTGCTATACTGGCAATACTGGTTCAATCTTTCTTTAATATCATGGACAAAATCCTGATCCCCAAAGGATTAAGAATAAAAGATGCAAAAAGTGTAGAATAATTTTATGTTTATTAACTCACTCTTATTCCGTATACCTGCAGTTGTAGTCTCCTAATTTAGATTTAATTTAAAACCGGCACCGAAAACATTAAGAATATAAATTGGTTTTTTGGGATCATCTTCAATTTTTTTTCGTAATTTCCCTATAAAGTTATCAATGGTTTTAATATTTGGATCATATTCTCCCCCCCATACCACATCAATTATCCTGTCCCTTGATACAACTGTATTCGGGTTCTCACAGAGAAGTTTAAGGATCTTCATCTCTTTAGGAGATAGATTATAAATAATCTCCTCTTTTTTTAAAGTATAATTTTCAAAATCAATTTGTGCTTTTCCGATTATCATTCCCCGATTGATAGGAATTTCACTATCTGAGTTTTTTACTCTTTTCAAATGAACTTTAACTCGGGCAATTAATTCTCTTGCACTAAAAGGTTTGGTAACATAATCATCTGCTCCTAACTCAAACCCAAGTAATTTATCACTTTCCTGATTTTTAGCTGTTAGGAAGATTATAGGCAGAGATTGATCAGTTTCTCTTATTTTTTTACAGATATCAAAACCATCAATATCCGGAAGCATAATATCAATAATAACAAGTTCAGGTTTTTCCTTTTTTAATAGGTCTATTCCCTGCATTCCATTAATACCAGTATATAATTTAAACCCATGAAACTCGAATGCGGTAATAAGCCCTTCTATTATAGTCGGATCATCCTCAATTATTAAAATTTTTTCATTCATTTGGATTCTACCTCCATTGAAAATATAATGGAAAAAGTTGACCCATGATCAGGTTCACTTTTTACCTTTATTTCCCCTTTATGAGCTGCAACTGCATTTTTAATTAAATACAAACCAAGACCACTACCCTCCAAAGATTTAACCTGTTTGCTCTGGGTTCTATAATATTTCTCAAAAATCTTTTTCTGTTCTTTTTTTGATATTCCAAATCCTCTATCTTCAATTTCCAGAACAATTTTTTCTTCATCCTTAAAAAGTGCAATTCGGATATACTTTTCTGGACTTGAATATTTTATAGCATTCTGAAGAAGATTAATAAGTATAGTTTTAATTGCCTCACGATCCATATTAAAATCAGGAATATTCTTATCAATTGAAATTTCAAGATCAAATCCCAGTTTTATTATATATTCGGAATAGTTATCAACTACCGAACTTATAATTTCAGATAATGAATCCATTTTCATATCATAGTGTTTTTTCCCGGCATCAATTTTTGAAAAATTCAACATATTATTTATCATATCATTCATCTTATATGATTCTGAAATGATAGTTTGTAAAAATTCTTTTTTTTTCTTTTCATCTTTAACCCAGCCACTTTCTACATTTTCAGCCAGGAGAGAAATTCTTGTCAGAGGTGTTTTTAAAGTATGAGATACTGAATCAACAAAATTTGATTTTAATTTTAATAAATCTGCTTCTCTGGATATATATTTATAAAAAAGAAATATAAACAAAATGAAAGTTAAAATTAATACAGCTATCAATAAATAGTTTACCCTCAGCTCTTTTCTTACTTTTTTACCAATATAGTCATCAATATTTGAGTAAAATATGAGAGAGTTCCAGTGGAAAAAATTTTTAAATTGAACATATATAACAGGGTATTTATATCTGCTGTCCTCATAATGATTAGCAAATCCAATTTTTAAATCGTTAGTTAAAAGCTCTTTATTTAAATTAGATAAGATTAACTTTTTTTCATATTTATCTTGATCAAATATGAATCCTAAAAAAACAGGATTTGGAGATGTATTTTCTACCTGCAAATTTTTAACACAAATACTATATTTATTTTTAATGTTCACTGTCTTGAATTCAATTATATTTAGAGACATAAATTTATGACTATCCCAATGATATAAATTCTTTAGAGAAGAATAAAAATATATTTTTTTTTGATAACTTTTAAATATTTCCTTCATCTTCTTCTCAATTTTGTTTATTCTTATATTAAGATCAACTTCCCTGGAACTTGACAATAGTTTTTTTAATTGATTATCCAATGATGAATGGTAAAACTCACTTTCCATTATTTTTAGTTTTTCAAATTTTGCTTTAGAATCATTTAAGAGATATTTGCCTCCTGATTTCATCAAAAAATTGATAGCTTCATTTTTAAAAAAAACAAATATTTCTCTTCTGTTTCTTCTTTTAAACAATATTAATTCCAGTATTCTAAGATAACTTTTTGTAGCTTTAGACATATCACCAACTTTATATGCAGATAATGCAAGGCTTCTCCAAATTCTTATCCTCAAAAACGAAAGATCATCTTTAAGTAAATGTCCAAATCGGTTAATGATCATCAAATACATTCCAGCAGCCTTTTTATATTTCCCGGATTTATATCGACATCTCCCAATACTATTAAAAATAATTGGAGCAAGATGTTTCTGTTTATTTATTAAAATTGCTTTTTTATAATAAAAAATTGCATTCTTAAAATCATTCTTTCTGAATTCAGAGATTAATCCTCTCTTATAAAGTTCCTGTGATTTAATATTTAAGAAAATTTGATTGGAAAATAGTGTCTCATCCCATTTAAGTATAAATTGTATCAATAGTTTGGCATTCTTAAAAAGCTGAAGTTCATTTGGTGCTTCTTCTAGAGGAAGCACAGGTACTTCTTTATCTGGAAATAATATTTTACCTGAAGAATTTATAAGAAAAGGAAATTTGCAGAATTTATTTTTATCTATTTTTTTTTTAATATCTTCATAAAAAGCCTTATTATCAGAATTTTTAATTCCAGCCGGTTCAGATAAAGAAGTATAGATTTTATTCAAATCTGACATAACCATTTCCCTTGCAGAATCCCTGGATTTATTAAGCTGTTCGGTCAATTCTCTTTCTAAGTTTAATTCTTTTACTCTCTTTTGTTGAGAAACCAGATATATCCCAATTATAGAAATGATTAGACCAACAGTAATTATCAGAATAAAAAAAAGTAGCGGCAATTTATTTTTAAAAACTGTTTTACTTTTTATTTCTTTTCCCTTCATCATCAATCTCGTACCAGTATAATAATTATAACCTAACTAGTATACCATGTTTCTTTTTTTTTCATTTGTAATTAAAAAAAGTGCCAGACAAAGTATTTTCATACATATTCTTTCATGGAACTTATTCCGATTTCTTAAATTTATCCGGTCTTAGTTCATCAATTATTTTTGTTGAAACCCAGTAAATATCTGACATTCCATTACCTGGAAGATTGAAGTGTTTAACAGCCTCTTTAAATGATAGTTTTTTTTTATTCATTAATTCTTTGTCTATTTGGTCTGATACAAAAAACAGATATTTCCCATCAGGAGAGATCCCCGGAAACCGCTCATTATTATTTTTATTTATTTTTGGGCCCAAATTTATTGCCTTTGACCATTCTCCTTTTTCTGACCGAAAACTTATATACAGATCTCCACTTCCAAATCCTCCATCTCTCACTGATGACCAAAGTATAAAATCTTCATCCGGAGAAATAAAGGGTGTCCAGTCATGGCTCTTTGAGTTTATTTGTTCAGGAAGAACTTCAGGTTTCTGAAATTTTCCATCTTTAAATTCAGAACGATAGATTCCATAATTACTCCTAACTCCTTTAAGAAAACCTAAATAGTAAAGTGTTCCATTCCGGGTTACAGATCCCTGTCTTTCCAGTTTTGAAGTATTTACACTCCCGGGAATTTTTTTTGCTTTACTCCATCCATTTGTAGTTTTATTTACAAACCATATATCACTGTTCCTCTTTCCATCTGAGAAATAAAGTTTTTTCCCGTCAAATGAAAAACATGGAGCCCCACTATCATTTTTTGTATTAATTAATGCGTACTCAGGCTGAGACCATCTTTTTTTTAACTTCATAAATAATAAACCTGTTGGAAAATCATATTTATTATCAATAAATAAACTGGTCCAATACACTTCAGTTCCATCCGGTGAGAAAACAGCATAGCTGTGCTCATGAAACCGGGTTGATATAATCCCCGGTGCAAAGATCTCCGGTGTCTCTCCAGGAGGTTTCATGCCTAGATAAGCTCCTTTTAATACTGGCCAGTTTTTGTTTTTTTTTTCTGAATTCTGAGCATAACTTACAGTAAATAAAATAACAGAAATAAACAAAGCAACTATTTTCTTTGAATTCATTTTTTTTCTCCTTTATTGTTTAATAGTATTCCCAAAAGTTTTTAAGGTAAAACTTATAAAACCCTTTATATAAAAGACTATTGCCTATTATTTGTTTTCTCCCCCCTTGCTTTGTTTTTTTTTGAGAAGATCTTTTGGGAAGATCTTTCGGTGCCAGGCAAATTTATCTCTCCTTTAATAATTTAATTTCGTGGTTATTTATTGTATATAAATCTAAAACCATTTTCCATAAATTCTGATGGACAATGTCTTCCAGGCAGTTTCTGGATCTTGATCTTCAAAATATCTTTAAATCGATTTTTAAGTAATTGACTGTAAGAAGGGATAAAGTCTATAGTGGGTTTAAATCTTTCTTTATCGCCATATCCAATAAATAAAAATTTCCCTTTTATTTTATTAATTACTGAAAATTTATTAATTCTTTCTTTTAAAAGATTAGCACATAAGCCAATAGCAGGACTACCGGCTATATAACCAGAAAATGCTTCAGGTTCAGTAAGCATTGCATAGATAGTAAATAAACCGGCAATTGAACATCCACTGATAATATTCTTTCAATTGTTGAATAATGCTTATTAACATAGGGTTGTAATTCCTGAACAATAAATTTTAATAATTTTTTGGCCTTACCTGTGCCCCGACATGGAATCATGTCACTTCTATTATTTTTTGATGTATCAATTCCAATGATGATATGCGGATTATTTTTTGTGTTTTGCAAAGCATTCTTAAAAGTAAAGCTTCTACTGCCATCCAATAGATATAAAACCGGATATTTTAATAATTCAGGTCCCTTAGGAGCATATACGAATATCCTTCGGTCCTCATTTAGAATTTTAGAATGAATTATTTTTAAAGATACATTTTTAAATTCCTTTGCAGGGGATTTAACCTGAGAAAAAGCACCTAAGACCCCAATTAAAAAAAACCAGCTAATAAAAAGAATTTTTATTTTTATTTTCATTACTTCTCCATAATATATAATCTTAAAGGAATAATATTAAGAATTTTACTTTTTTAGTTAATATAAAAGTAATAAAATAGTAATATTTTTTTATTCTACAGAAATTTGATCTAAGATCATTTATATATAAAATTAAGTCCAGCCTTTATAAAACCTCTGGGTACATGCTTTCCCGGTAGCCTTTCCATTTTGAGATTAAAACCATTTTTAAATCTGTTCTTAAGTAATTTTCCAAAAGATGGAATAAATTTCACAGCCGCCGGGAACCGCTCCTTATCCCCATAAGTTAGATATAAAAATCTTCCCTCTAATTTATGATCAGGTGAAAATTTCATCACTTTATTTTTTAAAAAGACAGGACAATATCCAATTGCAGGGCTTGCAGAGATATATGCAAAGAATGCTTCAGGTTTTTCAAGCATCGCATAGACCGTAAATAAACCTGATGCTGAGCCGCCACAGAGAATTTTTTTGTCATTTACAGGATAGTTCTCCCGTACGAAAGGTTGTAACTCTTCAACAATGAATTTTAAAAAATTTTCTGCTCCTCCAGACTTTGGGCGAGAACTTATCTTTATGGGATTCATATCACGATTACGGTTTTTTCTTGTATCAATGCCAATAATAATATGGGGATTATTTTTAGTAACCGCCAAAACATCTTTAAACACAAAACTCATACCGCCATCCAGCAGATAAAAAACCGGATAGTGAGATTTTAAATTCTTCGGCACATAGACAAATAACCTGCGGTTCTCATTTAGAATTTTTGAGTGAATAATTTTTAAAGATACATTTTTAAAAACTTTTTCAGGGGATTTGCGCTGAGCAAAAATATTTGTAACCCAAATCATTAAAATCAAACTTATTAAAACTAATTGTTTTATTTTTTTCATATATTACTCCTTTATATTTAATCACCATCTAGTATCTTAATTAATTCATTACGAATAAAACGCAGCTTTGTGTGTCCTGTATTATTAAATATCAGGATTAATCGTTTTTCTTGGGGAAACCAGACATATAATGTATTAAATCCGGGATATGCCCCGGTGTGTTCAATAAAGTCATATTTTTTTTCTTTTATTTTAACTTTTCCGATACTCAATCCAAAACCATATCCAATTTCATCTGTTATATTAACCTGCTTTTTCAGCATTTCATTTGTTAATTTTTTTGAGATCAATTTATTGTCCATCAATGCTTTATGCCATTTCCACAGATCAGCTGCGGTTGAGTATATAGATCCAACTCCTACAGCTGTAGTAGGATTAAAATAGTCTGACCGGGTGAATTTTGATTTCCAATATTCATATGGATATGCTAATTTTGGAACAATTGTATTTATATCAATACAACCTGAATCTTTCATATTTAGAGGCTTAAAAATTCGTTCATTTATCACTTGATTAAATGGCTTCTTACAAATTTTTTCAATAATTGCAGTCAGTAACCGATATCCTGAGTTACTGTAGTTAAAACGGTTTCCTGGCTCAAACTCAAGTTCAAGGTTTTTAAAAAGGTTTATAAATTCTTTTGTACTGTATTCTTTTATCCAAAGTTCAGAGTACCAGTTTTTAAAATTTGTATAGTTTGGAATGCCTGAAGAATGGCTCATTAAATTCCGGATGCTTATTCTTGAACCCTGTTTAACCGGATAATCAGGAAGATAATCTATTACTTTTGTATCAAGTTTGATTTTTCCTTCATTTACCAACTGTAGAATCAACATACAAGTAAATTGTTTAGAAACAGATGCAATTTTAAATTTTGAATCTATTTTATGAGGTACATTCCACTCAATATTGGCCAGTCCAATAGCCTTTGAATATATTTTTCTCCTATTCTCAGCTATAAAAATCACACCATTTAATTCTTTATTTTGATGTGATTTTAGAATAAATTCATCAATTCTACTTATTCGATCCTGTGAAAATATTGCAACTGAAAAAAATAAAATATTTAACACGACACATATAAAAATTATTTTTTTTTTCATTATACACTCCTTTTAAATATTACATCATAATCATGATTTTATAATAATGATTATTCCTCCATCCCAAGCCATTTTTGTAATTTATTTTTTATTAAGATATTCAAAACACTCATTATCACTTGCATTTTTATCCGGGATATCAGATTGTTTAGAATTTTTCCATAAAAATTCATTTTAGTTCTTCCTGATTTTTCTATATATTTTTTAGGTGCTTATCTTTTAGAACTTGAATAAATGAACTGCTCATCCAATAGATATTCCCAAAAAATTGTCCTCTTCTTTTCTTATTTAGGGAGGATGGCCGATTGGAATTAAAGAAAAAATATTTACCATCAGGAGTGACGTAGGGAAAACTTTCACTTGAATTTGTATTAATAATTTTCCCAAGGTTAATTGGAGGGACCCAATTCCCGCTTTTCGCTCTAAAACTGATATATAGATCCTGCATCCCGTACCCTGTACCATGGGTCCATGATTGAAATATAATATAGGAGTCATCTGGGGCAATAAACGGGTATCCATAAAGACGGTTGCCTTTTACTTTAATCTTTAACTTCTGAGGTAACTTATACTTTCCATCTGCTTTTCTTGTTATATACATCCCATCCCTTTTCCCAAACATAGAACAATACACAATTGTCCCTCTAAGGCTCATTGAGATCCCATCTTGACGTTTCTGAAAATTAATCACCTTCCCCATATTTTGAGGTTTACTCCATCCATTTACCCTGCGAGTCATAACATGCAGATCTCCGGGCAATGAACAGAAAAGCAGCTTCCCATCGGGTGAGAGAAAAGGTGTTAACGCTTTACCCTCAAGATGTTTCACAGGCTCTGGCTTAGTCCATTTCCCATTTATATCTTTCATATAATATATAGAGCTATTATTCCTGAAATATCTGCTAAAATAAACTTCCAGGCCATCAGGTGTAAAATAGACGCTGCTATGCTGATTATTAGTAGATATGATACCGGGAGCAAAAAGTTTTGGAGTATTCCCTGGCAATTGCTGACCAAGATAAGAACCTTTCAGTAAAGGAAATTCTGCTGACTCCCCAGCTATTTTTTTTGAGCCATAAAATAAAACTGATAATAAAAATAAAATAATAATAAATTTGTTTTCTATTTTCATTTTTTTCACCTTTTATATTTTAGTTATATGCAATTCCCAGTCTTCCTCTTCACCAACTTCCATTATTTGATAGAATAATCCTTTATATATTGAACAGGGATATAGGAACTCCGGATTTGCTTCAAATACCGGGATCATTTTTTTATTGATAAATTTTCCATTCATATCAAGAATAATGATTTCATTTTCATCCCCTTCTCTCTTATATGTGAGAATATAGATCTTATCTTTTTTTACAAAAAATTTTCTCAATCCTGGAAAATTTTCTTTGAACTTAGTTGCCTTTAGATTAGCCTTGAGACCTCTTTTAAATTTTAAAACATAATATCTATGTACACTTTTTATAAAAAGTTGTGTTATTTTATTCTTATCGTTTTCATACTTTATTGTCTTCAATAATTTACCTAGAGGATTAAAAACATCAATATGAATGTGTGGAGAATTGTTCCGTGACACATATATCAATCCAGAATCAGCAACAAATGATATTGTCCCATTGGCCCGTTCAAAAAAATCATACCCTAATTCATTGCCTCTAAATTGATTTGTGTTTCTTATGAAAAATGGGTATCTGGTAATTTCTTTAATCTCCTTAAGATTCTTATTACAAATTTTTAATGATGAAAAAAGTTTTTTCCCGTCACGCTCTACTTTCAAAGCTACAAAACCATCCTTGAAAACTTTAAATCCAGGATCCCTTCTGAATGATTTTGGTCTTATTACTTTAATATAATCCCCATTTAAATTAAATAGAGATAACCTGTTCTGACTATTAATATAAATATTTTCACCATCAATATCACTTATCAAACCGGCTAATTTTGGTCCCATAGATTCCTGGTCAACATTGAACTCACCTGGGCCTTCCCCTTTTCCCCCAAATTTCTTGATTAATTTAAAATTGTTGATTGAGTAAAGGTAAACATGCGGAAAATCCGTGATAAGGATACGGTCATTCTCAACAATAAGATTTTTTGGATATACAAGCTGCGGCATCTCCTTTACTTCATTTGAATATAAAAAATTTCCCGATAAAACCAAAAACAAACAGAGCATACTTAGTAAATTTCTCATTATTATCCCTCCCAGATTAATTAAAATTTGATTATATATAAAGAGATAGAATTAAATTGCTATTCCAAGTAATACAAAAGTAATTTATTGGTAATATTTTAATTTTGTAAACCTTATTGCTCCATTCCTACGTTAATTAGTATTGGAGATATTAATGAGAAAAACAGAAAAAAATATAACAATAAAAACTATAGTTGGGTTGACCATCCTTGCCCTCTCTTTCATTTTATTGATTCCCGGGCTGCTTAAACCAATGATAACGCTTTCAGCATCTGTAAAAATTCTGGTGATAAAAAAACAGGTTTTTAATGAAACCAGAAGTATCTTACAGTCAATAAGTAATTTAGTTGATAGTAAAAATTATTTTGTCGCAGTTTTAATATTATTTTTCAGTGTTATTGTCCCATTTATAAAAGGTACATTGCTGCTTTTTGCTTATCTCACAAAGCATATAAAAAGAAAAAACAAAATATTCAACTTCATAAAGAATATAAGTAAATGGGCGATGGCTGATGTTTTTGTTATTGGAATTTTTGTAGCTTTCCTTGCTTCAAATGCAAGCGAATATATGAATGCAACTATTGAATCAGGATTTTATTTTTTCATAGCATACTGTCTATTATCTATTTTGTCTCTAGAATTTTTCAAAGCAATCAATTCCAAAACATAAAGCATCTGTCTGTCGATTCCGGAAATTCTATCAGTAAGGGAAACTTTCACTTCATGGTCCGGCATAATACCTCTACCACTTTGAAATTCATTATCAGGAACTGCTGTAGCATAAAGAGTGCGTGCTATTCTTAGCGTAAGTCCTGATATTGACAAGGCCCTATTTGTAGAATTATCATTACAGTAAAATGAACCTCCGGTTTCCTCACCTATAAAAACACCCAGTTTATGATATTTAGCCAATGAACAAAAATGTCCAGTTGTAGAAAAACCGGCTCCATTAATCAAAAAATATACATTGCCATTAAAATTTAATTCATGAGGCTGTACAGGCTGAAACAAATCAGGATAAGAATTACCCTGTTCAAAATAGGTAAAAGGAGAATCAATCAGATAAGAGATCAAATCTGCACTCTGGTATGGGTCACCACCACCATTTCCCCTTAAATCTATAATCATGTTTTCAATTCCATCATCAATGAACTCCTGGAAAGATTCTCTCATATAAGATTCAAATTCAGTTAGAGAAGATGCTGAAAAAGAGGTTATGGCCAGGAGAGCTGTTTTATTATCTATCTTCTCTCTATGTAGAATTTGTCCATTATAAGGTGCAGGATTCTGGATATTGGAATTATTATTTACTTCAGAATATGCAAGCCCATCAACTGTAATAGAAACTAACTCCGTAGACAAAGGCTTAATTAAGCTCAAAATGAAGGTATCCGGCGTATCAACCAGATTATAGTAAAAATGAAAAAACCTCCTGTTAATCAAATTAATCTTCTTTGTTTCATTCCATCCATCTGAACTAATTCGATCAAGCATCCCAGACAAGACTGAAGATACAGGCTCATTATTTATTGACAAAATTTCTGAACCTACAGGTACCTCGTTCTCTCCTGAATAATTCTGATAGATATATGCCCTATTATTTATAAAAGCCAAACCAAAAGGGAATGCCATTGCCTGTGAATTACGATTACCTGTGAAGTGACTCGTAAAAGAAAGATTTGTATGACCACAATAAATTTTACTTACTATTGTTGCTAATACTCTGTAAAACTGAAGTTCTGTCATTCCATCAGTTAGAGAGTTATATGTAGATTCAAAAAAACCATTAAATGTATCTCTATTATAATACAGATAGAGAGATGGATGAGTCGTTTCTATTATATTACGGAACTGAGTAAAATCATCCTGCAGCTGTGAAATAGTGTATGGGCCATAGGGATTTAGTTCAGAATCCGTATTTGTAGTTTGACAGGAGAAATTAAACATAAGGACCAGTACAAGCAAAAGAATTATAGAATATTTCATTGTTTTATTCTTTATAGTACCACATTAAAACAATATATTCATAATTAATTTATTTTTAAAAAAATCTCCACTAACCCAGTAAATATCATTTCTCCTGGTAAAAAACAGATACTTTCCATCTGGAGAAAAAAAACCACTTGTTTCATCCCGTTTTGTTGAAATAATTCCAGGAGCAAAAACAATTGGTATATTTCCGGGTAATTTATGCCCTAAATATTTACCATCAACATTACCAGTCTCTTCTCCATAAAAAAATGTCAACAAAAAGCAAAATATGCAAATCCAACGGCTCATAAAGGTCCGGGATCGATGTTTTCAACTGTGGAAGATCTTTTCAAATGGGACAGAGCATTAAATGCAGGAACTCTATTATTAGAAAAATAGAAAAAGCTCATGTTTACACCTCATGTAGATATTAATTCTAATGTGGGATCCGGATATGGAATCGCGGTTGGAAGAAAATGATCTGACAATTATTTTACTCTCTAATGAGACCGGAACAAGATTCAGTTATATCAGGGACCAGTAAGGATAATAATCAATAGAATCCTCAAAAGTCAGTTGTTTAATTGAACGAACATATTCATCAGAAAATAACCCGGTATTAACTATTGATAAAATTATAAAGATCAACCAGATTATTTTCCCTTTCATAATTTCCCCCTCAAATAAAAATTATACTTTTAATAGATTATTTTTTCTTTAGTTTTAATAAAATATTTTCAATCCGATTTTTTTGTGGTTTAGGTGCTTTCTTCAATGCAATTTTAAACCATTTAATTGATGCCTTTCGCTTTCCCATTTTATTAAGGTTTTCTGCCAGACTGTCGTATAGATTCCAGTTTTTCGGAAATTTCTTTATATTTGCTTTAAAAACTTTCATAGCTTGATCTTTTTTATTTAAAGCCATTAAAAGATATCCAAGCATATTTACATTATTGGCATTTTCATTCATGGAAATTGATTTATTTATCCAGACAAGTCCCTGCTCAAGATTTGAATTAGTCATTAGACAATTTATTGCAGCCTGATAGGTACCTCTCCAGTTGAAACCGGCCATTGATCTCAATTGGTTCTTGATATTCTGCATTGTGATCTTATTAGTATCAAATTCAATAAGAAATGGAATCTTCAGTTTTTCCCAGTGTAAATAAGCTTCTGCAGATTTAAGTGTATATTTGTCAAATCCATATACAAGCCATTCTTTGAATTCTGTCTCTTCTGGAACAACCTTTACCCTTAAAGCATCTTCAGAATCCTCATAAAAAAAACTGCCCCAGGAAGTGTAGTTTTTTGAGAATATGATGATCCACTCTTTTTCACCGGGAATCATATGAAGTCCGTATGATCCTGCCGGTAGAGATTTCCCGTTTATTTTTGCATTATGAGTAATTGTAAAGACTGTGTTTTTATTTGCCCCGGCTCTCCATGGTGCAGGTTTGTTATTCCCGAATCCAAGTTTTTTGAGACCATATGGAACTAAATTTCCCCATATTTTTCTACCCCTTACTCTTGGACTGCCATAATCTATAGTTACCTTTGATGATCCAATAGCTTGTGTAATAGAAACAGCAGGACTAGCCTGTGGTAAATTTTGAAGCTGAGCCATTATAAGTTCCGGAACTAATAAAGCAAATATAATGATCCCACATAACATAATTTTTTTACTTTGATTTTTCATAAAATCCCTCCCTCGATTTTTTTTGCAAGTAATTTAAAACTTGCAGCACAATAGTATATAAAGAAAAATATTTTTTCAAGTCAATAACAATTTCTCCTCTATTTCATCTTTTTCCTTAACTCTTCAATTATTTTTGCGGAAATCCAGTAGATATCAGAATTGCGGTTAAAAAACAGATATTTCCCGTCTGGCGAAACAACCGGACATGTTTCCCACCCTCTGGAATTAACTGCATTTCTCATATTGATTGGTTCACTCCATTTTTCATTTTTCCCATAAAAACTCAGATATAGATCCGATGCACCTATTCCATCAGATTGTCCAACCCTTGAAAAGATCAGGTAAGATTCATCCGGTGCAATATATGGAGTAAATTCAGTAAATTTTGAATTTACAGGAGCTCCTATATTGATTGGTTTTAAATATTTACCATTTTCGTATTTAGAATAATAGAGATCACTTTTACCCAGACCACCACCATCCTTTGAATTAAAAAATAAAGTGTCCTTATTGGATACAGAGAATTGCATATGAGGGGACTTGCTGTTTATAAGATCGCTTACAGGTTCAGGTTTAGACCAATCATTTTTTTCTCTTTTTATTACCCAGATATTTTCTTTTTCCCCTTTATCCTTAGGGTTTAAAGGCCGTCTGGAAATAAAAAACAATTTGTCCCCTTTTGGTGAGAAGAAAGGAGTACTATCATTATATTGAATAAGCTTTGAAAAGAAGGCAAATTCAGGTACAGTCCAAATGTTTTTCTTCTTACCGGAGTATAAAATTCTGCTTCCATATTTTTTTCCAAAATATGAATCCCAAAAAATCTCCTTACCATCCAGAGATATGGCTACACAATTAGATTCTCCCCTGTGTGAAGCTACAATGTCCACAGCAAATAACTCTGCTTCTTTTCCAGGTATTTTCTGTCCCAGATAAGAGGTTTTATCAACCGATAGTTGAAACTTATTTATATTTGCACCTTTTGATTTCAATAATTCCGCAATATCTTTAAATTCATTTTTAACTGCCATATTGTATGCTGTTTTACCGCTAAAGGTTTTCTTATTTATTTCAGCTCCATTATCAATCAATTTTTCCAATATCTGCAAATGTCCGCTATAAGCTGCAGAATGAAGAGGAGTCCAGCCAAATCTATTCTGTTTATTTATATCAAATCCTTTTTTTAAAATGATCACAGTTATTTCTACCGATCCCCCATTTGCTGCCGAATGCAAAAGATCCCAGCCATTTTTCTTCATTAAATTAAAATCTATTCCCATTTTTACAAAAACCTTAAATAGTTTAAATAATCCATTATTGACTGATGAATAAAATAAACTGTTATTTTCTTTATCAACTTTTACTTTATTTTCCAGTAAAATATTTACAATTTCTGAGTATCCATTTCTAGCTGCCTGAATAATGACGCTGGTCCGTCTTATTTTTGCTTCTAAATTTGCCCCGTACTTCACGAAAATTTTAAAAGTATCCGCATCCCCGTTCTTCAGCAGAGTGGCAAGCAGAGGTGTTCTTCCTCTTAAATCTTTAATCTCTTTATTTGCCCCTTTCTTAAATAAAAATTCCATAACATGTTGATGGTTATTTTTTCCAGCCCAATGTAAAGCAGTACGACCAGTTTGAGTTTGCTGGTTCATATTTGCACCAAGTTCAACAAAGAACTTTACCAGGTCAATCTTCCCGCTTCTGGATGCATAAATAAGGGGAGTCATCTTATTAATATCTTGCATATCTTTATCAAGACCATTTTTAATCAAAAACTTAATGATTCCCAATTGCCCACTCTCTGCAGCTATATGCAGAGTAGACACACCTCGTTCATCTTTAAAATTTATTAACCCTGGTTCTTTTACCAGCATTTTTTTTATTTTATCTAAATCACCATTTTTTGTGGCCTGAAAAATTTCCTGCCCTGCCAGGTTTTGAAATACAAGTAGTAAAATGATTACTAAGATGAAAGATTGTTTTTTTAAGATCATTATTTTCTCCAATTTATTTTAAACTCTTCAAGAACTTTATGAGCCTTCTGAGCAATTAGGTCTAAAGTCATTGCTTCTTCATAAATTTTAAATGAGATTTGTGATAAATCTCAAATAGTTCTCTACTAACCCAATATATTCTTTCATATCCGGATCTGGTACTAGTGAAGAAAAAATATTTTCCATCATGTGAGAATCCGGGAAATCTCGATGAAAACTGCTTATTATTAACAGTGTCACCCATAGGTATAGGTTCTGTCCATGTGCCGTCCTTTTTTTTAAAGGCTATGTCAAAGCGAAGTTTTTTTGTTTCTTTATCAAGCACATTAAAAATTAAATATTCTTCCTTTGGATCAAGCGTGACAGGTTTTTCCATTTTTTTTACAGAAAATATCTTTTTGCCAATTACATTACCCTTAAATAATCTGAAGCCCTCTTTCTCTATATTCACTTTAAAAAACAGACTACCATCTGCTCCAAAATGACTTGGATAGCTAAGCAACTCAGTTTGAAATGAAGTATTTAAATGATTTGGTTTACTCCAATTGCCATTTTGTTTTTCAACAAACCAGATATTAAATACTTTGCGGATCTTTACCCCATTTTTTAATGGGTGTTTTGAATAGAAATACAATCTTTTCCCATCTGGAGAAAACAAAGGATGACCCTCATGAAATTTCCCAGAAAATGGAACTAGTACTGGTTTTGACCAGATTCCGTCTTTATCCATCTTTGAATAAAACATTTTTTGTGGATCCAAATCATCTACATAAAGGGAAAAATAGACCTCATCCCCCTTAGGAGAAAAAACCGGAGAGCTATGTATATGGTGTTTCTTATAATCCAGTAAAAATGGTGTAAAT
Source organism: uncultured bacterium (assembly GCA_965371805.1). Lineage (GTDB taxonomy): Bacteria > Acidobacteriota > Aminicenantia > UBA2199 > UBA2199 > JAOZTV01. Next base: position 30,003 of record CBDUZW010000023.1, on the reverse strand, counting down.
AATTCAGGTGTTATTCCCGGAGGGGATTGTCCAAGATAATCACCTTGAATATTAATAAACTTTGAAAAAGGATCTAGTGTTATCTCTTTTGAATGGTTTATTCCAAAAAAAATATATCCAAAAACAAAAACAATTAATATAAATTTTTTAATCATAATAACTCCCTTTACTGCCTTTCGAGTTGTTCTCAGGCAAATATTATATTATATAAAAAAGTATAAAGCTTGTTACAAAAGTACTAATTTTCAAATAGGACTTTTTTCTCAAGGTTTTTCTAGTTTTCCATCAAGCTCCTTAGCAACTGTCAAATAGTAGTGACGGGCATTTGAGCTAATCTGTAAATCAGCAAGACCATATAAGGCTTTAGCCTTTAATTTTTTAGCCTGAATATAATCTGGATGAATATTCAGTAGATGATCGCATAATTGACAAGCCCACTGAAATTCTCCTTGATTAATAGAATTAGAAATTTTATCAATAACCAGCTCTTTTGAACCAATTAATTGTATCATTCTTAAAGACTCTTCAACAGGACTCAATGGAAAAAGATTAGAAGGATTTCCATCAAACCAACCCAGATAACCGGAATAAATTGCTCTAACAGACCATTCGACTACCCCATAGAATTCCTGTAAATAAGCCAGTTTGCTCAAGGATTTTGGTAGTCTGACATAATCAACCAGCTCATCAGGTGTAAAGCCCTTATTAATCCCTTCCATTGTTTTTTCATAAACAAAGCTCAATGCTTTTTTATAATTAGTCAGTACTTCCCTTACTTTGTCTTTCCCAATAATTGGACGGGCATGACCGGAGATCAAGACCTCAGCTTCTTTATGAATGAGTTTATCCAGACTATTTATCCATAAATTTATATCTCTGTATTGTGCACCCCGAATGGCATATAAATTTGGAAAGGAATAGTAGAAATTGTCTCCACAAATCAGTACTTTAGACTCAGGAACCCACACATATAAATGATCATCTGTTTCACCGGGTGCCGCACCCAACTCCATATTTACACCGCATATATTTATATCTTTCCGATCTACATCCAATAATATTGTTGGTTGAAGAATCCCGTCATAAGCACCACGACTGGGGCGATTTACTTTTGCAATTCCCGAAATCTTTTCATCTGCTGTTAATAAGGAACCAAATTGCCTTTTAGATCTTTTTTTTACAATACCGGCTATTTTATTATATCCTTTGAGAGATGTTGGTGGAACTTTACGGGCATAAATTTCAGGATTGAATTTCCCAGCAAAAATACTGGCTCCTCCCCTATGATCACCATGACTATGAGTGTAAATAATTGCTTTAACAGGTTTGTTGCTTATTTTCCTAAAATCTAACATTGCAATCTCTGCCCCTTCAGTCGTCATCATTGTATCAACAAAGATAATACCATCTGTACCAATTATCATTGTAGAATTTGAAGCACCATATCCAATTGCAACATATATGTTTTGATTAATCTGTTTTAGCTCTTTTTTAAATTGAGATTCAAGAATCGATCGATTTCTTGTCTCTGAAGGATATATCAGTGCATTTATTACGAAAATAATAGATAATACTGTTACCAAAAGAGGTATTTTTCTCATCTCATTCTCCCTTAAACTAACTTTCTCAAATTAAAGTTTTTAATTTTAAAAAATTTACTTCGATATCACTAATTTCAATTTTTTTATAATATCGGTTGAAACCCAGTTGATATCGCCTCCACCTAAAAAAAACAGGTACTTTCCATCAGGAGATACAGAAGGACATAATTCCATCCCGGGGGAATTTACCGACTCGCCTAAATTTGATGGTTTACTCCAAGTTCCATCTGCTTTCTTAAAAGAGACAAATAGATCTAATGACCCCATACCTTCGGAGTGTCCCATAATTGCATATATTAAAAAGCTTTGATCAGGTGCAATAAATGGTGTTATTTGAACCAGTTTAGAGTTAATGACCGGTCCAAGGTTCACAGGCTTTTGATACTCTCCATTGACTGTTTTAATTTTATAAATATCATGCTTGCCATATCCACTTGCATGAGTTGAAGAAAAATATATTGAATCCTCATCATCTATTGATATCGTCCAATGCATCGGATATAAATTTGCATCATCATTGAGACAAATTGCTCTTGACCAGGAATTCCCCACACGTTTGACATACCATATCCTCTCTCTATCAGCTTTAGATTTACCATCCCTGGTTCTTTTTGAAAGAAAAAACAATTTATTATTATCTTTTGAAAACACAGGTTCACCATCTCCAAAACCGGAATTAAATGGCATCTTTTTCGGTTGAGTCCAAATTTCATTCTTTAAGCTCATCTCAATAATATAAGTTGGATATTCTGATGCCCAGAAGACCTGACTACCATCCCTGGAAAAAACAGGTGGACTATGTTCAAGGCCTTCAACTGAAACAATACCCAGAGCAAAAACCTTCGCTTCTTCAACAGGAGGTTTCTGACCGAGGTAAGGACCTTTTAAAACAGGAAAAACATACGGAGCCTGATCTGCACCATTTTTAATCAGGAACTCTATCATATCATTTTTGTTTTTTTCTTTTGCAATATGTAGGGCTGTTTTCCCCATTTTATTTTTTATATTAATGTTGATTTCATTCTCTAATAAAATTTTTACAATGGGGACAAACCCTTCCTGAGCGGCCAGATGTATAGTTGAATTGCCGTATATATTTAAAACCTGAAGATTAAATTTTTTCTCAATTAATAATTTAAGCATTCGAATGGAACCATTTGAAACAGCCATTAATACAAAAGATTTCTCCTTATCCTTAAGTTTTATATGAGGGTTTTTTTTTAATAATAAATTTAAAAGACTCAGGTGGTCGATATAAAAAGAATAGGCAATTAATTGATTTACTTTATTTTTTTCTATTGGCAGTTTAATGTTTTTTTTCAATAGTAGATCTACAATTTTTGGATATTTTCTTGAACAGGCTCTTAAAAGAAGGGTAGATTCAAGAAAATCTACTGTATTTATATCTGATCCTTTATTTATCAAATATTCTATAATTTCAAATTTGCTAAAAGTAATTATTGCAGCGAGAGCAGGAATCCTGCCACGAAAATTTTTTATATTTACATCTGCTCCATTTAACACTAAACATTTTACTATAGGAAAATGTTTTTTGATTGATGCCAGATGAAGAGGCGTATTTTCCTGATGGTTTTTACTATTTATCTCAGCACCTTTCTCTATTAAATACCGGACAATTTTTAAATGACCAAGCTCGCTGGCCAGATGAAGGACTGTATATTTATTCTCATCCAATTTTTTCAGATAATTATTATCCTGTTCTACTATCACCTTTACAGCAGATAGATTTTTATTCTTTATTGCTTCAAAAATATTTGATGAGAATATCTTTTCTGAACTTCCTATCAATAACACTAGCATAGCAAAACAAGCAATTACTTTAATCCTTTTCATATTTCTCTCCAATTCAATTTCATGTATGTTTACCAAAATATATTATAAGACAGAAAAAAGAATAAAGCTTGTTACTTATGTAACAATTTTTAAAAAAGGACTTTTTCCTCAGAAAAGATTTGTTTCTGTATACCCGAGTTTTACCTCTTATTTATAAAATTATTCCTATTTTAGATCTCTTGGTTTTAATTCTTTAATAACTCTGGCATCAACCCAGTAAAAGTCATCACCTGTTTTCTTATATCTATCTTTCAGCTGAGTAAGAGATTGTTGAGTTTTAAAATATCTTTTAAAATCACCCGAGGTTCTGGCAAAAAACAAAAACTTTCCATCTGGAGAGATGCGGGGAAATCTATCATTAGATTTTGAGTTTACCGGTAAATCAAATTTTACAGGGTCTGTCCAGCTGCCATCCTCATTTTTAAAGCTGCAATACATGTCATCCATTTCCTGACCATCCCGACCTGAGCAAAACACAACATATTTCTCATCCGGATCTATAAATAGACTCCAGTCAAATCCTTTTTTTGAATTTATTTTCTCATCAAGAAATTTACGTTTAGTATATTCCATATTTACCAAAGATGATTTAAAAATACCAATCCCAAAAGGATATCCTTTAAATATTGAGCTAAAATAAAGGGTTCCACTCTTTGAGACAGACGGATTACTCTCCATCTTATCTGTGTTAACCATTTTGCCGGCATTTACCGGCTTACCCCATCCCGATTCAGTCCTTTCTATATACCAGATATCCTTGTCTTTAGGATCTCCATTGCCGTTCAACGGGCGGGTAGAATCAAAAAAGATCCTTTTATTATCGGGACTCAAACAGGGACTTCCATCGCTGTATTTACCTGAAAATGGAGCGACCTCAGGTTTGGTCCATTCATTATTAACTCTTTTCATCCAGAGGATCACTTCAGGTGCACCATAGGTAAATGAGACTGACCAATAAACCTCCTTCATATCAGGTGAAAAAGTGGGCGTTCCCCGGTCATCGTATTCAGTCCTCAAAATATCCGGTGCAAATAATTCGGGAGTTTTCCCAGGTAGTTTCTGCCCCAGATAAGGACCGGTCAATTTAGTAATTATTGATTCATTTTTACTTTTGACTTTATTTTTTAATTCCTTTTTCTGATTGCAGGAAATAAAAACAATTCCCAATATCAAAATAATACCTACTAATCTAAAATTCTTGTTCATAGTATTTCTCCTTTTTTATTTTATAGGGGTTTTCATAATAATTATCCCCCCCGGTTTGCCTATATTAGCTTTGCTTGGCGCACTCATTATTTTCCCCTTTATTTATAATTGTAATCTATAACTGCATTTAATGAAAAAACTCTGTGATGTCTGATAATATTTTCTAGAATTAAGATCATTGCTCCAGTTTCTATTTCTTGGATCCCAGGCAGTATTTTCATGCATAGAACCATATCCTACATGAAATACTGTGCCGGGAACAAGTTCATAAGAGGCAAGAACATCACTTAATACTGTATCCAAATAACTGTCATATTGCACCAGGAATCTAAAATACAGATGCTTACTAGGTTGATAGGTAGCTCTGGTATACAAAATATGATAATCATACACATCGCTTCCATCCTTTTTTTTATTAAAATCGGTATATTCATATGATAAATAAAATGATAAGGTTGAAATAGGCTGGATATTTAGTGAAGGAGAGATATAAAACCGATTGCCCTGAAATGGATTTTCATTATCATAATATATTCTATTTTGCATACGTAAAGATAAGTTTAATTTCAACCATTTTGTTATTTGAATGCCACCTCCTCCCCAAAAACCGCTTGTATCAAATGTCTCTCCCGCCCAAGCTTCGTCTTGAACGATATCCCAGGCAAGAGTCAAATTCCCCTGTTTAATAAAACTGAATGCAACTCCAATTTTCAGATATTTATCGGACATACCTGTGGAATAATCATAAAGATAGGTTGTGAGAAAAACAGGTCTGATCGCCTGCAGCCATTTAAATTTTGGTGACTTTATTGAATATATGGGGTTCAGCTGCAGCTCTGAATAAAAAATATTTGTTCGTCTATAAAAAGCTGTGTCCATCTGGAAATTTTCCCCATACCTCTCAATGCTGAAACTACCGTAAAAATTTTTTGCCGAGTATGTATATTTTCCTGTATATGAAACTCCCTTATATTTATCCGAAGTTTCCGGATCATTTGTATTGGTATTATAAAAGTTGGCTACAACTGAGTGAGATTCTCCAAATCTGAATTTTGTATCCATTGCAAAAACCCTATTATAATAATCTCCAAGTTCTTTCCCTGTATAAAGGGCTCCAATATAATTATCTCCGTTAAAACTATATTTCACCCTTCCTATTGTATAGAGAGCCTCCTTCCCGAGATAGAAATTGCTTTCATCCTCCAGATCTCTACCAACCCATTTGTCTGATGCGATCATTGTTCCAAAAGTGAATTTACCAACATCTCCTGTGATACGTCCCCCCCATGAGGGATCAACTATTTTTCTGGTATGAACTGTAGGATAAAGATTGCTGTTTGAACCTGCAAGTTCGAAAAGATCTCCCGCTTCCATAAAAAAAGGTCTTTTCTCCCTGTAGAATATTGGATATCTTATATTTCTGGATATCTGGAATGAATCGCTTTCCACTTGGCTGAAATCAGGATTTACTGTCATCTCAGCAGTAATAGTTGATGTGATTCCATATTTCATACTTATTCCTGCATTCAGGTCACTGTCACCTTTTGTCCATTTTTCAGGTGACTCTCTATCCCAGAGAGAACCAAATGTAACAGATGGGATAAACTCCAATAATAATTGTTTTGACAATTTCTTATAAACTACTTCGGTTGTAGAGTTGAAGGATCCTTTCCCAGGGGGCATTTCTGGCCAGGTACCTATCATATCTAACCTGCTTAACCTTCGCAATAATAGAATATTTATTGAAATATTCTCACCATGCTTAAATCTAATACTTTTTAAAGGAATCTTTATTTCCGTAGTATACCCATCCTTTACAATTTTACCCCCGCTGTACCAAACCCAGTCTGGGGCTAGATTGTCTCCATTGGCAGGAGTCTCTAACAAATCCCCCTGCATCCCATTTGGATTCACATAGAATTGGTAAAGACTTTGTTTATTCCCAATAGGATCCAGAGCAACTCCTACCCAGTCATCTCCCCATGAATTATCTCTTTTTGTAATTGATGTTTTTATTTTATCCGGCTCAGTATCATAACAATAAAATGCAAAGTATAGGTTATCTTTATCGTATGCCAGCCATACTTTAGTTTTTTGTGGAAAAATTTTGCCATAGGTTGGATTATATGTAATAAAACTATCATCAACTGAAGCCTCGTTTTTCCACATTTTATCATCTAATTTCCCATCTATAACTGGAGCAGTATCAGCAAGAACAGGAATTAATTTAACTATGTTATGTTTTTTATTTTCAGATTTAAGATAAATATTTAAATTAAAAAAAATTATTACAAAAATAAAAAAATATGCTTTTTTTGATGATACATTTGCCACCATATTACCTCCTTAAATGATCTAAATATCATTACTTTGCACTTCAGAACAGCTTTGCTTTTCTTAAACTCTAAAAAATTGAATAAATTTTTGAATATTTCAAAAAATGATAGGATTAAACCAATGCAATTGTTTTAAAAACTTAACATTATCCTTACTTGAATTCCATAAATATTAACACTCCAGGTTAGATACATTAATACAAATACAAACACATAAATATAATTTTTTTCATCTTCTTCTCATTTTATTTGTGATTTTCATGGTATCGCATATCAAACTTTTATATATTCATTTTATAGGGGTTTTCATAATAATTATCCCTCCCGGATTTTTGCCTTTTCCCTGGGTATCTGCAATGAAATAGAAATAATCATCTATGATAACCCCAGTGGTGGGCATATGAAGGTATTGTGTGTTTCTTTCAAAGAATTCGCAGCTTTTCAAATGAGTTCCCTTTTTATTTAAAGAGAACCTGTCGATGGAGTTTACGACATCCTGAACACAATAAAGTTGATTGTTTAAAAAATATAAGCCATCAACACCGATGGAATTAAATCCCGGCTCATGTGTCAGCAAATAAAAAGACTTGGTCTTAATATCTATTTTGTAGATTCCGACAAAATAATCAGACACATAGATTGTCTGAGCATCATCAGAAAGAGTAATACCATTAAAAGTGCTAAATGAATTACTGTTCAGAAAAACTTCCATCTTATCTGAGGAATGAGAGATCCAATAAATTGAGTTACTTCCACTAACATAAACATCTCCATTTGTATGAATGACCAGATCATTGAAAGAGGGTTTTATTTCATTTGGGACAGCAGAGAGGAAGTATTTTTTAATTAATTTCCCGGATGAAAGATTATATTTAAGAACCTCACTTCTTTTTTTTGAGTATGATACAACCCAGAGTAACCGGTGTATGGGATCTACATGAATCCCTAGGACCATATTTAATCCGTCCTGCCCTTCACTGGTGAAATCAGTACTTTTTCCAGATGGATCAACTTTAACTATTTTATGTTTATTCATGCTTCCAAGATAAAACATTTTTTCAACAGGATCATATGTAATGCCTTCAGGATTCAGATCTTTTTCACTGATGGAAAATGCAATTTGGCTCTTATGAACCGGTTTTTCAGATTTATTTAGTATTTTAATTATCTCTTTGAATTCTTTTTTGTCGCGAAGAGTATTATATGCAGGATCATTTAACTGATGAAATTCAAGAAATAACACTTTTGTCATATATCCCAGTCTGGTTGCTTTTTTCAATTGTTTAAGAGCTAAATCACTATTTCCCAATATTGCATTCAATCGGGACGACAAATAATTTGCTATCATATGATCAGGGATTACCTTCAAAACTTCATTGCAAAATTTGAGTGAGGCTTGACATTCAGCAACAGACTTGGCTGCAAATGCTTTTTTTTGATTTTTATAGTAATTTCCGTCAATTTGACCAATTGCAGGTAAGCATGAAATCATCATAATTCCTGCAAGAATAACAAGTTGTAATTTTAATTTTTTTTTCATTTTTCTCCTATTTTAAGTGTTTAGGTTTTAAATCTGCTATGACTCTCGCATCGACCCAGTAAAAATCAGAAGATCCATTCCCAGGTGCATTTTGCAAATCTTGCAATTCCTGAAAAGAGAGTTCTTTATTTTCTATTTCTTTACGTTTTGTGTTTTTCATTCTATCGCTGTTAAAAAACAGATATTTACCATCAGGTGTAACGAATGGGCCAAAATCATGAGAGGGACCATTTATGTCTTCTCCCATTTTTCTTGCTCCGAGCCACTCACCATTTTTATCTTTGAAACTTATATATAAGTCCGAATTTACAAAATTATCATTTCTTATAGCATCAAAAATAAGATAACTTTCATCAGAAGAAACATAAGGGTGCCCTTCAAATCCTCGACTGTTTATTTTATTACTCAACTTCTCCGGCTTCAAATAATTTCCGTTTAAATAGATGGACATATAAATATCTTGTGACATCTGAAAATATAGATTGCCATTTGACGTAGCGGACACAAAATATCCCTGCATTTTTTCATTCTTTTCTCCATAAGTTACTATTCGTGGCAGTCCCCAGTCTCCATTTTCTTTCAATAAATACATGATGTTTGAACATTTTTCTTTTGTTCCCTTTTTAATCCAACTAGAAGTAAAAAATAATTTTTTACTATTTTTAGTAATAAATGGGTACATGTTATTCTTGTTTTTAATTAAATTCATCAATATAGGTGTTGTCCAATGATTATCCTCCATCTGTGTAGACAGAATAAAGTAATCACTTTTAAAAGTTGATCCTCTAACAGAGAAATAACACTCTCTCCCTTCAGCCGAGAACAAAATTTTGGCATCGTCTAGGCTTGTTGAGATAATGCCTGGAGCAAATAACTCTGCTTTAATCCCTGGAGGTTTCTGTCCTAAATATGGACCGGTCAAGTTAGTGAATTTCGATTCTTTTTTACTTATTACACTATTTCTTAACTCTTTTTTCTGATTGCAGGAAATAAAAGCAATTCCTAAAATCAAAATTAAACTTAATAATCTAAAATTCTTATTCACAATAATTCTCCTTCATTACATATCTTTGTTATTTTTCATCTTATCTTCTATCGTACTTTTATCTATTCATTTTATAGGGGTTTTCATAACGATTATCCCCCCCGGATTTTTTCCTTTCCCCTGGGTATCTGCAATAAAATAGAAATAATCATCCACAATAACCCCTGTTGTGGGTTTGTTAAGATAGGGTCCATTTCTCTCTAAAATATCGGTCTTTTCTATATGAGTGGCACCCTTGTTCAAATAAAATCTGCTAATTTGATTTAAAAGTATCTGAACAGCATAAAGCTTATTATTTGCAAAATACAAGCCGTCAATCCCCATAGGACTGAAATCAGATTCATGAGACAAAAGGAAAAACGCTTTTGTTTTTATATCTATTTTATAAATCCCTATTTTAATATCCGCTAAGTAGATCGTTTGTCCATCATCAGATAACGTAATTCCATTGGGGCTTATAATTGATTCATTTTTTAAAAACAATTCCAGTTTATCAGTAGAATGTGGAATCATATATATTGCAGACCTGGAGGAATCAGCAATATAGACATCACCGTTAGGATGAATAACCAGATCATTAAAACCACATTTTGAGCTTGGAGGTTCAATATATGTTTTAAGTAACTTCCCTGATGAAAGATCATATTTAAATACACCTCTCCTTGTTTTATCAAACATGCAAGCCCATAAAGTTCTACGGACAGGATCAACATGTACACCAAGAAATACTAAATTTAACCCATCCTTATCTATTTTTACAAAATCAGTACTATTACCAAAAAAATCCACTTTAACAATTTTTTGCTTGGTTTCACTACCCAGATAAAAAACTTTATCAACCGGATCATAGGCAATACCTTCAGGCAAAAAATCTTTATCACTGATTGTAAAGGCAACTTTGCTATTATGCACATGCTTCTCAGACTGTTTTAAGATATTTAATATTTCTTGGAATTCCTTTTTTCCCCTTAGAGAATCAAATGCCGGATCATTTAAAAGGTGGATCTTCTTAAATGGTAATTTTGTTGTATAACCTAATCTTATAGCCTTTTTTAAATGATTAAATGCAACAACGCTATTTCCCAATTGTGCGTTCAATCGAGCTGCCAAATAATTCATTATAGGATGATTGGGAATAACTTTAAGCACCCTATTGCAAAATTTCAGAGAAGACTGACACTCCGATGTAGAACTGGCGGCAAATGCTTTTGTTTGATTTTCTCTAAAATCCCCATTCATCTGCCCCATTGCAGGTAATCGACAAATAAAAATTATTCCAATAAAAAAAACAATACTTGATAATCTAAATTTCTTTTTCATTAAATCTCCTTAAATTCTTATCTATTTACTGTTTTCCAGCTGAAATATCTTATCAGCAGTGGATGATACATTTATAGGCCCAATTTCAAGACATTTTTTATAGGCCTGAATCGCAAGCTTCTTTTTGCCAATTATTTTAAAATTTGCCCCCAGCATGTTATAAGCCGTAGCGGATTCTGGAAATATTCTTTTACACAAACTCAAAACGACTATTGCCTCATTAAATTTTTTCCCTCTCTGAAATTCGTTAGCTAATGATATCATCTCCCTCTCCCAGATAAAATATTTTTTCTCTTTATTTCTAATGAACTGAAATTCAAACTTTTTTTTTGCTTCTTTTAAACCCAGTTCGGAGATCATTAATCTTAGCTTGTCAACAGCATTCTTTTTTTGTTGCTGATCTTTCTGCATCGATTTCAGGGAATTGTAAAAGTCCGAAAAGACTGTCCCCGGCAGCACTCCAAAATGGAAAGTGACCACATTAGTAATCTTTTTATTGTTCTGAAATATTTTATCCAGACAAGCGATCCAGGGAGTAAAACTTGATTTTGCATTAAAAGATGACTCTGCAAACAGATCTTTCTGAGCAATTATATCACCGGTAAAAACAAGCTTTTCTTCGGAAATACTGACTACAATGTCATTCCCCGAATGATAATCCGGACCGAAGTAAACAAGGTGGATTTTCAAATCCCCCATATCAAGGGTAAGATTATCTGTAAATGTAATTGAAGGAAGGGTTAATTTGAAAATAGTTTCATAATCATCACACATTTTCTTATACATATAATTGGAGTCTCTTAAGTGCTTATACAGATATGTATCCTTTTTTAATGTATTTTTCAAAAGGTTCCGCCTTTTTATAGTTTTCCTTGTCATCTTAATATCTGCTGTCAGTTCTTTCTCATAATAATCCTTGTCCTCTATCATTTTTTTTAAGGTGTTTTTATGGGCGATGATTTCGGTTTCTTTAAAAACTTGATTCCCCTCAAAATGATCACTATGAGAATGGGTATTAATCGTGTATTTAAAATCAGAACGTCCCAATTCCTTTTCAATTCTATTTCTATACATTTTGGTTATAGATGGAGGCATTCCACTATCAATAATTACAACTCCCTTTTTCGTATTAATAGCTGCCAGGGGATACAAATAGGTGTCACCATATGCAACTATCAGAACTCTTTTTGTCAGCCAATAACTTTTAACTGAGGCATCCCCTTCATTCTGCCCCATTGCAGTAAAACTACTAATCAACATAATTACAATAATCAGAGCAACTATTTGTAAGTTAAAATTCTTTTTCATTATATCTCCTTAAATTCAAAAATTCCATATAACAATAATACCCTATTCATTTTTTTAGAAAACAAAAATATAAAAAAAAACAGTTAGAATAAATGTTAATATAAGCGCGTATATAATATCAAAAACTTCGAAGGAATAAATAGGCTTATTATTTTTGTTTTTTCTATTAAACAGACGAATTTTCCCTTTTAAATTTCGAAAAAAATCCACTGCATATCGCATAAATTAATTATACTCATAATAAAATTAATTCATATACATCCTTGGTAATATTTTAATAAATATAACTAAAGTTATATGACAAACTATCATAGCAACTCTGAATAGTAATATGTTTATAAGGACAAATGTTATAGTTTTTTAAAGATACTGATCATTTGAGCACGGCTGGAAATGTTTAATTTCTTAAAAATTTTGTAGAGGTGGATTTTAACAGTTCCTGTTGATATAAAAAGTAAATCTCCAATTTTTTTATTGCTTTCTCCATCTACAACAAGTTTTATTATCTCCTGCTCTCTGGAACTTATATTTGATTTAAGAAAGAATTTTTCGATTTCATTTTCATTTTTTAACTTTTTTTCAAGTCTCTTTAATCGGTTTCGCATAAAATTATATATTAAAATTAAAATTAAAAAAAACAATAAGATTTTGAACCAGAGGGTAAGCCAGAATGGCGGTTTTATGAACAGTTTTATAATCCTTCCATTTTCATTCCAGATGCCATCATTATTGGAACCAATTATATTCAGTTCATATTCACCTGGATTTAGATTATTAAAAGTTATTGATCTGTTTGTACCTAATTGTATCCAATTTTTGTGAAGCCCTTTCACTTTATATGCATATCTATTCTGTTTGGGATTTGAAAAGCTCAGAGCTGAAAATTCTAAGAGAAAGGAATCTTTATGATTCAAATTGACTGTATCATCCAAAATAAAGTCTTGATCAAAATCGGTTCCATTACCCAATATTCTAAATCCGGTTATAACAATATTTGGGATATATGAATTTGAGATAATCCTTTTTGGATCAAAAAAGTTAATCCCATTAGAACCTCCGAAATACATTTCTCCTTTTTTATTTTTAAAATATGCCCCAAAATTGAATTCATTATGCTGCAATCCATCCTGGGTTCCAAAATTTTGAAATGACTTATCACTAATATTAAATCTGGATATACCCTTATTCGTACTTAACCACAGATTATTATCATCTTCTTTTAGAATCCCGTAAACGGTATTTCCCGGAAGTCCTTCATTTACTCCAAAAGATTTAAACTTCTTTTTCTCTTTATTAAAAATATTCAGCCCGCCCCCATTGGTTCCGACAAAAAGATCCCCTTTCTTATTTCCGCTAATTGCCATAATGACATTACTACTTATGCTGTCCGGATTTTCCAAATTATTTTTATACCCTCTTATATTTCCTTTTTTATCAAAATACTTCAAACCATCACCCAAGGTACCGATCCATAATCTCTGATCCATATCTTCATAAAATGCACTTACACGCGATCCTTCTTTCCCTTCGTTCTTGTCATCCTTGGTTAAATAAGACTCTATTTTATTGTTTTTTCGATCGAATTTTATAAGCCCGTCTTCATATCTACCCAGCCACATCACTTCTTTACTATCTATGAATATTCTGTATACTACTTTGTTTTTCCCTTTGAAAACCCAGTCATATTTGATGAGTTCTTCTTTCTCAGGATCGAATAAAGTTAATCCATGGGCTTTAAATCCAACCCATATATTGTTTTTATTATCAATTAAAATAGAATTCACTTCATTTCTTGAAGGGGGCTGATTGATATCTTTATCTATTAAAAAAAGATCTGACGCACCGGTTTTTTTGTTAAATCTGTTTAAACCCGCATGAGTCCCTATCCATGTATTTCCAGCCCTATCTTCAGCTATACTCCAAACGACTCTATTCAAATTTAATGACTCTTTGTTATATTCATTTGAATACCATCTAAATTGTTTATGCCTATCGTCGAAATTATAAAGCCCCTGAGCGTAAGTCCCTATCCAGATAATGCCGGATTTATCCATAAGCAGTGACAAAATAAAACAATTTTCACCCAATGTCTTCTTAATAGAATTATTATTCCTATAATTGATAAATGATTTTGATATAGGGGAGAAGATATTAATGCCCCCATTGGTTCCGAGCCAGATATTACCTTTTTTATCCTCTGAAATTGTTCTTACTAAGTTATTACTGATACTATTCAGATTATTTTCTTCTCTTTTAAATAGCTCAATTCTATTTTGATCTTCATTAAACAAGTATAATCCATCTATAGTTCCAATCCACATCTGTGACCTGGAATCTTCAAATAAGGTAAGGATTCTATTAACATCGATTTCCCCTCCATTTGAAACTTCATTAAATGTTTTTATTGTTTTTGTTTTATTATCATATTTTTTGAGACCCTTTGACGTACCAATCCAAATATTTCCTTTTTTGTCTGTCAGCAAAGCAGAAACAGAAGTTTTACCTAACAGGTTTTTTCCATTAATATCATGAAAACGACTCGTATTTCCAGACTGAAGGTTAAAAACAAATAATTCATCAGTGTTTGAGCTGATCCATATATTTCCTTTTAGATCTTCTGTAATTGCTCTTATATCAATGTCGAATAGATTTATCCCATCAAGTATATATTTCTTTTTTGTTATTGAATAGTTTTTGGTATCCATCTGGTAAATACCATCATATTGGGTGCCCATTATTATGGAACTATTATTCACATTAAATAATGATCTTATATTCATTATTGATACATCTCGTTTTTTTCCGGTTCTAAACTCTTTAAATTTATAGCCATCATACCTAATAAGTCCAAAATCAGTACCAATCCACAAAAATCCTTCCTGATCCTGAATAATTGTATGAATTTGTATCGTATTTAAACCTTCATAATCTTGAAATTTTTTTAATTTACTAAAATCGATTTCAGCAAAATTATAGAAACCCATTAAGGTTAATAGAATCATAAACATTAAATATCTAATTTTTTTTTTATGTCTCAATTTTTAATAATAGTAAGTTTTATAGATTATGTCAATAAATGAAGGATCAAGAGCAATCAGTATTTTTTGTCTGAAATCAAGCAAAAACTTTCTTTAGTGTACAGTTCTATCTTCAATTTTTATTTAATTCAATTGAAGACGCTTAATAAAATTTGTACTTACCCAGTATATATCATTCCGCCCATTTTTGGGACCAGTATACAGAAGCTTCATTTCATCAAAGGATTTTTTTTTCTTTGAATATGACCACCCTCTCGATCTGTCACTAACAAAAAACAGATATTTACCGTCCGGTGATATAGATGGAAAATAATCAAATGCCTTTGAATTTATTTTTGCGCCAAGATTAACCGGCTTTGTCCAGTCACCATTTTTATCTGCAAAACTGACATATAGGTCTGCCTTACCGATCCCACCTTGACGTTTTGAAGAGGTAAAGATCAGAAATGACTCATCCGGAGCTATACAGGGACAGGCTGCATCATATGAATTAATCATCGCTCCCAGATTCATCCTCTTTTGATGTTTATTATTCACAAGTTTTGATTTAAAGATATTTAAATTTTTATTTTCTCCTTCAGATGTACTCGTAAAATAAAGAGTCCCATTTGCAGCAACCGAAGCCCCGAATTCTCCTAGAGGGGAGTTAACATTTCCACTTAAAATTTTTGGGATCCCCCAACCTGTAGTTGTTCTATCAACATACCAGATATCTGCATTATTTTTAGGCTCTCCTTTTTGAGAATCAGGTCTATTTGAGGAAAAGTATATCCTTTTCCCATCACTGGTTAAGGCTGGCACACCATCAGAGTACTGACCTGAAAAAGAAACAATTTCAGGTTCTGACCAGATTCCATTGTTCAGCTTACGAATAACAATAATACTATGAGGTGCTTGAGCTATTCTATAAAATATTTTTTTAAAATCCTTTGTATATTGAGGGCCACAGTCATCATGCATTCCCGTAGAGATAATTCCAGGTGCAAATAAAACAGCCTTATCTCCAGGGGTTTTCTGATTAAAATAGTGATTTTTACCAAGGAGATCTGTACCATTTACACTTAACATAAAAACCACTATGATAATAATTAATTTTATTATTTGTTTCATTTTTGTCTCCTTTAATTTAGAGCAATATTAAGATTCTACAGTAAAGTGCAATATATTACTTTTTTTTTAATTCTTCCAGAGCTTTTATTGCATTTTGATTTTTTGGATCAAGCTCTAAGGCTTTTTTATAGGCCTTAATTGCTTCTTTAATATTTTTTTTTCCTGAATAAGCACGTCCCAGGCGGTCAAAAACTTTTGAGGACTTTGGAAATAAATACGTATTAAGTTGATAAACGGCAACTGCTTCATCAAGGAAACCACCATTCATTATTTCATAAGCCAATACATTTATTTTATCTAAATACTGTATATCCACCTGCCCTTTTTTATCCATAAACTCATGTTTACACTTATTAAACAAATTCTTCTCTTTTTTTAATACAGAGAACAATAATTTTTCAATAATAAAATTCTCTTTCGGGTATAAGGAAAAGTTTAATTTCAAGGATTTTAGTACCAGATCACTTTTCCCTTTTGCAAGAAAACCATAAGCAACATAATTTAATATCTTTTTTGAGAATTGATAATACTCTGATAGGCTTGCTTTTTGCTTATTGAATTCCTTTTGAGTAGGTTCAATTCCTTTTTTCTCTAATATGAAGGAAAGCTTATTTACCAGGTTCAAATCATATTTAAGACAGATATCAAAGATTTTCGTACTAACCCAATATAATCTTTCATGTCCAGAGACATAACTGGCGAAGAAAAAATATTTTCCATCAGGTGAGAATGCAGAAAATCTAACTTGAGTAAGGCGGCCATTTATTGTATCTCCCATCGGACGTGATTTTGTCCAGGAACCATCCTTTTTTTTAGCACTTATTAAGAAGATCATTTCAAAAGTTTTCCAGTCAATGGAATTTTGAATCAAGTATTCATCATTATAGATCATATCTAATGTTTTCCAGTCAATGGGATTTTGAGTCATATACTTTGGATCAAATGTAACCGGTCTTTCCATTTCAACTACAGAAGTAAGATTATTTCCAATTATAAATCCTTTAAATATTTTATAGCTTTTTTTCCCCATCTTAACCCGGAAATACAAGCTGCCGTCCTTTCCAAAATGTGAAGGATAATTTGCAAGACCCAATCCTTCTGGAACGTTCAACCGTATTGCTTTACTCCAGCCATCCTTTTCTCTTTCTGAATAGAAGATTAATGACTCTTTTCTAACCGGATTTCCATCTTTGAATGGCCGTCTTGAATAAAAATATATTCGCTTACCATCAGGTGACATTTTGGGACCACCCTCTTGATATACGCCTGAGAAAGATACAACTTCCGGTTTTGACCAGACACCATCCTTTGACATTTTTGTATAAAAAATCCTCTGAGGAAACTGATACTCAACATAAGCAGAGAAATACATTTCATCTCCCTCTGGAGAAAAAACCGGCGCACTATGGATATGGTGTTTCTTATAATCAAGTAAAAAAGGGGCAAATAGTTTTGGTATTAATCCGGGGGGCTCCTGTCCCAGATATGCACCCTTTATATTTACAAATTTTGCAAAAAGGTCAGTAGGTATCTCTGCTGAATATGCTGGTGAAAAGATAAAGCTAAACACAATTAAAATTAAAACATTTTTTTTGATCATCATAATCTCCTATTATTTATACCTATTTATTTTATTCCAACTTTCATAATAACAACCCCTCTAGGATTTTTACCTTCCCAATTACCATCGGCAATATAGTAGAAAAAATCATTTACAAAAACTCCTGTAGTGGGATGACCTAAATCGGGAGTGTTTTTCTCAAATACTTCACAGCTTTCTAAATGTGATGCATCTTTGTTCAATGAAAACCGACTGACCTTGGGTAATAACATACTTTGAACAGCATAAAGATAATTGTCCTTGAAATATAAACCATCAATCCCGTAGGTGTTAAAATCATCTTTGTGGGTTAGCCGGGCAAAGGCTTTGGTTTTTATGTCTATTTTACAGATCCCATTAACTTCATCTGCGACATAGAGTATTCGGTTATCATCTGATAGGGTTATTCCATTTGCAGAAATAATTGGGAATCTCATAAATTCTTCCAGCTTATCCGAAGAATGAGGAATCATATAAATTCCGCCCCAGGAATCAGAGATATACACATCACCATTGGGATGAATAACCAGATCATTGAACATATGCCTGGCACCGTCAGGAACTAATGAATACTTTTTGATCAACTTCCCTGATGAAAGATTATATTTGAATATTTCAATCTTAAATTTTTCTTCATCATTGGAGCATGCCCATAATGTACGACGGACCGGGTCTATATGGATACCGTTTACCCAGGATAATCCATCTTGTTTTCCTGTCTTTGTAAAATCAATATTTTTACCACCTTGATCAACTTTGACTATTTTAGTAAAACTTCCAAGATAGAACATTTTATCAACAGGGTCATATGTAATACCTTCAGGAATCACGGATTTATCTTTAATAGAAAAAGCAATCTGACTTTTATGTATTGGTTTATCAGCGATATTCATCAATTGGATTATCTCTTTAAACTCTTTTTTTTTCCTCAAGGCGCTAAACACAGGATCATTATTCATCGATTGAAATTTTGGGAATCGCACTTGAGATGTATATCCAAGTTTCGCCACTTTCTTCAAATGTTTTAATGCAATGCTGCTATTTCCCAATTGTTCATTAAGGCGGGCTGCAAGGTAAATTATTCTTGGTTGATTGGGAATGACTTTGAGCACTTCATTGCAAAATTTAAGAGAGGATTTACATTCAGAAACAGAGACTGCTTTTCTTGCTTTCTTTCGATTTTCTCTAAAATTCTCATCAATTTGTCCTCTTAGCGGCAGACTTAGAAAAACGCAAATACTTATAATTAGAACAGCTTTTAGTAACTTAAAATCTTTTTTCACATTGTACTCCTTCTATTTTTGATTTTCATAATATATTTAATTGTATTATTCTCCATTTATTTCAGAGAAGCTTTCATAATGATCACTCCTTCCTGCTTGTAAGCTTTTCCCCCGGTATCAGCAATAAAATAGAAATAGTCCTCCACAATAACCCCGGTAGTGGGCTTATACAGGTAAGGACTGTTTCTCTCTAAAATTTCGCAACTTTCAATATGAGTAGCCTCTTCGTTCAGCAAAAACTTTGTGATCCGGTTCATTGATATCTCCACAGCATAAAGGCAATTATCCGCAAAATATAAACCGTCAATCCCATAAATACTAAAATCCGGCTTATGTGAAAGTAAAAAAGAAGATTTTGTTTTAATATTTATTTTATGGATTCCAATATATGTATCTCCTACGTAAATCTCTCGGCCATCTTTAGACAGAGTAATTCCGTTAGGAGATACTAATAAATCGTCCTTGAAAAATAATTCGATTTTATCAGTAGAATGAGGAATTGTATAAATTCCACCACCCTCAGGATCACTCATAAAAATATCTCCATTAGGGTGAATAACCAGATCGTTAAAGTATGCTCCAGTACCATCCGGTGGTAATAAATATTTTTTGATCAACTTTCCTGACGAAAGACTATATTTAAATATTGCCTGCTTATTTTTTTCATATGAACAGGCCCATAAAAAACGACGGATAGGATCTACGTGGATTCCAAGTACAATATTTAATTCATCCTGCTTTTCTTTAACAAAAACAGTACTATTTCCAAGATGATCAACTTTGATTATTTTAAACTTTGTTTCACTTCCAAAATAGAAAGTCTTTTCAACCGGGTCATAGGCAATACCTTCAGGTACGAGTCCCTTCTCACGGATGATGAAAGCAATCTGACTTTTATGTATTGGTTTTTCGGCCTTTTTCAGAGTTTTATTTATTTCGTCAAACTCTTTTTTTTTGCGAAGGTTCGTAAATGCAGGATCAGTCAGATGGTGGATTTTATTAAATGGTAACTTAGTAGTATAACCCAATTTCGTAGCTTCTTTTAAGAAAACTAAAGCCTTGTCATCATTTCCTAATAATGTATTCAGCCGAGCTGCCAGATAATTTATCACCGGTTGATTGGGAATGACTTTTAGAACTTCATTGCAGAATTTAAGTGAAGATTGACATTCAGATTCTGTACTGGCTTTAAAAGCTCTTTTTTGATTTTCTCTAAAATTCCCGTCAATTTGCCCAAGAACTGGGAAGCAGAAGATCAACACCATTCCTGTAATTAAAAAAAATTGTAATTTCAAATTTATTTTCATTATATCTCCTATATATTTTTATCTATTTATTTTATTGGGGTTTTCATAACGATTATCCCCCCCGGAATTTTTCCTTTTCCCTGTGTATCTGCAAGAAAATAGAAGTAATCATCTACAATAACCCCTGTAGTTTGCATTTGAAGATATGGGGTATTTCTTTCAAAAAACTCACAACTTATTAAATGAGTGCCCTTTTTATCTAAAGAGAACCTGTTGATGGACTCCTGAACACAATAGAGCTTATTGTTTAAAAAATATAACCCATCAACACCAACGGAATTAAAATCCGGTTCATGGGTCAATAATGTAAATATCTTTGTTTTAATATCCACCTTATAGATTCCAATAAAAAAGTCAGACACATAGATTGTCTGTCCATCATCAGAAAGGGTAATGCCATTTAAGCGGTTAAATGAATTACTGTTCAGAAACACTTCCATCTTCTCAGTGGAATGAGAAATCAAACAAATTACGTTGCCAGCACTAACATAAACATCTCCATTTGGATGAATGACCAGATCATTGAAAAATGGTTTTATTCCATCTGGAACAGTAGAAAAGAAATATTTTTTAATAAATTTTCCCGATGAAAGATTATATTTAAAAACCTCTCTCCTTTTTTCAGAGCCTAATACAACCCAAAGTAACCGGCGGAGAGGATCAACATGGATCCCCAGAATTCCAAATAATCCATCCTGCCCTTCACTTGTAAAATCGGTACATTTATCAGAGGGATCAACTTTAACTATTTTATGCTTCTTCCAACTCCCCAGGTAAAACATCTTCTCAACCGGATCATAGGTAATGCCTTCCGGTAAAAGGTCTTTATCTGAAATAGTAAAGGCAATCATACTTTTATGGATTGGTTTCTCTGATTTTTCCAATATTTTTATTATCTGTTTAAATCTTTCTTTTTTACGTAATTTCATAAAAGCAGGATCATTCAAATGATGGATATTAAAAAAAGACGTATTAGTAGTATATCCTAATTTTGTAGCTTTTTCTAAATATTTAAAAGCATTTTCTTCACGTCCCAATTGAGCATTCAGCCGGGCTGCAAGATAATTGAATACCAAATGATCCGGAATAACCTTTAGAACCTTATTGCAGAAACTAAGAGATTTTTGACATTCATCTGCAGACTTGGCAGCAAATGCTTTTTTTTGATTTTTATAAAAATCCAAATCCCCATCAATTTGCCCAAATGCTGGCAAACAGGCAATCAGCATTATTCCTGCAAGAATAACAAGTTGTAATTTTAATTTTTTATTCATAATACATCCTTTTAATATTTCTAGCCCTAGCCTATTTATTTCAATGCAACTTTCATGACAATTACTCCTCTTGGATTTTCTCCTTCTCCCCAATCATCAGTTACATAATAGAAAAAATCATTCACAAAGACCCCGGTAGTAGGGAAAATCAATTCGGGAGTATATCTTTCAAAAATTTCACATTTTTCTATTTTATTAGCTTTATTATTCAATGTGAACCTACTAATCTGATTCAATCTTGTCTGGATTGCATAAAGTTTTTTCTCTTTAAAATATAAACCATCAACTGCAAAACTACTAAAATTCGCACAGTGAGACAGTAATTTAATTTTCTTAGTTTTTATATCAATTCTATAAATCCCAATAAAGTAATCTGCAAAATAAATAAAACGGCAATCATCAGATAGTGTAATACCATTAGGGGATACAATCGAATTATTTTCTAAAAAATATTCCAGCTTATCCGAAAAATGAGAAATCCAATAAATCGAACCACCACCACTTATATAAATGTTTCCATTGGGATGAATAACCAGATCATTAAAGGAGTATTTCTTCTTTTCATTCTGAGGAAATGAATATTTTTTGATCAACTTTCCCGATGAAAGATTATATTTATATATCTGAGAACGGTTATCAGGAGCATATGAACATGCCCATAAAGTTCGACGGATTGGGTCAACATGGAGCCCACATATAATATTGAGGCCATCTTGCCCTTCCTGTGTAAAATCAATGCTATTTCCAAAATGATCAACTTTTATTATTTTATGTTTGGATTGGCTTCCTAAATAAAACATCTTTTCAATCGGATCGTAAGTTATACCTTCAGTCTCTAGTTTTTTATCTTTAATTGTAAAAGCTATCTTACTATTATGTATTGGTTTTTCATAAATTTTTAAAGCATTAATTATTTGGGAAAATCCATCTTTACACTTTATCTTAGAAAAAGCAGGATCATTTAAATGATGCGTTTTAAGAAGTGGTGATTTTGTTGTATAACCTAATATTGTTGCTTTTTTTAGGTGTTTTAATGCAATATCTTCATTTCCTAAAAGTGCATTCAATCGGGCTGCCAGGTAGTTTATTACCGGATGATTGGGAACTACTTTTAACACATCCTTGCAGAATTTTAGAGAAGTTCGACACTCTGCAATAGAACTCGCTACATATGCTTTTTTTTGGTTTTTTCTAAAATTCTCATCAATTTGTCCTCTTAGCGGCAGACTTAGAAAAACGCAAATACTTATAATTAGAACAGCTTTAACTAAGTTAAAATTCTTTTTCATCAAATCTCCTCTGCTTCATATAAATTAATTTATTAATTTTTATAGCTTATAAACTATTTCACACCGGCTTTATATTCAATGCTTAAAATTTCTTTTGGAATATTATTTTCTTCAGGAGTTTTTCCAAGCCACTTCAGACTTTTCTTATCATTTTTAATATAAGCATTAAAAAATTTTAGGGTATATTGGCTCATTATTTTATAACAATAATTCCTTTCAGTTAAACTGTTTATGTATTTCTTGGTGCCCGGTTTAGCAAATCTTTGAGAAGCTCCTCGAAAAAAATGATGTTCCATTTTTGGAAATGTGATCCTGTATGCATCAAAATATTTTAGTGATTCAAAAAAAATAAAGGAAGAATCTATTCCTCTTTTTCGTATTGTTTCATCAGATTTTGGAGCTATAGACATTGCTAAAAAGGGAATTTTCATTTTAAGTGGATCTAAATATGGTGTTTCTTTGGAATATTTTGTATACATATATTCTATGGCACCATCTAAACAAATTATTGCGTCAAATTGTTTAAGTCTTTCAGCAGCAATAATATTCGATGTAGCACCCCAGCTATAGCCTAACGAAGCAATTTTTGATCTGCCTGTATTGGGGAAATTTCTCATAAATTTTACTAAAAATTCCTGGTCTCTTGCCTGAGCATCTAAAGATTCAATATCATCTGACATTTCACGTGAATTTTTGTTAAAGCTTGGACTTGCAACAACAATATATCCATGGCTTGCAAGGTAGGCGCAAAGGTCGGAATTGGCCCAGGGAGGTTGACTCCATGAAGGTGCATATATGATTATCGGAAAAGAACCTTCTATAGGAACAGCATTTTTATAAGTTTTTGTTTCCAAGGCTAATGCCTTTAAAAAAGCTTCCTCATTTACCCAACCGTTATTAAAACGTTTTTGAATTTTTTCTTTTATCTTTTTTTTTATGCTTTGAGTTACAGGAATAAAATTTTCAATATTTGTATAGTTATAAACATATTCTTCATATAACATGTTTTTTGATTTTTTATCTATTTGAGCAGGATACCAAATCAGAGTTTGAATCGGTCTAAATCCCTCTCCCGTAATCGGATTACCAAATTCATCTTTATCCGGATTGTATTTTCTTGACCTGTCATATTGATTAATTGATTTAAATCCCACAGAATACTTACCATATTTTAAATCAAGTCCTGATTTGGTCCCTTGAGAAGAACCAGTCATTTTTGAACCTTTATTTCCACCCATTACACTTGATTCTGCGTTTACTTCTGTACCCACTGTGAACAAAACAAACAGAATAAATGTAATAAAAACAATTTGTAGCTTAATAAAATTTTTCATAATTTTCTCCTATCTTTATTTATTCAGAAACAAGATTTTTTACTGCTTCTCTTAATGCCTTTCCTCTTAAAAACAGATGACGTAATATTCCATTTCTATCTACTAACCATACCGAGGGTAGATCTTTAACATTATATAATTTCACAATTTCATCCTTCCAACCTTTCCCACTATATAATACTGGCCAGGGAGGATTAAAGTTTTTAATATAATTATTTAGTTTCTTTTTATCTGTATCAAGAGAAATAGAAATGATGGCAAAACCTTTTTTATTAAAATCATTATAAATCTGCTTCAGATTATCCATCTCTTCCATACATGGAGGACACCATGTTGCCCAGAAATCAATCAATAATACTGTATTTTTAAATAATCCGGGTGAGATAGATTTACCTGAAATATCCATTTGTTCAAAATGTTTGATTGTTTTTCCCAGCCCCAATTTATCCTTCATTCTTTTAATTAACTTTGGGAAACGATTATCATTCCTCAAAAGTTTGAAGTCATCATAATATGTAAATGGTGGATAAAATGAAAACCCATTATCAATGGCAATATGAAACCATTTAAAGGCATTATCAAAATCTTTAAGATTCATATATAAACCACCTAACTCAAGCGGAATATTTACCAATTTTACATTTTTTTCATTTACCTCATTAAGAAGATGATTTAATGCCTTTTGATATTGACCCAATTTCTTTAATACTTTTAATGTTAGTTTTGAAAAATACTTTCGTTCTTCAGGTTTATGGGAAACTCTTATATTTATTAATGTAAGACACTCTTTAAATTTTCCTTCCTGGAATAATTTCTGACCTGCCTTTAATATCGACTTGTGCTCTTGTGAATCAGTCTTCCCAAATATTAATGGATTTAATAATAATATAATTGAAATTATAATTAGTAATCTTTTCATTTCAACTCCTTTTAAATTAATCAGTATTCCCAAAAGTTTTTAAGGTAAAATTTTTGGCATTACCATTTTTTCAATTTCCAATTGTTTTTGAGGCTCTATAATAATTAGATATAACGTCATTGATTTTTTATAAGTTCTAAATATGACTTGTAATAAATCTCAAATAGTTTTCTGCTCACCCAGTACATTCTTTCATATCCGGACCTTGTACTGGTAAAGAAAAAACACTTTCCATCATGTGAAAATCCTGGAAATCTTGAAATTGACTGCTTATGATTGACAGTGTCACCCATGGATTCAGGTGCTGTCCATGTGCCATCCTTTTTTTTATATGCTATATCAAACCGAAGTTTTTTTGTTTTTATATCAAGCACATTGTAAATCAAATACTCTTCCCTGGGGTCCAGTGTTACCGGTTTTTCCAATTTTTTTACAGATACAATTCCCCTGCCACTCACATTACCTTTAAACAATTTAAATCCCTCTTTTATTAAGTTCACTTTAAAAAACAGACTGCCATCCGCACCAAAATGAGTTGGGTAACTTAACAACTCTGTTCTAAATGGAATATTTAAATGATATGGTTTACTCCAGCTGCCATTTTGTTTTTCAACAAACCAGATATTAAATATTTTTCGGATCTTTTCTCCATTTTTAAGGGGGCGTTTTGAATAGAAATATAATCTTTTTCCATCTGGCGAGAAAACAGGACGGCCCTCATGAAATTTTCCGGAAAAAGAAGCGAGTTCTGGTTTTGACCAGGTCCCATCTTTAGCCATTTTTGTATAAAACATTTTCTGAGGATCCAAATCATCTATATATACAGAAAAAAATACTTCATCCCCCATAGGTGAAAAAACCGGTGAGCTGTGTATATGGTGTTTCTTATAATCCAGTAAAAATGGTGCAAATAATTTAGGAGTTGTTCCCGGTGGAGATTGCCCAAGATACCTACCTTTAATATTGATAAATTTTGAAAATAGGTCCCTTGCTATATTTTCAGAGTAACTTATGCCAGAAAAGATATATCCCAAAATAAAAATAATTAAAACAAATTTTTTAATCATTAAATCCTCCTTGTCCCAATTTTGGTATTCCCAATTAATCTTTTTAAAATAAATGATAAATTAATTCAACTTAAAATTCGTCCTGTTTTTCAATATTTTAAAGGTGAGAGATTTATATGACAAATGTCATATAATATTACATATATCATAAAAACAGTTTTTCCAGATCCTTAAACTGCTTTATCAGATTCATTCTATTCTTAACATTAAACTTTTTATAGATATTGGAGATATAGTTCCGTATTGATCCCTGTGTGATAAATAATGCCTCTTCTATCTCTAAATTTGTCTTACCTCTAAGAATTAAGAATACAATCTCTTTTTCAGTATTTGTAAGATTTTTTTTTGAGCACATATTTTCAACTTTTGTTTCAAATTGAATTTTTCTTTTCAATCTATTGATTCGCATTTTATAAAAAAGAAAAAGTAACATTATTAATAATGACAAAACTATCAATTTAAACCAGATAGTCGCCCAAAAAGGCGGGACAATTATTAAATCCAGAAAAGCCCCTTCTTTGTTCCACCAACTATCATTATTCGACCCTATAATCCTTATTCTGTAATTGCCTGGAGCAGTATTTGTCAAGGTTATTGAGTTTTTAGTTCCTAATCTATTCCAGTCGTTGTCAATATTTTCTATCTTATAAGCATATTGGTTTTTCCCGGGATTATTATAATCTAAAGCAGCAAAACCTATAAATATAGTTCGAACTTTATAGGAAAAAGTGATTTGTTTATTATTATAATTTAAATAATGCAGCTTATCCTGGAATAATTCTTTATTTTCAATTTTAAGTGAATTGATAATTATGGGTGGAGTATAAGTATTCTTTTTGACATTTTCCGGAATAATTGTATCTATTCCATTGGTGCCTCCAAAAAAAAGTTTGCCCCTTTTTCCTTTGAAAACTGCCTTATGGTTAAATTCCAGAGATTGAAGACCATCATTATGATCATAATTATAAAACTTCTCTTTTTGAGGATCTAATTGAGAAACCCCATTATTAGTAGTGAGCCAGATATACCCGCTATTATCTTCAATAATAGCGTAAATTGCATTATCAGGAAGGCCATTTTCAGTACTATATCTCTTAAAATCATTTCCTATTGCATTATACCGATTTAGGCCATTACTATATGTCCCAATCCAAATTCTTCCTTTGCTATCCTCAAATAAACTCTGAATATGACTATCGCTCAAAGAGGTTTTATTTTTAAAATCATGTAAATATATATGAGATTGTCCGTCTTTTAAATTATATTTGATCAGCCCTTTTTTTGTCCCTATCCATACATTCATATTTTTGTCTGTAATGATGTCATATACCACATTGCCAGTTACATGTATGATCTTATCCAATGTATTTTTAAAATCAGGCAATTTATTTTTTTCATGGTCAATAACATCTATACCGGTACATTTTCCTATCCATAACCTTTTATCCTTTTCTTCAGATAGATGTATAAAACAATTATGATGTTTATATGCATCTTCTTTATATACATATCTTATAAAAGTATCTTTAATCTTATCATATTTGTATATTCCAGCACTCCTCAATGCAGCCCAAAAATCCCCCCTGCTATCCCGAAAAAGACTAGAGATAAAATTGTCACGGTTTGGTTCCAGGTGTGATATATCAAAATTATATTTTTTAATACTGCTTTCCTGTTTATTTAATCTAAAAATTTCATTTGAATATAAGCCAACCCATAAAAAGTTTTTCTCATCAAAAATAGAGGAAACATGACCCAAAGGAATAATTTTGTCATTCTCCTTCTGAATCAATGAAGGGGAAAATTTGTTTTTTTTTAATGAAAGTTTGTTCAATCCTATGCCACCGGTTCCAAACCAAAGGACCCTGGATCTATCCTGAAACATTGACAAAATAATATTATAACTTATATTACTGGACTTTGAATAATCAGATTTATAAAGACTAAGTTTTTTTGAATTATTATTAATAAAATACAAACCACTATTTGTCCCTATCCAGAAATTATTATCAGAATCCTTTAAAAGAGAGATTACAAATATTTTCTCCAGTTTTTTAGAAATAAATTCGTCAAAAAAATCTGATGAAATTTCCTGCTTTTTAGAATCATAAATGTATAATCCACTTGATGTCCCAATTAAAAAATCTCCCTTTGAAGTTTTCAATATTTTTGTAACCTGATTAATGTTTTTATGAAAGACCAAAGGTTTAAAAATATATTTCCCATCTATATAATTAAATTCCTGCAGTCCATATCTGGTTCCAACAATATATTTATTAGGATTAATCGCATTTATAACAGTTACACCTGTGTGATGTAGTCCAATTTTTATAAATTTATCTTCATCTTTATTGTATACATATAACCCATCTATTGTTCCTGCAAAAATCATACCTGATGGAGATTCATAAAATGACAAAGTGTATTTACTCTGATTGGAATAGGAAGAATCCTGGAAATATGAGAACCTCTCAGGCTTTTGTGTGATTTTAATAACGCCCTTGTCAAAGGTTCCAATCCAAATATTCTTATCTTTATCCTCTTTTATAAAGGTGATATTATTACTCATAAACCCACCATGCTGATTGGGGTAATAAAACTTCTTAAACTTTATGCCATCATATATATTTAATCCATGTTGGGTACCTATCCATAATATTCCTGATGAATCCTGCATAATATCCGTAATTACATTTTGAGATAGTCCCTGTTTATTGGAAAAGTGTTCGAATGCAAACTCATTTTGTGAATATAAAGCAAATAAAAAAGTATGGAAGATTAATATTAATAGAATTAATTTATTAATTGTATTAAAT
Organism: uncultured bacterium; assembly: GCA_965371805.1. Lineage (GTDB taxonomy): Bacteria > Acidobacteriota > Aminicenantia > UBA2199 > UBA2199 > JAOZTV01. Next base: position 756 of record CBDUZW010000023.1, on the reverse strand, counting down.
AATAAAGCTGATAGAAATCTCATAATAATATTATAAACAATAAAATAACTAATTTCTACCAGTTGAATCTGCAATAATGCTAATAACAGATTACTTTCCGGCTAACATTTATAGTGACCAGACCAGATATCATTCAGATATCATTCAGATTTCCTGTTTTTCCAATTCAACAATTCAATAATATTTCCGTCGGGGTCTTTCATATATACAAATGTCAGAAGACCGATATCTGCAATCTCAGTTGTTACTATCTCTCCCAATTTGCTGCCGCCGTTTTGCAAAACTCTTTTTGACATTTCATGCACATCACCTACTTCAAAGGCTATATGGCGTAAACCCTTCTGGTTTGCTAATGAATCAGCACTATGTTCCACATGTTCATATTCAAATATCTCAAGAGTTGGACCATTCTTATCAAAACCAGGTAAACCAAGATGTATACCCTTTAAAGAAGCATCTTTCACTCCGGTTCCTTTTTCCAGATAATCTTCCTTATGAACTCTTTCATCAGAAGCAGGAAAACAGTTGAATACATTTATATAAAATTCAGCCAATAGTTTATAATCTCTACTGACAATGCTGGTATGTTTATATTTAATTTCCATTTTCATAGGAGAATTGTACTATAAATTTGAGTTATGATGCAAATTACTATATTTGACTGATGTTTATTACAGGAAAAGTTATAATTGGGAAACATTTTATGTTGAAGTTCAGAAACATATTAGACTCTGATCCCCCAAAAAACCCAAATGA
>CBDUZW010000022.1:0-62167 GCA_965371805.1 uncultured bacterium | reverse complement strand
CATTTGGGTTTTTTGGGGGATCAGAGTCTAATATGTTTCTGAACTTCAACAGTGAGTGTACGAGTCCATAACATATTAATTTTGAGGGTTTTAGTGAAAATATAAATTGATTGTTAACTTTCTTGTAATATTGAATCAGCTATATTTATTTTATTTATGAAAAGTTTTTAAGAAATCTTCAATTTCCGGGATACCGCCTTGAAATATCAGATATCCATTATTAGGCTCTCTTTCAGTTATTTCTCTATTTATAGGTGTTAACATGATGTCTTTTACTTTTTCTAAATCATTTGTCTGGCCCAGGGCCCATCCAAGTTTTACATAGGCTACTTCAGGAAGCATGTTTTCTGTAGGAATTACACCTTTTTTCATCATATCCCTTCCAGTTTCGTAAACAAACATATGTACAAAACCCCATAAGGTCTGAACTGTCATATATATTGCAATTCCAGCTTTTGTTGCTCTTTCCAATGCGCTATAAAGAGGTTTGTTTACATGGCCCAATCCAGTTCCCGCAATAACAATACCCTTGTATTTGTTCTCAATTAATGAATCAATAATATCGGGCTGCATATTTGGATAATAATAGAGTAAAGCAACTTTTTCTTCAAAATAGGGGTAAATATCAACCTTTCTGTCGTTTCTTCTTTTACTATAATCATCTCTGAATGGTGAGAATTTGTCTCTTGTTATTGATGCTATCGGTATATCTCCAATTGTTCTGAAAGCTGATCTGTATGAAGAGTGCATTTTTCTAACCCTTGTACCAGGATGAAGTAATGCATATTCATCTGAGGTAGGTCCAAACATACAAACGATCACTTCGGCGATATCTGATTTGGCAGCTGCTGTAGCAGCGTGGATAAGATTTAATGCCGCATCTGATGAAGGTCTGTCTGATGAACGTTGTGAACCAACCATAACTATTGGGACTGGTGAATTCTGAACCATAAATGAGAGGGCAGCTGAAGTATGGTGCATGGTATCTGTACCATGTCCGATTATAACTCCGTCTATTCCGTTCTTAATCTCTTCCCCAATAGACTTGGCCAATACTTTGTATTGTGCTGGTCCCATATTTTCACTAAAAACAGCAAATAGTTTTTCTGTTTTTAAGTTACATATGTCTGCAAGTTCCGGGACTGCGCCATATAGTTCTCCAGGTGAAAAAGCCGGGATTACGGCACCTGTTCTATAATCCAAACGGGAAGCAATAGTCCCGCCGGTACCAAATAGTTTTACATTAGGTTTTTCTTTGGAAAACGGGAACTCTTTTTCAGGGATCTTATAATGAGCTTCCTTATAACCGATCTCTTTCATGTCAAGAATAGTATCAACTGAAACACCAACATTATAACCGGTGATAAGTTTTAGAACTATATGAGTGTCATCATCGTTTTCAGAGCGGGGAAGAATTATTCCTGAAAAGTTACCCCTTGTTGTCTTTACCTGGCTATCACTCCAAACCCTGACTTTATATTTTTTTAGAACAGCAAGTGCTTCATTTTTATATCCCTTGAATAGATCGATCATTTATCCTCCAAAAATATCTAATCTAAATTTATCGATTAAACTGATAGACTTAGATTAAACAGGGGCGAAATGAAATTCCGCCCCAAATTAATTTATGATTTATTTTCCGTTTTTATTATAAAGATATTTAAAGAAATCTGAATCTGTAGTTAATGTTTTTCTCATTTTTGGAAGTAATTTCTCATACTGCTTAATTGCCATCCAGAAATCTGCGAACTCTTTATCCTTAGAATATGCTTTAATTCTGATTTCCAAAGACTTAGCATCTGCATCAGCTTTAATTTCCTTTGCTTTTTTTGTTGCCTCAGATCTGATCTCTCTCAGCTCTTTTTCCATATCTCCAAGGATCTTATTCATTTCACCTTCACCCTGAGATCTGTATAATTGAGCAATCTGTTTTCTCTCTCTTATCATTCTCTGGTGTACACTTTCTGTCAATTCTTTTGAGTATTTGATCTGTCTGATAACAACATCGATCAGTTCTATACCATATTCGCTAATCTCTTTTTTTGCATTTTCAAGCATCTGTCTTGAAAGGAAAACTCTTCCTTTAAAATCTGCTTTGACTGCATCTTTTCCGTCTATCTCAGTTCCCTCTTCTGGCAATCGATTACTCTCTTCCTGTAGATCAGCCTTGACAAATGTTTCTGAATTTCTTACAGCTTCTCTTAAATAGTTTTTTGTAATAATCTTAGTTACATTTGAATTTATTATATCATCAAGAAGTTTTTGAGCACTCTGGAAGGTATTAGCTTTTTGATAGAATAGATCTGCATTATCAATCTTCCACCTTGCAGTAGTATCAACAAAAATAAACTGTTTTTCCTTTGTAGGGATTACCTGAGGTGAGCCATCCCATGCCTGCAGTTTTTTTGAATATTTTGTTACCTTATCAATAAAGGGTACTTTAAACTTTAGTCCAGCTTCATCCTGTTTGTCAATGACCTTTCCGAACCTTAGAACTAAGGAGAGTTCTCCTTCTTCAAGAATATAGAATGGTCCCATTAAAACAAAAACTATAATTAATACAGTTATAATTATTCCTGTAATTTTTAATTTATTCATTTGCTTCCCCCTTTCTGGTTTGAGAGAGATTTAAAAGGAATAAAGTTTTTTAATTTTTTATCAATTAAATCAATAGATTCTGTGTTTTCAAAAACCTTTTCAAACATTTCATAGTATAATCTCATTCTGATTATTTCAGGGTTTTTTCTATACTCACCGTATACCTTGTTAAACCTTGCAATATCACCTATTGCCTTATTTACCTTTTCTGTAGCATAACCCTTTGCCTCTCTTATTGTTCTCTCTTTTACACCTTTTGCTTTTGGAATTTCCTTATTATAAGCTTCGAGTCCCTTATTTTTATAAGTTTTTGCATCCTGTTGTGCCTTATTGACATCTTCAAATGCGGTTTGAACACTTTTTGGGGGGACAATACTCTGGAGTTTTACTTCTTTTACTGTAACGCCAAATTTAAAGTCTTTGAAGAGCTCATTCATAAGTCTTTTTCCTTCAACTTCAATTCCTTCCCTCTGTTTTCCAATAACGCCAAAGATTGTTCTGTCCCCGACAAGTTGATTGATGACTGATTGAGAGATATCTCTAATAGTCTTCGTTCTTATGTCTAAAGATCTTCTTCCATATCTGTTTTGAGTTGTTACCCTTCCCTCTACATTAAATAGAAACTGCTGCGGATCACTTATCTCATACTGAATAATCCATTTTACATCAACAATATTTAAATCACCTGTTAACATTTCATATTCATATGAATAATCTCCACTTGAAAATTCAGTTTGAATCCCGGCTTTTCTTGTTCTAAACCCGAATTCTGCAGTAAACCTTCTTTTTGTTGGTACATTGATATTCTTGTCGATCCCGAATGGTAATTTAAAATGTAAGCCCGGGCCCTTTTTTTCTAGAAACTTACCGAATCTCAATACAACGGCTTCTTCCTGTTGGTCTACCTGGTAATAAGCTGAATAGAAAATGATCGCTATTACGAGAACAGCAACACCGAGTAATATTTTTTTCGGAGACAGCTTTTTTTGTAATTCTTCAAAATCAATTATATTATCTGACATATTTCCTCCTAAATAGCATTCTACCTAAAATAAACTTTTTTTGCAATGAGATGTATCGATCTTTTGGATAAATAAAAATTTTAATTTTTAACAATTTTGAGTTCTTTATAGTATTATGTAAGACTTATTGGTGATGAAAGGTTTTAAATGAAAGATAATGAGAGAAAAGGAATTTGCGGGATATGCAGTGCAGGCTGCTGTATTATAGCAAGCTATGATGAAACTGGAAAAATAATTTCTGTCAGGGCGGATGAAACTTCTCCATTTGGAAGGATATGTAAGATTGGGGAGAATTCGACTGAAATAATTTATTCAAAAGATAGACTGCTTTATCCAATGAAAAGAAAGGGGAAGAAGGGGACTCTTGATTTTGAAAGAATAACATGGGATGAAGCATATGAAGCAATAACGGGCAAGCTTAATCATATAAAAGATAACTATGGCGCTGAGGCGACTGCAATTTATACTGGAGTTGGAAGCTTTGAACTCTCAATGTGTGATGTGTTTCAACCAAAAGGTGTTGCTGTATCATCAGCAAGCAGTGTTTTATTCCCATTCGGTTCTCCAAATACAATGGGGGTCGGAGCACTTTGTTATGTAGCCTATGGAATGATCGCTCCTCATGTAACTATGGGTAGGATGTTCATGAATATGTACTCTGATATTGAAAATTCAGAGTTAATTATTGTCTGGGGTGCAAATCCTGCAACTGATCTTCCTGCAATAGATATGGAGAGAATGATTAAGGCAAAGAACAGGGGAGCAAAGGTTATTGTTATTGACCCTAGAAAAACAGCAACCGCTGAACTTACCGATGCAGAATGGATCCCGATTCGTCCTGGTACTGATGGAGCTCTTGCTCTCGGGCTTATAAATATCATAATTGAAGAGGAACTTTACGATGAGGATTTTGTAGAAAACTGGACAATTGGATTTGATGATCTTGTTAGATATGTTCAACATTATAGGCCTGAAGTTGTTGAACGAATTACCGGGGTATCAAAATATACAATAATAAAACTAGCAAAGGTTCTGGGCACTTCCAAAGGTGTATCACAATTAATGTATACAGGGATGGAGTTTACGAACAGTGGCGTGCAGAATATTAGAGCAACCTTAATATTATGGGCATTGGCAGGTCAAATTGATGTGCCCGGCGGTTTATGTTTTGGAATGGATAATATGTTTCCAATAAACAGGAATGATTTAATTGAAAATCCTGATATTGGACCCAGGCTGGGAGGAGACAAATTTCCTGTTTATATAAAATACAGAGATGAGGCACATGCAATTTCTTTACCTGATTCTGTTTTAAATGGCGATCCATATAAGATCCGTTCACTGATAGTTCTTGGAGGTTCAATAACTACATCCTGGCCTAGCTCGGATGTCTGGAAAAAAACTCTGAATGAATTAGATTTTCTTGTAGCCATTGACCGGAACCTTTCCGCTGATTCACTTTATGCAGATATTGTTCTGCCCGCTACAACCTATTATGAAAACAGATCTTATGTGACTTATGGAGCTGCATTTAAGATAAGAGAAAGAATGATTGAACCAAGAGGTGAGGCAAGAAATGATTTTTTTATACTATCTGAACTTGCAGAAAGACTGGGTTATGGACATCTTTATCCTCAAACAGAAGAAGAACTGTTTAAACATGTACTTAAAGGATCAGGATACAGCCTGAAAGATATAGAAAAAAATGATGGGATGGTTTCAGTTAAAACAGATATGATGCAGTATAAAAAATGGGAAAAGGGTTTACTGAGAAAGGATGGGAAAAGTGGTTTTGAGACACCTTCAGGGAAATTTGAGATCGCATCCTCAATTCTTGAGGATTTTGGATATGATCCCCTCCCGAAGTATTCTGAGCCAAAGGAAAGCCCGCTTTCTAAACCTGAATTATTAAAAAAATATCCCCTGGTCTTCAATTCAGGCTCCAGAATCAGAACAAGTATAAATGTCAGGTATAAAGAGATCAAAAACCTAAATAAAAAGTATCCTGAACCTTTTGTCACCATGAATACAAAGGATGCGGGCAAACGAAAAATTGAAAATGGTGACAGGGTTATCATTAGATCTCCCAGAGGTATGGTTATTCAAAGAGCCCTTCTTACAGATAATATCATTGAAGGTGTTGTTGATCTTAGTCATGGAGGTGGAAGCCCGAGAGGCCCAAAAGCCTGGCAGGATAGTAATGTAAATTTACTAACAGACATAGATAATTATGACCCCATCTCAGGTTTTCCTGTTTATAAAGCCCTGCTCTGTGAAGTAGAGAAATATAATGATGAAAAAAAACTAATAATGGAGTTAGATGATATAAAATTAAGAAAACTAATAGATAGTTCTGAAAAACTTGAAAAAGAAGATATTTATCTTGATAATAATGCGACAACAGCTCTTTCAAAAGAGGTTTTAGAATATGTGGGAAGCCTTAAAAATGTATTTGGCAATCCTTCAAGTATTTATGAAAGGGGGAAAGAAGCATCAAAAATCATTGAAGAGGGAAGAAGGAGAATTGCAAAGGTTCTAAATTGTACTGCAAAGAGGATCGTTTTTACCGGATGTGGTTCTGAATCAAATAATCTTGCAATTAAAGGAGTTGCATTTTCTAATATTAATAATAAAAAACATCTTATAACATCAAAGATAGAACATCCTTCAGTTTTAAATACCTTTAAGTGGCTTGAGAAGGTTGGATACAATGTAACATATTTAAATGTTGATAGTACAGGTATGGTAAATCCAGATGAATTGAGAAAAGAGATTAGACAAGATACTTGTATTGTGTCTATAATGATGGCTAATAATGAGACGGGGACTATTCAAAAAATAGAAGAGTTAGCAAAAATTGCAAAAGATAATGGTGCAATATTTCATACAGATGCGGTTCAGGCCTTTGGGAAAATCCCTGTAAATGTAGAGGAACTTGGTGTCGATCTACTGACAATATCATCACATAAAATTCATGGACCTAAGGGTGTAGGCGCTTTATATATCAGAAAGGGTATTGAGATCGAAAGCCTTATCCATGGTGGTGGGCAGGAGAGTGGTATAAGATCAGGAACAGAAAATGTTTTAGGAATTGCAGGGTTTGGGATGGCGGCATATCTCATTCCAAAGAGTCTTTCAGATATGGAAAGGGTAAAAAAATTAAGAAATAAACTTGAAATGGGAATAAAAAAGATATTACCGGACTCTTTTATAAATGGAACTAATGAATTGAGACTTCCAAACACATTGAATATGACAATTCCTGAAATAAGAGGTGAGTCTCTCGTATTGGAAATGAGTAGATCAGGGATTTATTTTTCTTCAGGATCTGCTTGTCATGCAGGCTCATCCGACCCTTCACATGCATTACTTGCTATGGGTTTAGGCATCGAGGATGCGCATTGCTCTGTCAGATTTTCACTTAGTTATCATTCGCAGGAAGAAGAAATTGATAAAACTATAAAATTGTTAAAAAAGATCATTAATGATTCAAAAAATATTGTCCGTTTTGTGTCGTGTAAATAAGGAGATAAGTTGGAAACAAAGAGAAGAGAATATTCAATTTTAGAAAATGGAGATAATTTCTTAAAAGATAATAAGCAGAAATTTGCTATGGATGTATTATCCGGACTTTCAAAAAGATCAAAAAGGCTTCCTACTGAATATATTTATGATGAAAATGGGAGTGAATTATTTAAAAAAATAACTGAATTGCCTGAATACTATTTAACAAAAAGTGAAACAAGAGTTCTTCAACATAATAAAAACAGGTTATTGGAAAGGTTAAATAGAGATAATTTAAATCTAATAGAGCTTGGAGCAGGGGATGGTAAAAAAACAAAAATTATTATAGAAGAATTCTTAAGTAAGTCTGTTCAGTTTCATTATATTCCAATAGATATTTCAGTCTCTGCAATGGAGGGATTGTTAAAAGATTTTAATAGTGATTTTACTACTTTAAAAATAAAGGGAATCGTTTCAGATTATTTCAATGGGATAAAATGGCTGTCAAATCTTACAACCCGGCAGAATCTGGTACTCTTTCTTGGCTCAAATATTGGAAATTTTAATTTATTAGAGATAAGCACATTTCTGTCGAGTTTATGGCATACTTTGAACAATAATGATTTAATTTTAATCGGTTTTGATCTTAAAAAGGATATAAGAAAAATGGAAGATGCTTATAATGATAGTTCAGGAGTTACTGCTTTGTTTAATCTTAATCTTTTAAAAAGGATAAATCGTGAACTGAAAGGAGAATTTGATATTGCTAAGTTCAGATTTTATAGTACATATGATGTGGTAGATGGAGCAATAAAAAGTTACTTGATAAGTCAGGATAGACAAGAAATTTATATTGATGAATTAAAAAGATCATTCAGTTTCAAAGAGTGGGAACCTATTCATACAGAGTCATCACATAAATTCAGTATTGAAGATATAGAGGAACTTGCAGAGCAAAATAAATTTGAGGTTATAGAACATTATTTTGATCCGGAAAAACAATTTACAGATTCATTATGGAGAGTAAAAAAAAAATAATAAAACAGTTATACTTTTTTATTAGTTTCTTTTCCAAACCATTTCATCATTTTTGGTAAATTTTCTTTAGTATTGGATTCAGTAAAATATTTGGAAGAATTATTGAATGAAACAGGTAATGATTTTTCTTTATTTAAAATATCTATGTGATGTAAGGCTATACACTTTGAACCTGGGCAAGGGATTTTTGAAGAAATTTCATTTAAAATATTTTTCATTGAATCTTTTTTTATATTTCCGAATGAAATAGGAAAAAAATCACATGGGAAAACATCTCCATCAGTATTAATATATATGAATCCAACTCCTGCCATGCATCCCATAAAATTTTTTGATTCTAAAAAAGACATAGTAGTTACTTTTGGAAAGTTTTTGTTTTTAAAATATTTCTTATGAATATCTATAAGTTTATTCTTTAAATTATTGAACTTTTTATGACAAAATTCCTGTTTTAATGGGAAAGGTTCTAAAACCATTACTTCAGGAATATTGATGCTTTTTAAAAATAGAAGATATTTCTCAAACATTTCTATTGCTATTGTTTCTTTTGAAATTACCATTTGAGCTGCAGTATAAATATCTGCATTTTGTAAAGCTTTAATTGCAGAAAGTGAATTTTTGAAAGCATTTTTATTATTTCTATTTTTATTATGATCCTCTTCAATATGACTGTCAAGACTGATATAAACAGATTCAAGCCCGGCTTTTTTCAGTTTTTCAGCTCTTTTATTATCAATATTAATCCCTGTTGTAAAAAGACTTGCAGAAACATCTTTCCCACATAAAGAAATTATATCTTCAAGATCATTTCTCAAAGCTGGCTCACCTCCAGTAAAGGCTATTAAAGCAGTTCCAGCATTTTTTAGTTTGTCTATAGCATTTTTTATAGATTCAAATGAAGGATCTTTTTTTGTATTTGAAATATTTGAGCATCTGTCACAATTATAATCACATTTATTAGTTAATGATAAATGAGCAATCAATGGAGTATGGTTCCCTGAATATAGTTCTTTCATACCATTTATATATTTTTTGAATCCTCTCCCTCCTATAGGAGGACTTGAAGCATATAAAAAATAACCGGAAGATGATCTTACTGGTGTGATTTTTAAAAGGGACTGAAGCATATTAAATCTCATAGATAGAGGGAATTTCCAAACATTTTTATTTTTGAGTGTTATCAGCATAATTTTAAAATAGTCAGACTTCATTAAAGCTCCATTTTTAAAAAACTTTTTTTAAAGGCAGATTTTAATGCTGCTCTGTGCGTAGGAACTTTAAGAATTGTATCTTCTAAAGAGTTAACGAAAAAATCAATTTCTTCATTGGATATTGTTAAAGGGGGTTCAATTTTAATAACACTTTCATAATTACTGCATGGCTGAGTAATAATTGCATAATCACGTAGTAATATAGCGGATATCACATAAGAATATAATGAATTGCGAACAAATTTTGGAATAGTTCTTTTAATAATTCCTGTAGGTTTGAGAAACTCAATCCCAATAAAAAGTCCTTTCCCTCTTATTTCTTTTATAATTTTAAATTTCTTGGAGATAGTTTTGAGTTTTTCTAAAAAATATTCTCCCTTTTCCTTTGATTTTTCACATAGTTTTTCATTTTCTATAATTTCAATAGTTTTTAATCCCGCAGTCATTGCAAGTGTACCCTCGGCAAATGTTGATGAGTTCAGGTTTGATTTAATTGGTCCTGAAAATGCTTTTTTAAAAACATTCCTTGTCATAATTGTACCTGTTACAGGTATCAAACCACCACTGAGTGCCTTACCAACAATTAGTATATCAGGAATAAATTCTTTAAAGGGAGTTTCAAACATTTTTCCACATCTTCCCAGGCCTGTTTGTACTTCATCTGAGACCATCAATACTCCATGCTTCTTACAAATTTTTGAAGCTTCCTTAAAGAAATCTCCACTAGGAATATTTATTCCACCCTCTCCCTGAATTGGTTCGAAAAAAAAGGCTGCAGGTTTAGTCTTTATGCAAATATTTTCCAGTGCTTCCAAATCAGCATAATCTATTTGATAAATATCATTAAGTAAATGTCCAAAATATTTTTTATATTTATCACCCATAAGAGAAATAGCCCCGGTTGTAAGCCCATGATAACAATTATTACAACTGATTATAGCATCTCTGCCGGTTGCAGATTTAACTGCTTTAATTGCAATTTCAACTGCTTCTGCTCCGCTATTTGCAAATAATGTTCTGCAAAGTGAAGGATGTGTTAATTCTGTCAATTTTTTTGCAAGTAGAGAAGCTTTTAAAGGAGCATCAATATTTAAAAAAGTTGGTTCATTTAAGTCAAGAGAATCATGTATAGCTTTAATTAATTCAGGATGATTATGTCCAATATTGAACACGCCATATCCAGCTAAAAAATCAGTATATTCTCTATTGTTCTCATCTATAAGTTTTGTGTTTTCGGCTTTTATAAAATATTTTCCATGATCAAATGCCTCTAAAAGATTAATAAAATCAGGGTTAATATATTTTCTGTAAAGGTTAAAGACCTCTTTTTTTTTCATCTTTTCTCCTCAACTAAAAAACACATTTTGTGCACACATAGGGACAAGTCTATCTCCAGTTTGTGGGTATGGATTGCAACATTTTATTAGTCTTTCAAAATCCATTGAGTGAATATCCATGAAATTATGGATAAAAATTGCTTTCATATTTTCAATTCCCAGATTAATTTTTTCTTTGTTAGATATTTCACCATGTCCCATTAACCTAAGGATTTTTTTGACTCTGGTCAGAACCTTCTCATTTAAAGCACTCGAGTCAGCAGCAGACCAGAGGTTATAGAGTCTATTTTTCATTAGTGAGTAACTCTTACTGTCGAGTCCTGGAAGCGTTTTATTTTTACAGACTTCAAGATAATTTTCTTTTCCAAGAAATTCCTTTAAACTGTAAAATTCATTATTTTCAAGTTTAAGATAATAGGAAAGTGCAAAACATGAAAAATGTGAGCATGGTAGAGGATTAAAATCTCCTGTATTTACATATTTACTTGTTTCAATACTATGAACTACATCCGGGACTGTTAGCCTGTATTTTGATTCATCAAGGGTTATTGCATTTCCTGTAAATACAATTGGCTGAAACATTAAGCTTAATGCTTCAGATTTGAAAAAATAATCTGTAATGTTTTTAATTTCTTTATCGTTAATCCCCTTTGCAATAGTTGAAACAAGAGAATAATTTATTTTTTCATTTTCAAGAATTTTTAATAATTCAATTTTTTCTGCAGATAAATCTTTTCCTCTAAGGAACTCATAGGTTTCAGGTAAAAAACCATCAAATTGAATTGCTGCTATTAATTCTTTGCTTTTAAACAGGCCTCTTAATTTTTTGTTTTTTTTTAACTCTAATCCATTTGTTGAAACAGATATTTGAGATATGCCCTTTTTTATAGCAATATCTATAAATTCTTCAAAATTTTGATGTAATACCGCTTCACCACCACTTAGATTTATTACATCCATCGTTCCCTCAGTTTTAATTAAATTATCAATAATACCTGAAAATTCACTTATACTTAGATTGAGAGGTTTTTTAAAATTTTTCAAACATATAGGGCAGTCAAGTTCACACTTATCGGTTATCTCAATTATTGGCAGACATGTATGCTGTTGATGTTCGGGACAGAAACCGCATGAATCCGGACAGCCTTTGAATATTTCTACATTTTTTTTTAAAGGTTGCTGTCCCGGTTTGATATAATTAACACTCTCTTCATACCATTTTATATCAGTTGAAATTAGAGTTGAAAAGTGTCCATGTATATCACAAAATTTATCTAAAAAAACATTTTTATCTTTTTTTACTATTCTTGCTCTAATTTTTTTTTTACATTTAGGACAGACTGCCATTGTAAAAGAATAGACTTTAATGTCATTATTTTTCATGACTTATAATCTCCTGTAAGGCTACTTTATCATTTTTTTTTATTTCAACTCCACATCTAATAGATGCAAATGCACCTATAATTGCTCCTTCTCCTATTTTAATTCTTCCAAGTTTATAAATCTTTCCAAAAAACTCATGTGTAAAAAGTCTTGCTCCCCAACCCAGTATCACATAATCATCAATTTTAATTAGTTTAGGAAAATGTACATCTATAATAACACCCGGAGATATAAAAACACCTTTTCCTATTTTTATTCCAATTATTTTATATATAAAAACTTTTGCAGGAGACCAGGGAATCATTTCTGCAATTCTTGATAGAAAAAATCTAAAATAAAATTTCATTTTCTGGAATCCCGGGAAAATTATCTTATAAATATATTTGATCCTATCTTTAAGTTCACAATCAACTTTGAAAAAAAAAATCATTTTGTCGCTTTTTTTAAAGATAAATATATTTTTTTTTATTTGCAATATTTTATTAAAATTTAAACTATCCATTTCGCTCCTCCCAGAATCTTGGATCTTTTTTTCTATATAGAAGGTTGTAGGAGCAGGCAGGGATCATATTTCCCAATTCGTCAGGGACCAGGTCACCACATCTTGAGACTCTGTCAATATCAAAATTATCCTCATCCATATGAGGGTGAATATAAATCATTTTAGTCATTTGTTCAATAAATTCTTTTCTTTTTTTATAATCAACTACTCTGTCCTGTGGATATAGATCTTTTATTGTTTTTTTTAAAATATCAACAATTTCTTCATCCTCTCCTAATGCCCATAAACGATTTAATCCATCAAGAAATTCTTTTGAAAATTCTTTGTCAGGCTCTAAGAGATATGAGCTTTTTGAATTTTTTGTTATGATATATTTTGATAAAATTCTTGTTAGAGGAATTACTTTATTTTTAATACAAACATAATATGCAATAGAATAACAAAGTGGATGATAAGAAGCTAAAGGGGAAAAATCATCTTTTGAAAAACACTCTTTTTTTGTCAGCAAATTTTCAACTTCATCAATAGTTATATGTTCTCTGGGAGTAAACAGAGTACCGTTTTTCCCTGTAAAGGTCATATTCTGAATAGTAATGCTTTTTATAAAACTCTTTTTTATATATTTTTCTGCAATTTCTGCGACATCTTCCTCATTTATGCTTTTTATACAAACAAGAAGTAATGTTGTTGGAATATCAAGATCTTCAATCATCTCAAGAGCTTTTTTTTTCTCCTCTGTAATATCTTTTCCATAAATTAATACACTTTTTTTTGGATCTAATGTATCTAAAGAAAGAACCAACTGAACTCCAGATTTTTTTATTTTTTTTGCAAAAATTTTACTTTCTGCAATTTTTAATCCATTAGTATTCATAGTAATTCTTCCAATTTTATCGTTTTTACATGCTTCAATAATATCGAATAAATTTGGATGAAGTGTAGGCTCTCCTCCAGTTATATTTATTAGTTGAACTCCACTAGATGTCTTAACTATATTTTCAATAATCTTTTTTGTATCCTTTACTGTTTTATAATATTTTTTATCCTGTCTATTATATGTAAAACACTTAGGACAGTTTAAATTGCAGTCATTTGTAATTGAAAAAACAGGAAGATGAAGGGATGTAGAGTGCCATTCACAAATTCCACAATCATTTGGACATCCAAGTTTTAATTTTTTAGGGTTTTTTATTGTTTCCGAATCTGGTTTTTCTGATGTTTTTTCCATATACCATTTATAATCAGCGGCTATTTTTATTTTATGAATTCCAAATGATTCACAAATTCTTTCCATAAATACTTTACCGTTTCTTTCAACTATTCTCGCCTGTTCAACTTTATTGCACTTTGTACAATAAGCAAGGGTTGATTTAATATAAGTTTCAGATCTTTTCATGATAATTTTAGTAAATCCCGCCATCAATGGTGATGTTCTGACCATTTATATATGATGACCTGTCTGATGCTAAAAATGCTGTGAGTTCTGCGACATCCTGATCTTTTCCGGCCCTTCCTGAAGCACAGTGTTTTATAAAGTCTTCTCTGAGATCATCCGGGACGCCTTTTGCAACACCTCCCTCCATCATCCCTGGAATTATTGAATTTACTCTTATATTAAATTTTTTTAATTCTGCTGCAAGGGAAAAAGTCATTCCAGATACTGCTGCTTTTGTCATTGCATATGTTAGAGGAACATCTAGAATTCTTTGTCCTGCAACACTTCCCATGTTTATAATTACACCATTTTTATTTCTGATCATACCTCTGACAACAGCTTTTGTAATAAAAATAAGTCCTTTCATATTTATATCAAGAACTAAATCCACATCTTCTTCATCTAACATTGATAAAGGTAATATTTGACTTATAGCGGCATTATTTATTAAGACATCTATTTTTGTGTTTTCCTTATAGATATTTTGGATTTTTGCTGTAATATCTTTTACATCTCTAAGATCAATCTTAACTGCTTTTGAAGAAGGAATTTCTTCTAAAAGTAATTTTGCCTTATTTTCGTTTTTTTTATATGAAAAAATTACATCCGCTCCATATTCGGCACATTTTCTAACTATTCCCTGTCCGAGATATCCGGTTCCGCCAGATATAAATACTGTTTTACCCTTAAGCATTTTCTTTTCCCTCTTTGATTTTAAGCTCAACGATATGTGATAAATCACTCACTGTAATAGTTGAAAAAAGTTCAACCTTTGTCAGACCTTCCTGGTATTTTGATCCTGAATTTTTCAATTTATTATTTAATAATTCAGCACCATCTTCAGTTAACCTTCCATCAATAAATAGATCTTCAGAATTAACTCCACCGACAATGATTTCACTTGTTTTCAATACAACTTTAAAATTTTGTTCTATTAAATAAATAATTTCAACAAAATCTATACTATCTGCATCCAGATCATTGACCAGTGAATCGCTCGGCTTAATTTCATCAATAGTTTCAAGACCTAAAACAGGTAGTAAAATTTCTCTAAGCTTCTCCGTTATATTCATATTCTGCTCCTTTATCTACCAGGGATATATCCAACTGGAATAATTGCCCCAATAGTTCTTCCATTTTTAATATTAATATTTTTTTTTATATGTTTCTCTATAATTAATGGTCCTGTCATATAGCAGGCACCAAGTCCCAGACTTTCTACTGCAAGTAAAATAAGCATTGACACACATGAAATAGATTTAACGAGATTATCTCTTTCCCATAATGCTATGTCTTCTTTGTTTTCGTTAACCATTATTGATATTGAATTCTGGATTCTAAATGTTGGAATTAAAAGCAATGTTGCATTCTTAAATATTGTAAAATTTTTTGAATATTGAATAAAAGGTTCAATGAAATCATCCCTCATTTTTTTTGATAATTTTTCAATCTCGATTTCGATTTTCTCGGCAATTTTTAATATTTTTTTTGATTCATCAATAACCAGTATTTCCCAGTTTTTTTTATCTGATGCATAAGGAGACGTATATGCAATTTTTAATATTTTTTCAATAAGTTCAGGCTCAATCGGTTTGTTTGAAAATTCTCTACTGCTCTTTCTTGAATCACAAATGTTTCTTAAATTATTATAGTTCTTAAAATCCATTAAACACCTCTTGAAAAACCACCATCAACAGATAGCGTCTTTCCTGTAATAAATGAAGCTTCATCACTAAGTAGAAACTTTACGAGATTTGCTACATCTTCCGGTTTACCAAGTCTTTGCAGACTGATACTCTCTTTTATAGTTTTTGATGCATACTCTAATGTCTCTTTTAAACTACCGCTGTTCACCGGACCGGGAGCTACACAGTTTACTCTTATTCCCTTTTTGCCATATTCTGCTGCAATTCCTCTTGAAAATGATTCCATAAATCCTTTTGTACCGGAATATACTGCCTGGCCTCTGTTTCCTCTCAAAGCAGTTACAGATGAAATGTTAATTATTATTCCTTTTCTTTTTGCAGTCATATTTGGAATTACAGTCTGGCATATTTTTATTAATGAATTTATATTTACATTTATCATTTTTTCAATATCCTCTGTCTGTTGAAATGGAAGTGGCTCATTTTTTATATATGCAGCTGCATTAATTAATATATCAGTATCTCTGATTTTTTCACAAAATTTATTTAAAGACTCTGGGTCATTAAAATCTACACTATAATGCTCAAATTTTCCGGCGTACTTTTTCAAATAATTACAATGGTCTTTGTTTTTGAAACTTTGAACAATAAGAGTACTGTTTTTATCTGTAATTTTTTCGCAAATGGCTCTACCAATTTCTGAACTTGCTCCAGTTACTACAATTCTATTATTCATATCTCCTCACTACAAATGCTGTGTTTTGACCACCGAAGGCAGCATTTAATTTTAAAATATTATTTATTTTCATCTTTAAAGGTTTATTTTTTATCACATTAAGGTTTACTTCAGGATCAGGAGTTTCATAATTAATTGTTGGTAAAACGACTTGTTCTTTTAAAGAATAAATAACACCAAGCATTTCCATTGCACCACATGCTCCTATCAGGTGTCCTATTTGTCCTTTCATTGAAAAAACAGGTGTTTTTTTTGCTTTTTTTCCAAATATGATTTTCATTGCCTTTGATTCTGAAATTGCGTTTTTATAAGTTCCTGTTCCATGAAGATGTACACAATCAATATCTTTTGGACTTAATTCTGCCTCCTCTATAGCTTCAATTGCTGCCTCCGCCAAATATTCCCCTTCAGGGTGGGGGTCTGTAACCATATATGAATCCATACTAGATGAATATCCGGTGATCTCTGCAAGAATTTTCTCTTTATCGGCATTTTCTTCATTTTCCAATAGAAAAGCAACTCCTCCCTCGCCTAAAACTAGTCCTCTGCGTTCTTTGTCAAAAGGTCTGCATGAATCTTCAGGCTTTCCTGCCCAATCTGAAAGAGCTCCAAGTTTATAAAACCCCATATAATGGAGATGGCATAGCATTGAATCAAATCCACCTGTGATAATTGTTTTGTTTTTTAATTTTTTAAGAGTTCGAAAAGATAATCCCATTGATTGAGTGGAGGCAACACAGGCAGCTACATTCGAGCTATATCCTCCCCTTATTTTATATTTTTCTGATAGTTTTTTCATATCATCTATTGAACAATATCTGAAATTTTCCCAATCACCTGAATTTGATTTTTGACTGTTTACATATCCATAAAGATCAAAATAATCAATTCCAGTTCCAAGATTCATGATTCTATCCTCAGCTTTGTAATTTTCCAACTGTGGACAGTTTTTAAAAAGTTCTTTGATTGCTAAGTTGATAAATAAGGTTTTTCTGTCAACATTCATTCCTGTCTTAATTACTTTATTATTTTTTTTTGCTTCAGCAGCAAATTTGACTGGAAAAAGATCTGTATTAAAGTTTTTTATAAAACCAATTCCTTTTATTCCCTTTTTTAATCCATCAGTAAATTCAGTTATACCTGTTCCAATTGGAGAACAAACACCAACACCGGTTATTACAACCCTAGACACTTTCGGCTCCCTTTTTCCACTCTCGGAAAAGTTCAATTGCCTCTTGCTCAGAATCCGGAACCGGATAATTTTCCAACTCAGTTTTTGTACAGAGGGCAAATCCCGTTTCAACTGTACCGTTCTTATAAACTTTTCCTGCACCAAGCAGAATTTCGTCCTTTGTTTTAGATGTTAAGGCTCTAATATAAAGTCCATATGCAGATGAATACAAAACCGCATTATCACCGGTAAGTTTATATTCAATCGAAATAAAACTCAGAGGCATATTATACAGAACTTTAAATTGGGTAAGAGGAGAGATACTTGATAATCCCTTTTCCACAAAAGCTGTTTGTGAAAAAGTTTGATCTTTCTTGCAAGCTTCAACTATTTTTTCAAGTCCATAGTCTTCATATTCAACTTTCCCCTTTGCATAATAAAAAGGTGTTTTGGGGGCAAGAGTTTTTCCATCCAGCAGGTTTGCCAGGCATACAATGGCAGACGATATCTCTCTGTTAAAATATTTTACAAGTTTTCTTTTTTTTAAATAATTTTTAACAGGGATGTCTTCACCGATCTTATAGGAATTAAATATTATCTTCATTTTCAATTATTCTTGCATTTTTTGTACAAATACTATAAATTTCTTTTCTTGACTCATATATTTTTTCATTATTTGGAATAGTTAAAAAGGAAAAAGTTAATTCACCATTTGCAACTAAGTCTCCATCCAGCGTTGCTTTTACAATAGCAACTCCATAATCTTCTCTCATGACTTCAATGTCTGCTCTGTAGATCAATTTATCCCCTGGTTCAGCAGGTTTTCTAAATTTCATCTTTTTTACAATTGTTAAAACAGCATGTTTTATAGGCCAGTTTTTCTTGTTCATCATAATTTCAAAGAATGAGCCGGCAAGCTGGGCGAGTCCTTCCTGAATCAAACTTCCTGGAAATATAGGATATCCCGGAAAATGTTCATTAAAAACATCGTCGGCAAGAGTAATACATTTACATCCAAGAATATATTTGTCATAATAAATCTCATCAACTCGATCAACCAGATGGAACCTCATTTTTACCTCTTTATTCTAATTTTTTTTATTATATTCTTTATAGCATATATCCCTTTAATAAACAAATGGAATCATTTTCCATGTGTTTTCCTGGTAATTTTTATATTTATTATTAAAACTATCTATTAGAAACTTTTCTTCATCTCGAATCCTGATAATTGTTATTATTAAGTCTACTACAAATGCACTAAAAGAAAAAAAATTAAATCTAATTAATAAAAATGCAGACATTTCCAGTGAGTAAAATAGATATGCAGGATGTCGGATTATTCTGTAAATTCCTGAAGTAACTAAAATGTCTTTGTCGCTATTATTTATATAGATACTAAAACTATTTTTTATTTTTTGAAGAACGATCATTCTAATAAAAAATGCAGATAATAAAAGTGTATTTCCAGCAAAGAAAAGATAGAGATTAAAAGATTTGTCAAATAACAGATAAATATATACAGCTGTTCCTGATCCAAGATATAGTAAAGTGAAAAAAAATAGTGCTTTTTTTCCGATTTTTTCTGATTTTTTTTTGTGTTTATCTTTTGGTTTTAAAAAGAGTTCCAGAATATTACGAATAATAAAGATCAAAAAAAAGATAATAAAAAAAATGTTAAAGTTAATATTATTTATAATATTTGTCAATTACAGATCTCCAAGGAATATGTTTTTTATGTTTCTTTTTGTAGAAAGATAAAAATCCTGAGAGATTGAAAGAGGATATTTAATTAATGTGAAAAAACTTAGAGAACAAGCAGATTGACATCTGTTATCACAATCCGGTTGTGGACCAAAAAGTTTTTCTCCTTCTTCTCTTATTTTATGCAAGTTATTTTTGTTTAGAATATTTCCTGCAAAATTCCCAAGTTCAAGGCATGGATAAAACACATTGCCTTCTGGTGAAACAACAAGCATTGTAAAAGGATAACATTCAAAGCTATCTATGTTTTTCATATATTCAAGGTATGGAATTGTACCATATATTTTTGAACCTTTTTTTTTCTCATCAATAATATAGTTATATAATCTTATATAATTTTTATTTGCTTTCAATTCTTCATGTACTTTAACCCCAATTAGTTGAGGCTGAACGGCAAATATAAAGTTGTTTATTTTTGAAAAATTGTAAACATCATATAGATCACTTAAATTCTCAGGAGTAGCAACACTTGATATATAAATCTGGTATTTTGAGTTTTTGTATTTTGATGCAATTTCTATATTTGCTTTGATTTTAGAAAAAACTCCTTGACCTAAACCATATAATGAATCTGCCTTTTTACAATCTAATGTGTCAATACTGAAAACAAGAGAGGTTATACTCTTTGCAATTAGAGGGATAAATTTCTCAATTAAGTATCCATTTGTAGTAAAAACAACTGTTTTAAATTTTAGATTTGGTAATTCTTTCAAAATATATTCGAGGTCATGATGTTTAAGCGGTTCTCCACCTGTTAAGACCAGATGACTCGAATTCTTTCTAATTGCTTTTAAAATTGAAATAACCTTTTTTCCTGATTGTTCTTTAAATTTTAATTTATAATATGGGGTTTTTCTCCCGTCACTGCAATAAGAACATTTGAAATCACATTGATAAGTAAGATAATAAACACTTAAAATTGGGTACCATTTGTTTTTTTTATTTACATATTTATTGAATAGATATTTTAAAAATGAATTCATAAAACTCCTAATATATATAAGGTAAAAACCTATACTTAACTTTTTTTATATATATTCCATACTCTTTGTCTTGTTTTAAGAATTTTTCCTCAAGGTATGCTCTATATACATATGCTGAAGAAGAAATTATCAATACTGTAATCGTAAATAAACCTGTATGACTAATAACAAATCCAATTCTGATCAAAATGTCTGTAAAATACATAGGGTGTCTTATAACACTATAAAGTCCACCGGTTTTAATCTTTCTTAAAGCAATTAAAATTCCAAAACTTTTTCCCAGATTTAAAAGAGTTATAATTCCTAAAATATTTGAAACTAATATAATATATTTTGAAATTGAACCAGCTAAAACTCCGCCGGTTGATTGTTGACCTATAAAAAGAAGTCCTGAAAAAAAAGCAAAAAGAGCAATAAGCTGCTCAAAGACATTTTTATTAATGGAAATATGTTTCCTTCTAAGCAAGATAAAAGCAAGCATTACAATATTTTGAACAGTAAAAGAGATTTCAATAAAATCGAGTTTACCTTCTTTATATGTTTTTAAGGTCTGCCATACTACAAAACCTGAAATATTTAGAAAAATATAGATATTAAAAAAAAATTGCCAATTCTCTTTGAAAAACTCATTTTTTCTCATTTTAATAAAACTTACCAATTGGAATAGATTTGGTTAATTTGCGACTGTCGAAAAGATCAAGCAAGCGTCTCTTCCCATACATTAAGGTCTCAATGTTTCCTCTGCAGCTTGTCCAACATCCACCACACTTATCATTTTCAAATTGAGTATGAAGTTTTTTTTCAATTAACGTTATGTCATCTCTAAATATATTTCCAGCAGATACATCAAGACAATCTATACATCTTGTAACATCTCCACTTGAATCAATATTGAACAGATTTACTCCAGCGTAGCAGGGGAGAATACTATTATGATTTTTTGCAGCTTCTGAAAAACGTTCTAAATACCCTTTAATAGCAACAAACTCCCGATATTTATTTTTTAACCCTAAAAGATGTTTAGAAATATCGTTTTTTGGGTATTTGTTTTCCTTTCTCCCCCTTGAGTCGCTGTACAATGTAATAAGGTAACTTATACCTAAACGTTTTGATAGAAGAATTAATTTTTCAATATCTTCAATATTATCATCCATAACAACAGATATCATATGAACTCGTTGGTGAGGATAAATTCTGTTCTCATGTAATATTTTCAAAGCACTTAATGCCTTTTCATACGCTCCATTTATACCTCTATTCTTATCATGTTTTTCTTTTGATGCATAGTCAAGTGAGATACTGATTTCATACATTCCTGCTTTAAAAAGTTCACTGGCAAGATTTTTATCTATATACCAGCCATTACAAATCATTACTGGAAAATTGTTTTTTGCAAGGATTTTTGTTATCTCTATGATATTTTTATGTAAAAGCGGTTCACCACCTCCAATTGAAATAACCTGTGGCCCTAATGGTTTGATTTTTTCTGCAATTATTCTAACCTGGTTAACAGAAAGTGTGGGAGATTCTAGATGTTTTTTCTCCTTCCAAAAATTACATATTTTACATTTATAGTTACATTTATATAACAATTGAAGATTTATATGTACATTTTTTTTTTTATAAATGATTTAATATATTTGGTTTTTTTTTTAAAATCATAAAACATGAATGATTTTTATAAGTCAAATTTCAAAATGTAATCTAAAAAATAAAGTGTTTCACAAAAGATACATAAATAATTAAAAATAAATTTTAATTCCATAAAGTTATTATATTGAAAGAAAAAAAAAGTGTCAAGGGAATTTGGTTTAATTTGACTTTAAATATTTTAGATTCTTTTTTTTTAATATGATATAATCCAATAAGAATGTCTATAGAAAAGAGTAAAAAAGCATCAAATGGTTTTTTAAATATGTTAAAAAAATACAAACTCACGGTTAGTTTCCTGCTTATTATTATACTATTTCTCTCTTTTGGAATAATAATAATAAATGGATTGTTTACATTAGGGAATTTTACAAGAGATATTTATGAACATCCGCTTATTGTCTCAAATGCTTCACTATTAGCTGCTCTCAATATAACAAAAATGCATCGTAGTATGAAAGATGTTGTATTAGCTGAGACTTCAGATGAGATTAGGACAGCTCTGAGGCATGTGTCCGAAAATGAGCATATAGTTGTTCAACAACTTGATGTCATTCGAGAACAGATTATTGGAAAAGAAGGACAAGATCTTGAAAAACAAACCAGACGACTTTTAATTTCCTGGAAGCCAATACGTGAGGAGGTTGTTAAACTTCTAAATTCTGGGGAAAAAAAAGATGCTATAAATATAACAAAATTCAAAGGTGCAGATCATGAAGGGCATCTTGAAGCTAAAATGCTGGAATTAACCTCTTATGCTAGAAAAAAAGCGGATGATTTTTTTATACGAGCAGAGAGAAAACAGTTAAGGCTTGAGAATATTACCATAATATTGACAGTATTAGGTGTTTTATTATCTTCAATAATTGCTTTTATTACAACTTATCTTGTTGCTAAATCTAGAAAACTACTGGAAAATGAAAAGAATAAACTTCAACAGGCAACTGATGAGATAAAAGTTTTACACGGAATAATCCCAATATGCTCATTCTGCAAACAAATCAGAGATGACAAGGGTTCATGGGAACAAATGGAAGCATATATCGATGCACATTCAGAAGCTTCTTTCACTCATAGTATTTGCCCAAATTGTTTGAAAGAAAATTATCCTGAATTTCAGGAAGAGAGGGAATAATGTCAAAAAATATTAACCGAAGGGATTTTATCAAGAGTGGAACTCTTATTACTGCCGCTGCAGTTCTTGGAACAGGAGATGGAGAGAGTTCTCTTTATGCGAAAGCAGCAAAAAAGTCTATCAATATAAGTGTTGCAAATGGGACTGACAGGTTTAAAAATACTGTTGATGCAGTCGAAGCCTTAGGAGGGATGGAGAGATTCCTTCCAAAAAATGGTAGAGTCGGTCTTTTGATAAACGCACCTCCATGGTGGAAGACTCGGGGAAGTTATACACATCCTGATGTAGTGTTGGCAACTATTATTATGTGTTTAAAAGCAGGTGTAAAGGAAATGCAGTATATAATAGACCCTGCAGATAATTATTGGGACCGGACTGAACTTTCGGATAAATACAAAAAAGAGATTAGTTTAGTAAAGAAATGCTCTGAAAATTTTATCAATAAGAAAGTTCCTTCTGGGAAATCTTTAAAGAAAGTTGATATTATTAAAGATATATTTGATTGTGATGTATTTATAAATATACCGGTTATAAAAGACCATACAGGAACCGGTCTTACATGTAATTTAAAAAATATGATGGGTGCTAATTCTCATGCTACCAATCAGTTTTTTCATAAGGGTTCAGGGTCAAAAACTTCTTATGGGGATGTCGGTTTTTTATCTCAATGTATTGCTGATTTGAATACATTGATTAGTCCTGCATTATGTATAGTTGATGCAGGGGATGTGTTAACGACTAATGGACCCGCAGGCCCTGGAAAAATAAAAAAAATTAATAAAGTTATTGCAGGGGTAAATCCGGTATCAGTCGATTCCTATTGTTCTACATTACTTGATTTAAAACCTGAAAATATAAAAATGTTATCATTGGCTAAAGAACATAAACTAGGGGAAACGGACCTTTCGAAATTATTAATTAATGAGTTAAAATCTTAAGCATAAAGCAGGAATTGATCTACTTTTCAATTCCTTTTCTGGCTTCAATACCCTGTGTATAATAATGTTTTATCTCTTTCATCTCAGTAACCAGGTCAGCATATTCAATTAGTTTTTCAGGCGCTTTTCTTCCCGTTATTACAACTTCTATTTTTGGGTTTCTCTCTTCTAAAACTTTGATCAATTCTTCAGTTGAAAAGAGCTTATAATAGAGAGCAATATTGGCTTCATCAAGAATAACAAGATCATATTCATCAGATTTTAATATTGTTTTTATCTCTTCTAAGCCTGCTCTTGCGATTTCAATATCTTCAATTGTCGGTTCATTTATTATAAAACAATCCTGTCCGTATTGTTTTAATTTTATGTTTTTCAGTTTTGGAATAACATTTAATTCACTATAGAACATGCCTTTGACAAATTGTGCGATAAAAACTTTTAAACCAGCTCCACTCGCCCGTAATGCTAAACCAAAGGCAGCGGTTGTTTTTCCTTTACCATTACCTGTATATATATGTACAAAGCCTTTCTCCATTACTTTTAATCTCCATTATGTTCAATTAATGCATATCATACTTGATAAAATTATTATTCAGAATATATTTATTTCTACAAATCAGGATTCAAAAATTTTTCTCTTAATTTTTCCAATTTAGATTTTGAGACATATTGATTTACCTGTCCACATTTCAAACAAACAAAGGTTCTAGTTTTAAAACCATACATAGTAAAAACTCCACTCGGAACAAACACACTGGCAGTCCCTCCAAGATATCCAAACACAAGTTCTGTCCCATTGCAAGCTAAGCATTTATGTATAATTTTTTCAATCATGAAACCTCCTTTTATTTATTATAGCAGAAAAAAAAAATTAAAAATAGGATCTATATTATATAAATACTAATAGTAATGTTGAAAATATAGTTATTTTTTGGTAGAAGTAATGTATACCCTAAGAGAGGTTAGAGGGATGGAGGAATTATGAAGATAAATGAAATTGCTGCTTATGAGATAGAAAAAGGCTGGAGATATGATGTTCTTTTTGGAAAAGGTCTTGCCAATCATCTACCTATGGCTCTGACGGCACTCGAAAGAATGGGAGGAAATGGAACAATTATTAAAGATTTTTCATCTATTTATTGTTCTAAACTTCAGCCTATGCGGGACATATCTACAGATGGTTTTTCTGGATTTGAAAAACACCTTGGAAAAAGGGAATATTTTTCTAATTATCTTGAGTTTTTCAAAAATGAATTACAGATAAACGGGATTAAACATGTTTTAAATACCTATCTTGATAAACTGTTCTCAGGAGTTGCTGCATCTGCTTTTCATCCACTTATCAGACTCGCTTATGCTCTTGAAATTGATTCTGAACAGGAGGTTGCTATAAGTCTAGCTTTTTGGAGTTCAGAATATCAATTCAGCGGGGATATTTTATCACCGAATAAATCCAGCGCATACACTATATTTAACAAGTTTAAAGATAGGTTTAAGAATTTTGTACCCCATCAGGGTATCATAGCAGGAAAAATATTTGAGATGTCCAGACATCCGGATTTTAAGATGGATGAGATACAACCATATAAGATCGATTTAAGTATAATTGCTTTATTCGCAGTAAAACTTTATATAACCAGTGGGGATTTTATACTATTACATGGCGTAACTGCCAGCCATGCATTAAGGATTGTTCTTCCATTTGTGATGAATCAAGATCATGCATTGAGATATTTCTGGATAGCATTAATTGCCGGGATCTTAATATCTGACTTTGGTGAGATTACTGAATCAAGATTACCGGAGGGTGGGATGAGTGAAAAAAACAGAATTAATAAGGCAATAAAAACAATATTGAACTCAAAAGATGATCATACTATAAAGATTGTTTACAGTTGCTGGCAGGAATTTCTACACTACGGATATCATGAACATATTTCAGGAATGGAGAGGAGATCATTTATCTAAAATATCTCTAATCATTTGACTCAATATTTTTATTTCAAGAGGTTTTTCGAGGAATCCTTTTATGCCTATTTTTTCTGATATACTTTTAGACATTTTTTCGCTATAACCAGTACAGATAATTATGGGTTGTTCCGGAAATAAAGCCAGGATATTTTCACTGAGTGTAGCTCCAGATAGATTGGGCATTGTCATGTCGGTAATAACCATTTGATATCTTTCAGGATTTGACTTATATATTTCAAATGCCTCTAAACTGTCTGTAGAAGTATCAACTTGATATCCAATTTTTTCAAGTATTTTCTTAGCCATATCTGTTTGGATTTCCTCATCATCAACAAATAATATGGTCTCATTACCGGTAAGGAGAGATTTATCCTGGTCAATAATCAGAGGGGCCTCATCCTTTATTACTGGTAAGTATATATGGAAATCAGACCCTTTATCAGGTATACTTTCGACTTTTATAGAGCCATTATATCTTTTTATTATTCCATGTACCACTGATAAACCCATACCTGTTCCCTGGCCTTTTTCTTTAGTAGTATAGAAAGGATCAAAAATCCTCCCAATCATATCAGGATTTATTCCCTGGCCAGTATCCGAAACAGATAATCTAACATATTTGTTCTCTTTCAGTTCTGGATCATCTTTTATATATGAGTCCCTTTGATCAATATCCATTAGACTTAATGATAAGGTACCTCCAGAATCTCTCATCGCATATGCTGCATTCGTACAAAGATTCATTATTACCTGGTGTATTTGTGTCGGGTCAGCCATAATTGTTGCATTTGAAACAATATCTGAATTAATCTCAATTGAACTAGGGATAGTTGCCCGGATTAATTCTTTAACTTCATTAAGCACGTTTCTTAATTTAACCGATTTTGGTTCGATTGTTGTTTTTCTGCTAAACGTAAGGATTTGTTTTACAAGCTCCTTCGCTCTATTTGAGGCTTCCATAACTTTCAGTAAGTTGTTTTGAACGGTTTCCTCTTTTACACTCAGAAGGCTGATTTCAGTATATCCGATTACTGCTGAAAGTATGTTATTAAAATCGTGTGCAATTCCGCCTGCTAATGTGCCAATAGATTCCATTTTTTGAGATTGCAATAATTGAAATTCCAGTCGGGTCTCTTTTGTGACATCTCTTTTCATACCAACATAGTTGATTATCTCTCCATCAAAATTTCTTATCGGAGTTATTGTTGCTTCCTCTTCAAATAGAGTGCCATCTTTTTTCTTATTTGTAATTCTACCTTTCCAAACTTTCCCACTGGATATGGTTACCCATAAATCTTTGTAGAACTCATTGCTGTGTTTTCCACTTTTTAATAGTCTTGGGTTTTTTCCAATAACTTCATTTTCATCATACCCTGTTCCATCAACAAAAGCTTGATTTACATATTCCAGATTTCCTTTTGTATCTGTTATCATTATAAATTCAGCTGCCTGGTGAATAACTGTTATCAGGCGGTCTCTCATTTCTTCAGCTTGTTTCTGTACGGAAATATCTCTAAAAATACCTTCAATTCCCATTTGAAGACCATTCTCGTTTTTATAGGTGTACATTGTTGTACTGACCCAGAGTACTTTACCGTCTTTTTTCTTAAGTTGAATTTCAAAGCCATCAACGATTCCATGTTCCATGACTTTTTTTGTCAATTCTGATCTGATTTCCGGATAAAAATATAGATCCCTTGCTACATTTAACTTTAAGGCTTCTTCTGAACTATAACCAAATAATTTTTCAAATGATGGTGAAATAAGCAGAAGATTTCCATCATTATCTGTCCTATAGTAAACGTCAGGTAAACGATTAAATAAATCTCTATATTTCTGCTCACTTTGTAATAATGCATTCTGGTTTAATTTACTTTCATCAATTAGATGTTTCAGGTTTTTTTGATTTTTAATACGGGCTAATAATTCCAACTTATTAAATGGTTTAGTCAAGTAGTCATTAGCTCCAGCCTCAAATCCTGCTGCTAGATCCTCCGCTCTGCTTTTTGCTGTCAACATCATAACAGGAAGTTTGTCCGGTGGAAATTTTTCTCTTAATCTCTGGCAGACTTCATAACCTGACATCCTCGGCATCATTACATCAAGCAGGACAAGGTCAAACTGTTCTCCAGAGTTGGACATTTCTTCAATTAATTCTAATGCTCGTTTTCCATTTGTTACCTGTGTGACGCTATAGTCCTGAAGGGAAAGGTGATTAGCAAGAACTTGCAGATTTATAGTTTCATCATCTACGACAAGAATATTTGGTTTGTCCTTAGATAGTTTTGGAAAATTAAGTTCCTTATCATTTGTTATAACTTGAATTTCTTCTTTTTTAAGGTCAACTAAATGGAAACTTGGGGTTTCTTTTACAGATTTAGATTCACTTTTTTTTTTATTTGAGATTGGTAGTGTGAAAAAGAACCTTGACCCTTTTTCCAGTGAGGATTCTATGTCTATCTTTCCTCCATGGAGCTCCACAAGCTTTTTGCTCACAGCTAATCCCAAGCCTGTTCCACTGTATTCTCTTTCTATTGATCCATCTACCTGTTCAAATGATTCAAAGATAATACTCTGTTTATCCTCCGGAATGCCAATTCCTGTATCTATTACAGAAACTTCAACAAATTCTCCTTTTTTTTGTGTATTGATCTTTATAGATCCTTTGTCGGTAAATTTGATTGCATTACCTATAAGATTAAATAGAATTTGTTGAAGACGATTCTCATCACCTCTAATATTGGGTACATTGGCAGGAATAAGATTAATTATTTTTACAGATTTTGACATGACGATTGGATTAAGTATTGCAATTACAACATTAACCAGAGTATGAAGGTCAATGTCATTGATTTTCAAATTGATATCCTTATGTCTTAACTTTGAAAAATCCAGAATATCGTTGACTAGATTTGACAGTCTCTGTCCTGAAGAAACTATCATCTGAAGATTTGTTTTAACAAGGTCCGGAATATCTCCACCAACACCATCAATCAATGATTCTGCCAGTCCAATTATGCCTGTAAGCGGTGTTTTTAACTCATGTGATGTATTTGCCATAAACTCATCTTTAAGTTTGTCCAATCTCTTTAGTTTTTCATTTACTGATTCCAGATTCTTATTAGAGTCCTTGAGTTCACTTTCTGCATTTTTCCTGTTTTTGATCTCTCTATTTAATCTGATCATATAAAATATTGATAAAAATATTATTCCTATAATAGAAAGAATAATTATTGAATAAAACCACCAACTCTTCCAGAATGGAGGAAGGACAGTTATATTGAGGCTGATACCCTCCTTATTCCACACTCCATCATTATTTGAACCCTTCATTTTCAATCTATATTTACCTGGAGCCAAGCCTGAGTATCTGCCAAAATTTTTTGTACCTGAGTAAAACCAATCTTTGTCTAATCCAATTAGCATATATGCAAAGCTGTTTTTTTTTGAATTTGAATAATCCATTGCAGCGAATTCAAATTCAAAGAAATTTCTATTCCAATCAAGGGTTATGGCTTCAAGTTTTTCAGGTGCTTTATTCAGGTTAATTTCTTCACCACCCTGCTTAATTGATGAAAGTTTTATAGTCGGGATATTTTTATTTATTTTTATTTGATCTGGGAAAAAACTGTTCATACCTTTTGTACCACCAAACCACATTTCTCCATTTGAAGTTGTAATACCATTATTTGCATAGAACATTGATCCCTGTATTCCATCTTCCTGCGTAAAAACTCTTGATTTTTCAGTGATTGGATTAAACCATGCTAAACCGGAATTAGTTCCCAGCCATAAGTTTCCATTTTTATCCTCTCCAATTGAGTGTACAGCATCAAAAAGATAACCTTCATCTCTTTTATAATTTTTAAATTTTTCCGTTTTCAAGTTAAATAAATTAAGCCCATTTTCAGATCCTATCCAAAACTGACCTTTTGAAGAGACAAATAATGCAACAATGAGATTGTCACTTATAGATGTAGGATCATTAGGGTCATGGCTGAAATATTTAAATTTTTCGCTTTTTTTATTAAATTTTGCGATTCCTTTTCCCCAGGTTGAAAGCCAGATGTTTCCAGTATCGTCCTCTATTAAGTTCCATGCATTTTCTCTTCCATGAGTGATAAATTTCTCAGTTTTTTTATTGAATGAAACTAGCCCCTTAAATGTTCCCATCCAGAGAATGTCAGAATTATCCCTGTCTTCAATAATCATATTTACCTGTTGCGCATCGGGTATACTAAAGGGATCAGATGGATCAAACCGATATGTTTTGTCTATTTTACCTGTATTCCTGTTTAAAATTGATAGTGCGGCAGGGAGAGCACTTCCTATCCAGAAGGTTTTGTTTGAATCCTCAAATATTCCTGGAGAATAGTTTGATGTTGAAGGAATAGTTGAAGGATCACTCGGATCATGAAAAAAATGAGTGAATTTTCCAGTAGTTCTATTATATGAATTTAACCCCCCAAGAGTAGAAATCCATAAAAGTTCCTTACTATCTTCATAAATGGAAATAACTATCTCTGCTGACAGGCTGTCAGGATTGCCTTTTTCCGGTCTGTAAAGTTTAAATCTTTTCATGTCAGGATCATGAATTCCAATTTTTCCACTATCAAGTAGAACCCAGACTTTCGGACTGTTTTTAATGGAAAAACTCATTGTTACATCTTTATTCATCCCATTAAATCTGAAAAACTCTTTTTTCTTTATATTATATATTGTCAGAGCTGATTCATGCGCAATCCAAATTTGATTTGAATTATCCTCATTCATGTGAATGATATGATCTGATGCAAGAGTGTCTTTGTTTTTTGGATCAAAGACAAATCGCTTAAAGTTTTTCTTTTCCTCATTAAACAGATTTAATCCATGGCTTTCTGTTCCTATCCATATATTGCCCTCACTGTCTTCAAGAAATGATTTAACAATATCGCCTGAAATAGATGTGGCGATTTTCGGGTTATGTTTGAAATTAAATATAACACTTCTTTGTTCATCAAGAACAGTAAGACCACCTTCTGTTCCTATCCATAATCTATTTTTGGAATCTTCAAAGAGTCCTCTAATATTATTATTAATGATACTTTTTGGGTTATTTGGATCATTTTTGAAATATGTAAATCTATGCGATTTTTTGTCAAACCTGTTTAATCCGCCTCCAATCGTACCCAACCAAAAATATCCCTTTCTGTCCTGAATTAAATTATTCTTTCCTGACCAGTAAATATTGTTTGAATTTAAGCCGATTCCCTTTTTCTTATCCAGGATAAAGTGTTGGATTTTATTAGTATCTTTATTAAATCTGGATAATCCTCCTCCTGAAGATGCAAACCATAAATTTCCAGCCTTATCTTCGATCATTGCCGGGATATTATTGCTGGAAATAAATCCGGATGCTGTCACATAGTGTTTAAGCGTTTTTGAGTCAAATTTATATAATCCATCGACATAGGTTCCAATCCACAGGAAGCCATCTTTATCCTTTAGAAATGAGAGGGCCTGAGATTGGACATCTGCAATTATATTGATTTGTATATCAGGAGTGTTTGAGGCATTGATATACACTGTTAACAATAAAAAAATAATTAAAATAGATAAATATTTTTTTGTGTTAATAAGCATGCTCAATAAAGATAGTATTTCTGATCACTGTCTTCTCCTGATTCAACAATATCAAATCCTACTATACTGAATTTTCATTGTCAAATATATTTAAAAATAAAGATAGACAATAGATGAAATTTTTACATTTCAATAATTTGACAAAATCCTTAAAAAGCCAACTAGAAAAAAGAGAAAGATTTTGTAAAAAATTGGAAAACTAAAAATATGAAATAAGTTTATTGAATTATATCCATATATTTTCTACAATATGTCTTAATAAATTTAGAGAGGCGAAAAATGATTAAAACTAATTTATTCAGATTGATTATTGTATCTATACTTACTTTAATGTTTATAAGTCCATTGATTTCCCAGGATAAGTCTATTTCTTCAATCCTATCTGAAAAGTTGGAAATTAAACGAGTTGTAGAAAATTTCTATATTAAAGGTCTTAGAATTAGAGATTTTAAACTTATAAGAGAGGTATGTATAGTAGATGCAAAATTAATGGGGGTTAATAGAGATAAAAATTTACAGGTCACTACCCTTGACCAATGGTCAAAAAAATTTGATCCTAAAAAGCCACCATTAAAAAAACTATTTGCAGAAGTTGGAAAAATTGATCTTGTTGGAACTGCTGCTCAAGTTACGCTTAATTTAATAATTAATGATAAACAAAAGGTAACAGACTATTTAAATATGCTGAAGATTCAAAATAAATGGAAAATTGTTAATATTATAGATTTTTAATTGTCGGCAATTATTAAAAACAGAAAAAAATTATGAAAAATGTGGGACTGGCATAGATGCCAAAAATGATGATGCTAATGTAAGCCGGTCAAAGACCGGCTTACATTAAATAAATAATATATAAAAGGGACTAGCCCTGATATTTTACTAGATTGATCTAGCTTCTGACTACATTCTCAGCCATTTCACCTTTTGGTCCTTGACCGATATCGAATGTTACGCTTTCACCTTCATTCAGAGATTTGAATCCCTGATCTTGAATCGCATTAAAGTGGACGAATAAATCTCCACCATTTTCTACTTCGATGAAACCATAACCTTTGTCTGAATTAAACCATTTTACTTTACCTTGAGCCATTTTGACTACCTCCGTTTTTTTTTTGTTAAATAGAGGTATTAAATGAAATGTTCACAATAAAATTAGTTGTTATTTTGAAGCGATGTATTACCAATATTTACAATTTAAGGTGTATTATATGCTATTTTTTATTTAATGTCAATGATTGCAATCATAAGTTAAATTAGGTAGAATTTATTATAAGAAATTTAAGGAGATATAATGAAAAATCGTTTTCTAGTTTTTACTTTAATTCTATTCCTATTTACAAGCCTTACCGGTAGCTTTGATTTATATGGTTGTACTATTATTGCCGTAGGTATAAAGGCTTCTAAAGATGGTTCTGTAATGGTTTCACATACAGATTGCGGCCCTGATTCAAGAATTTATGTGAATCATGGGAAAAAATATAAAAAAGGTACAAAGGCTCCTGTTTTCTGGGGAATTCAGGATTTAAATGTGTCTTTGAAAGATGATGGAGAAGTTATAGGCTATATTCCACAGGTTTCTAAGACCTATTCTTATTTTCACTCAGCTTACTCACATTGTAACGAACATCAACTTGCAATTGCTGAAAGTACTACCGGTCAGAGAGATGAGTTAGTAGCAATGAGAACTAAAAAAAACATACCAAACCAGATAATGACGATTGAACAGGCCCAGATATTTGCACTTCAAAGGTGTAAAAAAGCAAAAGATGCTGTAAAACTTATCGGAAATTTAATGACTGAGTATGGTTTTTTATCTTCTTCCGGTGACGGATCTGAAACCCTTGCTATTGCAGATACAGAAGAGATCTGGATTATGGAAGTTTTCGGAGTTGGGAAAAACTGGTCAAAAGAAAGTAAGAAACCGGGAGCAATCTGGGCAGCTCAGAGATTGCCTCAGGACAGAGCAGCTATGATCCCGAACTGGAGTACTATAAAAGAAATTAATATTAAAGATCAGAATAACTTTATGGCTTCAAATAATTATAAACAGGAGGCAATAGACAGAGGCTGGTTCGATCCTTCAGGTAATATGCCATTTATCTGGCAGGAAGCCTATGCTCCAATTCCTGTTGAATATGCAACCAGTCGGTTCTGGTTATTTTATTCAACCTTTGCTCCAAATTTGAAAAAATGGCCAAATAGATCTATGAAGTTAGGTTCCCATAAAGGTATAAATCAATATTTTCAATTTGTTGAACCTATGTCAATTTATCCGTTCTCAATTATTCCGGAAAAAAAGATATCTGTCCATGATATTATCAAATTTCAGAGATCCACTTTTGAAGGTACAATTTATGATCTTACTATGGGCCCCCAATGGCTTGTTTCAGATGAAAAGGGAGGATTTAAAAAAAGTTCTTTAGCTACCCCGTTCCCTGGCAGAGATATGAAAAAACTTTTAAAATTGACAAATAGAAGACCTGTTGCAAGACATCGCGGTCATTATAGTATGGTCTGTCAATTACGGAGCTGGCTTCCTAATGAAATAGGTGGTATTTACTGGGTAGTTCTGGACAATCCTTATATCAGCCCCTATGTACCTGTTTATTTTGGAAATCTATCAATAGACAAAAGTTATAATCTTTATAATCCAAAAAAATACCAGAAAGAATCTGCACGCTGGGCATTTGATTTTGTCGATAATCTGGCAAAGCTTAAATTTCAGGAAGCAATTAAGGATATAAGATCAGCGAGAAAACCTTTTGAAGATAAGATATTTAAAGATTTACCAAATATAGAAAAAGAGGCATTAAAACGATATAAAAAGAGTTCAAAATCAGCGAGAAAATATCTTACAAAGTACTCTAATAATCTCATGAAGAATGTTGTTAAGATCTATTTAGATCTAAGAAATGATTTAATTGTAAAATATACAAATAATAATGAGTGATTTAAGATAAAGTAAAAATTATATATTATTTTATTATTGAAAATCTTTTTTATGGTTTAATTTTATATAGCTAGATAATGAAAGACTATTGAGCTAAGTTTTACCAAATATTATTAAAAAGAGGTAAATAAATAATGGATTTAGAAAAAAAATTTGTAGAAATAACCGCTGAAAACATTGATAAACATCCACAGGTAATTTGTTATATAAATCCAAAACATGAACTTTATCATTTAAAAATAGATTGGATTATTGAACAGTTAAAATATGGATTAAAAATAAAACTGCTCTATATAAAAGGTGAAAAAAAACCGATTGGTTTTATTGAATATATTCCAGGTGAATACTGCTGGCGTTCAGTTAATGCAAAAGGATATATGTTTATCCACTGTCTATGGATTAATGGAAATAAACACAAGCAAAAGGGGATTGGAACGTATTTAATCGAAGAAGTTGAGAAAGATGCAAAAAATATGTTGGGGGTAGCAGTATTATCAAGTGATAAAGCATTTATGGCAAATAAAGAAATTTTTCTAAAAAAAGGATACAAAAAAATTGCTGAATCTGGAAAAGAACAGTTATTGGTAAAAAAAATTAAAGAGGGCAATCTACCCACAATAAATGATTGGGAAAGTGAATTAAAAAAATATCAGGGACTTACGTTTTTATATTCCAAACAATGTCCCTGGGTTGCCAGGTTTATTGAAGAGGTAAAGCCAATATTGAAAAAGGAAAATCTGGCTCCTGAAATTATTGAAATCAAGACTGCTGCTGAGGCACAAAACGCACCATCAATATATAGTGTTTTTAATATTATTTATAAAGGGAAAATATTGACCGACCGCTATATATCAACAACCAGATTTTTAAATATTGTAAAAAAGGAATTAAGATAGTGTTAAATCTATGGGACATAATCATGATTCTGAAAATTTAAAATGTAAAAAATTATGAAGTTAAAAAATTATAAAGCTACTGAGGAAAAATTCTGGTCGGGAAGAGTTGATGATCTCAATGATATTGATTCATTTAGAATGCACCAGATTATTCAACTAGTTGATTTAAATGAATTAAAATCAAAAAAGGTAGAATTGTCTACTTTAAACATATGTTTTATCGGTTTTTGCTGCGATGAAGGAATAAGAAGAAACCTGGGGCGGAAAGGTGCAAGGCTGGGACCTGAATATATAAGAAAAGAGTTTGCAAATTTGCCGGTAACATTCGAGAATAATGTGAAAATTTATGATGCTGGAGATATTTTCTGTCCTGATAATAATATGGAAGAAGCTCAGGAACAGTTAAAATTCGCAATTAAAATAATACTTGATAATAAATTATTTCCCATTGTTCTGGGAGGGGGGCATGAGTTAGCCCTTGGTCATTTCGATGGAATCAGTGATCATCTAAAAGAAAAAACAAAGAAAAATACAGATATTGGAATAATTAATTTTGATGCTCATTTTGATCTAAGACCGTATAATAAAGAGGGTTCATCGGGGACGATGTTTTCTCAAATTGCAGACAAGTGTCTGTTACAGGAAAAAAAGTTTTCCTATATGTGTTTAGGAATTCAAACCTATGCAAACACAATTAGTCTTTTTAAAAAAGCAGAGTCCCTGGGTGTTAAATATATTCTTGCAAAAGACTTCTTAGAATCTAATTATGAAAACATTTTTTTAGAAATTGATAGTTTTATTAATAAACATAGACATATTTACCTTACGATTTGCAGTGATGTTTTTAATTCCGCATTTGTTCCGGGAGTTTCTGCAATGCAGCCATTTGGAATGAATCCTGAAACTGTACTTATATTTCTAAAAAGAGTTTTAAAATCAAAAAAGGTGATTAGCCTGGATATTGCAGAGGTTTCACCACGATTTGATCAGGACAAACATAGTGCGAAGTTAATTGCAGTAATAATATATGCTGTAATTAATGTTTTAGCTGAAAATGATTCTTCTTTTTAAATATATTTTCTATATTTATTATAGAATTGGAAAGGGAATAAATCTTAAAAATGGAGAAATATATGGGACATAATCATAGTCATGATCATGGAAACTTGAAAGGGAAAAAATTGGGTTTTACTATCCTCCTCAATATTTTAATTACTATTGCACAGGCAATAGGAGGACTAATCTCCGGAAGTCTGGCTTTGATGTCAGATGCACTACATAATTTTAGTGACGTTATCGCTTTAATCATTAGTTATATTGCTGATAAACTAACCCGGAAAAAATTTACTCCTGAGCAGACCTTTGGTTATAAAAGAGCAGAAATAATTGCAGCCTTAATTAATGCTGCAAGTTTAATAGCCATTGCCTTGATGCTGGTAAAAGAGGCAATTGTCCGCTTAAACAATCCCGTTATAATTAAATCTATGCCGGTCATAGTCTTAGCTGTATTAAGTATTCTTGTTAATGGAGGAAGTGTTCTTCTTCTGAAAAAAGATTCTAAAGATAACATGAATATAAAATCTGCTTATTTACACCTGTTTTCAGATATGATCTCTTCTTTTGCTGTATTAATTGGCGGGCTGGCAATGCATTATTTTCAGTTATTCTGGATTGACAGTTTATTGTCAATTATGATAGCCATCTATCTTGTATATTCCTCCTTCGGTTTATTAATCAAGACATTGAAAATTTTAATGCAGTTTGCTCCATCCGGACTGAACCTGGTTGAAATCGAATCTTCTATTTTGCAGTTTCCTTCAATCAAAAATATCCATCATATTCATCTCTGGCAGCTTAATGATAAGGAGATTCAATTTGAAGCACATATTGATTTTAAGGAAGATATGAGTCTTAGCAAAGTCTCTGAAATTATTGAAGAGATCAGTGACCTATTACAAAAAAAATATCATATCAACCATACGCTTTTTCAACCTGAATTTGGTGTTGAAGATCAAAAAGATCTGATATTGGATGAAAGATAAGAAAAGGGAGATATTAAATATGAAATTACGAGTTTGTTTATCTGGAGCAACAGGAAATGTCGGTCAGGAATTAATAAAGGAGATTCTTAAAACACCTGAAATTGAACTTGTTTCATGCATTGGTTTCTCATCTGCAGGAAAAAGATTACCGGAAATTTTAAATTTTGAAGTTCCAGATTTATTTATACATAATTCGGTAAAGAGTGCATATGATGATCAATCATTTGATGTTCTGATTGACTATACGAATCCTAAAGCTGTTTATCAAACAATTATGGACAGTATCTCATTTGGAGTACATTGTGTTATAGGGACATCAGGTCTTTCTGACTCTGAATATGAAAAAATTAACGAGTTTGCAAAAGAAAAAAAAGTGGGTGTCTTTGCAGCTGGGAATTATTCAATAACTTCAGCGCTTATGACGTATTTTTCTCAGATTACAGCTAAGTTTGTACCACACTGGGAATTATTTGACTATGGCTCAGACTCTAAGGCTGATGCACCAAGTGGAACAACAAGAGAACTTGCCTATCTCTTAAGCAAAATCAGGGAGCCAGAATATAAAATCCCAACTGAAGATGTTTATGGTTATCCGGAGACCAGGGGAGCAAGTATAAATGGAAGCCAAGTGCATTCAATCCGTTTGCCTGGATATTACTCATCATCAGAAGCAGTTTTTGGATTACCTGGAGAAAGAATTTCAATCAGGCATGATTCAATGAGTTATGCTCCATATGTAGCAGGAACACTTATGGCTGTAAAAAAAATAGCGACCATGAAAGGACTGACTAGAGGAATGGGAGACCTCCTTGGTTTTGATATTTAATACTCTATTTCAAATCGAATTTGATGTATCAATACTTATTTTTGGGCACACAAATATAAATATTCTCTTTTTTTAGAAAAGTTTCAATCTTCTTTATTCTATAGTCAGCTTCTCTGATTATTCTAATAAGTTCTTTTTTTGTATAGAAGTGAGTATTACCGGTTTTCTCCTGTACCTGATCAAGAATTACCAATGTTGCTCCTGGCTTTAAGGAGGATTTAATGTTTCTCAAAAACTCAACAGGTTTTTCCAGATCATGGAATACATAACACATAAAAACCATATCCATTTTATTATGGGGAAATAGGGGGTCTTCTACCTCTCCAAGGATTGTGAATATATTATTGATGTTCTTTCGTCTGGATTTTCTTTTAATATAATCAAGATTGTTTTTGTTAATTTCATTTGCATAGATTCTCCCACTTCGACCGACTCTTTTGCTCATTTTAAAAGTGAAATAACCTTTTCCAGCTCCGGAAATGCCAATTACCATTCCCTTTTTTACCCCAATGATGTCCATAACTTTTTCAGGTTGGATTACTTTATCACGGTTGTAATTAGCAGCGAGAGAGCCATTAAGAAAGAAAATTAATGAAATAATTATAATAAAATCCCTTATTTTCATATTTTTTCCTTTCATACATTAATATACATATAAACTTTAAATATTCAACAAAAAACAATCTCCTAATATAAAAATTCTATTCTCTAGCAGTCATATTTTTAATAATTGAAAAATGAAGTCTATTCTGTTATATTAAATATGAGGAGCTGAATGAAACCAAAAGAACTGATAGAAATATGGGTTGAATTATTTAATAAGGGGAAGTTTGATTTATTGGCTGAGTTATATCATGAAGATGCTGTTAATCATCAGGTTGCAAATGAACCGGTTGTTGGGAAAGAGTCCATAAGGCAAATGTTTTCTGATGAGTTTTCAGCTGCTGACATGACCTGTATTGTGGAGAATATTTTTGAAGATGGGGAATGGGGGGTTCTGGAGTGGAAGGATCCATTAGGACTCCGTGGCTGTGGTTTTTTTCATATAATTGATGATAAAATTAAATTTCAAAGAGGCTATTGGGACAAACTCTCATTTCTGAGGGAACATAAGCTTCCGATTCCGACTGAATAATAAAAAATATAATGGGAAAGTTTTGCTACAATAATAAATGATTCAGGATTAAAATACCTGAGCACCGATTTATGGAAATAATTATTTTAAATTTGATATGAATAATATAAAATTGGATTATGGAGGCTTCTCCTGGGTTATTGACAAAAAACTCTGCGGAATGCCTTGTCCGGGATTCTTAAGAGAAGAGAAGGATGATATATTGTTTTTAAGAGACCAGTGGATCAGCCTTCTGATATCTCTTTCAGAAACAACCCCTGATATTGTCCTTTTAGAGCGTTCGGGAATTAAATCTCTTCATCTTCCTGTTAAAGATTTTTTTGCACCCGCATTGGATCAGTTATATGAATTTTGTATTAAAGCAGAAAAAGAAATTTTAAATGGAGGCAGGGTAGGAGTTCACTGTCATGCTGGATTAGGTAGAACCGGAACTTTTCTGGCAGCTTATCTTGTGTTTGAAGGTAATGAGCATGATATTGCAATTAAGAAAATAAGAGGACTCAGACCAGGTTCAATTGAAACCAAAGTACAGGAAAATTCGATTGAGGAATTTTGTAAATACTTGAAAAGAAAAGGGATATTCTGATAGGGAATAAATTTTAGAGGAGAAAAGATTAAATGAAACAATCAATTGTTCACATTGCGCTTGTTGTAAGAGATTATGACGAGGCAATTGAGTTTTATACAAAGAAATTAAATTTCAATTTAATTGAAGATACATATCAACCGGAACAGGATAAACGCTGGGTTGTTGTTTCACCTCCCGGGTCTACCGGGACCTCCTTATTGCTGGCAAAAGCTTCGAAACCTGAACAGGAGAGTTTTGTTGGCAATCAAACTGGCGGTAGAGTGTTTTTGTTTTTAAACACAGATGATTTCTGGCGGGACTATAATAATATGATATCTAAGGGAATAAAATTTATCAGGGATCCAAAAGAGGAATCTTATGGTACAGTGGCTGTTTTTGAAGATCTATATGGGAATCTCTGGGATCTACTGGAACTTAATTATGATCATTAAAAATCTGGATAAATTTTTAAATATCAATATAATCTTTTTATCTTGTGCTAATCTAATATAATTTTATCAAAGTTTATTATTAAAGATATT
Organism: uncultured bacterium; assembly: GCA_965371805.1. Classification (GTDB taxonomy): domain Bacteria; phylum Acidobacteriota; class Aminicenantia; order UBA2199; family UBA2199; genus JAOZTV01. Next base: position 21,562 of record CBDUZW010000022.1, on the reverse strand, counting down.
TTAAAAAAAATAATTATGTAGATTCTTGTTGAAATTCAGATCAAATTACTTTATATATCAATTGAGAGGAGGGTGTCATGGCTATTATTACAATATCTAGACAATTAGGTAGTAGGGGATCCATAATTGCTGAAAAAATCAAAGATGAATTAGGCTATAATTTTCTTGAAAAGAAATCTTTGGAAAAATTAATGAGCAAATATGGAGTATCCGGGGAGTATGTGAATACATTCGATGAAAAAAAGCCCAGTTTCTGGGAGAATCTTGCATTGGATAAAGACAGATACTTTCATTTTATGAAGAAAGCCATATTGGATATTGCCGGGGAGGGAGATAGTATCATTTTAGGTAGAGGTGGACAGGTAATATTGAAAAATCTTCCCACAATATTACGTCTTAGAATAATTGCTCCTATGGAACAGCGTTTAATAAGAGTTAAAGAGTTGTATAAGTGTGATAATTATAATGCTGAGCAGATCATTAAAAAAAATGATCAGGACAGGGCAGGATATCATAAGTTTTTCTTTCAGACCGATTGGGAGTCACCTGTATTGTATGATCTGATCTTTAACACGAGGTTATTTACTGAAGAGATGATAGTAAATATCGTAAAGAGATTGATGACTACCAGATCTTTTATTGAAAAAAAGAATAAGGATGAGAGACAATTAGAAGATCTATGTCTTGAACATGAAATCATTTCCCGAATTTTCTATAAAGAAAATATCTCTATACAATTTTTTGATGTTATCTCTGTTTCCGGCACTGTAACGCTTCGAGGAGCGTCAGTTTCAAATAAGGAGATTCTCCATTGTGAAGAAACTGTAAAGGATATATCAGGGGTTATTGATGTGAAGAATGAAATATCCCTTATCCCTATTTCTTATGGAGTGTACTAATCATCCTACTTTAAGATTTTTGTATATTATACTTTTTATGTTTTAATCTATTACTTCACAAAAAAATTAGTTTTTTTAGCAAATTAATTGCATTATTCCAAAAACTTTTATAAACTTAATTTTAAAATTTTAAAATTTTGATGATTTGGAGAAAAAATGCAAACAAAAAACAAATTTTTATTTATTATTCTATTTATTTTTACACTTAGTATTATTACAACTGCAGATGATGGTATGTGGATGCCGCATCAGATGAAGGGATTGAATCTGCAGAAAAAAGGACTTAAAATGAACCCTGATGATCTCTATAAAAAAGATGGAACAGGCTTGATGAGTGCTGTGGTTTATCTTGGAGGTGCAACGGGCGAATTTGTCAGTAAGGAAGGTTTAATCCTTACAAATCATCATGTAGCTTTTGGAGCAATACAGAGAGCATCGGATATAAAAAATGATTATATAAAAAATGGATTTCTTGCAAAGTCTAAAAGCTTAGAAATTCCTGCAAAAGGATATATTGCAGATGTCTTAATAGAATATTCAGATATTACATATAAGTTTAATAAAGTTTTGAATTCAAAAAAAGCATCATTAAAGAAATTTAAACAAATTGAGAAAATTAAAAAAAGTATTATTAGAAGAGAAGAGAAAAAAGCAAAAGATCTGCGATGTTCGGTCAAATCCATGTATAGTGGAAATAAGTTTTACCTTTTTAAGTTTAAGAGATTAAGAGATGTTAGACTTGTTTTTGCCCCTCCAAGATCACTCGGGAATTTTGGTGGCGATATTGATAACTGGATGTGGCCGAGACATACATGTGATTTTACATATTTAAGAGCATATGTATCAAAAAACAATGTTGGGACTGCATATAATAAGGGCAATATTCCATATAAACCTAAGGCTGTATTTAAAATATCCCTTGATGGTATTAAGAAAGGAGATTTTTCTTTCATCATGGGTTATCCCGGAAGAACATATAGGAATTATACTTATTCACAATTTATGGAAAGTTTTTCAAAAATGGAAGAGAAGATAAACCAATATAAAGATATTATACAGTTCTTTGAAAAGGCAGGAAAAGGGGATAGGGGAATCCAGATCAAGTATGCTTCGATAATAAAAGGATTGAATAATGGAATGAAGAATAGAAGAGGAAAACTTGAAGGATTTCATAAACAAAATGTGGCAGAAAAAAAATTAAATATTGAGAAGGAATTGATCGCCTGGATACAAAAAGATAAGAACAGAGTACAGAAATATGGGAAAGCCATAAAAAAAATTGATGCGTTTATAAAGATAAATTCTAAAAAAGACAAGGAAAATGAGTTGATCAACAGTCTGGTCAACGGATATATGGGACCACAATTATTATCTCAGGCATATCGGATCTGCCGGACTTCCATTGAAAATCAAAAATCTGATAAGAAGCGGGAAACCGGATATCAGAAGCGGGATCTGCCTTATATCCGTCAGAGAATCAAGTTGGCTGAGCGTAATTATGAGTTAAATACAGAAAAAAAATATTTTAAATATTTATTGAAAAAGGCAAAGTCTAAAAAAGGGTACCGATTGACAAAAACATTACAAAAGATCTTTTCAGATGACAAGAATGGAATTGACAGTTTTGTTGATGCTGCATATTCGAAAACGATCCTGAGTAATCCTGAAAAGCGCTTGAAATTATTATCTTATTCGCCAAAACAATTATTAAAACTGAATGATCCCATTATCAATCTTGCCTTTGAATTTGAATCTTTTTTAAAAGATATCAGGAAGCAGGGAAAAACATTGAAACAGGAATTGAATGATCTTAAAAAATTATATATTGCGGCAAAACTGGAAAAGGTGAATGGAAATCTGGCGCCGGATGCAAATTCTTCCATCAGATTTACCTATGGACAGATCAACGGGTACTCCCCAAGGGATGCGGTAAAATATACTTTTCAAACAAGTCTAAAGGGTGTTATTGAAAAAAATACTGGAAAGGCACCATTTAATGTACCTGAAAAATTAAAGGAATTATACATGAAAAAAGACTTTGGCCGGTATAGTGATCCGGAAACAAAAGATATTCCCACCTGTTTTCTGAATGAAACCAATGTAACCGGTGGAAACTCAGGATCACCTGTTTTAAATGCAAAAGGGGAGCAGACCGGTATTATCTTTGATATGACCTATGAGAGTGTTACAGGGGATTATTTTGTCATTCCTGAAATGCAGCGAACTATCAGTGTTGATATAAGGTATGTCTTATTTATTACTGAAAAATTTTCAGGAGCATCAAATTTAATAAAAGAATTAGGGCTCTAAATATTAAATCTGGTAAGGGGTAGTCTATAATGAAGGGCACATACAAAATATCATTAAATGATAAGTGTGCCCTTGATAAAATGAATTGCTTGATGAAATTATCTTATAATTTTCTGATATGAAACTGAAGAAATACTTTGTAAACTGCTTTATTCTACTTATTCCCGTTTTTCTTTGGAATATGATTTTTTTTGATTCTTTACCAAAGAGCTATTCTGGTCTTCACTGGAACGATATTCCCAGATTAGTAGTATATGCAGAAAATATTCTAAAATCTATTGTCTTTATTTTACCAGCTATAATGATGTTTTCATTGAAAGAAAGAATTCAGAAAATTGGATTTGGAATATATATATTTGGGATAATAGCTTACTTTTTATCATGGGCAGTTCAGATATACTTCCCAGAAAGTTTTTGGAGTAAAAGTCTACCGGGTTTTATGGCTCCTGCTTATACGACCATAATCTGGTTTGCAGGGATCGGATTAATTGGAAAAAGAGCTTTTGTGAAAATTCCTTATATGACTTTGATATATATCTTTATTTCCATTTGTTTTGTTATTGTACATTCGATTCATCCGTATATCGTTTTTCAAAAATATTTCAATTAGTATTTGTATTATTAAATTAAAAATATGATTACTGTTCATATCAAATGTCTTTTTTATAGATATATTTTAAAAAATAATGTAAAATAAATTTGGAATTTTTATTGACTGGAGGCAGATATTATCAATCTGAAAAACTTTTTTATCCTTTTTATAAGTCTGGCTCTGACATTTTCATATATAGAGGGAAGAACCGGAATGGAAAATAATAAAATGATATATAAAGGGCTTTCATGGGTAATTGAGGGAAAGTTATGCGCCATGCCATTACCTGGCAGGTCGGGGTCAGAAATGAATGATCTTCATTTTTTACAGAAAGCAGGCATCACACTCTTGGTTTCTCTCACTTTGAAAACACCTGATCTTCATATTTTAAAATCTATATCTATAAAATCATTTCATGTCCCAGTAAAGGATTATCATGCGCCAACAATAAAACAGCTTTACGATTTTGTACTTAGGACAGAAAAAGAAATTTTGAATCGTGGAAAAGTGGGTGTTCACTGTCATGCAGGTTTGGGAAGGACAGGGACGTTCATGGCTGCTTATTTCGTTTTTAAAGGTGAAGACCCTGAAGATGCAATTAAAAAAATAAGAAAAATACGTCCCGGATCAATAGAAACAGAAGAACAGGAATTGGTTATTAGGAAATTTTATAAATATTTGAAAAGTAAATAGTTTAGATTAATAATAAATCGATTAATAAAATTATCTTAATATCAATATTTCTCTTTTTCCGTCAATAGTCAAGCGGTAAAATTTTCCGTCTTCAATGAGCAGTGCTTCTCCGCTTGTTTTTTCGGGATTATCATAATCCATCACATCGATTGCAAGAAGTTTTCCTTTAAAATAAGGAGTTATTGTCTTCTGCTTAGTGTGACCGACAATTATTTTTTCAGCTTTATATCTTGTCAGAATTGAATTAAATTTTTCCTGAGAAAAAGGTTTTTTTTTATAATATCCGCGGTACCAGATAGGTCCCTTACTCTTCATTACCAGATTCAACAATTTTTCCTTCTCTTTATCTGGTTCATAATAAGTAAAGTCAATATCAATAAGTTCTCTAAACAGGTTATTTATTTTATTTAAGCTTATTCCTGTTTTTGCAAGCTCTGGACTGATTCCTGCATGAGAGAAGATATAGCCATTAATTTTTTCTACGACATTTTTAGTCCGCAACCATTTTCCAAATTCTGTATGAATGTTGAATAGTTTATCATAACGATAACGGTGAAGTTTTGAATATTTTTTTGCAACGTATCTTAAATCACCCTGAGTAACCATATATTCATGATTTCCAATTAGGAAATGAACTTTTCCTCCTGTTTTTTCTGCCTGAACCTCAAGTTTCCTGATAAGCCATAAGCATTCAGTTGATTTTGCTCCCCTGTCCAGTGTATCACCAGGGAAAACCAGATGAGTGGTACCGGATATCCAGTTTAGATCTCTGTCTACTATTTTATTATTAATAAGTAATTTTTTGAAATTTTTAAAGTCCCCATGAAGATCGCCAATAGCTATGATTTTTGAAGCTTTGTATTCACTTTTTTCTATTTTTGAGTTAATTAGAGAGTAGGCAAGTTCAGCTGCTGGAAGTGATTTGCTATAGTTTGGAAAATCATCAACATCAAGAAACTTTTTTGTTATTATCTTTTTCCCGTTTAATCTTTCCACTGTTACACAGACAATTTTAGTTGAGCTAATCCATGTAATATAAGGTCCATCAAAATAGTCTTCACTCTTTTTTTTACTGAATCCAGGTTGAGTAAAAAATATGATTAAAAACAGTGAAAGCAGCAAAATTATGGTTTTTTTATTTTTAAAGTTTATATACATCAAATATTCTATCATTTTTTTATATGAAAGTTAAATATGGGTCTTTGAAATGAATTTAAATTTTGGGTTTTATATAATTGTTCTTTATTCCAGATAATAGTTTTCTATCCACTCATAGCCGAATTTTCCTTCTTTTGTAACGACTGTAACATTTGTACTTCCTGGTATGACAAGATTATATTTGCTCCGGGATAGTGAAAGTTTCTCAGTAATTCTACCCTCTCTCCATGATTGGGTTTTTATATAGTAATTTTTACTGTCTTTTGATTTGGTGATATATTTATTTATTATTTGGACATTATGGGTTATGGATTCAGACTTGTCCATCCACCCGTTTAAAAAGGCTTTTCCACCTCCAAAAGCCAGGGGAAATGCAGTTATAGATATAAAAAATACAATTATAAGTTCTCTATGGGATGAAGATCTGCCTTTTAGAAGTTTTATTGCTATCCAGATATATAGAAAAAATACAGGTATTGAAACTGTTAAGGTCTCAGCAAATAACTTCAACTTATCAAGGGGAGGATAGCTTATAAACCCTATTATCAAAGCGACAACTCCAAGTATTTCTAATGTGCCGGGAATTAAAAAAGCAAATAATCTTTTAGTTTTCCAATTTGTATTTATCTGATCAACTTCTCTCTGATATATTCTTGAGCATTTTGTTTGTATTTTTCCCAATTCACTGACAAGCTCTTCAATTTCATGTTTTTCTAAAGGTGATTTTGTTCTGTAGGGGACCCATTTTAAATGTAGTTTGTTTTTTTTAAGAATTAAAGTTGTAAACCCCCTGCTTATTAGAGAATCAACTATAATCCTTATTTCTGATGATAATAAATTTTTGGGTAGATCAGGTGTATTTGAGGAAATATAATATTTACTGTCAAAATCAGGATCATGGGTTTCCATCTCAGAAGCAATACCTATTTTTTTAAAAAAACGGTCAAATTTTGTCTCTTTACTAATTTTAAATTCACCATAACTTTCACAATCTATAGAAATATCAAAATAGGGAGGCGAATTTTGACCCCCGCGAAAATATATATAACTATAGCTTATACCCTGATATATATCTGAAACCTTCGCTCCCCGTTTAATTTTATCTTCATTAAATTTTGGATTATTTTTTCTTCTTTTCGCCAATTTATATGAAATAATGCTTATTATAAATATAATAAAAAAAGAGACAATAGTTATGATTAGAACTGGACTCATGAGTTAACCTCCAAAAAAAATATTATAAAGATCAGGTGATATTTTGTCAATATTTTAAATTACCTCCAAAAATAATCGCAAGATGGGTTTTATGGTATTATATGTTTTAGGAAATAGAATAAAGGAAATTTAAAACATGTATATTGGTGAAATTGCTGCTATCTTGACTGCTGTTTGCTGGTCAATTAATTCTATTCTCTTTTCAGATGCTGGAAAAAAAATTGGTTCTCAATCAGTAAATCATTTGAGATTGTGGGGCGCTCTATTTTTTTTAACTTTATTACAACTTATTGTTTACCAAAAACTTATACCTGACTTATCTGTAACAGGATATGTCTATCTTGCAATTTCCGGCGTAATTGGCTTCTTTATAGGTGACGCTCTTCTTTTCGAATCATATGTCTTGATAGGCCCAAGGATGGCAATGTTGATGATGACTGCCGTACCCATATTCAGTGTACTTTTGGGTTGGTTGTTTTTGAAGGAAACCCTTAATATTTCTCAATTATCTGCAATAGGGGTAACAACAGTTGCAATCGGCTTTGTAATTAAAGATAATAACAACAATAACAGAAAAAACAGCAAACACCTTTTAAAGGGTATTCTCTTTGGATTAGGAGGAGCTTTGGGGCAGGCCATTGGACTACTCTTTTCCAAGAGAGGAATGTTGGAGGGTACTAATCCTATTTCAGCTAATTTAGTAAGAGCTTTTGCTGCAACTATCGCTATGTCATTATTTCTATTGATCAAACAAAAGTTCTTCAAAGATTTTTCTAAATTAAAGGAAAAAGGGATTAAATTGAGGATTATCAGCGGTTCAATATTTGGTCCGGTTATAGGTGTTATACTTTCTCTAGTAGCTATCCTACATATTCATATGGGGATTGCTTCAACTCTGATGTCATTATCTCCTGTGATTCTTATTCCGATATCCCGTATTCTCTATAAGGAACAATTTACATTTAAAACAATTTTATGGACGATTATCGCAATTGTAGGAGCCAGTTGGCTTTTTTTTGTATAAAGGTGAAAAACACCAATATAATATGAAAAACTGGTGGTTATATATAATACGCTGCAGAGATAATAGCTTATACACCGGAATAACAACGGATGTTGATAGGCGGTTTGATACACATCAAAGAGCCTTAATCGGAGCTGCCAAATATTTAAAAGGAAGAGGGCCTCTGAAACTGGTATTTAAACAGGAAATCGGCAATAGAAGTCTCGCTTCAAAACTGGAATTAAAAATTAAAAAATTAAAAAAATCTCAAAAAGAGGCATTAATTCTCGATCCTGATAAAATTATTGCATTTATTAATGAGATTTTATGAAATCATTTGTTAATCTTAAATGTTTAGAGCTAAGAAGTTGATTTTCTCATCGAAAAATATTCTATATTTTATTGACATTTTATTTCATTTTTGTTTGAATGATATCTATTTAATTAATAGGAGATAATTATTAAAAATATAGAGAAAGTAATCACAAATCGGAAAAAACGATTTATTATAATAATTGGAGCCCTGCTGGTTTTTGGTTTTTTCATTACAAGTTTTATAAGTTTGTATGTTTCAAACTCATCATCAAATATAAAAATTAAGACTGTTGAGCTACCATTGACAAGTGATAATGTCTATTCTGAGATTCAACAGGATTTGATCCGTCCAATCTATATCTCTTCATTAATGGCATCTAATACTTTTCTAATTGACTGGGTTCTTGATGGTGAAAAGGATGAGATGCAGATCAGGAAATATCTTAAAAAAATATATAAGAATTATAACGCATTTACAAGTTTTTTTGTATCTGAAAAAACCCGTATTTATTATCATTATAATGGTATTTTAAAAAAAATTAATTCTGATGATATCAGAGATAAATGGTATTTCAGGGTTCAAAAAATGGATGCTGCTTTTGAAGCAAATGTAGATCCGGATATGGCAAATAAGGATACAATGACTATCTTTGTTAACCATAAAGTTTTTGATTATAATGGAGAGTTTATTGGTGCAGCTGGAATTGGGTTAGAAGTAGGTACTATAAAGAAATTAATATATGAATACCAGCAAAAATATAAAAGAGATATCTATTTTATTGACAAGAATGGTATGGTTTTACTTCAGGCAGGGGAGAGAGAAAAAACACTTGTCAATAAGAATATAAATAGCATGGAGGGAATCTCTTCTATAGCTGGAAAAATTCTTTCTGCAAAAAAAAGTATATTAAGTTTTGACCGGAATGGTAAAAAAGTTCATTTAAACAGCAGATATATTCCTGAGTTATGCTGGTATTTATTAGTAGAGCAAACAGAGGAAGTTAACACAGAACAAATTTTAAAGGTTTTTATAATTAATTTCATTCTCAGCATAATAGTTTCTATTATCGTAATTTTATTAATAAATTTTATCTTAAATGCTTATCGAAAAAAATTAGCAAACCTGGTTGAAGATGATGAAAAACTCAGGAAGATTAATTTGATTCAGGAAGAAGAAATCTCTAAGCAAAATAAAGTCTTAATTGAAAAAAATGAAAAACTTCAGGATGCTCTTGATGAAGTGAAAAAATTGAGTGGATATCTGCCTATTTGCGCATCCTGTAAAAATATCCGTGATGATAAGGGGTATTGGAACCAGATTGAAGAATATATATCTCAACACTCTGAGGTAAGATTCAGTCATGGAATCTGTCCAAAATGTAAAATAGATCTATATCCTGAATTTTATAAAAAAGAGGAGTAAGATGAAAACTATTGGTCTTTTAGGTGGTATGAGCTGGGAAAGCACAGTTGGATATTATCGTGGGATAAACGAGGGAGTAAAAAAGGCCCTTGGGGGATTACATTCTGCAAAAACTGTGCTTTATAGTGTTGATTTTGATCCTATTATGAAGATGCAGCATGAGGGTGACTGGGATGGTACCGCAAAAATACTATCCAAAGCAGCTCTTGATATTCAGTCAGCTGGAGCTGATTTTTTACTCATCTGTACAAATACGATGCACAAAGTTGCTCCTGATATTGAAAAAGCGATAAAAACCCCTATACTGCATATTGCTGATGCGACAGCAGATGTACTGATCAGCAATGGAATAAAAAAGGTCGGACTTTTAGGTACTGCATTTACAATGGAGCAAGACTTTTATAAGGGTCGCTTAAAACAGAAACATGGACTGGAAGTTCTTGTACCCAATGACAAGGATAGGGAAATTATACATAATATTATATATAAGGAACTTTGTATGGGTGATTTTTTTGATAAGTCAAGAGCTGAGTATTTTCGAATAATCGAAGATTTGGCTAGCAGGGGAGCAGAAGGGGTAATTCTCGGTTGTACTGAAATTGGTATGTTGGTAGAACAAAAGGATACTAATGTTAAACTATTTGATACAACTGTAATTCATGTTGAAAAAGCAGTTGAATTTGCAATAAAAAACACTGAAAAAAACAATAATGTGACCTGATGAAAATCATTGATTTAACTCATCCTATAGTACAGAATATGCCGGTATATCCTGGAACAGAACCTCCTTTGCTGATAAATGCCACAACAATTGAAAAAGAGGGGTTTCTAGAAAAAAAAATCACTCTCTATTCACATACCGGAACTCATATAGATGCCCCGGCTCATATTATAGATCGAGGCAAAACTCTTGATATGCTCTCAATTGATCGTTTTTATGGGAAGGCATTCTTATTAAAATTTGCTGGCAATAAAAAGCATGTTATCGGTCTAAAAGACTTAAAACCTTTTCGGGATATTATAAAAGATATTGAATTTATTCTAATAAATACGGGCTGGTGCCAATATTGGGGGATTGATAGATACTTTTCAGGTTTTCCCGTTTTATCTCTTGAGGCAGCAGAATGGTTGAGTCGATTTGAATTAAAAGGAATTGGATTAGATACAATTTCGGCAGATAAAGCGGAAACTGAAGATTTCTCAATTCACAAGATATTTTTAAAAAAAGAAATTCTTATAATAGAGAATCTAACAAATATGAAGGATATTTCTTATGATAAATTTGCGTTTTCATCATTTCCTTTAAAATTTAAAGGTGCTGACGGCTCACCGGTCAGGGCAGTAGCATTATATAATGACTGAATATTTTAAAATGGGTTTTATTTGAGGGGATAAGATGGAAACTTTAACTGGACACTGGGATAAGATATTCCAAAAAACTGATGAATCAAAATTAGGATGGTATGAAAATGATTTTTCACAAACTCTAAAATTTTTAAATCTAATACCAGATTTGAAAAATTCAAAAATATTTGTTCCAGGTGTTGGAACATCAGAACTCATTGGGATTCTTGCAAAATCCTCAGGTGAACTGGTCTTGAATGACTTAAGTTCTGAAGCAATTGCAAAAGCAAAAAAAATTTTTAGTGGTAAGGCAAATATTAGATGGATATGTCAGGACATATCTACAGTACTTCCTCTGCAGGATGGAGAAATTGATGTCTGGATCGATAGAGCAGTCCTCCATTTTCTGACTGATGATTTATGTATTGAACAGTATTTCAAAAATGTTGATTCAGCTGTAAGAAAAGGTGGATATGCAATGTTTGCGGAATTTTCAAAAAAAGGAGCTAAAAAATGTGCCGGATTGGATGTACGAAGATATGGTATAGATGATTTGAAAGATAATCTAACTCATTTTGAATTAATAAGCAGTGAAGAATTTACTTATACAAATCCAAATAAAGATCCAAGACCTTATATTTACACCCTGTTTAGAAAAAAGTTATAAAAGCCTTTCTCAGTCTATGTTTCTGTAAAGTCTCTATCACATAAAAAATTTATGGTTCTCCATCAGAATGTGCAGTTACACCTAAGATTCCGTTTCCGACCCAATCTATTTGTTTAATTTTTTTAGCTCAGCTAATTCTTTTTTTTTGCATTCAGGACAAATCCCATGACTGAATTCCGCCTCGGAACGATGTGAGATATATTTTTCCATTTGATTCCAGTAACCTTCATCATCACGTATACGTTTACACCATGCACAAATAGGTAGTAATCCACTTAAATGTTTTATTTCTGATAATGCATTTTTCAATTCCATATTATTTTGCATCAACTGATCAGCTTTAGATTGAATCTCTATATTTTGTCCCAGTATTTTATCATTTTGAACTTTAATTTCTAATGTCCGGTTTTTTATCTGCTCTTCTAAATAATTTTCTCTTTTCTTTTGATTCCGTATTTTTGACAATATAATTACACCCACTAAAGTAATAGAGATAAACATTATAAAAAATTTAAATAACGGATGTTGATAAAAATGGGGTTTCAAATAAAAAGTAATACATGCCTCATTTTTGTTAAAAACAACATCTTCGTTTGCCGCAATGACCTTAAATGTATACTCTCCCGGAGATAAATTTGTATAGTAAGCAACTCGTCTATTGTTAACTGAATACCATCTATTATTATATCCCTCTAATTTATATTGATATTGAATGTTTTTTGCATTCTTAAAAGACAAGGCAGCATAATGAATAGAGATATCTTTAGTACCAGCTGGTAGGGTCAGATCTTTTCTTGCCTCATACGTCTGTTGTCCGGAATTAATTCTTTCTATAAGCACTTTGGGAGGAATCGAACCCTCTCTTATTTTTTTTGTATTTATTAATGCGACTCCAGATGCGGTTGGATAAAACAAGATCTGTTCTGAAGTTCTATTTAAAACAGGGTTCCCACTACCGTTACATTCCACAGATTTAAATCCATCAGTTAGACCAAGTTTTATTACATTTAGCCGGTTATGTTGAACTTTTTCATATGATTCCATTTCATTTTTATTAACATAAAACACACCATTGTCACAACTCATCCAAAGGTTATTATAATTATCTTCAGTTATTGACCAAATAGAATCATCAATAAACCCATGTCTTCTATTGAATGATTTAAACTTGCCATTTTTAAGAAAATTTAATCCTCCACCTGATGTGCAAATCCAGATAATGCCTTTTTTGTCTATATATGAAAACCTTAGATCATTTACTGACAACCCATCATCAGTAGTAAAGAACCTTTTTTTCTCATTTAAAATATTCAATTTTATTAAACCCTTAGAAGTACATATCCACAAAATCTCTTGATTTTCTATATCTTCCTTGATAGAGTAAATGGAACTTGTATTATAATTTGGATTCAAATCATATCTTTTCATTTGCTGCTCTTTTAAATAAAACAGACCTGCGTTAGATAAGCCTATCCATAGTACTCCCGGCGTTTTTTGAGAAACAAATAAGACTCTTGATGCAATATTTGGATTCTTAAATTTATATGGATGAGTATTGTAGATTTTCCCATTCCGATATTGACTAATGCCTTCTAAAGAACCAATCCAAACATTGGCATCAATATCCTGTGCAAAGCATCTGGCATAGCTTTTTAATAAGCCTGAAGAATAATTATATATTTTTGATTGATTTTTAGAGATTTTAAAGATTCCACTTCTAATAGTACCAATCCAGATATTTTTTTTTTTGTCTTCAAAAACTGACAAGGCAAAAGCATTAGAAAGTTTTTTATCAACATTCAGAATTTTGACAAGTCCTTCTTTAAATTGAACCAAACCTCCTTTGTAGACTCCCAACCAAAGATTACCTTCGAAATCTTCAAAAATTGACTGAATTCTATTATCCGGTAGTCCATTATTTTTTGAAAATAGTTCAAAATCATTCTCCCTAATACAATATAAGCCTTTAGATGTTGCAATCCAGATTTTATCTGCTCTATCTCTATATAAATAGTATATATCTTGAGACTTATAATCAGGAGTAATTTTGACCAATTCAAATTTATCTCCCTTTAAATGGTTTAGACCTTTTAAATAAGTTCCGACCAAAAGGTTATTTTTTGCATCTCTAGTTACAGAAGTAACATTATTACTGGACAATCCATTTTTAATGCTATAGACCTTGATTTTATGGTTATTAATACAAAACAACCCACTTCCCATTGAAGCGATCCATATAGTTTCTTTATCATTATCTTCAAATATCTGCTGAATCTGGGGCTTTTCTTTACCCAGGTTAATCTTAATGAATTTTCCTGAATCTAATTTATAAAGGGACTCTTTTCCACCTATCCATAATACCCCATGACTATCTTCTATTAGTGATTTAATAGACTTTTCAGCTATTCCTTCTTTTTTTCTGTAATTACTAAACTCTCCATTCTTATAACTGAATAAACCTTCAAAGTCTGTCCCTATCCATAGGATTCCATCTTTTCCTGAACATAATGAAACAATACGATTGCTATTAAATATTTTTGTGTTGTTTAAATTAAATCTTTTAAATGATGCTCCATTAAAGCGAATTAATCCATTATAAGTTCCAAGCCAAATATATCGATTAATATCTTGAGTAACTGCACAAATAGTATCAGACATCAAACCATCCTCAGAATTCCAGATATCAATTACATATTGGTTTGTTTTTTTATGAACATCTTTTAAATTGAAAATATTGTTGTTGCTACCGATCAAGATATTACACAGTAAAATGAGACAGAGAAAGGTATAAACAATCTTCATTTTTAAATAGTTCTTTGACTTTAGATTTTTCATATAGTTAACTATATGTTTTAACATACAAAAAAATTTTTCTCAAATATATTGCCAGCATTTGCATGATTTATAACTTTCTCCCAATCTTCTAAAGTTATTTTGTTATTAATTTCACTCTCACCCATATAGGGGTAACCTCACAAAAGGAAAAAATCGTACGCTAAGAAAAAATAACAATGTTATGTCAAACTTATAAACCAGAACACCTTATATATCTAGGTATAATTTCTAAGCGTACCTGAGTGTGTGAATCGTGGTAGCACCCTAATATCGGAAATAGGCGGCGCGCTCCAAAATGTGAGAGCACATTTTAGTAAAGGCAATGAGGTTTATGCGGAAGCCACTATGTAAATTATCTATAGTTTTTGGCAGAGAACTAAAATTTAAATACTATATTGTACTCCTGTCAATTTCTCGGAAACATCCCATAGTTTTTTAGAAATGCTTTTATCCTTTGCTAATTTATTAGGTTCAGTTTTTTTAGGGTATCCTTTTATTTCCATAAATCCTGAAGGTCCAAAATATTCTCCGCTAATTACTTCCTCTGCCAGAGCTGCATATAATGTAGGTAAGGCTCCCATAGGGATCTTCTGGGCAAAAAAACCGTTAAAAAATTCAAATAGTCCTACATGACGCTGAAGATCTGTTGCTGTCCAGCCTGGATGTGATGCAGCCACTATTGTTTTTGAATCTACTTCTCTAAGTTTATCGGCTAATTCACGGGTAAAGTAGAGATTGGCAATTTTACTATCGCCATAAGATTTCATAGATTTGTACTTTCTTTTTTCCCAGTTCAGGTCTTCAAAATCAATTTTTCCTCCCTTATGGGCCATACTTGATACATTTACGATTCTAGCTCCATCTGTGTTTTTTAACAGATCAATTAAATGCCCTGTCAATGCGAAATGTCCAAGGTGATTTGTCCCCATCTGCAATTCAAAATCATCTTTTGTCTTAGAGTAGGGGGGCATCATTACTCCTGCGTTATTTATAAGTAGATCCAATTTTGAATATTTTGCTTTGAAATTTTCTGCAAATCTTTTAATGGATTGAAGATCAGCCAGATCCAACTCCATTACTTCCATATCAGCACTCTTCTGATTTTCTTTTATGCGTTTTAGAGCACTATTTCCTTTTTCCATATTGCGAACAGCAATAATTACACTAGCATTTTTTTCTGCAAGCACTCTAGCTGTTTCGTACCCAATTCCACTACTTGAACCTGTTACAATAGCAATTCTTCCTTTTTGATCCTTTATGTTATCTTCATCCCATTTTTGTGTTTTCATTTTTTTTTCTCCTTAAATTTTTTGTCTTTATTGTATTCTTTTTTCTCTTTATTATCAGTTTTTTGTTCCCACCATTGAGAAGTAGGGATATACTCATTATATATAGTTGTATCACCTGCAACTGGAGTTGAAATTTTTATTTTGGACAGCTTCGCTGCTTTATATAATCGTTCCATTGGTTCATTCCAACTGTGAAGAGAAAGATTAAATGTTCCCCAGTGAATGGGATGTAATACTTCTCCCTTCAGATCAATATGAGCCTTTACAGTTTCTTCAGGGAACATATGTACACTATGCCAGTTTTCATTATATGCGCCACACTCCATGAAGGTAATATTAAACGGACCATATTTATCTCCTATTTTTTTAAAACCGGGAAAATATCCGGAATCCCCACTAAAAAAAATAGAGTAGTTTGATGATTTTATTACCCATGATGACCATAAGGTTTTATTTCTATCTGAAAGTCCCCGACCTGAAAAATGCTGGGCAGGTGTTGCAGCTAATGTTAAATTATTATCAACCTTATATTCATCCCACCAATCAAGTTCTATAATGTTTTTCCGGCTTACTCCCCAGCGTTCGAGTTGTGCTCCAACTCCAAGAGGTACAAAGAATCTGCTTGTCTTCTGTTTTAGTCTTTGAATAGAAAATTTATTCAGGTGGTCATAATGATTGTGTGAAATAATTACCAGATCAATTTGAGGGAGATCATTAATATCCAGTGGAACCTCTCCATTAAATCTGGTAGGTCCTAGAGGAGATACCTTTTTTTCAAATACCGGATCAATTAATATTTTATAATTATCTATATTGATCATTAATGAAGAGTGCCCCAACCAGGTAGAGCTTAATTGCTTTTTTGCATCTTTATTAAATATATTCAAGTCAACTTTTTTAATTGGCGGTTTTTTTTCAGGTGTTCTATTTTCTCCCTTAAAAAAGAAATCCCACATAGTTGATGCAGCCTTTTTTGTAGATGGCCCAGTCTTTGGTGTTCCATTTTCAAACTTTCCGTTCCTGTATTGTGGCGAAGTTTTAATTATTTTTATTAGATCTGCCTCTTTTTTGTAAACTGCAGATGAGTATTTATGGTCAACGAACATGATCGTTCCTCCTAAAAAGATTATAATAAATAAGAGTATTTTCGATATTTTTATCAGTCTTTTTTTCATAATCACCTCTTAAATGAATATTCATTTATCATTGGTCCTAATTTTTTTTATAATTTTATAGCATCCCATGCTAAAGTGAATGCTGTCTCTATATTTTCCCTGTTTAGATTAAAGTTTTTACATAACCGGGGATTGGAGAGCATCATAACCGGATAAAAAGTAAATACAGTTAATACATCAAATGGTACATCTTTAATTATTTTTTGTTTGATCCCCATTGCAAAAATTTCCATTATAGGTTGAAAGTATTTTTCAACCTCTTCTTTGTCTACAAGCATGCTGAAAGGGGAGTTGGCGAATTGTTCAGTAAACCATATATAGTCAGGGTATTTATTAATATATTCAAATGAGTTAAGCCATATTTTCTTAAGAATATCTCTGATGGGTTCTTCTGCATCAAAATCTTTTATAATAACCTTGCTCAGTTGTTGTTTAATCTGAATATATGTGGAAACCAATAGATCTTCTTTGTTTTTATAGTATACATATATAGTTGCAGGAGAAACATTGGCCTCTTTTGCTATTTTTGAAACAGAAGCTGAAACAAAACCAATTTCGTTTACAAGTTTCACAGTGGCCCTGATTATGGCATCTCTTTTTTCTTCATCCTTATATCTCATACTTCTATAATAAACGATCGTTCATTTATTGTCAAGCCAAATTTAATTTTTTTTTAGGGGTATGTCATTTACAATACTTAATGATAATGAACAATACTTTTTGATAGTATCACACTAGTTTTTGATAGTGAAAGAGTAAAATTAATAATATTAAAAATTAATGTTATTAATTTTTAATTTGAATCATTTTTAATAATGTGCAAAAATGATAGAATAAAAAACGTGCCAGTTATTATGTTGACTTTCAACGTAATAACTGGCACATAAATTTTCATACCTCCATAAATTTTAATAATAAGCACTTAATTTTATAGCTCCAGATGTATTAACAAAACTATTTGTTCCCTCTATATCAAAGTTTGAATGTAGGAAATTTCGAGGAAATTTCGTGTCTGGCACCTTTTTTACTATTTCGAAAAATAATTCATTATCAACCTGCACCGGATACTCAGGAAGAAAGATTTTTTTTTGTGACCATCCTAAAACCATTTGAAAAGAAAGCAAAAGAATTACCCTTGATCTGGGTTCCAATATTGCAAGATGTAATATATATTATTGAACAAGTAATTGGCACTCTTGACTTATCTATAAAAAGTCGATGGGACTTGACTTTACAGTTTCATAAAGGTCAAGCTATGTATCTTTTAAATGAATATAGACAAGCTTATTCTCTATTAAGGAAAGTGTCTAAACAAGCTATAATAGAAAAATATTGGGAAATTGGTGATGAATCAGCTGTTTTGACAAGTTTTCCTATGTCTGAACAACACCCATCAATTAGTGATTTTGGAGAGTCTAATTATGAACTTTTTGTTTGCAGGGAAGGTCTAGGATTAAACCATGATATGATTACTAACTTAGGTGTAAATATGTTTAGATACTGGTCTGGAATAATATGCAATCGTTTAGCTATAAAAGATTTACAAATAAATGAATTCCTCTTAGAGTCTGCTAAAAAATTGAAAGAAGAGGGTTTCACTGAGAACGAGGCTGCTCTTATTATGGTTGCTTTGCTCTTAAAAGTGTTTCAACACAACAAAAAGCATGATAAATTACTCTCATTTTCACGAACACCTCCAGATGCTATTCTTAAAAGATTAAAGGAATAGAAATTTAACTTAAAATAGCATTTGAAGTTTTCAAATGGTGTTTCGTGTCCAGTAATTACACCTAAGTTCTTTCCTACTCTCTGATAGAATCGTATGAAATAGATTTCAATTATTGTGGGTCTAGAATTATTATTCCAGGTCTGAGTGATTTTTATTCCTGTTCGCTACAATTATATGCTAATTTAGCAAGCATAAAAATTATCCCAATCTTCAGGTTCAGGATATTTTCTTATAATTTCAACTCTTTCATTTTTAGCTTTGGAATAAAACCATTTCAAAAATTCATCAATATATGCTTCACCTATTCCCATATTCCAACCAATCGAACCAATTGGGATATTAGGGTATTTTATCCACGGAGGAATCATGTCACCTTTTATATCATAAGTATCAATTTCAGGGTCAGGAAAAGGTCTATCAAAAACTTGTTTTTTTTAAAAAAATAATCCTTTAGCAAATTCATATATGTATATAATTCTCAATTTCCATTTCATACTATTAAATTTGATCATATTAAGAAAGAAAAATCAAGAATGAAACCCATTTTTTAAAAGTAAACGTCAATTGACACTTACTTTTATTTCATTTCTATAATAATAATAAAAAAGGTGCCAGGCCACTTTTTTCCCCTAAGACAGATTTTCTATTATATAAAAAACGATTATTGTGGGTCTAGAATCGTTTAATCTGAGTTTCATAGCAATTAAGAGAATATCTAATATGGGTAAGCGTAAAACTAACTACACATCACATTGATATATAAATCTAAAGTATGCGCTTAATTAAGCGCATACTTTCTAAATTTAAATTTAGGACGCAATTAATCATAAAAAGTCATATTATTGATTATTAAAAAAAAGGAGATAAAATGAGTACAATACTAAACAACCTAAAATTAGCATGGAGAAGTTTCAAAAGGGACAAACTTTATTCATGGATTAAAATTAGTAGTCTGGCTATTGGTGTTGCGGCATGTATTCTAATTGCATTGTTTGTCAGGCATGAGTTGAACTACGACAAACATTATCGGAATACTGAATAAAATACTGAATAAAAGGGGACTGAATAAAAGGGGACAGGCAAGAAGTTGAAAAATATTTTTTTTTATATTATAATAATTTTAGATAGGAGCCAATTACCTCAGAGCGACCTACACAACAAATTTAATTCTAACTTTAAAGGAGTTTGTTATGGGCAGAGCAAAGAGGAGATGGGTTAATCAATATCATGGTTCAAATCATTTAATATCAAGGATAACCGGTGGAAGTTTTCTTTTGAAGGATGCGGAAAAAGAATATTTTGTTAAGCTAATGTTCAGGTTTGCAAAAGGTTTTTTTATAGATATTCATTCATACACTGTAATGTCAAATCATTTTCATATCCTGGCAACAGAACTAAAAGAGGATGCTCAAAATGCCAGTCAAGATGATCTTATTGCAAGATATAAGAATATTTATGGTAAACAATCAGAATTCCCGGAAGGGTCGTTTAAGAGTAATGGAGAAATAATTCCAGATGATGATGGTGGTATTGAAAGACTAAGATTCCGTTTAGGTTCAATATCGAGATTTGTTCAAGAACTAAAGCAAACCTTCAGCAAATGGTATAACAGGAAATATAAGAGACAAGGGTACCTATGGAGTGATAGATTTAAAGGTATTATAATGGAGAAAGGAGACCCTGAACTTATTTGCAGCGCATATATTGATTTGAATTCAGTCAGAGCAGGAATAGTAAAAAGGCCTGAAGATTATAGGTGGAGCAGTGTTGGATTAAGAGTAAGAAATCCAAAAAAAGCAAATAAATTACTTAAAAAAATATTGATCACTGAGAGAAAAGTAATAACAGAAGTAGATGAAAGAACTGGATGGATAAAACAGACACCTGAATATAAACAAAAAGAAGTCTCTTTTTCTACATATAGGGTGTTTTTATATAAATCAGGTTGTGCAGAGGTTGAAAATAAAGCTTGTATTCATATAGATATATACAAAGATGCAATAAATCTGAAAGGGAAACTAAAGATAGGGGATAAATTAAAATATAGATTCAGGAATTTATCCGAGGGAATTGCAACCGGATCATATCAATTTATAGAAAACATTCAATTTGAATTAGAGAGAAAATATAGAAAACCAAGGATAATCATAGATGGAGAGGATAGCAAACTTTATTCAACTAGGAGATTAAAACCAATATAGCCTTCATATATGGCACTAAAATATCAAGTATGAAATTTATATATTAGAATTCTATTTAAAAATAAAGAAAACTTGAATTATTACTACAAAAAGCATTATATTATAGTAATTTAACTAATTTTTCAGAAAAACATATTTTAAAACATTATTTTGAAAATTCTAAAAATTTTGATTCATTTTTCCTTTTTTTGACTGGCACATAAGTTTTACAAATCCATTGCAATTCGGTGGTACTGATAAATCTTTTGATTGTTTTGAAGAAGAAATTCTTGAAACAAGTAACTTTTTGTTTTCTTTATTAAAAACACGTTCTCTTAATAGCTCAGCATATTTAATGTCATCAATCATTTTTCTTATTATATCCCTTATAAATTAATAATATTGTTATTAAAGAAACTATTAATCAGTTGTAAATATAAAATAGTAAATTAAGTATTAAAAATAAACAAAATTAAGAATAAACTTTTTTTACTCATTTGCTAAAGGGCCCCCCATTTCTAATAAAGGAAAACTTTTGTAATAAAAATTCTCCAAAAATTGTTTTAAGTATTCTTTTTCTTTTGGTACTCCTGGAAGAACAAAATAAATATTCCCGTTTTGCCCTACTCCATAAATTGTTGGAGCATAAATATTACTAAATTTCTTATACTTTTTATCATACTGTAAAAGTCAAGTACTTTTACCAGTCCTTCGGTAATTACTTTTACTACTAAC